>JAIXPH010000008.1 GCA_027486345.1 Paracoccaceae bacterium
AGAACAAAAACCACAGAACCGCTAGTCTCCTAGCGCACTCTGTCCGCCTTGCATCCAGATTTTCCGAACGTCACAAACCGCTTCCGCGCCCGCTTCCGTCCGTCACCGTCGCTGTTCCGCTTCGGTGAGGCGGTGTTTAGGCAAACCAACAAAAAGCCGCAAGAGGAAAAAGTGAGCTTCATTGCTTTTTTTTGACAAAGCCAATTTCACACGCAAAATCTTGGGGTTGAGGGCAGATGGGACACTAGGGATGCTGCGGCGCGGCACAGATTTTCTGCTGCGCCGCATCGCCGTTTCCGCTGTGCGGCAGTTATCCACAGACTCGGGGGGCACTCCCGGGCTCAGGCCAAGGCCGCGGCGCGGGGCCGGGCTTTCCAGACCCGCAAGGCCAGCAGAACAATGGCCGCCGACAGATATAGCAACGGCTCCACCAGCCAGACTTTCCCGATCATCACGTAATGCACCGCACCGGCCAGAATCGCCGCATAGGTCAGACGGTGCAGACGCTGCCAGGCCTTTGGCCCCAGACGGCGGATCGACAGGTTGTTCGAGGTGACGGCCAAGGGGACCAGCATCAGGAAGCCCGCAAGCCCGATGATGATATACCAGCGCTTCACCAGATCGGACGCGATCTGGTCCAGCCGCAGCCCCATGTCGAGCACGGCCCAAGTGAGCAGATGCATCGTCACATAGAAGAATGCCATCAGCCCGATGGCCCGGCGATAGCGGATCAGGTTCACCCCCGCCCAGCGCAACGGCGTGACACAGAGGCCCGCGACAAGGAATTGCAGTGACAGAAGACCGAGGCGCAGTTCGATCTCTTTCACCGGATCAACACCGAGCCCCCCATTCACCGTCAGCCACACGATCCAGAGGAACGGCATCACCCCCCCAAGATACACCGCCCAAGGCGGCACCCGGCGCAACAACTGGTTCACCGCTTGCATGTCAGAAATCCTTTGCCAGATCCTGACCGGCATAGAGGCTGGCCACCTGATCGGCATAGCCGTTGAACATCAGCGTGTCCTGCCGTCCGGCGAAAATGCCCGCGCCGATGCGCCGTTCACTGGCCTGGGACCAGCGCGGATGGTCCACTTGCGGGTTCACGTTGGAATAGAAGCCGTATTCGGACGGTTGCAGCATGTTCCACGTCGTCTGGGGCTGATCGGCGACCAGACTGATCTTGACGATGCTCTTGATCGACTTGAACCCGTATTTCCACGGCACCACGAGGCGGATCGGTGCGCCGTTCTGCTTGGGCATCTCTTCACCATAAAGACCGGTGGCAAGAATGGTCAGCGGATGCATCGCCTCATCCAGACGCAGCCCCTCGCGGTAGGGCCAATCGAGGATGGGGCGGGTCTGGCCCGGCATCTCTTCGGGGCGGACAAGGGTTTCGAACGCCACATAGCGTGCGCCCGATTGCACGCCCACACGGTTCAGCAGACCGGACAGCGAAAATCCGATCCATGGCACCACCATCGACCATGCCTCGACGCAGCGGAAGCGGTAGATGCGTTCCTCGATCGGTTGGCCCTTCACCACATCGGCAAGGTCATACGTGCCGGGGCGGTCCACCATGCCGCCGATCTCGATCGCCCAAGGGTCGGTCGTCAGCGCGGCGGCGTTGGCAGCGGGATCGCCCTTGTCGGTGCCGAATTCATAAAAGTTGTTGTAGGTGGTGATGTCTTCAAAGCTGTTGGGCGCCTCGTCCGTGGACAGCGGGCTTTTCGCCGCCTCGATCCGCGCGGCGGCAGGCCCGGCCAAGGCACCCGCTCCCAGCGCAAGGCCCCCCGCCCCGGCCAACAGGCCACGGCGGCTGAGCCAGAGCGATTTTGGCGTCACATCGGACCAGGTCAGGTCTGTCTTCCGGCGCATCTTGCACTCTCCTTGGTCAATCGGTGATATTCAGTCATGCGTGACGACCCTGCCACAAAAGGCAACGCACATCCGCTCACGTTAGCGATACGCCTGTGTGGCGCACAAAGTTTCAATCACGCCTGTTCACCCTTGGTCACGACCAGTTTGATTGAAATGCGCGGAGGCAAAGGCTTAGGCGGCGGGCCTGCTCCGGCAAGGCGGACACACGGATATGTCAGTGTGATCCAAGACCTTTGGTTGTGCTTATCCCTGATGCCAATACCGGCACAGACAAAGGAGTGACGCCTATGTTGCGCAGAATGTTCATCGCCCTGACGGCATCGACCCTGCTCGCCGCCCCGGCCTTTGCCGACGGCCACACCAAGGACATCGTTGATACGGCGGTCGGCGCGGGAAGTTTCACCACGCTGGTGGCTGCCGTTGAAGCCGCCGGTCTGGTGGAAACGCTGAAGGGTCCCGGCCCGTTCACCGTCTTTGCACCGACCGACGCCGCCTTTGCCGCCTTGCCCGCTGGCACGGTGGAAGATCTTCTCAAGCCAGAAAACAAGGACAAGCTGGTCGCGATCCTGACCTACCACGTCCTGCCCGGCAAAGTGATGTCGACCGACCTGTCCGAAGGTCTGAAGGCCGCCACTGTTCAGGGGGCAGAAGTGACCATCACGCTGGAAGGCGGGCCCAAGGTCAACGGCGCGGCGATTTCGACCGCCAACATCGAAGCGACCAATGGCGTGATCCATGTGATCGACGCCGTGATCCTGCCGCCCGAGGGCTGATCCGCCAAAACAAGAAAGGGCAGGCTTTCGCCTGCCCTTTCCCCCTGTTCGGGCGATCCGGGGCCGAAACCCCCGACCGGCGGCGCTACAAGGCCGGAACTCGTGTCACACGGGCTTTCGTCCCATACTTTTGTCTGCATCTACAATACCTAAGACCGTGCGCAGTCAATTGTCCGTGGGATCAGGCTTCGGTGACGCCAATATGCAACAAATTTCGCCTATTTTTTAGGCAATGCCTAGGTTTTCACCCCCGGCGCGCCGTATACGAACTGCCAAGATGCGAATGAACGTCGAATCGCCCGACAGGTTCCTTTCGATCCGCGAAAAACTTGCCACCCGCTCTGAGCGCCAGATGTGGTCGAGGGCGGGTCACCCCGCCCCCTTCGGCCTCAATGCACCACGACCTGAGCCGGACGCACCCGCCGAGAGGCGCTGACCCGGTCGCCGATGATCAACCCTTCGGCCCCGGCGCTGACATGGACGGTCGCGCCGTCGAGGACATCCCCCGCAAGGATCATCTCGGCCAGCGGATCTTGCAGATGGCGCTGGATCACCCGCTTCAGCGGGCGCGCACCAAAGACCGGATCATAGCCTTCCTCTGCCAGCCACGCCTTGGCGTCACGGTCAAGTTCCAGCGCGATCTTGCGCGCAACCAACCGCTTTTCCAGCCGCTTGAGCTGAATATCGACGATCCCGCCCATATCGGCCCGCGCCAGACGGTCAAAGATGATCGTCTCATCCAGACGGTTCAGGAACTCGGGGCGGAAATGGCCGCGCACCGCCTCCATCACCTCGGCCCGCGCCGCCGCCACATCCGCGCCTTCGGGCAGTTCCGACAGCGCTCGCGCGCCGAGGTTGCTGGTCAGCACGATCAGCGTCTGCTTGAAGTCCACAGTCCGGCCCTGACCATCGGTCAGAATGCCGTCATCCAGAACCTGCAACAGCACGTTGAACACATCCGGGTGGGCCTTTTCCACCTCGTCGAACAGGATGACCTGATAAGGACGACGCCGCACCGCTTCGGTCAGCACACCGCCCTCATCATAGCCGACATAGCCCGGAGGCGCGCCGATCAGACGGGCGACAGCGTGCTTTTCCATGAATTCGGACATGTCGATGCGGACCATCGCGGATTCATCGTCGAACAGGTATTCCGCCACCGCCTTGGTCAACTCGGTCTTGCCCACGCCCGTGGGGCCAAGGAACAGGAAAGACCCCAGCGGCCGGTTTTCATCATTCAGCCCCGCCCGCGCGCGGCGGACGGCATTTGCCACCGCCACGACGGCCTGACGCTGGCCGATGACCCGCTTGCCAAGCTCTTCCTCCATCTTCAGCAGCTTGTCCCGCTCGCCTTCCAGCATCTTGGTGGTGGGGATGCCGGTCCAGCGTTCCACCACTTCGGCGATCTGTTCGGGGCGCACGGCCTCGGACACCAAGGCATCGCCTTCGCGCGCCTCTGCCTCGGTCAACGCCTTTTCCAGACCGGGAATGCGGCCATATTGCAATTCCCCCGCGCGGGCGAAATCGCCGTCCCGTTTGGCCTGTTCCAACTCCGCCCGTGCGCGTTCCAGTTGCTCCTTCAGATCCCGCGCCTTTTCCAGCGAGTCACGTTCTGCCTGCCACTTGGCCGTCATCTCGGCCGAGCGTTGTTGCAGGTCTGCAAGTTCCCGTTCCAGCTTTTCCAGCCGGTCCTTCGACGCCGCGTCATCCTCTTTCTTCAGTGCCTCGGCCTCGATCTGGCCTTGCAGGATCTGGCGGTCCAGCGCGTCCAACTCCTCGGGCTTGGAATCCACCTCCATCCGCAGGCGGCTGGCGGCTTCGTCCATCAGGTCGATCGCCTTGTCGGGCAGGAACCGGTCGGTGATGTAGCGGTGCGACAGCGTCGCCGCCGCAACAAGGGCCGAGTCCGAAATCCGCACGCCGTGGTGCAGTTCGTACTTTTCCTTGATCCCGCGCAGGATGGAAATCGTATCCTCGACGGTGGGTTCAGACACCATCACCGGCTGGAACCGCCGGGCAAGAGCTGCGTCTTTTTCCACATACTTGCGGTATTCATCCAGCGTCGTGGCACCCACGCAGTGCAGATCGCCCCGCGCCAGCGCCGGTTTGATCAGGTTCGCGGCATCCATCGCGCCGTCGGACTTTCCGGCACCCACCAGCGTGTGCATCTCATCGATGAACAGGATGACGTCGCCATTGGCAGAGGTCACCTCGTTCAACACCGCTTTCAGACGTTCCTCGAAATCGCCGCGATACTTTGCCCCGGCGATCAGCGCGCCCATGTCCAGCGCCATCAGCTTCTTGTTACGCAGGGATTCCGGCACATCGCCGTTGACGATGCGCAGCGCGAGGCCCTCGGCAATCGCCGTTTTGCCGACGCCGGGTTCCCCGATCAGCACAGGATTGTTCTTCGTCCGGCGCGACAGCACCTGCATTGTGCGGCGGATTTCTTCGTCCCGACCAATGATCGGGTCAATCTTTCCCTCGGCCGCGGCCTCGGTCAGGTCGCGGGCGTATTTCTTCAGCGCGTCATAGCCCTCTTCCGCCGAAGCGGTATCGGCGGTGCGCCCCTTGCGGATGTCGTTGATCGCGGCGTTCAGGTTCTGCGCCGTCACCGCGCCCGCATCCAGCGCCTGCTTGGCCGCGCCCGGCACCATGGCCAGCGCCATCAGGATGCGTTCGACGGGAACGAAACTGTCCCCGGCCTTTTTCGCCAGCTTTTCGGACTCGTCCAGCACCTTGACCAGACCGGGGTCCATGAAGGGTTGCGCGTCGCCCGTGACCTTGGGCAATTTGCCCAGCGCCAAGGCTACCGCCTGCGACACGCGGGCGGGTTCGCCCCCGGCGCGGCGGATCAGGTTCGCGGCCATCCCCTGATCGTAATCCATGATCGCCTTCAGCAGATGTTCGGGCGCCAGACGTTGGTGATTTTCCCGAACAGCGATGGTTTGCGCGGCCTGAAGGAAACCACGCGACCGTTCCGTGAACTTTTCCAGGTTCATCGGCATCTCTCCTTTTCAAAGCACCGCTTTCGGACGCCCTGAAAAGGCACGTCCGCACGGCCTTGGGCAAAAGATGGGAGCAATCCAGCCCCCCTGCAAGACCCGGCCCCGGACCTGCGACCATTTTCCCGCCGGCTGACGCCCGCCGACTGACGAAGGTCTGCCACGCTCCATCCCGATGCACACTGCCCGAGGTCCTCCAAAACCGTCAGAATCACCCGTACAGGCCAAGAATAAGAACAGGCAGCCAAAATGCTTTCGATTACATCCCGCATCCTGCGGGAGGTAAGCTTCGATCCGGCAGGAAACAGGTTTCTTGGCCGGGTCGAACTTTCCTTTCAGGATGATGCGGACGACCCGCCGCATCTGGCGCGGCTCATGGTCAGCATCGCCTTGCCCCATCGGGCCCGCTATCCCCAGATCGAAGCCGCCCTTCTGGACGCGGCAGAGCGCGAGTTGCGGCTTCGTCTGG
Source organism: Paracoccaceae bacterium (assembly GCA_027486345.1). GTDB lineage: Bacteria > Pseudomonadota > Alphaproteobacteria > Rhodobacterales > Rhodobacteraceae > Paragemmobacter. Next base: position 6,129 of record JAIXPH010000008.1, read on the forward strand.
CCCGGCTGCATCCCGGCCCGTCCAACATCTTTGCCGAAAACGCACCGACAACCCGGTTGGCCGCCTGACAGCTTACCCCGACACGCCCGTTCCAAGCTGCCAGCAGGACGGTGCGCGCCCCTTTCCCCGACGGGGAGAGGGGCAACTACACCTCATAGCGCATATAGGCAAAGGCCGATCCGTCCGGCGCCCAGCTTGGCACGTTGATCGTGCCCTGCCCGCCGATGAATTCGCGGATGCGGTGGCGGTTTCCCCCTTCGGGGTCACATAGCACCAGCGCCACCGCCAGATCTTCGGGGTGGCCCAGCGTGCCCGGCGGATAGGCCAGATACACCAGATGCCGCCCATCGGGCGACGGATGCGGAAACCAGTTCACATGGTCATCGGCGAAGAGCTTGCGCTGATCCGACCCGTCAGCATTCATCACCCAGATCTGCGCATGGCCATCGCGGTCACAGTTCCAGTAGATCCGCGCGCCATCCGGGCTGTAATCCGGACCATCGGAATGGCCTTCGCCCATGGTCAGCCGCGTTTCCGTGCCGCCACCGAACGGGATCGTGTAGACGTCGATCACCCGGCTGCCGCCCCGCGCCGCGACATAAGCCAGCCGCGCGCCATCGGGCGACCAGCCGTGCCACCACGACGGCGCATCAGGAAGGACCTGCACCGCGTCCCCGCCTGACACCGACATCACAAAAATCTCGGACCCACTGCCGCGATGCAAGGAGGCCACAACCCGCGCCCCGTCCGGCGAGATGCCGTGGTCATTGTTGCAGCGGCCTTCCACCCCAAGCGGCACAGGATGCAGCGCGGGCGCGTCCAACGGCACGCGGAACAGCGCACCCTCGCCATTGACCAGCAACCAGTCACCCGAGGGGTGCCAGTTCGGCGCCTCGATCCGACCCTGATGCCGCAGCACCTCGCGCGTCTGACCCGAGGCCAGATCGTAGATTTCAAGGATCGACGTCACCATGCCCGCACCTCTGCCACAAGTTCGCGGACAGCCTGTTCCGATGTCTCGCGGCGGTCAACCGGGCCAAAGCCCAGACGCACCACCGCGGGGTCTTCGGCGACGGCCATGCCGCAACTGGCATGCACCGCCCGAGGGGACAGGCCGCGCAACTCGCCCACCGTCGCCGCCGTGATCCCCGATCCTGGCATCACGGTGATACGCCCTGCCGCGCGGTCGATCAGACGGCCCAATTCGCCGATCCCCGCCACCGCCCGCGTCGCGCCGCCAGAGGTGAGGATGGTCCCGATCCCCAGATCAATCGCCTGTTCCATCGCGGTCACCCGATCCTCGATCAGGTCGATGCAGCGGTGCAGCGTCACCGCCAGCCCCGCCGCATCCGTCATCAAGGCCCGCAGCGCGGGCAGGTCCAGACCGCCCTTGTCATCCAGCGCGCCGATGACGATGCCGTGCAGGCCCGCTTCACCCACCGCGACCACCTCATCGCGCATCGCGGTCAGGTCGGCGTGGCTCCAGTGAAAACCGCCCGCGCGGGGACGGATCATCGCATGGACCGGCACACCGCAATCCGCCGCCGCCGTCATCAGGCCGACCGACGGGGTCAGGCCGCCCAGTGCCAGCGCCGCGCAGAGTTCAATCCGGTCCGCCCCGCCGTGCACCGCCGCGGCGATGCCTTGCGGGCTGTCCACACAAATCTCGACCAGCGTGTCAGCCAAAGGCCGCCTCCCCCGCCGCTGCCGCGCCAATCAGACCCGGTTCCACCCCGCTTTTGGCCGGAACGATCAAAGGTGCATCCCCCGCCCGCAGGATCATTCCCCGCACCTGAGCGTCCAGACGCGCGATGAGTTCCGGCACATTGGCGAGGCCACCGCCCACCGGCACGAGGGAGGCCCCCACCGTGTTCAGGATCATCGCCAAGGGCGGTGCTAGGATCGCGGCCCACAGGTCCACCGTCTGGGCTGCGTTCGGCTCTGCCCTGCGCCAATCGTTCAGAATGACTTCCGAGGTTGCCTCGACCCCGTGCAGATGCAGATGCAGCCGTTCGATCCCCCGCGCGCCGCCCACTGTGTCGATGCAGCCCAACTGTCCGCAACCACAGGGCAGATGCGGTGCAAGGCTGCGGTCCACCACCGGCCCATGCCCCCATTCGCCGGCAAATCCCCCCGGCCCGGTGACCAGCCTGCCATCCACCACCAGCCCGCCGCCAACCCCGGTGCCAAGGATCACGCCAAAGACATTGCGATGCCCGACAGCCGCGCCCGCCTTGATTTCAGCCAGCACAAAGGCATCCGCGTCATTGACCACCACGCAGGGCAGGCCAAGAGCCGCCGTCACCTCTGCCGCCAGACATTTCCCATCCGCGCCGGGAATATTGGCGACCTTCAGGGCGCCCGTCGCCGGATCGACCACGCCCGCGATGGCGATGGCCACGCCCCAGGGCTGCTGACCTTCGGCAAAACCCGCAAGGACGCGCAGAAATGCCGCGAAATCGTCCTGTGGCGTGGGGGCATAGCCCAAGGGCTGCACGATCCCGCCCACCGCCATCGCCGCCTTGATCCGGCTGCCGCCGATGTCGAAACACAGGATCATCTCTCTCGCCCCTTGGTTTGGGGATGGTGTAGCAGGCTGGGGCGGGGACGGGAATCCTCCAACCGGGCGCGACGTCTCCCGTTGCGCCCTTGCCATTGAGGCCCTATGACGCGCCCAAATCCCAACCCAGAGGCCCCCCATGTCCGATGACCGCCTGATCGTCGCCCTCGACGTGCCGAACGTGGTGCAGGGGCTGCAACTTGCCGACCGCATCGGCGACGCGGCCAGTTTCTACAAGATCGGCCTTGGCATGCTGACGGGCGGCGGCCTCGCCTTGGCCAATGAGCTGAAACAGGAACGTGGCAAGCGCATCTTCCTGGACATGAAGTTCTTTGACATCGGCGCGACGGTTGAGGCCGCTGTCAGGGGCATCGCCCAATATGACCTCGATTTCCTGACCGTGCACGGCGACCCGCAGGTGGTGCGCGCGGCGCAAGAGGGCAAGCGCGGGACCGAGCTGAAAATCCTTGCCGTCACCATCCTGACCTCGCTGGATCGCGCGGACCTTGACGCGAACCTGATCAAACCGGGCGATATCCATGAGATCACCTTGGAACGCGCCGCCCGTGCCTTGGCCGCCGGGGCCGATGGCGTGATCGCCAGCCCGCAAGAGGCCGCGATGATCCGCGCCCTGCCCGAGGCAGTGGGCAAGCTGATCGTCACCCCCGGTGTCCGCCCTGCCGGGGCCGCCGCCGGAGACCAAAAGCGCACCGCCACCCCGCATCAGGCCATCAGCGACGGCGCCGATCACATCGTCGTCGGCCGTCCGATCTGGCAAGCCGCCGATCCGGCAGCAGCGGCACGGGCGGTGATCGCGGAACTGCCCTAAGTCAGTAGTGGAACCGGCATTGGGCGATTTCCAATGTCTGATCCACGCCGCTGCCGGTGACGCGGTAGACCAGCCGGTGCTCTGACGTTATGCGACGGGACCACCATCCCGATAAGTTGCCTTTCAACCCTTCCGGCTTGCCCGTGCCCGTGAACGGATGTCTGCGGCATTCCTCTATCAACGCGTTGAGGCGGTTCAAAGCATTTGGATCGCTGGCTTGCCAATGCAGATAATCCGCCCAACCGTGGCTAGAGAATTTAACCTTCACGGATCAGGTCTTTCTCAATCCCGCCCCCGGCGTTCAATTCGGCAATCGACTCGCGCAGGCGCTCGGCATTTCGCGGCGAGGAGAGCAGGTGCAGCGTTGCCTGAATCGCATCCCATTCGCCTTGCGCGACCATCACCACCGACTCACGCCCCGTGCGGGTGATCACGGTTTCTTCCCGGTCTTGAACCACGCGGTCCATCGCTGAAGCCAGTCCGTTACGGGCGTCGGTATAGGTGATGACGTTCATGGCTCTACCCCAGATTGCCCCCTCAACATGGTCAGAATCCTGCACATGTCAAGATTAGAGCAGGCAAAGCAAAGCCGCCCCAACCTGCGCCGGGGCGGCCCACCATGTTCAACAAACCTCAAACGTGTTGAACACGCTTCAGATATTGCGCCAGCGTGCCGACCTCAGCCATCCATTTGGCCAGCAGCGCCGGGTCATGCGGGGCGGCGTGGACGCCCGCGCTGATTTCTCCCGTCAGCACCGACTCGACGGCCAGCGACACGGGCACCGACACCAGACGCGCCATCGCGGTGCCGCGCGCATCGCCCCAGGCGTCCATCGCCCATTCCTCGTGCCAGACGGTCTGGCCGTCACGCTCTGCCTTCAGCGATACGAACAGGACCACGCGGTCCGGTTCGCCCTCGTCATAGGAATTCTCGGCCCAGAATTGCGCCGCCATCTCGGCCAGACGGGCGTCACCTGCGGGACCTTCCAACGTTTCAATCTCACGGAACACCGGGGTCCAGGCGTCGGCCCAGCCATTCAGGCGGATGGTGCCACGGACGAAGGTCTTGACCTTCCATGCCGGGTCAAAGTGGTAGTCCTGCATGAAGGGATAGCTGTCGCGGTTGGGATAAACCTCAAAGCTTTCGGGCTCCGGCAGCGATGCGTCGTAAGAGGTGATCGCATCCCAAGGCCGCGCGACCTTGAACTCTTGGAAATCCTTCAGCGACCGCGACGGCGACCGCAGCGCCTTCAGCACGCCCAGCGGCGACCATGAGAATTTGTAGCGGAACGCATTGGCGATCTTCGGCACACCGCCGCAATACGAGGTGAAGGACAGCAGGTTGTCAGGATCAAAGGCGTCGGATGCCCGATACCGCGCGACCAGATCATGCGCCATCAGGTGGTCAATGCCGGGGTCCAGACCGACCTCGTTGACCGAAGCCAACCCCTGCGCCTTGAACGCCGCATCCAGCGCGCGCATTTCCGGCGCGATGTAGCTGGAGGAGACAAAGTTCGCGCCCTTGTCCAAGCAGACCTTGGCGATGCCGACATGCTGGTCGGCGGGCAGCATGGAAATCGCCACATCGCCGGGCTTCAAGGCCGCCGCAAGCGCGGTCAGATCATAGGCGCGGATGTCGGAGGTGAGATCGCCCACCGCTTCACGCGCCTTCTCAACGGTGCGGTTCCACACCACCACCTTGTGCCCCGCGCCGATCAACCGCCGCAGACCCGGCACCGATGACAAGCCCGTGCCGCACCAATGAATCGTCATGTCTCTCTCCCGCAAAAATCTTCGAAGATTTTTGCAAATTCCTTCGAAGGAATTTGCTGTTCGCCGTCACACCGTCGCGATGTGCCGGTCATAGTCCGTCTTGGCCCGACCCCAGACACCCGCCGCCAGATCAGGCAGCGTGAGCAGGCTGGGCAGCAATTGCGCCGCGTAATCCTGACTGCTTTCGACCGGCAAAAGCGAGGGCAGGTTGTCGATCGCCGTCACATCCAAGGGTGGCGCGTCATGCACCCGCAGCGCAGGCGCGTCCCAATCCGTGGCGCGGTCATAGACCTTGATCGGCGAAAAGTCCGAGGTCGGATCGCAAGCGATATCCCCGATCACCGTCAGCTTGCGCGGATCGGTCTTGGCCGATGCCGGAACGAAGACAGGGCAACCCGGACGGGCGAGGATGCAGTTCAGGAAAATCTCGTGCTCCAGCACCTCGGGGAACGGCCCGCCGGATGCGGTTTCGGCCATGTCCCATTTGGTGACCGCCACATCCATCTGCGCGCAGAGGTCCGCAGCCCCGCTCCCGACACGGCCCAAGGCACCGATGACGATGGCGCGGGGGCGGCCCAGACCGTCCAGTTCCCGGTTCAGATCGGCGATCAAGGCCGCCTTGCCCGGATATTTCGCCACCGGCCCGGCAATCCCACTGCGCTGCTGCGCCGCCCAGCATTTCAGCGCCACAGCAGCCCCGGCGAACCCGGCCCAATAACCAAAGGCCGCGACACGGCGACCGTCTTCGTTCACCAGATATTCCAGATCATAAAGCGTGCCGCCCCCGGCCTTGAACCGTTTGAGCAGGTCCCGCCCCGCCGGCTGGCCCTTGTAGGCATGGCCGAACATGATGTGGCGGTGGGTCAGGGGGGTGCCATCCTCGGGCAGTTCCTTCAGCCCGAAGATGATCGCGTCGGCAGGGGCCTGAGGCCACAGGTTTTCCGCCGCAATCTCGCAGCCCGCCGCGCGGTAGCCGTCGATGGGGATCGCACGGACCGACGACTCCTCGACCGTCACGCGCAGCCCGGCCTTGACCAGCGCCGCCGCGCCTTCGGGCGTCAGGCCCACGCGTTCTTCGTTCGGGCGCTGTTCGGCCCGGACCCACAGATGTGTCATGCTTCCCTCAAATCCGCATATCCGCGCCGATGCGCCTGTTTCAGCCAGCGTTCCGCGGCCTTGCACGCCTCGCGCAGGTTGGAAAACCACACCAAGGCCCGCTGTCCCGCCCGCCCGCGTGCGCCCCATTCGCGCAGCACGGTGTATTCCCCGAACAGGTTGTAACTCACCTCGACCCGGTAGAACCGGGCACCGTCCCTGATCAGCAGATAATCCAGCAAGGCATGCGTTCCTTGATCGTCCGGTCAATCCTTAACGGCAACCCCGCGCAGGGGAAAGGGCGTCAAAGGTCGAAGCTGGCGAAGACCGGCACATGGTCAGACGGCTGCTCCCATCCCCGGCAGGGGCGCAGGATGCGGCTGCCATGCGCGGCATTGGAGATATCAGGCGTGGCCCAGATGTGATCCAGCCGCCGCCCCTTGTCCGCCGCGTCCCAATCCGCTGCCCGATAGGACCACCACGAATACAGAAGACCCGAGGGGATATCCTGCCGCGTGACATCGACCCAGCCGCCCGCGTCCTGTGTCTGCGCCAAATGCTCCACCTCAATCGGGGTATGGCTGACGATCTTCAAAAGCGCCTTGTGCGACCAGACGTCATCCTCGCGCGGGGCGATGTTCAGATCCCCGACGAGGATGCTTTTCGCAGGCTTCTGCGCACGGAAATGGTCGCGCATGTGGGTCAGGAAATCCAGCTTCTGGCCGAATTTTTCATTCTCTGCCCGGTCCGGAATATCGCCGCCTGCGGGGACGTAACAGTTGTGGATCACCACCCCATTGGGCAGGCGTGCCGCCACATGGCGGGCATGGCCCAGCGTGGCGAAGTCCATGGACCCGGCATCCCCCAGCGGAAGCTTGGACAGGATCGCCACCCCGTTGTAGCCCTTCTGCCCCCGCGCCACCATGTGGGTGTAACCAAGGCTATGGAAGGTCTCGACCGGGATTTTCTCCACCGGGCTTTTGCATTCCTGCAGGCAGAGCACATCCGGCCCTTCGTCCGCCATCAGTCGCGCCACCAACCCTTCGCGCAGGCGGACAGAGTTGATGTTCCATGTGGCAAGGGTGAAGGGCATGATCCGGCTCCGCTGGCGTGGGCGCAAACCCTAAGCGCGGCGAAGCCAGACCTCAAGCCGTGGGGATCAATCCGACAGGGTGAAGGACGTCATGGCGCAGAGGTCGGCGGACCCCGTCACCTCATTCCCGTTGTCGGCAACGAAGCGCATGTCGTATTCGCACACGCTCAGCCCGCCGGGGACGGTGATCAGCCCGCTTTCGCCGGGGGCCAACACGGTGCCCGCCATGATGTCATTGCCCCATTCATCCACCGACACCGGCGAGACGAACAGGTTGGCCAGCGTGATCGAACTTTCGTTGATCAGTTCGAACTGCAAGTCCTGCGCAAGGGCAGGCACCGCCGACAGCGAGAGGGCAAGGGCGGCAAAGGCAAGGCGCATCGGATACTCCGCGTCGCAAAGTCGTCAGTCAAGCCGGGGGACGACTCGGGCCCCGTTCAGCATAGATAAGATGCATTGCGGCCTTTCCAAAGGGGCCTGCAAAGAAAAAGCCCGACCGCGGGGGCGAGATGCCATCGGGGCCGGGCCTGCAGTCCAGTCAGGGAGGTAAGGCCATCCTGCAGGAAGCGGGCCACGGCGTCCTTGATTCAAATCAATATCTGCCGCGCATCAAAAAAAGGCCGGGCATGAAGCCCGGCCAAGTCCAACAGGGAGGATGCCGCGTCATAACCCCGACGCGACAAGGGGAACTTGGGAAACGGGTGGCCACATGTCGTCAATCTGGCACAGAGAGGTGGATAACTGGTGAATCCGCCAACAATATGACCTTGGGTTGTGTAACGACCGCTGGCGAGCCTTTGTTTAATGGATTTGCGCGGGCGTGGCATCGCTGCAACAATTTCCGCCCGCGCAACCCTCAGGCGACCAGACGGTAACCACCACTTTCGGTGACCAACAACCGTGCGTTGGACGGATCGGGCTCGATCTTCTGGCGCAGCCGGTAGATGTGGGTTTCCAGCGTATGCGTCGTCACTCCGGCGTTATACCCCCACACCTCGTGGAGGAGGATGTCACGCGCCACAACCCCTTGTTGCGCGCGATACAGGAACTTCAGGATGTTCGTCTCTTTTTCCGTCAGGCGGATCTTCTTGTCCTTTTCATCCACCAGCATCTTCTGCGCGGGCTTGAAGGTGTAGGGGCCAAGCTGGAACACCGCGTCTTCGGATTGTTCATGCTGGCGCAACTGGGCGCGGATACGGGCCAGCAGGACCGGGAACTTGAAGGGCTTGGTGACATAGTCATTCGCCCCGGCATCAAGGCCAAGGATGGTGTCCGCATCCGAATCATGCCCTGTCAGCATCAGCACCGGGCATTTCACACCCTGCTTGCGCATCCGGCGGCACAGCTCGCGCCCGTCGGTGTCGGGCAGGCCGACGTCCAGAATGACCAGATCGTAATGGCCCAGCTTGGCCTTCTCCATCCCCTCGGCCCCGGTGCGGGCTTCGAAGACGTCGAAATCCTCGGTCATCACCAACTGCTCGCTCAACGCTTCGCGCAGGTCATCGTCATCATCGACAAGCAGGATTTTCCGTAGCGTGGCCATGCGAACCCTCCGACAGCGACACATCCCGGACAGACGACGCCGGGCTTGCGACCACAGATGCGCCCGCCTCACCTTTGCGACAAGCCGGGCGAAACATCTCTCACGCGGACGTGTCGCTTTGGCGGGAATTGTTTCATTTTCCGTCACACCGGCCTAAGTGATGCGGGCAGGAGACCCACGATGACCGCAGCCCACCTGAACCCCCGCCTTGCCCCCAGCCCGGTCGAACGGCTGGCCCGCGCCCGCAGCGACCTGCGGATGGGCGTCCCCGTGCTGCTGACCGGGGCAGGCTGCGCCGCCTTGGTCGTGGCGGTTGAGGCGCTGGACGCTGACCGTCTGGCCGCGCTGCGTGCTACAGGCCGGGCGGAACTGGCGCTGACGGCGCGGCGGGCGGAAACGCTGAAGGCCATCGCCTATGATGGAGATGTGGCGCGGATCGCCCTGCCCGCCTCGGCCGATCTGACATGGCTGCGCGCGCTGGCCGATCCGGCGGGGGATTTGAACTGGCCGATGAAAGGCCCGCTGCAAACCCTGCGCGACGGTCCCGCCGATCTGCACCGCGCAGCACTTCGGTTGGCCAAATCGGCGCATCTTCTGCCTGCCGCCGTGCTGGTGGCGGTGAACCACCCGCTGCAACTGGCGCAGGAGTCGGCCTTGACGCTGCTGTCCCTACACGAAATCGGGCCAGAGTTTGACCGCCTGTCGCCGCTGCACCCCGTGGTGAACGCACGTCTGCCGATGGTGGCGTCCGACTCTGGCCGCGTGCATATCTTCCGCCCCGAAGATGGCGGGACCGAGCATTACGCGATTGAGATTGGCCGTCCCGACCGCGCCTTGCCCGTGCTGGCCCGCCTCCATTCGGCCTGCTTCACGGGCGATGTCTTGGGCAGCCTGAAGTGCGACTGCGGCCCGCAACTGAACGCCGCCCTGACCCAGATGGGGCAGGAGGGCGCGGGCGTGCTGCTTTACCTGAACCAAGAGGGCCGCGGGATCGGACTTGCCAACAAGATGCGGGCCTATTCCTTGCAGGATCAAGGCTTTGACACGGTCGAGGCCAACCACCGTCTGGGGTTCGAGGATGACGAGCGGGATTTCCGCATCGGGGCCGATATCCTGCGCCGGATGGGCTTTGCCGCCGTGCGCCTGCTGACCAACAACCCGCGCAAGATGGCGATGATGCAAAGCTGCGGCTTGGCGGTGACGGACCGGGTGCCCTTGCGCGTGGGTCAGACCGTGCAGAACGCGGCTTACCTCGCCACCAAGGCCGCGAAATCGGGGCATTTGCTGTGAAGGCCACGGATATCATCGTCACCCGCTGGGGCCTGCGCTTCATGGGGCGGACGTTCCCTTGCTCCATAGGGCGCGGCGGAATCATCCCCGCCCGCAAGAAACGCGAAGGCGATGGCGCGACGCCGGACGGGATGCATCGCATAGTCGGGATGCTCTATCGTCCTGACCGGCTGACGGCCGCGCAACTGCCCGACTGGGCGCTGCCTTTCGGCCCGTCCGACCTGTGGTCCGATGACAGCCGCGACCCGGACTACAACCTGATGGTCCGCGGCCCGCATCCGTGGTCGCATGAGCGGCTGACCCGCCCTGACCCGATGTATGACCTGATCCTGCTGACCGACTGGAACTGGCCGCAATCGGTGCCGGGGCGGGGATCGGCGATCTTTCTGCACACATGGCGCAGTCCCCGCCGCCCCACGGCAGGCTGTGTGGCGCTGTCTCAACCCGACCTGATCTGGATCGCCAACCGTATCCTCCACCGGACGCGGCTGATCATTCGGCGCTGATCACCCTTTCCAAACCGCTTTGGACCGCGTAATCTCCGCCCAAATGGGAGGAGCCGCCAATGCCCCGCACGCCGTCCACCGCGGATGACGACATCTTTGATTTGCGCTTGAACCGCAGCGCCCCTGACCTGTGGCCGATGCTGGACGCGCTTTATGGTCAGCGCAACGACTATGACGCCTTCAAGGCTGCCTTGCTGAAATCCCTGCGCAAGGCATGGAAAGACCGCGCACCAGACCTGAAACGGCTGGACCTGATCCGCGATCTGGAACCCGACTGGTTCCAACGCGCCGATATGGCGGGTTATGTCTTCTACATCGACCGCTTCGCGGGCACTCTGCCCAAGGTTCTGGAAAAACTGGATTATCTGGACGATTTGGGCGTCAACTACGTCCACTTCATGCCCTGCCTGAAGCCCCGTCCCGGTGACAGCGACGGCGGCTATTCGGTGATGGACTACCGCGCCATCAACCCTGCTTACGGCAAGATGGCGGATTTTGAGGCGGTCACGGCCGAACTGCGCCAGCGCGGGATTTCGGTCTGCATCGATCTGGTGCTGAACCACACCGCCAAGGAACACGCCTGGGCGAAAAAGGCCGCCAAGGGCGATCCGAAGTATCAGGATTACTACCTGATGTTCGACACGCCCGATCTTCCAAAGCGCTATGAAGAAACGCTGGTTGAGGTTTTCCCCGACAACGCCCCCGGTAACTTCACCCACTACCCCGATTTCGGCAAATGGGTCTGGACCACTTTCAACGAACACCAGTGGGACCTGAACTGGGCCAATCCGCAGGTATTCCTTGAGATCGTCGAGATCATGCTCTTCCTCGCCAACCGGGGCGTGGATGTGCTGCGACTGGACGCCGTGGCCTTCATGTGGAAGCGGATGGGCACGCGCTGCCAGTCCGAACCCGAAGTGCATATGATCCTGCAAGCCCTGCGCGCCTGTTCGCGCATCGCTGCCCCCGCCGTGCTGCATCTGGAAGAGGCGATTGTCGCCCCGGCGGAAATGCTGCCCTATCTGGGGCGCGGACGGCATGACGGCAAAGAGGGGAACCTCGCCTATCACAACAGCCTGATGGTGCAGTTCTGGTCCTCGCTCGCCACCCGTGACACGCGGTTGATGACGCATGTGATGGCGACGCATTTCCCGGACCGCCTGACCAATGCGACCTATGCCACCTATATCCGCTGTCATGACGATATCGGCTGGGCCGTGACGGATGAGGATGCCGGGGCGCTGAACCTGTCCGGTCCCGCGCATCGGGCGTTCCTGTCGGATTTCTACGACGGCACCTTTCCCGGCAGTTTCGCACGCGGCACGCTGTTTCAGGAAAACCCCGCCACCGGGGACAAGCGTATCTCGGGCAGCTTCGCCAGCCTTGCCGGTCTGGAGAAAGCCTTGGCCGAGGGCGATGCCACAGGGCGCGAGCAGGCCTTGCAGCGCATCCTGATGGGCCATGCGCTGATCGCGGCCTTTGGCGGGATTCCCCTGATCTACATGGGCGATGAACTCGCGCTCTTGAACGACTACGGCTACCGCGATGTGCCCGAACACGCCCATGACAGCCGTTGGGTGCATCGCCCGCGCATGGATTGGGAGGCCGCCGCCAGCCGCCACACAGGCGACACTGACGCCAGCCGCATCTTTACCGGCGTGCAGCATATCCTTGCCCGCCGCCGCGCCACCCCGGCGCTGCATGCGGCGCATGCGACGCAGATCCTGCACTGCGATACGCCCGGCATCTTTGCCTTCCGCCGTGCCGCGCCGACAGGGGCCTTGGTCTGCCTGTTCAACTTCACCGAAAGCTGGCAGCACATCCCCGAAGGCTGGCTGCGCGCCCAAGGGGCCACGCGCCTGCATGACGAGTTGTCGGATGCCGCCGTGCAGGTGCATCACGGCAACATCGCCCTGCCGCCGCATGCACGGGTCTGGATCAGCTGAGCCTTTAGCGGTCGTGGAAATAGTCGTGGATGGCCTGCGCCATCGCCTCGGATATGCCCGCGACCGCCATCAGGTCTGACAGACCGGCACGGGACACCGCCTTGGCCGATCCGAAATGCGCCAGCAGCGCGCGTTTGCGGGTCGCGCCGACGCCGGGGATATCATCCAAGGGTGTTGCCCCCACCGCCTTGGCCCGCTTGGCCCTATGCGCACCATTGGCCCAACGGTGCGCCTCGTCGCGCAGGCGTTGCACGAAATAAAGCACCGGGTCATTGCGCTGCAGGGCAAAGGGCGGCTCTCCGGGGCGGTGGAATTCCTCTTTCCCGGCATCGCGGTCAATACCCTTGGCCACGCCGATGAAGGGGATATCGTCCACTCCCAATTCAGCCATGATCTCGCCCACCGCCGACACTTGGCCTGCGCCGCCGTCGATCAGCAAAAGGTCGGGCCAGCCATCAGTCTTGCGGTCGGGGTCTTCCTTCAGCAGGCGTTCAAAGCGGCGCATCAGCACCTCTTTCATCATGCCGAAGTCATCACCCTGCTTGCCCGCATCGCCCTTGATGTTGAACTTGCGATACTGGCCCTTGATGAAACCATCCGGCCCCGCAACCACCATACCCCCCACGGCATCTGACCCCTGGATATGGGCGTTGTCGTAAATCTCGATCCGGCGCGGGGGGGCGTCCAGATCAAACGCCTCGGCCAGACCCGCCAGCAGTTTGGATTGCGCCGCGCCTTCGGCCATGCGCCGTGCCAGCGATTCCCGCGCGTTGCGGGCGGCGTTTTCCACCAGCTCCGCCTTTTCGCCGCGTTGGGGGACGGCCAGTTCCACCTTGCGCCCGGCGCGATCCGCCAGCAATTGCGCCACAAGGTCTTCGTTATCCACCGGATGCGACAGCAGGATCAGCCGCGGCGGTTCCTTGTCGTCGTAGAACTGGGAAATGAACGCCTCAAGGATTTCAGGCGCCTCTGCCCCTGACCCCGTGCGCGGATAGAAATCCCGGTTGCCCCAGCTTTGGTTGGCGCGGATGAAGAACACCTGCACGCAGGCCTGCCCGCCCTCAAGATGCAGAGCGATCACGTCGGCCTCTGTCACGCCGCGCGGGTTGATGCCTTGCGCCTGTTGCACATTGGTCAGGGCGCGAATGCGGTCGCGCAGGGCGGCGGCGCGTTCAAACTCCATCTGTTCGGACGCCAGCGCCATTTCCGTGGCCAGTTCGGCCTGCACCTGCGTCGACTTCCCCTCAAGGAAGCGTTCGGCATCGGCCACCTGATCGGCATATTGTTCGGGGGTCACCCGGCCCACACAAGGGGCGGAACAGCGCTTGATCTGGAACAGCAGACAGGGGCGCGTCCGGCTTTCGAACATCGAATCCGCGCAGTTGCGCAGCAGGAACACCTTTTGCAACTGGTTCAGCGTGCGGTTCACCGCGCCTGCACTGGCAAAGGGGCCAAAATAGCTGCCCTTTTCCGTCCGCTTGCCGCGATGTTTTTTCAGTTGTGGGTAGGCGTGTTCCTTGCCGATCAGGATGTTCGGGAACGATTTGTCATCCCGCAGCAGCACGTTGTAGCGCGGCTTCAACTGCTTGATCAGGTTCTGTTCCAGCAGCAACGCCTCGGTCTCGGTCCGGGTCGTCAGGAACATCATCGACGCGGTTTCCGAGATCATCCGCGCGATGCGCCCCGAATGCTGCGGCGATGGGCGCGAGTAGTTCGACACCCGCGCCTTCAGGTTCCGCGCCTTGCCGACATAGAGCACCTCGGCCTTGGCGTTGAGCATGCGGTAGACGCCGGGACTGGAGTCCAGGGTCTTGAGATAGGCGTAAATCACCCCATGCCCGGTCGCCACCGGCGCTTCGGTGTGCGGATCAGTGTGGGTCTCGGTCGGGTCGTCAGAAGTCACGGCAAAAGCCCCGGATCAGAGTCATCGATTCCCGTGCTTGGCTGCTACGAAGCACCGGGCGTGGCAAGAGCAAAGCTGTCCACGGTTTCTGTGGATAAGTCTGCGTAAAACATTTCGGAAGTGCGGCTTTTTCCTTGTTTCAAGGGGGGTTTGTCGGTCTGCCTATTTTTTAGGCAGTTTTGCAACCACATGATATCATGCAAGAATTTTTTTACACTCCCTGCAAATATCTGAAATTCCAAAGGAATTGTAACGCGGGCGTGAAGGCGGCGGCCAGAGTGGACAACTTTCGAGCGCAGGCTCAGCGAAGGGTCATTCCACCCCATCCCCATCGGGCGTTTTCCAGACCAGATGCTGCCCGCCATCCACCGCCAACATCTGCCCCGTGACGGCCGCCGCATCCAGAAAATATCCCAAGGCGGCGGTGATGTCGGCGGGATTTGCGCCGCGTTCCAACAGGGTAGACGCCCGCTCGCGCGCGAAATCGGCGGGCGTCTGGTGCGCGCCTTGCAGCGTCGGACCGGGACCGATCGCATTGACGCGCACATGCGGGGCCAGGCCCTGCGCGGCGGTGCGGGTCAGCGCCCAGAGGCCCATCTTGGCGATGGTGTAGCTGGAGAACTCTGGTGTCAGTTTGTGGATCCGCTGGTCGACCATGTTCACGACCAAGGCCCGCGCCATGGGTTCGCCCTGCGCGTCCGTTTCGGCCTGCGGGGCCTGCCGGGCGAAGTGCTGGATCAGCACATAGGGCGCGCGCAGGTTCGATTCGATGTGACGGTCCCAACTCTGCCGCGTGGCGGTCTGGATCGTGTCCTGTTCAAAGATCGAGGCATTGTTGACCAACACTGTCAGCGGCCCGCCCAAACCCGCCACGGCGCGGGGGATGAGGGTTTCAGTCTGGGATTCGTCCAGCAGATCGGCATGCAGGGTGACCGCCTGACGGCCCAGCGCGCGGATCTCTGCCGCTGTCGCTTCGGCCCCGTCCTGTGATGCGGCGTAATGCACGGCCACATCCGCCCCACGCCGCGCCAGATAAAGCGCCATCGCGCGGCCCAACCGGCCGCCCGCCCCCGTCACCAATGCCCGCATCGTGCTATCCCTTCTTGCGGCAGTCGCAACCGCCCTTGCCGATGAGATAGCGCCCGCAGGACGGACAGCGAGGGGGTTTCCCCCCCGTCAGCCCAGACTTGATCCGGCGAGTCACCGCGCCGGGAAACAGTTTGGACCCGATGAAGCCGATGACGGCCATGACCAACAGAAACAGGATCGCGGTTTTCAACAGCATGTCAGAGACCGTAACGGCCCCAAAGGGCGCGCTCCTCGACCGAGTTGACCACGGTATCGACAGCCGCGAGGCCAAGACGCTGGAACAGGCCGCGCCGGATGCCCAATGGCACAAGACGCACCTTGTCCCCGTAAAGCGCCTTCAGCTTGGGCACCGGATGCGCCAGACCATCCGCCAACCCGACATCCACCGCCCGTTGGCCGACAAAGACATCGGCGTTGAACAGATCCTCTGCCGCCGACAGTCGCGCGCCGCGCCGGTCTTTGACATGCTGGATGAAGGCGTCGTGGATCGGTTGCTGGATCGCTTTCAGCCGGTCCACATCCTCGGGCTTTTGCGGCAGGAAGGGATCGGCCAGCGATTTCGACTTGCCCGCCGTCACCACCCGCCGTTCGATCCCCTGCCGCGCCATCAACTCGGGGAAGCCGAACGAGGCGAAGATCACCCCGATGGACCCGGTGATGCTGGAAGCGTCCACCCAGATGTCATCCGCCGCGCAGGCCAGCCAATAGCCGCCGGATGCCGCCACATCCTCGACAAAGGCATGGACGGGGATGTCCTTTTCCTCCGCCAGCCGCCGGATGCGCGCCGCGATCAGCGACGATTGCACCGGCGACCCGCCGGGGGAGTTGATGATCAGCGCCACCGCCGCAGGCTTGCCCTTGGCAAAGGCGCGCTCGATCAACGGCGCGA
This sequence comes from Paracoccaceae bacterium, assembly GCA_027486345.1. Classification (GTDB taxonomy): domain Bacteria; phylum Pseudomonadota; class Alphaproteobacteria; order Rhodobacterales; family Rhodobacteraceae; genus Paragemmobacter. Next base: position 22,645 of record JAIXPH010000008.1, read on the forward strand.
GTGCGGCATCGTTCAGGCTGCGCCCGCCGGTGCCAATGGCGCCCGACAGCCGGATCACCGGCACCACGGGAGGTTTCTTCAGAAAGGGAATGAAACGTTTCATACCCTACAGCTAAGCGCAGCAGCCCTTGCGGACAAGCGCGGAACGGGGTCAGGCTGGGTCACATGATCGACAAGCTGGAAATGTTCATCGCCCTTGCCAACGAACGCCACTTCGGCCGCGCGGCCGAGGTGTGCGGTGTGACGCAACCCACCCTGTCCAGCGCCATCCGGCAGTTGGAGGACCAGTTGGGCGTGCAACTGGTGTTTCGCGGCAGCCGGTTCCAGGGCCTGACCCCCGAAGGTCAACGCGTGCTGGATTGGGGACGGCGGATCGTCGGCGACATGCGCGCGATGAAGGACGAGATGCGCTCCGTCCGGGCGGGGCTATCGGGCAACCTGCGCGTGGGCGTGATTCCCACCGCGATGCCGATGGTGGCGGGGCTGACGGGTCCCTTCACGCAAAAGCACCCCAATGTGCGGGTCACCCTGTTGTCGCGGACCAGTGCCGAGATTCTGGCCGGGATCGAAAACCTCGATCTCGATGCCGGGATCACCTATCTGGACAATGAACCGCTGGGACGGGTGGCGCAGGTGCCGCTGTACCATGAGTTTTACCGCCTGCTCTGCGCCAAGGGTTCGCCCTTGGCGGACCGCGAAAGCGTGGATTGGGCCGAGGTGGCGGAACAGCCGCTGTGCCTGCTGACCGGTGACATGCAGAACCGCCGCATCGTCAACCAGCATCTGGCCGAGGCGGGGGCGCGCGCCGCGCCGCAGATCGAGTCAAACTCCACCATCGCGCTGACCGCGCATGTGCTGACCGGGCGGTGGGCCTCTGTCGTGCCGCGCGAGCTTGCGCTGATGTTTGCGGGTGGCGGGCAATTGCGCGCCATCCCCATCGTCACGCCCGAGGTTGAACACCTCGTCGGCCTGATCGCCGCGCGGCGCGACCCGCTGACCCCCGTCCTTGCCGCCCTGATCGCCGAGGCGGAACGTTTCGGAAAGCTGTCGGGCGTGTAGTGCGGGGGGACCCGGTTCCGGAGGTCAGTTGAACACGCGGCTGGGGTGCAACTCGCCGCTGCGGTAAACCCCGACGGCAACCGCGCGACCTTGGTACGAGGCCCAGGCCTCAGTCCCCCATTCGACGCCGGACGCGATGACCATGCTGGGATTGCCGTTCTTGAGCCGCGCCGCGCCTTCGGGTGTGGCGGGCAGTTCGGGCAAGTCGGCAAGGCCACGCTCCAGCGGCAGCAAAAGCGCGTCGATGTCATCCGTCCGGGCGAGACGGTCGATGTCTTCCAGACTGACCCCCTCATGCGCGTCAAAGGGACCGGACCATTCCCGCCGCAGCCATGCCACATGGCCAAGGCAGCCCAGCGCCGCGCCCAGATCGCGCGCGATGGAGCGGACGTAGCCGCCCTTGCCGCAGACCATTTCCAATTCGACATGATCCGGATCGGGACGCGCCAGCATCGTCAGGCTGTCCACCCACAGCGGGCGGGCGGCAAGATCCATCTGCTCGCCCTCGCGCGCCAAGTCATAGGCGCGTTCGCCATCGACCTTGACGGCGGAAAACTGCGGCGGGACTTGGTCGATCTGGCCGCGGAAGGCCGCCAGCGCATCAAGGATCGCGTCATCCGTCGGGCGTGCGTCACGGGTTTCAAGCACCGACCCTTCGGCGTCATCGGTGGTGGTCGAAGCCCCCAGCCGCACCATGAAGCGGTAGCACTTCAGCGCGTCGGTGATATGGGCGACGGTCTTGGTCGCCTCGCCCAGCGCGACGGCCAGAACGCCGGTCGCCGCCGGGTCCAGCGTGCCCGCATGGCCGGCCTTTTGCGCCTGAAACCCCCATTTCACCTTGTTGACCACGGCGGTCGAGGTGATCCCGGCGGGCTTGTCCACCACAAGCCAACCCGAAACCGCCCTGCCTTTTTTACCACGCGCCATATCTGCCTCCGCCGTCGAAGCCCTGCCTGCTAGAGAAGCACGGCCCCGCCGTCAACCGCGCGGAACGACGGTGCCGATGATCGGCCCCAGCGGCAGCCCCCGGTCATGTCGCCCCAGATCGGGCGCGTAGAGCCGAGAAATGGAGCCATCCAGATAAAGCGCATCGGGCGTCTTCAGCACATCGCGGAACAGCCGGGCGAATTGGTGAAAGGTCACGCGGCTGTCAGAGATGGCGAAATAGGCGGTCTGGCCATCTGCCGAGACCCCCACGCCGTTGCGGATATAGACCGAGTCCGAGTCCACCAGAAACCGTGGATGCAGCGCGCCATCGATCACCAGCATCGGCCCGGATTGTGTGGCGATGCGGCAGGGTTTCGGCGCGGCGGCGAAGGCGCGCGATTCGGTGACGGAAAACCCGTCCGGCCCGGCACAGAACACGCCATTCGGGCGCATGCCGAAATTGCCCGGCCCCTCTGCCGTGACAATGGCCTGCGATTCCACACCGTTCTCGATATAAAGCCCCAGCGGCGACCAATCCGGGGCATACATGCCCGCGTTCATGGCAAAGCCCAGCTTTTCGCCCTGCGGTTCCAGCGCCTGATTGATCGCGGCGAACCCGCCGAAAAGCCCATCCGTGCCAGAATGGAACAGGCGCAAATCCTGATCCGCCGTCACCGTGCAGACGGCGTAATCGCGACTCTCATGCTGGACGGTCTGGCACGCGCCGGGGACGAGGCGTTCGGCATGGACGACACCGGGCAGCAGGGTCAGCACCGCTGCCCAGATCAGCCGGATCATTCTTCGCCTTCATCCTCGTCGGTGCGGGCGATGTCGCGCTGCACCTTTTCATCGGCAAACAGACGGCGCGTCTCATCCAGACGATCAAAGGTCTCATCTGCGCGGAAACGCAGGTCGGGGGCGTATTTCAGCGTCAGTTCCGCCGAAACGCGGTGGCGCAGTTCAAACTTGTTGCGCGCCAAGGCCGCGATGGCATCTTCCACCGGCACCGTGCCCATCAGCGGCATGACATAGACTGTCGCCACCTTCAGGTCATTGGAGACCGACACCTCACCCACGGTGATGGACATGCGGTTCAGGTCGGGATCGTGGATCTCGGCCCGGTTCAGCACGTCAGACAGCGTGCGGCGGATCAATTCACCGACACGAAGCTGGCGCTGCGACGGGCCATCGCCCGAAAAGGAACGTTTGTTGGACATGCCGCCCACATAGGGCTTTTGCCGCGCCCGCGCAACGGCAGGCTTTCGCGGACGGGGCCAAGCGGCTAAAGCAATCGCAACAAGACAAGGGAGAGTGCCATGACCGATCTGCCGGGCATCGTCATCACGGGGGCTTCGGGCCGGATGGGCCAGATGCTGGTCAAGGGCATCACCGCCCATGACAAGGCGCGTCTGGTCGGTTGTGTCGAACGGTCGGGCCATGCGTGGGTGGGGCGTGACATCGGGGAATGCATGGGCGGCGCACCCCTTGGCGTGACCGTGACCGATGACCCGCTAGAGGCGTTTTCGCGTGCCCAGGCCGTGATCGACTTCACCGCCCCTGCGGCAACCGTGGAATTTGCAGCTCTCGCCGCGCAAGCCCGTGCCGTGCATGTGATCGGCACCACGGGGCTAGAGGCCGCGCATATCGCCAAGATCGAGGCCGCCGCCCGCCACGCCGTGATCGTGCGCGCAGGCAACATGAGCCTTGGGGTCAACCTTCTGGTGCGCATGACGCAAAAGATCGCCGCCGCCTTGGATACCGATTGGGATATCGAGGTGGTTGAGGCGCATCACCGCATGAAGGTGGACGCCCCTTCGGGAACCGCGCTGATGCTGGGCCGCGCTGCCGCCGAAGGGCGCGGCGTGGCGCTGGACGACGCGATGGTGTCAGGCCGCGACGGCATCACCGGCGCGCGGGAGCGGGGGACGATCGGGTTCAGCGCGATCCGGGGCGGGGATATCGTGGGCGAACATGACGTGATCTTTGCCGCCGATGGCGAGCGCGTGGTGCTGCGCCACGTGGCCACTGACCGCACGATCTTTGCCCGTGGCGCCATCCGCGCGGCGCTGTGGGGGCAGGGGCAAAAGCCCGGCCATTATGACATGATGGATGTTTTGGGCCTTTGACGGTCTTGAAACTTTTGCCCGCGATCCTTCGTTTCTGAAGGCGCGGGTGATCCGTTTCGGACCCTGCGCCGTATCCATCGGTCAGTCAGGTGTCGCCATGTTCCGTCCGGTTCTTGCAGTCCTCGTGCTTTTGCTGTCCTTGACCGCGCTGCCGGCGCGGGCCGACGGCTACGCGCGCATCACCACACGCGAAGATTTTGTCGCCGCCGTCGAAGGGCGCGACATGCGGATCGGGCTTTTGGGCATCACCCTGAACGTCCGCGCCGATGGCAGCATCACGGGCGATGCCATGGGATGGCCGGTGACCGGCAAGTGGGAATGGCAAGACGGATATTTCTGCCGCGAAATGGATTGGTCGGGCACGCCGATCCCGTTCAACTGCCAGCTTGTGGAACGCCGGGGCGACGACATCCGCTTTACCGTGGACAAGGGCAAAGGCGACAGCGCCCGCTTTGCCCTGCGCTGACCCGCGCCATCAGAAATCGATGGCCAGCCCCTTTTTCTCCCAATCGCCGTAGCGCACAGGCTCTGGCCCGTCGCGTCCGCCCAGTTCCGGCGGCAGGTCCAGCGCGCGCGCGGCTTTGCGGCGCTCTTCCGCCTCGGCCAAGGCGCGCAGGGCCTCGGGCGGCAGCGGGCGGTCTTCGGTCTGATCGGTCATGGCTGGGGTTCCTTGTGCCTGCTGCTTGATATACGCCCCCTTGCAAGCGCAACAAGGGCGCAGGGCGTCGCGGGGGTGACCAAGATGGCGGCAGAGGGTTTGGCGGCACGCGCGGCGGCGGTGGGCCTGATGGGCGCGGTGCTGGGCGAAGGGCGGCTTCTGGCACAGGTGCTGGCCGATCCGCAGGGGCCTTTGGCGGGGCTTGGCCCGTCAGACCGCGCACGGGCGCAACGGCTGGCAACAGCGGCGCTGCGGTTGGTGGAACCCGTGGACAAGCTGCTGGAAAAGAACCTGCGCAAGGCCCCACCCCGTCTGGTGCTGAACGCGCTGCGGCTGGCGGTGACAGAGCTTTCCATGGGCGGGGCCGCGCATGGTGTGGTGAACGCGGCGGTCGAGATTGTGCGGCGTGGAAATCGCACCGGCCATATGGCCGGGCTGGTGAATGCCGTGCTGCGGCAAGTGCCGGAGCATCCGCTGGCCGCTTTGCCGCCGCAACGCCTGCAGCGCTGGCTGCGGCAACCTTTGGTGCATGTCTACGGGCGCGAGGTTGTGGCACTGATCGAATCGGTGCAGGCCAAGGCCCCACCGCTGGACCTGACGCTGCGCGCGGGTTTTGACGCGCCCGAGGGTGAAGTGTTGCCCACCGGCAGCCTGCGCCTGACCGATCCAGGGCAGCTTTCCGCCCTGCCGGGGTATGACACGGGCGGCTGGTGGGTGCAGGATGCCGCCGCCGCTTTGGCAGTGGGTTTGTTGGCCCCGCAAAAGGGCGAAAAGGTGCTGGACCTTTGCGCCGCGCCGGGGGGCAAGACACTGCAACTGGCCGCTGCGGGGGCAGAGGTCACCGCGCTGGATATCTCGGGTCCCCGTCTGGCACGCTTGCAGGAAAACCTTGCGCGCACGAAGCTGACAGCGCGGGTGGTGACGGACGATGCCTTTGGCTTCACCGAAACCGGCTTTGACGCGGTATTGCTGGATGCGCCCTGTTCGGCCACGGGCACCATCCGCCGCCACCCAGACCTGCCCTTTGTCAAGGATGGCTCGGAACTGGCGGAACTGACGGACCTGCAAGCTCGGATGCTCGACCATGCGCTGACGCTGTTGAACCCCGGCGGGCGGCTGGTCTTCTGCACCTGCTCGCTGCTGCCTGAGGAAGGCGAGGCGCAGTTGGACGCCGCTTTGTCCCGCCATCCGGGGCTGACCGTCGAACGCATCGCCCTGCCGGGCGTTGATGACACGTGGTGGACCGCCCAAGGCGGCCTGCGCCTGCGGCCGGATTACTGGGCCGACAAGGGCGGGATGGACGGGTTCTTCATGGTGCGCTTGCGCAAGGCCTAGAACGGACAGGGGGCGGCGAACTGCACCCATTCCCCGGTGCCCGGATGATGCAACCCCAGCGTTTCGGCGTGCAGCATCAGGCGGGAATGATCGGCCAGCGTTTCGGGCGCATAGATCTGATCGCCAAGGATCGGATGCCCGATGGCCAGCATATGCACCCGCAACTGATGGCTGCGACCGGTCAGCGGAAACAGGCGGATGCGGGTTTCCGTATCGCTGCGCGAGATCACCTGCCAATCGGTGCGGGCGTGCTTGCCATCCTGATGGTTGACCATCTGGCGCGGGCGGTTCGGCCAATCGACCGACAGCGGCAGATTGACCGTGCCGCTGTCCGCTGCAACCCGTCCTTGCACGCGGGCGAGGTAGCTTTTCTTCGCCCGCCGCTGTTCAAACTCTTGCCCCAGATGGCCCTGCGCCGCCTTGTCCCGTGCAAACAGGATCAGGCCCGAGGTGTCGCAATCCAGCCGATGCACCACCAGCGCGTCAGGATAGATCGCCTGCAAGCGGGAGATCAGACAATCCGCCCGCCCCTCCAGCTTTCCCGGTACGGACAAAAGACCGGCAGGCTTGTCCACCACGATCAGCCGGTCATCCAGATTCAGGATGACCGGAGGGCCGGGCGGCGGATCGTAGGAAAACTCGATTCTCACGCGACCTGATGCCCCGCAGCGCGCAGCGCCTCGGCCAAGGCGCGGATATGGGCAGGCCCGACCTCACAGCAGCCGCCAACGATGGTGGCCCCATGGGCGACCCAGGACATGGCAAAGTCCACGTATTTCGCAGGCGTCAGATCGTGACGGTGGGTCAGTTCCTTGACCGTCGGCTTGTCCTTCAGGAATTCGTGGTCGATGTGGGTGAAGCCATTGGCATAGGCCCCGAACGGGACACCAAAGGTCGCCACCACGGCCATCGCCGCCGCCATCGCTTCGGGCACCGAACAGTTGACCAGCACGGCGGCGGGCTTCACCTCATCCACCACGCGGCGCAGATCGGCCAAAGGCTCGCCCGACCGCAGCAGGGTGCCATCGGCGTCATCCACAGTGACGGACAGCCAGACCGGCTTGCCCGCCGCTAGCGCGCCCTTGGCCGCACCTTCGGCCTGCAGGACAGAAGCCATGGTTTCGCACAGGATCACATCGACATGCGGGCCAAGGATCGCGGCGATTTCGGCGTATTTCGGCACCGCCACATCCAAGGGTTGCGTCACATCGGCCCGATACGTCGCCACCAGCGGCCCCATCGATCCGGCAATCCGGCCCGATCCATGCACATTGCGCGCATCGACCGCTGCCTGCACCGCCTTTTCGTGCAAGTCGCGGAACAGATGGTCCAGACCAAAGCCCTCCAGCCGGTCATGGTGGATGGCATAGGTGTTGGTCGTGGCGACGGTGGCCCCGGCGGCGAAGTAATCGTCGTGGATTTCCCGCACGAGGTTGGGGTGATCCAGCATAACCCGCGTGGCCCAAAGCGGCGTCGGATCATCGCCCGACCGCGCCACAAGTTCCTGCCCCATGCCCCCATCCAGAAGCGTGATCGTCGCCATGTCCGCACCTATTCCTTGACTGCCGCCTCAATATCCCAAGGCGTGCGGCTTTGCCACCCGCTCAGCCCTCGGTGGGGAATTGAGGCAGGTCATCCGCAATCTGATAATAATCGCCCGACTCGGACATGTACCAATGGCAGGCGGTCTGCAGCCCTGTCGGCCCGTCCAGCGCCCCTGCGGCGATGGAGATCGTCGTGCCGCCCTCGGGTTGCCAGAACAGGGATGACCCGCAGCGGCTGCAAAAGCCCCGCCGCGCGATGGGGGTGGCGGAAAACCACGCCAGACCCTCGTCGCGGGTCAGATGGAACCGGTCCAGCGGCACCGAGGTGGCCGCCCAGAAATGGCCAGACGTCTTGCGGCACGTCTCACAATGGCAGGCGATCACTGGGCGCAGCGGGCCCTCGGCGCGAAAGGTGACGGCCCCGCAGGCGCATGACCCGTTCATTGCGCGTCCCGGAAAATCTCGGCCAGCAGCGGCACGATCCAGGCTTCATCCTCTGCCGTGAAGGCGGCCGGGGTGTTGCTGTCCAGATCGAGAACGCCCAGAAGCCGCCCCTGTCCGTTCCAGACCGGCACCACGAGTTCCGACCGGGTGGTCGAGGAACAGGCGATATGGTCGGGAAAGGCGTCCACATCCGGAACGTTCAGCACCTTGCCCGTCCGCGCCGCCGCCCCGCAGACCCCGCGCGAAAAGGGGATCACCAGACAGCCATGCCCGCCTTGATACGGCCCGATCTTCAGCAGGTCGGGCGCGACGACCCGGTAAAAGCCGGTCCAGTCCGAGAACGGATGGCCATGATGGATCTCACAGGCCAGTGTCGCCATCAGCGCGACGGTGTCCGTCTCGCCATGGCAAAGCGCGTGGATCTGGGCGGAAAGGGCAGAGCGGTCAAAGTCGGACATGGGGCAACCTGTGTCAGGGAGGCCGCCTGAATATCGGGACGACAGGGCGCTGTCCAACGCTTGCAATGGAACCCCGGCATCGCAGGCTGGGTGGGGGCTTTCGCCAACGACGCCGGGGTGCAGCCAATTGCGAGCTACCCCTCCTGTATCGGCTGGGGGCCAGGCAGATTTAGGGGCGGATTCCGGTCTTTCTGCGTCACATCAGGGAAATTCGAAACAATCCGCCTCATGCCGCCAGATTGTTTGCGGCGACGACGATGAGCAACCGGTTCAATCCATCCGTCCGCCGGTAATGCAGACGGTGTGACAGGCTGTGGATCAGGAACCAGCCATAGCCGCCTTCGGCTGGCGAATCATCCTGCGCCGGCAGCCGGGCGGAGGGCAAGGCCAAGCCCGGCAAGGGGCGCCCCCGGTCCAGCAAGCGGCAGATAAGGTGGTGCCGGCCGCGCAACAGCGTCAGCCGCAAACAGCCGTGCGCACCGGCATAGGCATGTTCAACGATGTTGTTCATCGCCTCCGCCAGCACCAGCTCACAGCTTTGGGCGGCATCGGGCGGCACCCCGCGCAGCACAGAGGCCCGGCGCAGGCGCGCCAACACGGCCCGCACCTCCACCGGTTGGGCGGCAAAGCTGTCGTCAAAGCGGCAGTCAGGCGCCATGCAGTGACCCGGCGGCGGGGTGGATGGCAAAGACCATGTCCATCCGCGTCAGCCGCAACACCCGCACCACCGGCGGCGTGGGCGACAGCAGATCCAGCGCGCGACCGCCCAGCATCCGCCGGATCGCCACCAGGGCACCCAGACCGCTGCTGTCCAGAAAATCCACCTGGCTCAGGTCAAGCACCACCCGGCCCGTGCCCCCTTCGGCCAGTTGCAGGATCTGGTCCTTGAACGGCACCGCACCGGCGGCGTCGATCCGATCCCCCTGCACGCGGATGATGAGATCGGTTTCGTCCTGCTCTGCTTGCAGTTTCATGTCGCCTCCGTCTTTGGAGGCAGCATGGGGCGGTCAGGTAAAGGAAGTGTTAGCCGGATCGCGTCAGTTCAGTTGGAACTGCAACGGATAGCGGCCATCGGCAAAATCGCCGAACAGGTCACCCAGATCGGGGTGGTCCACCGGTTCCCCGGTATCATCCGGGACAAGGTTCTGTTCCGACACGTAAGCCACGTAGAAGCTTTGGTCATTTTCGGCCAAGAGATGGTAGAAGGGCTGATCCTTGGCGGGACGGCTGTCTTCCGGGATCGCGTCATACCATTCTTCGGTATTGGAAAATCGCGGGTCCACATCGAACACGACGCCGCGGAACGGATGCTTCCGGTGACGGACCACCTGACCAAGATGGTATTTCGCACAGGCTGTCATCATGCTTCGCATCCCCTTGCGCTTTTCCTAATCCCGATCAAGGGGGGTTGTCCATCACCGTGTCACACCAAACGGGAAACAATCTGTGCGAGGCGTTCCTGCAATGGCTCAACCCGGCGTCGCGGCTCATGCCCGCAGCGCTTGCACCAAGCCAAGGCTCTGCCCACGGACCGCATCATGATAACGCGCCAACCGGTCAGGTGTGAAATGGCCGATATCTGCCAACAGGTTGACCGTGCCCACCACCAGCGTGCCATCCGAAACGGGAATGTTCACCGCTGAGCCCAGCCCCATTGCGGTGATCAGCGCATGGTCGAAAAACAGCGCGGCAAAGGCATCGGGCGTGTTGGCGACAAAGGTTTCCCCCCGCGTGATGCACAGATCAAACCACGCATCCCGCGCCATCGGCTTGGTTCCCGTGGCAGGGTATTCGGCGGGGTGCGAGGAATACAGCCGCCGGAACAGCATGGCGTCGAAATCATGCGCCGTCACCGTGAACAGGATCGTTCCCAGCGCCGCACACTCGGCATGAAGCCGTTCCAGCGCGGTCATCGCGCCCGCGCCATCATCGCCAGACGGATCAAGGTGCGCTCCATCACCGCCATCCCCGGCGCGCGGGAGGCGGATCGCAGCGTCAGGTCGGTTTCAAGGATCGCAGCGACCGCCCGGTCGATGCCATCGCGCGACCACATCCCCGCCTGCCGGGTCATGGCGTCCTTGACCTTGAAATTGCCGCGAAACCGCGCAAGCCCGGATTGCACGCCGCCCGGATCGGCCATCGCCGCCTGCAATCCCCGGAAATGGCGCAGGGCGGCGATGCAGATCGTCACGGGGTTGGTCCCCTGCCCTTCCAGCCGCCGCACCAACAGACCGATCTGCCCGGCATTGCCATCGGCGGCGACCATGATCAGGTCATCCACCCCGGCCTCGATGCTGGACGGGGCGAGGGCCGCCACATCCTGCGGGACAAGCGGCGTGGGGTCGCCATGTTTGTAGAGCGCCACCTTTTCCAGAAACTGCCGGAAATCGCCCGGGTCCAACGCACGGGCCAGCGTGGTCAGGTCCGCCATCGCCGCAGGCTCAATCCGGGTCAGACCGGCCTTTTGCAGCGCGGATTCAATCTCTTCGCGGCTGGGCGGTTCATCGTAAAGCGCGACGGCATAGGTGTTCAGGTTCTTTTCAAACACGACCTTCAACGGCGCGGTCTTGCCCTTCAACTCCCCCGCCGTGACGATGATCTGCGCGTCACCGGGACGCCACTCCTTCAGCGCGGCGTCGAACTGCGGGGCAAGGCCATCGGTCGCCTCTTCGACAAAGACCACGCGCGGGCCGGGGAAGAATCCCTGCGCCTTGATCGCGTCAATCAGGCGCGCCGGGTCCTTGCGCAGGTCGCTGCCGGACATGCGGGTCAGGCGCATCTCGGCCTCGCCCTCCTTGCCGACCAGCGCGAGGATCACCTCTTGCCGCCGGAGTGCCACGCGCATGGCGTCAGAGCCGTAGATCAACAGCCCCGCCTTGGCAGGATCGGGCTTGGCGAAGTAGCGAACCGCCTCGCCCCCTTTCAGGATCATGGTGCCAAATCCACAGAAGCGGCGAGGATTTGCGTCGCCGTCTGATCGGCCAGAATCACCATCAAGCGCCGGGTGGCATCATCCGACGCCACTTGGGTGGATATCGTGGTGCCCGCCGCCGACCACGAGGTGAAGCCCGTCGCCGTGCCGCCAGCAACCCGCTGCGTGCTGGCGATGTCGTCCAATGACCAAACCACGCGGCCGTTCAAGACATAACGGGTGATGGCATTCGCGGTGGTATAGCCGCCAGCCTGCGCGCTGACCGTCAGGCCATAGCGCAGGGCATAGGTCGGGGCTTCGGGCCGCCCGAACTGCACCTCAAGCTGTTTGACCAGTTCAAAGGCGTTTGGGTCGGTCGGCTCCTGATAGGAAATCCGTCCCCGCAGCGCCTTTGCCGGGCCGTTGGGGCCGTAAGCCGGGGTGAAGCCGCAGGCCGCCAAGGGGGCGGCGGCCAGCAGGGCGAGCATGGATCGGCGGTTAGACCACGACATTGATGATGCGCCCCGGAACGACGATGATCTTCTTGACCGGCTGACCGGCCAGGAACTTGATCACATCCTCATTCGCCAGCGCCAGTTTTTCAACCTCTGCGGTGGGCAGGTCTTTCGCCACGGTGATTTCGCCGCGCCGCTTGCCGTTGATCTGGATCGGCAGCGTCACCGAATCGTCCACCAACAGCGCCGGGTCGGCCTTGGGCCACGGGGCCTGCGCCACCAGACCCGCACCGCCCAGCATCGCCCAGACCTCTTCGGCCAGATGCGGCGTCATCGGCTGCATCAGTTGCGCCATCACCCGCATCGCATCCCGCTTGGCCGCAGCCCCGGCTTGCGATTTCTGCACGGCGTTGGTGAATTCATAGAGCTTGGCGATGGCCTTGTTGAAGGCGAACCCTTCGATGCCCTTGGTCACCTCATCCACCGCGCGTGCGGTGGCCTTGGCAAGGGCGAGGTCATCGCCGTTTGCCGGGGCATCCGACTGCGCAACCTCATCCGCGATGCGCCAGACGCGGGACAGGTGTTTGTAGGCGGCCTCGGCCCCCGATGCCGTCCATTCCACATCCCGTTCGGGCGGGCTGTCGGACATCACGAACCAACGCGCGGTGTCCGCGCCAAAGGCCGCGATGATGTTCATCGGGTCCACGACGTTCTTCTTGGACTTGGACATCTTGGCCGAGGGGATCACCTCAACCGCCGTGCCGTCTTTCAACGTCGCGCCGGCATCGCCGCGAAGGATGTCTTCGGGCAGGTGATAGACCGGGCGGCCATTGGCGTCGGTGGTCTTGTAAATCTCATGCGTGACCATGCCTTGGGTGAACAGGGCATTGAACGGCTCAACCGCTTTGGACGGCAGATGGCCGGTCTTGTTCATCGCGCGTGCGAAGAAGCGAGAGTAGAGCAGGTGCAGGATCGCGTGTTCGATCCCGCCGATATACTGGTCCACGTTCATCCAGTAATCGGCATCTTCCGCCACCGTCGGGGTGGAGGCACGCGGGGCGGTGAAGCGGGCGTAGTACCAGGACGAATCGACGAAGGTGTCCATCGTGTCGGTTTCCCGCCGCGCGGGTGCGCCACATTTCGGGCAGGCGCAATCGCGCCATGTCGGGTGGCGGTCCAGCGGGTTGCCAGGGACGTCAAAGGTCACGTCGTCGGGCAGGGTGACGGGCAGATTCTCTTTCCGCTCTGGCACCACGCCACAGGCGGCGCAATGCACCACCGGGATCGGGCAACCCCAATAGCGCTGGCGCGAGATGCCCCAATCCCGCAAGCGGAATTTCGTCACACCGGTGCCGTAGCCGTTCGCCTCGGCATGGGCGATGGCGGCGGCGATGGCCTCATCCCCCGTCTGCACCTCAGCCCCCGAGAATCCGCGCACATAGCGGACGCGCTCGGATTTCATCGGCACAAAGGCGGTGGTCAGCGGCGCATCTTCTTCACCTTCGGCCACGAAGACCGCCTTGATCGGCAGGTTGTACTTGGTGGCGAAGTCAAAGTCGCGCTGGTCATGGGCGGGGCAGCCGAAGATGGCCCCCGTGCCGTAATCCATCAGGATGAAGTTGGCGATCCAGACCGGCAGTTCCCAGTCCGGGTTCAGCGGATGCTTGACGCGGATGCCGGTGTCATAGCCGATCTTTTCCGCCGTCTCGATCTCTTCGGCGCTTGTGCCACCCTTGCGGCATTCGGCGACAAAGGCGGCGACGGCGGGATCAGACTCCAATGCCTTGGCCAATGGGTGATCCGCGCTGATCGCCGCGAAGGATGCCCCCATCAGCGTGTCGGGCCGGGTCGTGTAAACCTCCAGCCGGTCAAAGCCCGCAGGCGCGCCCACGGTTTCAAAGCCGAATTGCAGCCCGCGTGAACGACCAATCCAGTTCGCCTGCATCAGTCGCACCTTTTCCGGCCAGTCGGTCAGACCGTCCAGGGCGTTCAGCAGGTCTTCGGAATAGTCGGAAATCTTGAAGAACCACTGCGTCAGCTCGCGCCGTTCCACCGCAGCGCCGGACCGCCAGCCCTTGCCGTCGATCACCTGCTCATTGGCCAGAACGGTCATGTCGACCGGGTCCCAGTTCACCACCGCATTTTTGCGATAGACGAGACCCGCCTCCAGCATGTCGATGAACATGGCCTGTTGTTGGCCGTAATACTCCGGGTCGCAGGTGGCGAATTCGCGCGACCAGTCGATCGACAGGCCCAGCGGCTTCATCTGCGCGCGCATGTCGGCGATGTTGCCGTAAGTCCAATCCTTGGGGTGGCCGCCCCGCTCCATCGCGGCATTCTCGGCGGGCATGCCAAAGGCGTCCCACCCCATCGGGTGCAGCACAGAATAGCCCGCGGCGGCTTTCTGACGGGCGACCACATCGCCCATCGTGTAGTTCCGCACATGGCCCATGTGGATGCGCCCCGACGGATAGGGGAACATCTCAAGCACGTAATACTTGGGCTTGGACGGGTCGCGCTTGGCCAGAAAGGTTCCGGCATCCTCCCAGGCGGCTTGCCATTTCGGTTCGGTAACACTGGGTTCGTAGCGCGACATCTCTGGCCCCTCGGCGTGTGCTTGCGCGCGTGGTTATAGGAAGCACAACCGCCAAGGTCCAGTGAGCGTGGATGACAGCCCCTTCGCGGCGGGACTCACGGGTCGCGGTTCACGCTGTTGCGATCCGCGTCCCCTGCCAGAATGCGGGAAAGCGGCACGAGTTGCCAAATCGCGGACACACCCACCAGCACATAGATGACGCGCGCAAGGGTCGCGCCCTGCCCGCCAAACAGAGCCGCGACGAGATCGTACTGGAACAGTCCCACCAGCAGCCAATTGAGGCCGCCGATGATGATCAGAACAAGCGTGACGATGTTGAGCATATGCGTGTGGACCTCCGTGCCAGACGAAGGCCAAACCTTTGCACGTCAAAGTTGTTCCTGCGATTGCAGGGCCGGACTTACAGGCCCAGATCGCGGATGCGCAGCTGGCGTGCACGGGTCAGGATAGCATCCTCCACCGCGCGGGCGGTTTCCGGGGCAACCGCCCCGCCGCCACGCGATTGCAGCGCCACCTTCAGCGACCGCGCGTCAAGCGAGGGGTCCTGCACGTAGATCGTCGCCCGATAGGCGCGACCGCCGCCCGGCGGCGTGCCGTAGCCCGTGCTGATGACACCGGTGAAGGGATCGACGGATTCCACCGGCAGGAAGTCCAGCACTTCAAGCGAGGCTTGCCAGAGGTACTTGTTCACCTCGACCGTCGTGTTCGGATCGCGGTTGTTGCTGAACAGACCCCAGACGGTTTCACGGCTGTCTTCGCCGCTGGCGCGTGCGAGGGCCGCGCGTTGCGCATCGGCACGGGCAGAGCGTTCCACCTGATCCGGCGTCGGCGCGCCATTGCGGCGGAACAAACCGCTGTCCCCGCCAAGGCTGCCGCATCCGGCGAGGGAAAGCGCCAAACCCGTCATCAACACCAGTCGAGCCGCGCCAAGCCGCTTCATTCAGTCCCCCGTCGTCCTTTGCCTGTTGTCTAGCCTGTCCGCCAAGGCGTGCCAAGACTTTTCCCCCCGTCCCGGCGGCACGCCGCACGGCGGAATCGGATGCCCGCACGGGGGTGACGGCCATATGGCCCTTCATCCCGTGCGGGTCAGCGGGGCAGGACCCCGCCAAATCACACCCGAGACTTGACCCGCCGCATATCTCCGGGGGCAGTCACAACGACTGTGGCAAGACTGCACCACGGCCCGTGTCGTTGTGCTTGGCGTCTTCGGCAAAGTTGCATTTCGATAATTTAAGAAAGATTAACAACACATCCCCACTCCGGAGTTTCCCGGATGGGTTCCTAAGAAAACGAGGGAAAACCATGAAAAAGATTCTTCTCGCCACCACCGTCCTGGTTGGCACCGCTGGCTTCGCTTCCGCTGAAGTTACCCTGTCGGGCAACGGCCGCATGGGCATCACCTATGCCGAAACCGCTGCTGTCGGCGACAAAGAAACCTCCTTCAACTCGCG
>JAIXPH010000018.1 GCA_027486345.1 Paracoccaceae bacterium
AGTTGGGGTCCAACCCGGCGACAGGTTCGGTCACCAGATAGAAATGCTCGCAGGCATGCAGCGGCAGCGTGACGCCGTTTTGCGCGGCAAGGTCGCGGCCCCACATGCCGCCGCAGTTGATGACGACATCGGCCGCGATATGACCCGGCCCTTCGTCGGTGACATAATCCACGCCGGTCACGCGCCGCCCGCGCGCATCGGCGGCCTCCGTGACCCGCGTGACCTTGACGCCTTCCAGGACCTTGGCCCCGCGCATCCGCGCGCCCTTGGCCAGCGCCATCGCGATATTGGCGGGATCACATTGCCCGTCCAGCGGCAGCGCCACCGCGCCCACCACATCCGAGACATTCAGATGCGGATATTTGGCCTTCACCTCGGCGGGCGAAATCTCATGCACATCGACATCGAAAATCCGCGCCACCGTGGCCTGACGCAGCAATTCCTCATGCCGTTCCGCCGTCAGCGCCACAGAGATGGAGCCGACTTGCTTCATCCCCGTGGCCACACCCGTCTCGGCCTCCAACTTCACATACAAATCCGCCGAATACTTTGCCAGACGCGTCATATTGGCCGATCCGCGCAATTGCCCGATCAGCCCCGCCGCGTGCCAAGTGGTGCCACAGGTCAGTTGCTTGCGCTCCAAAAGCACAACATCCGTCCACCCGGCCTTGGCAAGGTGATAGGCCACCGAACAGCCCGACACGCCCCCGCCAATCACCACTGCCCGCGCCCGCGCCGGAACCTCTACCATCTTTTTGCCCCGTCTTCTCTGTTCAAATATCCCACGGGGGTCCGGGGGTGTGAAACCCCCGGTTCCCCGGCCCGTCACGCGCGGATGCGCTCGTTCTTTGCGTCCCACAGCGGCGCGTCTTCCTGCACCACGGCGGGGTAACGCACGCCGAACACCTCAACCTCTACCGCCGTCCCCGGCACGGTCAGGTCGGCGCGCAGCATCCCCAGCGCGATGACCTTGCCGACGCGGTGGCCGAAGTAGCCAGAGGTGGTTTCCCCCACCACGCGGCCCTCATGCCAGATCGTGGACATATAGGGCGGATCGCACTCGCCCGCCTCGACCGTCAGCGTGACAAAGCGTTTGGTCACCCCGGCCTGCTTTTCCGCCGCCAAGGCCGCCTTGCCGCGGAAATCGGGCTTGGTCCAATCGACGAAGCGTTCCAGCCCGCCTTGCAGCACGGTGTAATCGGTCGAAAGATCCCCCTTCCACGCGCGATAGCCCTTTTCCACGCGAAGCGAGTTCAGCGCGAACATGCCGAAGGGGCGCAGGCCATGCGGTGCCCCGGCGGCCATGACGGCATCCCAGACCTGTGCGGTATCGCCTACGGGCGTGTGAATTTCCCAGCCCAATTCCCCGGCAAAGCTGACGCGGAAGAGATAGACCTCCACCCCGGCAATCCGCGCCTTCTGGAAGGTCAGCCAGCCCTTGGTCAGATCGGCATCCGAACAGTCCGCCAGCACGGCGCGCGATTTCGGGCCGGTCAGGATCTGGCAGGACCACTGCTCAGAGGCGTCAAACAGGCTCAGTCCCGGTGCCATGTGGCGCAGCAGCCATTCTTTGTCATGCAGTTGCGCGGTGGCGGCGGTGATCAGCAGGAACTGATCCTCGCCCATGCGGGCCACTGACATCTCGGTCACGATGCGGCCCTTGTCATCGGCGAAATAGGCCAGACCCAAGCGCCCGACTGAGGGCAGCTTGCCGGTGATCTGTGCAGAAAGCCACGCCGCCGCGCCGTCCCCGGTCAACATGAAGCGGCTGAACCCCGGCAGGTCCAAAATCCCGCAGGCATCGCGCACGGCAAGGCATTCTTCGCGCACGGCGCCGAACCAAGGCCCCTGACGGTCCCAAGTCTGTTGCGCGGACTCTGAGGTGTCATCCCCCGGACGCGCATACCACAAGGCGCGTTCCCAACCGTTATAGGGGCCGAATTGCGCACCCAAAGCCTCCGTGCGGTCGTGCACGGGCGACAGGCGCTTCATCCGGCCTTCGGGCCAAGTGTGATGCGGGAAGTGCATGCCGTATTCGTGGCCATACACCTCCATCCCCTTTTTCACGCAATAGTCGGGGTCCTCCCAGCCGGTAAAGCGGCGCGGGTCGCAAGACCACATGTCCCATTCCGTCGCCCCTTGCGTCACCCATTCGGCCAGCACCTTGCCCGCGCCCCCGGCCTGACAGATGCCGAACGTAAAGACACAAGCCTCAAACGCGTTGGGAACCCCCGGCATCGGGCCGATCAGCGGGTTGCCATCGGGCGTATAGGGGATGGGTCCGTTGATGACCTTGGTCAGGTTCGCCTTGGCCAACAGCGGCACGCGGGCCATGGCGTCGTTGATGTGCCACTCCAACCGCTCCAGATCATCGGGGAAGAGCTGGAAGCTGAAATCCTGCGGGAAGGGATCATCCGGCGTCGCCCAATGCGCGCGGCAGGGGTTCTCATAGGGCCCAAGGTTGAAGCCGTATTTTTCCTGCCGCAGGTAGTAGCTACTGTCCACATCGCGCAGAAGCGGCAGCTTGTGGCCCACCTCTTTCGACCAGCTTTCCAATTCGGGGATGGTGTCGAAGAGCATATACTGATGGCTCATCACCATCATCGGCAGATCGCGGCCGAACATCTTTGCAACCTCGCGGGCATAGTAACCCGCCGCGTTCACCACGATCTCGCAGCGGATATCACCCTTGGGGGTGCCGATCACCCATTCGTCGTTTTCCCGCTTGACGGATGTCGCGGGGCAAAACCGTTCAATCCGCGCCCCCATCTGCCGCGCCCCTTTGGCAAGGGCTTGGGTCAGTTGCGCGGGGTCGATGTCGCCGTCATAGGGATCATAGAGCGCGCCCGACAGATCATGCGTCTCAAGGAAGGGATAGCGCGAGCGCACGTCGTCGGGCGACAGGATGTTCAGGTCCATCCCCTGATAGCGCCCCATGCCGACCACGCGCTTGAATTCCTGCAAGCGTTCCTTGCTGTGGCCCAGACGCACCGAGCCGGTCACATGGTAGTTCATCGGGTAATCCACCGCCTCGCCCAGCGTGCGGTAAAGCTCCGCCGAATAGCGCTGCATGTTCATGATCGACCATGACGACGAGAACGTCGGCACATTGCCTGCCGCGTGCCATGTCGATCCGGCGGTGAGTTCGTTTTTCTCCAACAGGACGCAATCCGTCCAACCGGCCTTGCACAGGTGATACAGAGCCGAGGCCCCAACCGCCCCGCCCCCAATGATGACCACGCGCGCCTGCGTCGGAAAATCGCTCATGCCGTCCCACTCCCTGCGTCGGGGCCTTGGTCCCGCCCCGTTTCTTGGCGCGCAGCATCGCACCGTGCCCCCCTGCTTTCAATTCGGGCGCAGGGCGGCTATTGATCGGGAAATCCGATCAGAGGGCGTCATGCAGATCGAACTTCTGGAGTGTTTTCTGGACCTCTGCGAAACCCGCAGCTTCAACCGCAGCGCCGAACGGCTGGGGGTGACGCAAAGCACCGTCTCGGCCCGCATCACGGCGCTGGAGGCCGCTTTGGGGGCGAAGCTCTTTACCCGCTCCCGCGCAGGAACCGACCTGACGATGGAAGGCGCGCGGTTTGAAGGCCATGCCCGCAACCTGCGCCACGAATGGCACGAGGCCAAGCGTCGCGTGCAAGTGCCCGACCGCGCCGCGCATCTGGTGCGGCTGGGCATCCAGAACGACCTTGCCGCGCAGCATATCGGCGAATGGATGGCCGATTTCCGCCGCGCCCTGCCCGATACGGCGTTCTACATCGAACCCGACTATTCCAACCAGATGTGTGCCGACCTGCTGACCGGGGCCTTGGATTTTGCGGTGATGTATTCCCCCAAACCCCACCCCGACCTGCATTTCTCCACCGTGGGAGAGGTCGCCTACCGCATGGTCAGCGCCGACACGGATCGCCGCGCCGGGGTGGTGGCGGAGACCTTTGTCTTTGCACATTTTTCCCCTGCGTTTGCGGCGATGCACCGCGCCCTGACCCCGGAACTGGCCGGATCGCCGATTTCGGTAGGCCAAAGCGGCACTGTGGCGTCCTTGCTAGAGGCGATGGGGGGTGCTGGTTACGTTCTGGAACGCACCGCTGCGCGGTTGGTGGCGTCAGGCCGGTTTGCCGAGGTGACCGATGCCCCCGTACTGCGCCAGCCGGTCTTTGCCGCGATGCACCTGCGCCACCGCATCGCGCCGATGCACCGCCGCCTGTCCCGGATCGTGGAACGGCGGCTTTCGGGCAAGGCCGCTGCATGATCTGCTCCTCTGGACGGGCGGGCGTCAGGCGGCTAGGCGAGGACCGCACAACAGGGGTCTGCGTGTGAGCTTTGATCTGACCACCATCTCACGCGAGGCCCCGGTGCTGATCGCAGGCCCCACCGCCAGCGGCAAATCCGCGCTGGCGATGGAATTGGCCGCGCGGGATGGGCGGGTGGTGGTCAATGCCGATGCGCTGCAGGTCTATGACTGCTGGCAACTGTTGACCGCGCGGCCCTCGGTTCAGGATGAGGCCGCCCTGCCCCATGCGCTATACGGCCATATCGGCAGGGACGCGCCCTATTCCGTCGGCCATTGGCTGCGTGAGGTGACGGCGCTGCTGGATCGGCCCGTGGTGATCGTCGGCGGCACCGGGCTTTACTTCACTGCCCTGACCGAAGGTTTGGCCGACATCCCGCCCACCCCGCCCGAGGTGCGCGCCTTGGCCGACTCCCGCATGGCCGCTGAAGGTCTGGCCACGCTGCTTGCCGAGCTTGACCCCGCCACCGCAGCACGGGTGGACCGCCTGAACCCCGCCCGCGTCCAGCGCGCGTGGGAGGTGCAGGCCGCCACCGGACGGGGCTTGGCCGCATGGCAGGACGACACGGGCGAACCCGCCTTGCCCCTGTCGCAGACGCAGGCGCTGGTGATCCGGCCCAATGTCGATTGGCTGAACGCCCGCATCGACCGCCGCTTTGACGCGATGATGGCCCAAGGCGCGCTGGATGAGGCACGGGCAGAATTGCCATTCTGGAACCCCAGCCGCCCGTCGTCCCGCGCCATCGGCGCGCCCGAACTGGTGGCGCATCTGCGCGGCGAGATGGCCTTGCCCCAAGCGGTGGCGGCGGCCAAGATCGCCTCGCGCCAATATGCCAAGCGCCAAAGGACATGGTTTCGCTCTCGGATGGGAAACTGGCGGGATATCATTCTGCCGTGACGGCGCTCTAAAGTTATCAACAAGACGAAAGACCGTTGTGGATAACTCCATCTCGGCCTGCATTCCGGCTTGGGATTCCGGGGATCGGCTGGCTATGATTCGCATCATGATCAAAGTCGAGCCGAAACCCGCCACCGCTCAGCCCACCGCTGCCCGCCAGACCGCCCGTCCCAACGACGGCGAGTTGCGGCTGATGGCGATTCCCCGCCTTGCCGCCGCCGGAAAATGGCGGGTCGAGGCGATGCGCAGCCTGTCCGAACCGCTGTTCCTGTGGTTCACCAAGGGTCAGGGCAGGATCACTATCGGTGGCATCACCCGCGGCTACAGCACCCACACCGCCGTGTTCATTCCGGCCGGCGTGATGCACGGCTTCGAGGTTGGCCCGCAGGTCTTTGGCACAGCGGTCTATTTCGGACGCGAGCCGGGATTGCCCCTGCCGAAAACGCCGCATCTGCTGCGCATCCGCGAGGTGCAGGCCCAGCAAGAGGTCAACATCACACTGGACATGATCCAGCGCGAATTGCACGCCGACACCCCCGCGCATGAGCGGGCGGCGCGGGCGCATCTGGGGCTTCTGGGCGTCTGGCTGGAGCGGCAGATCATCAAGGCCGCCCCCGAACAGGTCAAACCCGACGCCGCCAAGCGTCTGGTCACGCGCTATACCGCCTTGATGGAGCGCGAGTTCCGCAGCGGGGCCGGTGTGGCCGACCTTGCCGCCGCACTGGGCGTGACCACCACCCACCTGACGCGCTGCTGCAAACAGGCCTGCGGACGGTCGGCCCTGGCCCTGTTGCAAGACCGCAGGCTTTTTGAGGCGCGCAAACTTCTGGCCGAAACCGACATGCCGGTGTCCCGCGTCGGGGCCGAGCTGGGCTTTGCCTCTGCCGCCTATTTCACCCGCGCCTTCCAGAACCTGACCGGAACCTCTCCGACTGCATTCCGTCGCCTGCAATAGCCGAAATCGTCGCCAAACTGTCGCTAACGCGACATGGAACGGCGAAAGCAAGCGTTGACGGGCACGGGCAAAGGATGCTGCTATGGGTTTCGTGCTGGACAATCGCCACGCAAGCGCAGGTTGCGAAACCCGCGCCGTGCCGGGTGTCACAGTGCCAAGGGATAACAAGGGCCACACGCCTTCAGGGAGACCGAGATGACTTATATGAAAATGGCCGCCGTCCACCCGGCCGCCGAAATGTACGCAGCCGAGGTCCGTTCGGGCCAGTTGTCGCGCCGCGAATTCCTCGCCCGTTCCACGGCGCTTGGCGTGTCGGCTGTTGCCGCTTATGGCCTTCTGGGCATGGACGCCCCCGCGATGGCGCAAGATGCCCCGGTTGCCGGTGGCACGCTGCGGATGTCGATGGAAATCAAGGGCCTGAAAGACCCGCGCACCGCCGACTGGTCGCAGATCGCCAACGTCACGCGCGGCTGGCTGGAATATCTGGTCGAGTACAACAATGACGGCTCGATCCGCGGCATGCTGATCGAATCGTGGGAAGCCAATGCCGACGCCACCGAATACACGCTGAAGGTCCGTCCGGGCGTGAAGTGGAACAATGGCGACGACTTCACCGCCGATGACGTGCTGTTCAACTTCCAGCGCTTCGGCGATGGCAATGTCGAAGGCAACTCGATGCCGGGCCGCATCTCGATGCTGGTCGATGCCGACAAGAAGGCCCTGCGCGAGGGTGCGGTGACCGTGGTCGATCCGCTGACCGTCAAGCTGACCCTGTCCGCCCCGGACGTGTCGCTGATTGCGGGTCTGGCCGACTATCCCGCCGCCATCGTGCACAAGTCCTATGACAATGGCGATCCGACCAAGGCTGTCGGCACCGGCCCCTACCTGCCGGAAGTCGTCGAAGTCGGCGTGAAGGCGCATCTGGTCAAGAACGCCAACCACACCTGGTGGGGCACCGCCGTCTATGGCGGCCCGTGGCTGGACCGCATCGAATACACCGACCTCGGCACCGATCCATCGGCCGAAGTCAACGCCGCTGCGGCGGGTGAAATCGACGCGACCTACCAGTCGACCGGCGAATTCATCGAACAGTTTGACGGGCTGGGCTGGACCAAGTCCGAAGCTGTGACCGCCGCCACCCTCGCCGTGCGCTTCAACCAGAACGCCGAGGAATACAAGGACGTCAATGTCCGCACCGGCCTGATCAAATGCGTGGACAACAAGGTCGTCCTCGAACTGGGCTACAACAACAACGGCACCGTCGCGGAAAACCACCACGTCTGCCCGATCCACCCGGAATACTACGCCCTTCCGCCGGTCGTCACCGATCCGGCTGCTGGCGCCCAAGCCGTCAAGGACGCGGGCAAGGGTGATTTCGAGTTCGAACTGATCTCCTTGGACGACTCGTGGCAGGCCTCGACCTGCGCCGCGGTCGCAGCACAGATCAAGGACGCCGGGATCAACATCAAGCACACCGTCCTGCCGGGTGCCACCTTCTGGGAAAACTGGCTGACCTATCCCTTCTCGGCCACCGAGTGGAACATGCGTCCCTTGGGCGTGCAGATCCTCGCCCTCGCCTATCGTTCGGGCGAAGCCTGGAACGAAGCGGCCTTCTCGAACGCCGAGTTCGATGAGGTTCTGGCCAAGGCGCTGTCCATCGCCGATGCCAAGGCCCGGTCCGAGCAGATGAAGCGTCTGGAAGAGATCATGCAAGAGCAGGGCGTGATGGTTCAACCCTACTGGCGCTCGATCTATCGTCACTTCGACGCCAAGGTGAAGGGCGCGGACATGCACGCGACCTTTGAACATCATCACTACAAGTGGTGGATCGCCGCCTGATCACGGGCTGCGACGTTGACCTTCGGGCGCGCGGGACCCTCCGCGCGCCCTCCGCATCTGCCCAGACCACGCCGGTCCGGCGCAGCATCATTCCCCTCGCCTCCGGGTCCGACCGGGAAAGAGTTTCCGATGGTGGTATTCGTTTTGCGTCGTGTCGGGATCATCCTCCTGACGGCGCTGACCCTCAGCTTCATCGTCTTTGCCTTGACGAACCTGCCGTCCAGCCTTGGCAAACTGGCCAAGGCCGAAGGCTCGGTCCGCATGTCCGACGAAGAGGTCCAGCGCTGGCTGGATGAGAACGGCTTTGGCGGTTCCACCGTCTGGCGTTACGGCGAATGGCTGGGCCTTGCCCCCGGCTGGACCCACACCGATGAGGCAGGCGTCACCCGTGGTCGCTGTATCGAGGCCGTCAAGACCTCGCAAACCCCCGACGCAGAAGTCGCCACCTATTGCGGCATCCTTCAGGGGTATTGGGGCTTTTCCACCGTCTTCAAGCAGCCTGTGTCCGAGGTGATGGCCCGCTCGCTGGGTGCGACCGGCTGGCTGATGTTCTGGGTGATGGCGGTCATGGTGCCGACATCGCTGGTGCTGGGCGTGCTGGCGGGCATGCGCGAAGGCAGCCGCACCGACCGTGTGCTGTCGGGCGTTGCCATCGTCACCACCGCGACGCCGGAATATGTCTCGGGCGTGGTGCTGATCGCCGTGCTGGCCTCGGCCACCGCCGGGGTGTCGCCCGTGTTGGCCGAATGGGGCTGGATCTCCGGCAAGACGCTGTTTCCCGGCACGGCCACCAGCGCGATGGACGATATCACCTTCATGAACTTCTTCCTGCCCGTCATGACCATCGCGCTGTACGGCATCGGCTATATCGCCCGCATGACGCGTGCCAGCATGACCGAGGTGATGACCCAGCAATACATCCGCACCGCGCGGCTCAAGGGCGTCAGCTTCCGTCAGGTCGTGATGAAACACGCGCTGCGCAATGCGCTGATCGCGCCCTTCACCGTGATCATGCTGCAATTCCCGTGGCTGTTGAACGGGGTGGTGATTTCGGAAACCCTGTTCAACTACAAGGGCTTTGGCTGGACGCTTGTGCAGGCCGCGGGCAACAACGACATCAACACCCTTCTGGGCTGCACGGTTGTGGCCGTCTTTGTGGTGCTTGTGACGCAACTGATCTCGGATATCGGTTACGTCTTCCTCAACCCGCGCATCCGGCTGGCCTGAGGGGGATATCATGGACACTTTGACCTGGGGCCAGATCATCACCCGCATCCTGTGGCAACTGCTGCCGGTCTGGGGCGCGCTGGTGGTGACCTTTGGCCTGTCGATCGCTTTCAAGCGGCGCTTGGGGCTGTACGGGCGGATCTTTGACAGCACCGTCGGCATGATCGGCTTTGCCTTGGTGATGTTCTGGGTCTTCACCGCCTTTTTCGCCGACCTGATCATCACCCATGACCCCTACAGCCAAGTGTCGGGGATGAAGAACATCCTGCCCGGATCACCGGTCAAGAACGTCAAGGACGGGGTCTATCAATGGTATCTCCTCGGCGGTGACCATCTGGCGCGCGACGTGTTCAGCCGCGCCATCATGGGCGCGCGCGAGGTGCTGATCATCGCCCCCTTCGCCACCGTGGTGGCCTTCATGGTGGGCATCACCCTTGGCCTGCCTGCGGGCTATCTGGGCGGCAAGCTGGATGTGGGCCTGTCCTTCGGGTCTAACCTCGTGCTGGCGTTTCCGGTAATCCTGTTGTTCTACCTTCTGGTCACGCCCTCGGTGCAGGAAAGCGCCATCCCGACGACCTTCGCCGCGATCCTGTTCCTGTTTCCCATCGTCTTCATGACGCTTCTGCTCAACGCGCGCTATTTCACCAACAAGACGCAGCGCAATCTGTACGTCGGCATCGTGCTGGTGGTGGGCCTCTGGGCTTATTCCGGCCTTGCCTTCAACGCCGATCCGCTGGGCGTCTGGTCGATGAGCCCGAACATCCTGAACGTCTTCGTCTCGGTCGTCTTCGTGAACTCGCCCGGCGTGTTCCGCATCGTGCGCGGCATGGTGATGGACATCAAGACGCGCGACTATGTCGCCGCAGGCCAGACGCGCGGCGAGGGCATCTGGTACATCATGCTGTGGGAGATTCTGCCCAATGCGCGCGGCCCCCTGATCGTCGATTTCTGCCTTCGCATCGGCTACACCACCATCCTGCTTGGCACGCTCGGCTTCTTCGGTCTTGGCGTGGCGCCGGACAGCCCGGATTGGGGATCGACCATCAACTACGGTCGCCGCCTGCTGGCCATCGCGCCCCACCCCGCCGTGGTGCCTGCCCTTGCACTCATGAGCCTCGTCCTCGGCCTGAACCTGCTCGCCGATGGCCTGCGCGAAGAAAGCCTGAAGGATTGACGCCATGACGCGCCCCTCCTTCCCCGTTGCTCAAATATCCCACGGGGGACCGGGGGTGTGAAACCCCCGGTCCCGCAGCCAGAACCTGCGCGAGGCCAGCCATGTCCGACACCACCTGGGACCCGTCCAAACCCATCCTAGAGATTGAGAATCTCTCGATCTCCTTCTTCACCCGCCTGCGCGAAATTCCCGCCGTGATGGATTTTTCCTGTAGCGTGATGGCGGGCGAGGCGATGGGTCTTGTCGGCGAATCCGGCTGCGGCAAATCCACCGTGGCCTTGGCCGTCATGCGCGATCTGGGCAAGACGGGCCGGATCGTCGGCGGGTCGATCAGGTTCAAGGGCCGCGATCTGACCACGATGGGCGAGGAAGAGCTGCGCAAGCTGCGTGGGTCCGAAATCGCGATGATCTATCAAGAGCCGATGGCCTCGCTGAACCCGGCGATGAAGATCGGCGCGCAACTGGCCGAAGTGCCGATGATCCATCAGGGCATGGCCAAGGCCGACGCTTGGGCGCTGGCCCGCCAGATCGTCGCCGATGTGCGCCTGCCCGATCCGGACCGCATCCTGCAAAGCTATCCACACCAACTCTCGGGCGGCCAGCAGCAGCGCATCGTCATCGCGATGGCGCTGATGTCGAAACCCGCGCTTTTGATCCTCGATGAGCCCACCACCGCGCTGGATGTGACGGTTGAGGCCGGGATCGTCGATCTGGTCAAGGCCTTGGGCGAGAAATACGGCACCTCGATGCTGTTCATCAGCCACAACCTCGGGCTGGTCCTCGATGTCTGCGACCGTCTTTGCGTGATGTATTCCGGCGAGGCGGTAGAAACCGGCAATGTCGAAGATGTTTTCGACGAGATGCGCCACCCCTATACGCAGGCGCTGTTCCGCTCCATCCCGCTGCCGGGGGCAGACAAGAACACCCACCCCCTCGTCGCCATTCCGGGCAACTTCCCCCTCCCGCATGAACGCCCGCAAGGCTGCAACTTCGGACCGCGCTGCAGTTACTTCGTCGAAGGCCGCTGCAATGCCGCCGATGTGCCGATGTCGCTGCTGGGCGGCACGCGCCGGCATGAGACGCGCTGTCTGCGCCATGCGGAAATCGACTGGGACGCCCCGCCCGCCGCTAGCAAGGCCGTGGCCAAGATGGAACCGGGCAAGGTGGTGCTGAAGTTTGATGATCTGAAGAAATACTACTCCGTCGGCTCTTCAGCCTTTGGCGGTGGGTCGAAAAAGGTCGTGAAGGCGAATGAGACCCTCAGTTTTGAGGCTCGCGAAGGCGAAACCCTTGCCATCGTCGGCGAGTCGGGTTGCGGCAAATCCACCTTTGCCAAGGTGTTGATGGGGCTGGAAACCGCCACCTCTGGCACGATCATGCTGTTCGATGAAAACGTGCAATCAAGCCCGATCCAATCGCGCAACATGGATACTGTCAGCCAGTTGCAGATGGTGTTCCAGAACCCCTTCGACACGCTGAACCCGTCGATGAGCGTGGGCCGCCAGATCATCCGCGCTTTGGAAATCTTTGGTCAAGGGTCCAGCGATGCCGAGCGTGAGGCGCGGATGCTGGAACTCCTCGACCTCGTGAAACTCCCCCGCGCCTTTGCCGAGCGTATGCCGCGCCAATTGTCCGGCGGGCAAAAACAGCGCGTCGGCATCGCCCGCGCCTTTGCCGGGGGGGCCAAGGTGGTGGTGGCGGATGAACCTGTCAGTGCCTTGGATGTGTCGGTGCAGGCGGCGGTGACCGATCTGTTGATGGACATCCAGCGCAAGAACCGCACGACCCTGCTCTTCATCAGCCATGACCTGTCGATCGTGCGTTACCTGTCTGACCGCGTGATGGTGATGTATCTGGGCCATGTGGTGGAAATGGGTACGACCGATCAGGTCTTCTCGCCGCCCTATCACCCCTATACCGAGGCTCTGCTCTCTGCCGTCCCCATCGCTGACACCCGCGTGATCAAGCAGCGCATCGTGCTGGAAGGCGACATCCCCAGCGCGATGAACCCGCCCCCCGGCTGCCCGTTCCAGACCCGCTGCCGCTGGAAATCCCAAGTCGCCGGGGGCCTGTGTGACCGCGAGGTGCCCCCCGTCCGCGATCTGGGTGACGGCCACCAGATCAAATGCCACCTGCCGGATGCGGTCTTGGCCGGGATGGAGCCTGTCATCAAGATGGCGGCGGAGTAGGGTTCAGGCGGGGTCAGGCCACCTGCCCCGCCGCCCAGCCCGACGACCAGGCCCATTGGAAATTATACCCGCCCAGCCAACCGGTTACGTCCACAACCTCACCCACGAAGTACAGTCCCGGCACCGCCTTGGCCATCATCGTGCGCCCGTCCAAGGCATCGGTGTCAACGCCGCCCAAAGTCACCTCAGCGGTGCGATAGCCTTCTGACCCCACCGGCGTCAGCGCCCAGCCCGACACCATCCCCGCCATACGGTCAAGCTTGTCGCGCCCCTGTTCGGCCATCGGCCCGGTCAGGCCCGAAGCCGCCTCTAGATGCCGCGCGAGTTTCTCCGGCACCAGTTTGGCCAGCGCCGTCCGCACCAAAGCCCGCCCCGCCGCCTGCTTTTCCGTGCGCAGGAACCCCGCCACATCCCGCCCCGGTGCAAGATCAACCCGCAGCGCATCGCCTTCACGCCAATAGCTGGAGATTTGCAGGATCGCCGGACCCGACAGCCCGCGATGAGTAAACAGCATCGCCTCATCAAAGGCGGTCTTTCCGTGGCTCACACGCACCGGCAGCGCCAGACCGGCCAGAGTCTTGATCCACTCCAACTCCTGCTCGGCAAAGGTCAGCGGCACCAGCGCGGGGCGGGTCTCCACCAGCGGCAGACCAAAGGTCTCGGCGACGCGATACCCATAACCCGTCGCCCCCATTTTGGGAATCGACTTACCCCCTGTGGCCACGATCACCGACTCGGCCCGCACCGGCCCCCGTTCCGTCTCCACCACAAACCTCGGCGCATCGGCCCGTACATCGCCGAGTGAGGTGGATAGCCACATCTCCCCCCCCGCCTGCGCCAGATCAGCGGTCAGCATCGCGACAATCTGCTTGGCCGATCCATCGCAGAAAAGCTGCCCCAAGGTCTTTTCATGCCAGGCGATTCCCGCCGCATCGACCCGCGCCACAAAATCGCGCGGCGTGTAGCGGCGCAGCGCGGACAGAGCAAAGCGCGGGTTCTTCGACAGGAAGCGTTCCGGGCGACAATCGAGGTTGGTGAAATTGCACCGCCCCCCGCCCGAGATGCGGATCTTCTCCCCCGCCGCCGCCGCGTGATCCACCACCAGCACGCGCCGACCCCGACGCGCCGCCTCGATCGCAGCGAAAAGCCCGGCAGCACCGGCCCCAAGGACAAGGACATCAACCTGTTTCATACCCTCCGCTTAGCCCGCCCGCCCGCGCCTGACAATCGCACGATTTTTCCGCTGTTTTTTCCGCGCGCCCCCTTGCACCCCCCCGCAGCCTTGGCTAATAACCGCCGCACGGTTGGGGCGTCGCCAAGCGGTAAGGCAGCGGTTTTTGGTACCGCCATACCTAGGTTCGAATCCTAGCGCCCCAGCCAACCATTCACCTTGATCGTGGCGTGAACCTTTTCATGGACATAGATGGCGACGGGTGGTTAAGGGTGCCCCAAGGGATGCCCCACATCCTCACGTATGAGGCTTCTGTTTTCCCTAGCTTTTCGTTGAGCCGACATGTGTGATCAAATGGTCAGCGTGGAGGTCGAGACATGCCCATCAAATACATCAAGAATGCCGCAAAGGCCGCAGTGAACGTCTTGGATGTAAACGGCGACGGCGTCATTGATCATTGGGACGCAGTTGCAGCCGCCCAGATTGCTGGTGCTGCGACAGTTGGAGTTGCCGCGACAGCAGCAGCAGGCGCGATTGCAGGGTCAACGATCGTTGCGACGGGTGCAGCGGCCATAGCATCGAAAGTGGCAATGGTTGGGGGAGCTGCCGCTGGTGAGCTACTCCCCAACTTTTGGACAGATTTCCGGCTGATTTAAGCTACTGCCTGCACCTGCTGATCGGTTTCAATGCTTTTGAAATAGACCACGGCGGGTGGTTGACCGCCATGGGC
>JAIXPH010000065.1 GCA_027486345.1 Paracoccaceae bacterium
CCAAAATAAGTGCAAAAATTGTGCAATAATGCCCGCAAACCCCGCCCGACCACTCGCCCCAGCCTTGTGAACCGGGCGCTCCGCACGCCCCAATGCCCGAGACGGACCCCAAGACCGGGTCCCGGCCATTGGAAGGGGAACGACGTGAAACTGATCATAGCAGCGATCAAGCCGTTCAAGCTGGAGGAGGTCCGCGAGGCGCTGACCACCATCGGCGTGCGGGGCATGATGGTGACCGAGATCAAGGGCTTCGGCTCGCAGTCCGGGCATACGGAAATCTACCGTGGGGCAGAATATGCCGTGAATTTCGTGCCAAAGGTCCGGCTTGAGATCGTCGTGAGCGACAGCCTCGCCGATCAGGTTGTCGAGACGATCCGCACCACCGCGAAGACCGACAAGATCGGAGACGGCAAGATTTTCGTGCTGGACGTCCAGCAGGCGGTGCGCGTGCGCACCGGCGAAACCAACGACGACGCGCTGTAAGGGCCGCAGGGTAGGGGAAAACGAAGAAGATGAACCGTATGTTGAAGAATTCCTTGATGGGTGCGGCGGGCGCGGCCTTGGCCGCGATGCCCGCGCTGGCACAGGATGCGCCGACAGCGCCTTACACCTATGAAACCGTTGTCCATGGTGGCGATGTGGCGTGGATGTCGATTTCGACCATCCTCGTCCTATTGATGATCGTTCCCGGTCTGGCCCTGTTCTACGGCGGTCTCGTGCGGACCAAGAACATGCTGTCCGTTCTGACGCAGGTCTTCGCGATCACGGCGGTCGTGGCCATCATCTGGGTGACCTATGGCTATTCTCTGGCCTTCACGGACGGCGGCTCGTGGAACACCTTCGTGGGCGGCTTCTCCAAGGCCTTCCTGTCGGGCGTGGACACCACAACCCTGGTCGCCACGTTCACCAACGGCGTCTATCTGCCGGAATACACCTTCATCGCCTTCCAGATGACCTTTGCTTGCATCACGCCGGCTCTGATCGTCGGGGCCTTTGCGGAGCGGGTGAAATTCTCGTCCCTGCTGGTCTTTGTCGTGCTGTGGGTGACCTTCATCTACTTCCCGATGGCGCATATGGTCTGGTGGTGGGGTGGTCCCGACTATCTGGCACAAGAGCAGACGGCCAAGCTGATCGCCGAAGCCGCCGGTGACACCGCCGCCGCCGAAGCCGCCGCTGCCAATCTGGCCGCCAATGGCCTGATCTGGAACTGGGGTGCGCTGGACTTTGCGGGCGGCACGGTTGTGCACATCAACGCAGGGATCGCCGGTCTGGTGGGCTGCCTGATCATTGGCCGCCGCGTCGGCTACGGCAAAGAGAACATGACCCCCCACTCGTTGACCATGACCATGATCGGCGCGGCCCTGCTGTGGGTTGGCTGGTTCGGGTTCAACGCGGGCTCCAACCTTGAAGCGAACTCGATCACCGCGCTGGCCATCGTCAACACCTTTGTCGCCGCCGGTGCCGCTGGCGTGGCGTGGATGTTCGCCGAATGGCTGCTGCGTGGTCATCCCTCGCTGCTGGGTCTGGTGTCGGGTGTGGTCGCCGGTCTGGTCGCCATCACGCCGGCAGCCGGTTTCGCCGGGCCGATGGGGTCGATCGTGCTGGGTCTGATTGCTGGCGTCGCCTGCTTCTTCTTCGTGGCCTATGCCAAGAACGCGCTGAAGCTGGACGATACGCTGGACGTGTTCGGCATCCACTGCCTTGGCGGCATCATCGGCGCCATCGGCACGGGCATCCTTGTGAACCCGGCTCTGGGTGGCGCGGGTGTGCCGGACTACCTGTCGGTTCCCGGCACGCTGCAAATCGCGCCCTATGACTTTGGCTTCATGGTCACGGCGCAGATCAAGGCGGTCCTCTTCACGCTGGTCTTCTCGGGCGTCGGCTCTGCCATCCTCTTCTACATCGTCAAGGCCCTGTTCGGCCTGCGCGTCAAAGAGGAAGTGGAGCGCGAAGGTCTGGACGTCGCGGAACACGGCGAGCGCGCCTACAACTACTGAGGTTTCCGGTGGGGGCCGGTTGGACCGGCCCCTGCCTTCGACGCCGAAAGGGTCCTCCCCCCGGTTGGCGAAACTGCAAAGGCCCGTGCGTTCCTCCCCGCACGGGCCTTTTTTCTATTGAGGCAAGGGTTCGCTGTCAGCCGCGCAGTTCTGATGTGATGCGCACCGGGATTGGCTGGCCTTTCAGCTTGGCGCGGTAGATGACAAGGCTTTCGGACACGCGCATCACATAGGTGCGGGTTTCGGTGAAGGGGATCATCTCCACCCAATCCACCACATCCACCGACGGGTCGCGCGGATCGCCCAGCGTCTGCATCCAGCGTGTCGGACGCCCCGGCCCGGCGTTGTAGCCCGAGGCGACCAGCGCGACCGAAGGCCCGAACTTCGACACAAGCTCTGCCAGATAGCCGCTGCCGATCTTCACATTATAGGCCGGATCGTTCAGCCGCTTGGCGTCATAGGTCAGGCCCACGCGCGGGGCGACATGTTCGGCGGTCGAGGGCAAGACCTGCATCAACCCGCGCGCATCCGCCGCTGACCGTGCCGCCGGATCAAACTCGCTTTCCCGGCGCGAGATCGCCAGCGCGAAGGCGCGGCTGACGGCAAGGCCATCGGGCACAAACGCGGGCACCGGGAAATAGGCATCCGGCAGGATCACGCCGCGTTCCGCTGCCTGTTTGGCGATGACGACGGCGATATGCGGCTCATCGATCCGCAGGGCAAGGTCGGACAGTTTCGCAAGGTCGGCGTCCGACAGGCTTTCGCCCAAGTGCAGGAAAAAGCGTTTGGACAGGGTGCGATCCCCGGCCTTGTCCAGCAAGAGCGCGGCCTCAAACACGGAGGATTGCGCAAAGCTTGCGCCCTGCCAATCGCCGGGCTGATGCCTCGCCAAAAGCGCGGGGTCCAGCGACAGGCCCAGCGTTTCGGCGGCCAAGAGACCATAATAGGCCGTCTGGTTCTGTGCCGCCGCTTGCAGCGCCTGTACCGCGCCGGACTTGTCGCCCGCCGCCAGCAAGGCGCGGCCCTGCCAGTACTGCGCCCGTGCGATGGAAATCGGCGTTCCCACCGCCTGCCCCAAGGCGCGGAAGTGTTTCAACGCGGTCGCCGGATCATCCAGGCGCCGCAGCGCGATGAAGCCTGACAGGAATTCCAGATCGGCATAGGTCTGCCCGCCTTGCAGATGGTGGTTGGCCGCCACGCGATAGGCCAGCTTTGGCTTGCCCTCGCGCATCAAGGCTCGCACCAGATCGGCACGGCGGTCGCCCCATGCGTCGGGGTCGCCTAACCCTTGGGCCGATGTTGACCGCTCCAAGATCAGCGCCGCCGCGTCGTCCGTCCGGTCGCGACGCAAGCGCCAGTCAAAACGCTCAAAGGCCAGCCCCGGATCGTCCTGCAACCCGGCCGGGACGCGTTCGATCAGCGCGTTCACCCCATCGGCATCATTGCGCAGCGCCATCCGCGCCCGCGCCAGCGCCGCGCGTCCGGCATCGACGCGGGTCAGCATCCGCTCGGCCTCGGCAAAGCGGCCCTGCCACAAAAGGGTGTCCAGACGCGCGGCATGGGCCTGTTGCAGCGCCGTGCCATAAAGCCCAAGCAAGGCGGCCTCTTCGTCCGGGCCGAAGGGCAGATCGGCCCAGGCGCGGAACGCCTCGGCCTCTGCCTCGGCCTCGCGTCCCGTGGCGCGCAGGGCCTTGATCGCGGCCAAGGCCCCTTGCGCGGTTTCGGGCAGGTCGGTGCCGAAATAGGCCAGAACCCGCGCCGGATCGGTGGATCGGGCCACCGCCTCTTCGCCCTTTTCTTTCAGCAAAGGCAGGCCGGGCCAATCCGGGCGGCGGGCCAGGAAGGCCTCGTACTCCCCCAGACGCCCTTCGCCCGCGCGCAGGCGGTGCCATTCGACGATATCACCCGCGACTGAACCGGGCGTCACACGGGCCGCCGCCGCCGACCAGTCCTGCTGTGCGACGGCCCCAAGGGCTGCCTGCAAAGCGTCCGCACTGTCGGCACGCGCGGGCGGGACCACCGCCAGCGCAAGGATCAAGGACAGGCCCAAAGGCCCAAGCTGCGCCCTGAGGCGTCTTTTGGTGTTTTTGCTCTGCTCGCTCATGCCGGGAATCTGCCGCAAGCCTGCCGGACGGGCAACCCACAACCCCGTCAACAGAGCCCGTCATCGGCAGCTTTGCGCCACGCTTGGCAAGTCCGGCCCGCACGGCTACAGAGGCTACGTTTGCAAATCGGGCGACTCATGCGTGTTGCCCACCATCAGGAGACGCGTTCCATGATCAAAGGGTCCATTCCCGCGCTGGTAACGCCGTTCAAGAACGGCGAACTTGATCTGGAGACGCTGAAGAAACTTGTGGAATGGCAGATCGAACAGGGCTCCACCGGCCTTGTCCCGGTCGGCACCACGGGCGAAAGCCCGACGCTTTCGCATGAGGAACATGAGACTGTCGTGGAAGAGGTGGTCAAAGCCGCCCGTGGCCGCGTGCCGGTGATCGCCGGGGCCGGGTCGAAC
Organism: Paracoccaceae bacterium; assembly: GCA_027486345.1. GTDB lineage: Bacteria > Pseudomonadota > Alphaproteobacteria > Rhodobacterales > Rhodobacteraceae > Paragemmobacter. The sequence continues at coordinate 4,510 of JAIXPH010000065.1, forward strand.
AACACGGTCGAAGGCATCCGCCTGATCCAGCACGCCCAGCGGGTGGGCGCGGATGCCGCGCTGGTGGTGACACCCTATTACAACAAGCCGACGCAGGCCGGGATGATCGCGCATTACACCGCGCTGCATGACTGCTGCACCCTGCCGATCGTGATCTACAACATCCCAGGCCGCTCGGTCGTGGACATGTCTCCCGAAACCATGGGCACGCTGGCCAAGTTGCCGCGCATCATCGGGGTCAAGGATGCGACCGGCAAGATCGAGCGTGTGTCGATGCAGCGCGCCTCCTGCGGGGCGGATTTCATCCAACTGTCGGGCGAGGATGCGACCGCGCTGGGCTTCAACGCGCATGGCGGGGTGGGCTGCATTTCCGTGACCGCCAACGTCGCACCGAAGCTCTGTGCCGAGTTCCAGGCGGCCACCTTGGCCGGCGATTACCGCAAGGCGCTGGAGTATCAGGACCGCCTGATGCCGCTGCATGAGGCGATCTTCATCGAGCCGGGTCTGGCCGGGGCCAAATATGGCCTGTCGCTCTTGGGCATGTGTTCCGAAGAGGTCCGCCTGCCGCTGGTCGGCCTGACCGACGGCACCAAGGCAAAGATCAAGGCCGCGATGGAATTTGCGGGCATCCTGTGACCCATCCCAAAGGCGCATCCGCCAATCTGACGGGTGCGCTGTGGATGGTGGCCGCGATGGCGGGCTTTGCGGTGGAGGACATGTTCCTGAAAGCCGCCGCCAAGCACATGCCCTTGGGGCAGGTGCTGCTGGTCTTCGGGCTGATCGGGGCGGCGGCCTTTGCCCTGCTGGCGTCGCGCAAAGGGGAACGCGTGTTCCACCCCGCCGCCCTGTCTCGACCGCTCTTGATCCGGTCGGGGTTCGAGGTGACGGGGCGGCTGTTCTATTCGCTGGCCATCGCGCTGACGCCCTTGTCTGTGGCCTCGGCCATCCTGCAAGCCACGCCGTTGGTCGTGGTGGCGGGGGCGGCGGTGATCTTTGGTGAAACCGTGGGTTGGCGGCGGTGGTTGGCGATCCTGATCGGCTTTGCCGGGGTTCTGGTGATCCTGCGCCCCGGTCTGGACGGGTTCAATGCGCTGTCACTCTTGACCATCCTTGGCCTGATCGGCTTTGCGGGCCGTGATCTGGCCACCCGCGCCGCGCCGCCGGTGCTGTCCAACCTGCAACTGGGGATCTACGGCCTGTCGATGCTGGCCGTGGCCGGGGCGATCCTGTTGGGCATCTCCGGCGGAGCAAAGGTGCCGGATGCGATGGGGGCGGCGCTCGTGCTGGCCACCACCGCCTTCGGGGTGTTCGCCTATTTCGCCCTGACCGTGGCGATGCGGACGGGTGATGTCTCTGCCGTCACACCGTTTCGCTATACGCGGCTGGTCTTTGCCATGATCCTTGGCACGCTGGTCTTTGGCGAACACCCGGATGGGCTGACCCTGATCGGCTCGGCCCTTGTGGTGGGGGCAGGCATCTATGCGCTGGTCTATGGGCGGCGGGCGGTAACCTGACCGATGCGGACCTGACGCAGCGCCTCGATCAACAGCGCGGTGATCAGGCCGAAGTTCAGAAAGCCATTGGTCGACGTCATTCCCGACAGGATGCGCCATTCATGCGGCAGGATCACGTCGCCATAGCCCAGTGTTGTGTAGGTGACGATCGAGAAATAGAGCGACTCCTCAAACGTCGGGAACACGCCCAACAGATCATAGGCCAGCGCCCAGACCCAGACCCCCGCCGTGATGGTCATCACCGCCCAGATCGACGACAGCATCACCAAAAGCAGCATCTTGGGCCGGTGCGGCGGGCGGATCAGCCAGCCGTGAAAGCGCACGAAGGCACCTTCCAGCATCAGGGCCGAGGCCGCGCCAATCATCAGACTGACCAGCATGACGCCAGTCCCAAGTACGATCTGTGTCAGCATGAGCCCTCCTGTTCCAGCGTCGGGGTAGCAAAGCCTGTGCTGATGGCCAAGACCGCAATCTGGACTTCGCCCGTCCCATCGCCTATCTGACAACGATCATGGCACCCAAATCTGATCCCAACTCAAAACTCATCGCCGAAAACCGCCGGGCGCGGTTCGATTACCATATCGAAAGCGATCTGGAAGCGGGCATCATGCTGATGGGGTCCGAGGTGAAAAGCCTGCGCCAAGGCGGATCAAACCTTGGCGAAAGCTATGCCAGCGTGGAAAATGGCGAGTTGTGGCTGATCAACGGCTATATCGCGCCCTATCTGCAGGCCAAGACTTGGGGGCATGAAGAACGCCGCCGCCGCAAGCTCTTGGTCAGCCGCAAGGAACTGTCGCGTCTGTGGAACGCCACCGCGCGCGAAGGCATGACCCTTGTGCCGATCAAGATGTATTTCAACGAACGCGGCATGGTGAAGCTGAAGCTGGGCGTCGCCAAGGGCAAGAAGCTGGCCGACAAGCGCGAAACCAGCGCCAAACGGGATTGGGACCGCGAAAAGGCGCGGCTCTTGAAGCACAGCAAGCGCGACTGACGGCGGCAGGCGCCAAATTCGTTCAAACGAATTTGCAAATTTCTTCGAAGAAATTTGCACCGTCAATGCGCCCTCGGCATAACCCTTTCCGCCTTGCGCCCTTGCCTAGAGGCCCTGTTGCCGCTACGTGCCAGCCAGCACCGCTTGGCCGTGGCTTCAGGACCGGGGACGTCTCATGACCGATGATCCGAAAACGCTTGTGTCCACCGATTGGCTGGCCGCGCATCTGCGTGACCCGGATTTGCGGATTCTGGATGCCTCGTGGTATCTGCCCGGCACGGATCGGGACCCCAAGGCCGAATATGCCGTGGCCCATATCCCCGGCGCGCGGTTTTTCGACATTGACGAGATTTCGGATCAGCGCTCCTCCCTGCCCCACATGGCCCCACCGCCGGAAAAGTTCATCAGCCGGATGCGGGCGATGGGTGTGGGCGATGGGCATCAGGTGGTGGTCTATGACGGCTCGGGTCTGTTTTCCGCTGCGCGCGTCTGGTGGACCTTCCGCCTGATGGGCAAGACCGATGTGGCCGTGCTGGACGGCGGTTTCCCGAAATGGCGGGCCGAAGGGCGCGAGATCGAGGACCTGCCCCCCGTGGTCCGTGATCGCCATATCACCGTGCAGCGGCAGAACCAGTTGGTGAAGGATGTGACCCAGGTCGCCCACACCTCCAAGCTGCGCGAGGCCGAGATCATCGATGCCCGCCCCGCCGCACGGTTCAAGGGCGAGGCAGCGGAACCCCGCCCCGGGCTGCGGACCGGTCACATTCCGGGGGCGAGGAACCTGCCTTATACGCAGGTGCTGAACGCCGATGGCACGATGAAGCCCTTGCCCGAGTTGCGCGCCGCCTTTGAAGGCGCAGGGGTGGACCTGTCCAAACCTGCGATCACCTCCTGCGGCTCCGGTGTGACGGCAGCGATCCTGTCCCTGGCATTGGAACGCCTCGGGCACCGCAATCACAGTTTGTATGACGGCTCTTGGGCCGAATGGGGCATGTACGACGACCTGCCCATCGAGAAGGGATAAGACCATGTTCGACCAGCTGACGGCCCAGCCGCAGGACAAGATCCTGCAACTGATCCAGATGTTCCGTGAAGACGGGCGCGACGGAAAGATCGACCTCGGCGTCGGTGTCTACAAGGACGCGACCGGCTTGACCCCCGTGATGCGCGCGGTCAAGGCGGCGGAAAAGAAGCTGTGGGAGGTCGAGACGACGAAGACCTACACCGCGCTGGCCGGGGAACCTGCCTATAACGCCGCGATGACGAAGATGATCCTTGCCGACGCGGTGTCATTTGACCGTGTCGCCTCGGTCTCGACCCCCGGCGGGACGGGCGCGATCCGTCAGGCGCTGGAACTGGTCAAGCTGGCCTCGCCCGATGCCACGGTCTGGTTGTCCGCGCCGACCTGGCCGAACCATCCGTCGATCGTGAAATACCTCGGCATGAAGATGGCCGAGTATCGCTATTTCGACGCCAAAACGCGTGGTGTGGATTTTGCGGGCGTTCTGGAAGACCTGTCAAAGGTTGCCCCCGGTGATGTGGTCCTGCTGCACGGCTGCTGCCACAACCCGACGGGCGCGAATCTCGATGCCGCGCAGTGGGATCAGGTCGTGGCGCTGCTGGTCGCCAAGGGCGCGATCCCGCTGGTGGACCTTGCCTATCAGGGCTTTGGTGACGGGCTCGAGGCCGATGCCGCCGCGACCCGTCTGGTGGCAAAGTCCTTCCCCGAGGTGCTGATCGCGGCCTCGTGCAGCAAGAACTTCGGCATTTACCGTGAGCGCACCGGCATCCTGATCGGCATCGGGGCTGCGGATGGCAAGGGCGTGCTGCAGGGCAACCTGAACTTCCTGAACCGTCAGAACTATTCCTTCCCGCCCGATCACGGTGCGCGTCTGGTGACAATGATCCTTGAGGATGAGGCTTTGCGCACCGACTGGATGGCGGAACTGGAAGAGGTGCGCCTGAGCATGCTGGGCTTGCGCAAGGCGCTGGCCGATGCGCTGCGTCAGGCGACGAATTCCGACCGTTTCGATTTTGTGGCGGACCATCGCGGCATGTTCTCTCGCCTCGGTCTGACCGAAGCACAGGTGATCCGCCTGCGCGAAGAGCACGCGATCTACATGGTGGGTGACAGCCGCATCAACATCGCCGGGCTGAATGCGCGGACGGTGCCGATCCTTGCGGCGGCGATTGCCTCTGTCGCTTGAGATTACGCTGAGCTGAATGGGGGGCGTGCGGGGAAACCTGCGCGCCCCTTTCTACATCCCGTAGAGCGGCTTTTGCCGCCGCCGCCACTCCACCGCGGCCACGGCACCGGCGTGCACCAGCTTTGCCCAATCTAATAGGGCCTTCGGCAGGTCAGCATCCAGCGGAAGGGACAGGGTCAATTCCGTCTCGCCCGCCGCGATCTCCAGCCGCCCCTTGGGGTTCGCCCGCATCCAGTCCGCGCGTTCGGCGTCGGTGGCGCGGACGGCGTAGCGGATGGACAGACGGTAAAGATCATCCGCCGTCGCCTGAAACTCCAACGCATCGGCGGTGCGGGCGTAAAGTGTCAGGCCATCGGTTTCAACGCCGTCGAAACCGGCAGAGCGCAGGGCTTGGGCGAGGATGGAAAGCGGATCAGTCATGGGGGTGGGTGTAGCGGCGGATGGGGTGGGCTGCAATCAAGGGATGCGTGAAGGCGACTTCTTGCCTTGGCGCAACGATAGGGATTGCCCCGATGCCCAAAGCATCGGGGCGCGCGCGCCCCTTGGCTGCCGGTGATCAAAAAAGGACAACGATGGCCCCTCTCACGCCACCAACGCCTCGGCCTTCTTCAAATCCACGCTCACCAACTGGCTGACGCCCTGTTCCTGCATCGTCACGCCGAAAAGACGGTCCATGCGCGCCATGGTCACGGCGTGGTGGGTGATGACCAGAAACCGCGTCTCGGTGCGGCGGGTCATTTCGTCCAGCATGTCGCAAAAGCGGGTCACGTTGGCATCGTCCAATGGCGCGTCCACCTCGTCCAGCACGCAGATCGGCGCGGGGTTCACCAAGAACACGCCAAAGATCAGCGCGAGGGCTGTCAGGGTCTGCTCCCCTCCCGACAACAGCGACAACGTCGCCAGCTTCTTGCCCGGCGGCTGGCACATGATCTCCAACCCCGCCTCCAGCGGGTCATCGGATTCGACCAGCACGAGACGCGCCTCGCCACCGCCGAAGAGGTGGGTGAACAGGGTCGAGAAATTGGCATTCACCTGTTCAAAGGCCGTCAGCAGCCGTTCCCGCCCTTCGCGGTTCAGACCCGAGATTCCGGCGCGCAGCTTCTTGATCGCCTCTTCAAGGTCGATCTTTTCCTTGGCCAAGGTGTCGTATTCATCCGACACCGCCTTGGCATCCTCTTCGGCCCGCAGGTTCACGGCCCCAAGGGACTCGCGCTGGCGCTTCAGACGGTTCACCTCGGTGTCCAGCGCCTCGGCATCGGGCATGGAGTCGGGATCGACCTTCAGCGTGTCCAGCAACTGGTCCGGCGTTGCTTCGGTTTCCTCAAGGATGCGTTCGGCGGCATAGGCCACAGTCCCACGGGCGGCATCGGCGCGGGCTTCGGCACGGGCGCGGGCTTCGCGTGCCTCACCGGCCAGACGTTCGGCCTCGCGCTCGGCGATCTGCGCCTCGCGCAGCGCGGTTTCGGCGCTGGCCAAGGCCTCGGCGGCGGCGCGGCGGCGGGTTTCGGCCTCAAGGATGGCGTCCGACAGTTCCTCGCGCTTGATGGCGATTTCTTCGGGGGCGGCGGTGGCGTCCTCAAGCTCGGCCTCGGTTTCCAGCTTGCGCTCGGCCAGTTCGGCGATGCGGCGTTCCGCCGTTTCCAGCCGGTGCCGCCAACCGGAAAGCTCTTTCGTGGCCTCTTGCCGCCGCCGCACCCGTGCCTCGCCTTCGCGGCGGAGTTCATCATGCGACGAACGACGGGTCAGCATGGCCAGACGCGCGCCCTCGACCGCAAGTTTGGCGTCCTCCAGCGTCTGGCGCGCGGCACTCAGGTCGGGCAGGTCGGCCACCTGCGCCTCGGCCTCGCGCAGCCTTGCGCGGGCGGCCATCGCCTCGTCCTCAAAGCGCGTGACGGCCAGACGCGCGGCCTCCAGCTTGCCTTGCGCGATGGAGCGGTCGGCCTCGGCCCGTGCCGCCGCGCGGTTGGCCTCGGTCATGCGCTGGTCGGCGGCGCGGCGGGCGTCCCGCGCCATCTGGTCGGCGCGGGCAAGGTCGGCCAAGCGGGCTTGAAGCGCCTCATGCGCCTGACGCGCCCCGGTCGCGCGGGCGGAGACATCTTCCAGATCGCGCTTCAACTGCACCAGACGGTTGAGCTGTTGCAGACGCAGCGCGGCGGCAGAGGGCGCATCCTCGGCCCCGGTGCGGAAGCCGTCCCAGCGCCAGAGATCGCCGTCCAGCGACACAAGCCGTTGGCCGGGTTGCAACTGCGCCTGCAAGGCTGCCCCTTCGCCGCGCGCGACAAGGCCGATCTGGCCCAGACGGCGGGACAGGACCGGCGGCGCGGTGACATGGTCGGCGAGCGGTGTCACGCCTGCAGGCAGGGGCTGGGGTGCGTCGTAATCGGGCAGGCCGGTCCAGCCCGACCGCGCGGCGGCGTCCACCTCTGGCGCCCGCAGGTCATCGGACAGCGCCGCGCCGAGCGCCTTTTCATAGCCGGGTTCCACCGTCAGCCGGTCGAGAAGCTGGCTGCCCGCCAGTGCCTCACGCTCTACCAACTTTGCCAAGGCGGCGACTTCGGCGCGCAGGGCGTTCGCCTCGCCTTCGGCCGACGAGCGGGCGGCGCGGGCCTCGGCCTCGCGCCCTTGGGTTTCGGCGCGGGCCGCCTCGGCGGCTTCGAGCGTTTCTTCGGCGCGTTCTGTCAGGGTCTGGGCCTGTTCCTGTGCCTCTTCTGCGGCCTCGAAGGCCTCAGATGCGGTGTCCAACGCTTCGGCCGCATCGCCCACGGCCCCGCGTGCGGCGACGGCCTGCGCTTCGGTGCGGTCCAGCGTGGCACGCGTGTCGGCCAGCATGCGCTGCGCCGATTGGTGGCGGGCGGCCAGACGGGCGGCGTCTTCGGTCTGTTCGGACAGCAGGGTTTCGCATTCCGACAGGGTGGCGGCGGCCTCGCGGGCGAGTTCCGCCGCTTCGGCCAGTTTGTCGTCATGGCCGTCGTGGCTGCGGGTGAGCTGGTCAATCTCCCACTCCAGCCGGGCGATGGTGTCGCCTGCGTCACGGTTCAGGCCCGCCTCGCGGTCCATGTCGCGCTGCAACTGGTCGATCCGGCCGCGCAGCGTGTCGATCATTTGCCGCGCCCGGTTTTCCTGCTCGCCCAAAGCGTCGCGCTGCACGGTCAGCCGTTGCAGGATGGCGGTGGCAATCGCCTCTTCCTCGCGGCGCGCGGGCAGGTGATCTTCGCGCGCCTCGCGGGCCTTGCCAGCGGCGCGGGCGGCGGCTTCGGCCTGCGAGGCCGCGAGAACCCGCGCGCGCAGGGCGGTTTCGGTTTCCAGCCGCGCGGTTTCCGCCTCGCGCCAGCGGCGATAGAGGAGCATCCCTTCGGCGCGGCGCAATTCCTCGCCGATTTCGCGGTAGCGGGCGGCTTGGCGGGCTTGGCGGGTCAGGGTGGACAGTTGCTGGGCCAGTTGTTCCAGCACATCATCGACGCGGGTCAGGTTCTGTTCTGCGCCGGTCAGTTTCAACTCTGCCTCATGGCGACGGGCATAGAGGCCGGAAATTCCCGCCGCCTCTTCCAGCACGCGCCGCCGCGCCTTGGGCTTGGCGTTGATCAGTTCGGAAATCTGGCCCTGCCGGACAAGTGCGGGGGAATGCGCGCCGGTGGAGGCGTCGGCAAAGAGCATCTGCACATCGCGGGCGCGGATGTCCTTGGCATTGGCCTTGTAGGCCGATCCGGCATCGCGGGTGATGCGGCGGACGATCTCGATCTGGTCGGCGTCGTTGAAACCCGAGGGGGCGAGCCGGTCCTGATTGTCGATGACCAGCGCCACTTCGGCAAAGTGGCGCGCCCCACGCGTGGCGGCCCCGGCGAAGATCACATCCTCCATCCCGCCGCCGCGCATGGCGGTGGGGCGGTTTTCCCCCATGACCCAGCGCAGCGCTTCAAGCAGGTTCGACTTGCCACAGCCGTTGGGACCGACGACGCCGGTCAAGCCGTCATGGATCACGAGATCCGTGGGGTCCACGAAGCTCTTGAAGCCGTTGAGACGCAGGCGGGTGAAACGCAAGGCGAAGGTCCTGATTCCGATATGGTCGGGCATGGTCTCGCGCAGGGCGGCATGAGTCAACGCTTGGCGGCGCGCCTATCGCGGTCGGGTGCGGCTTATCCCCAAGATGTTGCGTGATCTGGCACGGTGATCCGATTGCGCGCGCCAGAGGCGCGCAAGCGATGCGCCCTGTCCGCGCCAGAGGCGCGGTCAGGGCAGGCGGGGGCTGTCTGCCCCCGGTCGCCCGCAGGCGGGCGACTCCCCCGAGGATATTTTCGCAACGGGGAAGGATCAGAGGTTGGCGTCCACGCGGAAGCCTGCGGGGATGGCGCTGTCGTCGGCGGAAAGGATCAGGTCGGCCATGACCTCGGCCACCTTCGGGGCCATGCCGAAGCCGATCTTGAAGCCGCCATTGGCGATGAAATGGCCGGGGCGGCCCGGCCATGGCCCCAGTATCGGGGCACGGGTCTTGGCGCGGGGTCGGATGCCGGCCCAGCGGTCGGTGATCCGGGCGCGGGCGAGGATCGGCAGCGCGGCGCGGGCGCGGTCGAGGAGGGCGTCACAGGCGGCGTCGATGCCGGTGGGGTCGTCCCAGGCGTTTTCCGAAGTGGAGCCGATGGCGATGCTGCCATCGGCATGGGGCACGATGTGCAGCGCATCGGCAAAGAGTTGCGGCAAGGCGGCAGGGTCAAGGTCGGGCAGGCACAGCGCGAGGGATTGGCCTTTGACGCCTGCGCCGACGGCTTTGCCAAAGGCGGCGTTCAGGTCTTGCAGGCCTTGGTATCCCGTGGCCCAGAGGACGGCGCCCTCGTCTGCATGATCGCCGATCACCACCTCTGCGCCCAAGTCGTGGAGGGCGGCGGTGAGGGCTTTGCCGGCGGCGCGGGGAGACAGGCGCGCGGTGAGGGTGTCGTGGATCAAGAGGCCGGTCGGGCTTTGAGGTTCCCATGCGGCGCCTGTGGCGGGGATGACCGACCATGTGGCGCGGCCTTGCCAGAGGATCGCGGCCTCAGCGATCCGCGCGCGGGCGAGGGTGACGGCATGGGCATCGGGCAAGGGTTGCAGGCGGCCGGACCGCAGGTAGCCGGGGTCCGTGCCGCCGATGTGGGCGACATCGGCCCAGAAATCCTCGGCCATCAACAGGCTGTCGAGTTGGAATTGCTTCTTGGGGTTCCAGTTTTCCGGCACATGCGGGGCCAAGGCCCCGATCAGGCCGCCCGACGATCCGGCCCCGATATGCGCGGTCTCGATCAGCCTGACCTTTGCGCCACGGCGGCTTGCGGTGAAGGCGCAGGCGAGGCCGAAGATGCCGCCGCCGCGCACTGTCAGATCGACCCTTGCCATTCCGTCCGCCCTTGCCCATGGATGCCGCGCATCACGGGGTTTAGGGCAGATGACAGGCGGCGAACAGGGTGGGGATGGCTTGGACTGGCGCGACGGGGTGGTGCCGGTGTCGCGGCGGTTTGATGATCCCTATTTCTCGCTTGCCGATGGCTTGGCGGAAACGCGGCATGTGTTTCTGGCGGGGAATGGCTTGCCCGCGCGCCTTGCCCCCGAGTTCCGGATTGCGGAGTTGGGCTTTGGCACCGGGTTGAACCTGTTGGCGACCCTGATCGCGGCAGAGGGTCAGGCAGGGCCCATCCATTACACCAGCTTTGAGGCCTATCCCCTGACGGCGGAAGAGATTGCGCGGGCGCTGGCGCATTTCCCGCAGGCGCGGGCGGTGGCGGAAGATTTCCTGACCCATTGGGCGGCGGGGCGGCGCGCCTTTGCGCTTGGGCCGGTGCAGGTGGAGGTGGTGATCGGCGACGCGCGGGAGACGCTGCCCGCTTGGGGCGGTCGGGCGAATGCGTGGTTTCTGGATGGGTTTTCCCCGGCCAAGAACCCCGAGTTGTGGTCTGATGCGCTGATGGAGCAAGTGGCGCGGCACACGGCGGCGGGAGGCACCTTTGCCACCTATACCGCGGCGGGCCACGTGCGGCGCGCGCTGGCGGCGGCGGGGTTCACGGTGGAGCGGCGGGCCGGGCATGGGCGCAAACGGCATATGTCGGTGGGGGTGATGCCGTGACGGTGCAGGGCATGAAGGCGACGCAGAACACCCGTCTGGGCATCGCGCTGATGGTGGCCACCACGGCGGTCTTTGCCGCGCAGGACGGCGTGTCGCGCCATCTGGCGACGGAATACAATGTGCTGATGGTGGTGATGATCCGCTTCTGGTTCTTTGCCCTCTTCGTGCTGGCCATGGCGGCGCGATCCCCCGGAGGGCTGCGCGCGGCGGCGGTGACGCGCTATCCGGCGCTGCAAACCTTGCGGGCGCTGGTGCTGATCCTTGAGATTTGCGTCATGGTGCTGGGCTTTGTGAAGCTGGGTCTGGTGGAAAGCCATGCCGTCTTTGCCGGCTATCCCCTGCTGGTGGCGGCGCTGTCGGGGCCGGTGCTGGGGGAAAAGGTCGGCTGGCGGCGCTGGACGGCGATTGGCATCGGTTTTCTGGGGATGCTGATCATTCTGGAGCCGGGCTTTGGGGTGTTTTCGCCCTGGGCTTTGGTGCCGTTGGCTTCGGCGCTGCTCTTCGCCCTGTACAGCCTGTTGACGCGCTATGTGGCGCGGGGGGATGCGGCCTCGGTCAGCTTCTTCTGGACGGGGACGGTGGGCGCGCTGGGGATGACGGTGGTGGGCATCTGGTTCTGGCAGCCGATGACGGGCCCCGATTGGGGCTGGATGCTGCTCTTGTGCTGCATGGCGGTGCTGGGGCATTGGCTGCTGATCCGCTGCTATGCCGTGGCCGAAGCCTCGGCGGTGCAGCCCTTTGCCTATCTGCAACTGGTCTTTGCCTCGGCCCTCGGGTTGACGGTGTTTGGCGATGCCCTGCGGCTGAATGTGGCGATCGGGGCCGGGGTCGTGGTGATGGCGGGGTTGTTCACGCTGTGGCGGCAGCGTGTGCGGGAAAGCGCCACGCGGCCCTGAGGCCGAGACCTGCGGTCGTGCCCAAACCGGGACACATGGGCAACGCCTATACTGAAGAATAGGTGCAGGGATCTTTCGTGCGGCCGGGTTTGCTGTAGAAGCGAAGGGGAAGCGCGCATCACAGAAAGAGGGCTGCAATGACCGTCAAGGGACCGTTGCCTCTCAGCCGTTGGCTGTGGCGTTCCTATCTGCGGGCGGCGCTGGTGCCGCTGTTGCTGATCGAATTGTCCTTTGTGGTGATCTACTTCGTCACCACGGATGTGGTTTACGAACGCAGCGCCGAAACGGTGCGGGGCATGGCCACCGACGCCCTCGCCGATGCCGCCCTGCGCGAGGCCGATGTCATCGCCCGCCGGTTGGAGACGATCAGCGCCCTGACCCGCGTCTATGCCGGAGAGACCGGTCGCGCGCTGGCATCGGATGCCAATACGACGGCGGCGGAAAAGGCGCGGCATGCGATGTCCCCCGATGGCGTGTTCCACACCACGCGCGATACGGGCGGGTCGGCGGTGTTCTATTCCGGCATCGTTCCCGTGGGCGAGGCCGAACGGCAGAAGGTCTGGCGCACGGTCCAGCTTGACCCGATCATGAAAAGCATCGTCGAGGCCGATCCGCTGATCCAGCAGATCTATGTGAACACACATGACAGCCTGAACCGGATTTATCCCTATTTCGATGTTCTCTCTGTCTATCCGCCGAAGATGGATATCCCCAGTTACAATTTCTACTACGAGGCCGATGCCGCCCATAACCCGTCGCGCGGGGTGGTCTGGACCGATCCCTATGTTGATCCGGCGGGGTCGGGCTGGATGGTGTCGGCCATCGCGCCGGTCTATGGCGCGGCGCGGCTGGAAGGGGTGGTGGGGCTTGATGTCACCATCGGAACGATCATCCAGCAGGTGCTGAACCTGCGGCTGGGCGGGGATGGCTATGCCGTGCTGATCGGGCGGGACGGGACGATCCTGGCCCTGCCCCCCGCCGGAGAGGCGGATTGGGGCGTCAGCGAGGTGATCAATCACAGTTACAACGAGGCGATCCTGCAGGACACGTTCAAGCCGGAAAGCTTCAACCTGTTTCGCCGGGCCGAATTGGCCGAGGTGGCCGCCGCGATCAACGAAGCGCCGAGCGGGCATCACGGCTTTGACTTCGGCAGGCCGATGATCGCGGCCTGGTCCCAGATCGCCGGTCCGAACTGGACCTTGGTGGTCATGGCGTCGGAAAGCGCCGTGCTGGCCGAGGCGACCGGTCTGCGCGCGCAGTTGTCCTTTGTGACCAAGGGAATGCTGGCGATCCTCATCCTGTTCTACGCTGGTTTCTTCCTGTTTCTCTGGCGGCGCTCAGTCGCCATGAGCCGCCGTGTGGCCCAACCGCTGGCCGCCATCGAGGCGAACATGGCCCGCATCACGCAAGGCGGGCAGATCCCGGAAAACCACAGCTATGAGATTGCCGAGCTGCAGCGGGTCGGGGACCATCTTGTGCAGATGGGCATCGGCTTGCAGGCGGCGAACCGCTCCAAGGCGGCGTTCCTCTCGGCGATGAGCCATGAGTTCCGCACGCCCCTGAACGCGATCACCGGCTTTTCCGAGTTGTTGCAGACCGCCCGGGGCGAGGTGCTGGATGCCGAACGCATGCGGCAGGTGCAGGCGATTTCGGATGCCGGGCGGCAGATGCTGCATCTGGTGGAAGGCGTGATCGACCTTGCCCGCATCGAACAGGGCGGCGTGACGCATTCGCTGGGTCCGGTCGATGCGCTGGCCGTGGCGCGGCGGGCTGTCGCCGGTCAGGCCGAGGCGGCGGCGCGGCGGCATCTGACGGTCAGCGTGGTCGAACCGGCGCAGCCCCTGCCGCCCTTGCGCGGGGATGCCGATATCCTGACCCGCATTCTGGGCCATCTGATGTCGAACGCGGTGAAGTACAACCGGGACGGCGGGCGCGTCGTGTTGGAGTTCGTCCCCGCACCTGACAGCATGGCCTTCGTGGTTCGCGACACTGGTCACGGCATCGCGCCAGAGCGTCAGGCGCGGCTGTTCCAACCCTTTGAGCGTCTGGGACAGGAAAACAGCACCATTGGCGGGGCGGGGATCGGCTTGGCGATCTCGCGCCGTTTGGCGGACCAGACCGGATGCCGGATCACGCTGGACCAAAGCTCGCCGCAAGGCTCCAGCTTTTCGCTGCACGTGCCGGTGTTGCAGCGGGCGGGCTAAAGCCCCAGCGCGGCCACCTTGGCGCGCAGGGTCAGATCAACCTCGCGCAACAGACGGTGCTGGCGCAGATAGGCCAGCGCGTCCGGCGTGGCGGTCAGGCAGCGGTGATAGAACGCGTCAATCTCTGCCGCATCCGCGGTTTTCAGGAACAGCGCGAGTTCGGGCTTCAGCACATAAGCGCCCCGTTCCAGCCGGAAGGGCAGGCGGCCCTTCCATGTCACCGGGTCTTGGGAATGGAAATGCAGCAGCGCCATACCGGGCAGGGGCGGGCCGGGGGGCAGCTTCTCGCCGCCCTTCGATGCGCCATGCAGCCAGGCTTGCAGACCCGGCACATCGGGGCGGAAGAAGCATTTGCCGACGGCATGGCTCATGCAGCCGGTGGGCAGCAGCGGCGCAAAGGGGCCAAAGATCGCCGCCCGATGCGCGGCATGGCTTTCGGCGTTCAGCGGCGCGCGGAAGGCCGTGGCGGTGAAGATGTCATCGGGAAGGCCGGGGCTGTGCAGCGCCTCCCATGCCTTGGCGCGGACAAAGGGGCGGTGGCGCGGCACCTCGGACAGGATCGAGGCCACGGGGGCATCGGCGGTCAGGAATTCATCCACGTCGATATGCGCCAGCCAATCAAGCGCACCGTCCTGCCCGCACTCCCGCAGCACGGCTTGGGCATTGGCGGTCTGGCGGTTCTGGTGCCGTTCGGGCCGGGTGATGCCAAGCCGCGTCCAATGCGCGGTGTCGCAGCGCCGGACCGTGATGCGCGGATGGCCCTCCACACGGTCGGCTGCCGGGTCGTCGGGCGTGTCAAAGCAGAGCCAGATCCGCTCCGCCCCAAGGGCCAGATGATGCGCGACAAAGGCCAGCACGTCGGCCTGAGGTGCGGCAAGGGTGGTGACGATCCCCCAGCGCATCGGTCACAGACGGTCCAGAAGGTCCACCGTCGGCCAGGCGTCGGCGGGCAGCCCCAGCCGTTCCTGTTCCTTTTGCACCGCGACACGGGTCGAGGCGCCAAGGATGCCGTCGATCTTGCCCACGTCATGCCCCCGCGCTGCCAGCTTTTGCTGCAACGCGGTCATCTGCTCCACGCTCAGCGCCGGATCGGGATTGCCCGCCGCATAGGGATCGGCCCCGGTCAGACGGGTCGCGAAATAGGCGGCGGTGGTGACATAGACAAAGCTCTGGTTCCATTGGAACAAGGTCTTGAAATTGGGATAGACGAGGAAGGCCGGGCCGTTGCGCCCCTGTGGCAGCAGGACCGAGGCAGGCAGCCCCATCGGCAGCATCCCCTGCCGCAACTGCACGCCCATCGCGGCCCATTGCTCCACCGGCATCTCCGTGCCCAGCCCGGTCAGCGACCATTCAAAGCTCGCGGGCAGCGTCACCTCTTGCATCCAGGGCTGATCACCGCGCCAGCCGTGATGCGCCAGCATTTTCGCGCCCGACATCAAGGCATCGGGGACCGATGTTTTCAGCGTGACCAGCCCGTCACCATCGCCATCCACCCCGCGTTCCAGAATGTCGGCGGGCAGCATCTGGACCATGCCGATTTCCCCCGCCCAGGCCCCGGTGGTGGTCTGGTCAAACTCGCCCAGACGGAACAGCTCCACCGCCGCTAGAACCTGCGGCTGGAACAATTCGGGCCGGCGGCAATCATGCGCCAGCGTCACCAGCGCGTTGCGGGTGTTGAAATCGCCCTGCACCGCGCCGTAATCCGTCTCAAACGCCCAAAACGCCAGAAGGATGCCGCGCGGCACGCCAAACTCGGCCTCGGCCCGCTGAAAGACCGCATCCCATTCCTGTGCCTTGGCCAGTCCGCGCGCCATGCGGTCCTTGGAGATCAGGCTTTTCGAGAACTCAAGGAAACTCTTGCGGAACACGCCCTGCGACCGGTCCGCCTTCAGCACGGCACCATCCTGACGCACCCCGTCGAAAAAGCGGTCCACCACATCGGCAGGCTGGCCCGCGGCGATGGCTTCGGCCTTCATCGCGGCGACAAAGGCGCCAAAATCCCCACCGCAGGGCGCGGCAGAGGCGGGTCCGGCCAGCACGGCAAGGGCAAGGATCGGCAAGGCAAGGCGCATCAAGACCCCTTCCGAGGGCAAAACAGTCAGAGCCTTAGACTGTCAGTCGCGCTGCGTTGCGGCAAGTCGCAAACGATCACTTTGCGTTATGCTCGGTCCAAAGTTCAAAACGGCCCACGCCATCAAAGCAGCGCGAGTGCGGCCACCAGCGCCAGCATCAACGCCCAAGCCCGCCAAAGCGCCGAAACGGCAGCATCCACCGCATCGGGGCCGATGTCGCGCCGCCCTTCGGGCCAGACCCATGGGAAATCCCGCATCTCACCATGATAGCTGCGCGGACCGGACAGGGCGATGTCCAGCACCACGGCCATCGCCGCCTCGGGCCATCCGGCATTGGGCGACCGATGCAGCGGCGCGTCGCGCAGGATGGGGCGGGCGTCCAGCCAGCCATGCGCCAGCGCGATCAGCAGCGCGGTCAGGCGGGCGGGGATCAGGTTCAAAAGGTCGTCAAAGCGTGCAGCGGCCCAGCCGAATTCTTCGTGCCGTGGGGTGCGGTGGCCGATCATGCTGTCGGCGGTGTTGGTGATCTTGTAGATCAGGATGCCGGGCAGGCCCCCGATCAGGAACCAGAAGGCAGGCGCAATGACCCCATCCGACAGGTTCTCGGCCGCGCTTTCAATCGCGGCACGGGCGACGGCGGGTTCTTCCAGCGCCGCCGTATCGCGGCCGACGATCATCGCCACGGCACGGCGGCCTTGGCCCAGCGACAGGCGCAGCGCATCGCCCACGGCCTGCACATGCTGGACCAGCGACTTTTGCGCCAGAAGGATCGCGGCAACGATCACCTCCAGCACGCCGCCATCGGGGATGGCCGCGATCATGTGCCCGAGCGCCCAAGCGCCCAGCACCAGCACCGCCATGACCGCCACACCCTTGACCCGCCGCGCCGCCCCATCGTTGAAGCGTTGATCCGCCCAGCCGATCAGCCGCCCCATCAGCACCGCCGGATGCGGCCAGCGCGACCACAGCCAGCGCGGCTCTCCCAACGCGGCATCCAGCAGCATCGCGCCGACCAGCAGACCCGCGCTCATGCCAGCGCCCTGTGCAGACGGTCCCAGCCTGTGCCGTCGGGCAGGCCAAGCCGGATCAGGCGATCCGACCACGGGAAGATGCGGGTCCAGATGTGGTGCCGCGCCAGACGGTCTTGCATCGCCGCCGCGTTGCCCACGTCATAGAGACGGAACAGCGAGGTTCCCCCCGCCACAGGCCACCCCGTCAGCGCATCCAGCCTTGCGGCATCCTCGGCCAAGCGCGCGCGGGTGGCCTCGGCCCAAGCCGTATCGTTCAGCGCCATGGTCCCGGCGGCCAGCGCGGGGCCAGAGACCGCCCAAGGGCCGATCAGCGTCTCCATCCGCGCGACCAGCGTGGGATCGCCGATCAGGAACCCCAGCCGCAGACCCGCCAACCCCCAGAACTTGCCGAAACTCTTCAGGATCATCACGCCGGAGCGGGTGGCATGGGCGATCAGGCTGTCATCGGGAGTGACGTCGCCGAAGCTTTCGTCAACAACGGCGAAACGGGTGGCGGGCAGGGTGTGCCGCCGCCCGTCGGGATTGTTGGGATGCACCACCACCGTGGCATCCGGGGTGTTGTCCGTTACAGTCCACTCCTGCGCGGCAAAGGCTCGGGCGTGTTCGTTGTAGGTGGGCTGCGGGATATGGACCCGCGTACCGTCCAGCACCGCAGGCATCCGCGCGATCAGCGCAGAGGCACCGGGGGCCGCCAGCACCGCCGCCCCATCTGGCACGCGCCAGAACACCTGCGCCGCCGCCTCAAGCCCCGCAAAGGCGGCACGGTCGGGCAGGGCGGTCCAAGCGTCAGGCGCAAAGGCGGGTAGGGGATAGGGGCGCGGATTGATCCCGGTGGACAGGTCCAGCCAATCGGCCCGCGCACCGCCAAACCGTGCCGCCGCCGCATCAATGCCGCCGCCATGGTCAACGATTGCGATTCGATGGGTGTCTTGCATCCGCGTGTTGAAGCGCGTTCCGCCGGGCATGGCAACCGAATTGGCCCGACCGAACCGCCCTCGCGCAGCGCAGCCTGCGGCAGGAAAGCCACGCTTTATGTCTCGGCGCGTTAACACTTCTTTCACCAACCGCCGTCTTATTGATTTTCAGGGGCGTGGGTTCAGATTGTTCTGTGGGGGAAGAGGGTAGGATCATGCTGGAATTTCTGACCAAGGAAATCCGCGATGGGCTGGAGGCTGCCCGTCTGCGCGACCGCCGCAAGAAATCGCGCCTGCGGGTGCAGGTGGGGGACGCGGTCTTTCCCGTGCTGCGGCTGTGGGAGGATGGTTTGGCGCTGGACGCCAGCCTGACACCGCATCTGCGCGGGCTAGTCGATGTCTACGATGGCGCGACCCATATCCTGCAGTGCCTGATCGTCGCCAGCACTGCGGATGGCGGAGAGTTGGTCTGCACCTTCAAACGCTCCACCACCATCGGCGCCGACCGCCCCGCGCTAGACTACTGGCGGGACGAGTACGCGCCGGTGGGGTTGTTGCCGAAGGCGTGATGCCTTCGGCGTGTCCCCTCACTGCAAATCCCGAAACGCCTCTTGCATCCGGCTGACCGCCTCCACCACCAGTGCGCGGGGGGTGGCGATATTGAAGCGCAGGAAGGTCTCGCCGCCCGCGCCGAAGCTGATGCCGTGGTTGCTGGCGATGCGGGCGGATTTTTCGACGCGGGCGATGAATTCGGCGGGCTCCATCCCGGTGCCGCTGAAATCGACCCAAGCCAGGTAGGTGGCCTCCAACGCCATCGACCGCACGCCGGGGATGGCATTCAACCCGTCATCCAGAATACGGCGATTGCCGTCGAGGTATCCAACCAGATCATCCACCCAAGCCGCGCCTTCGGGCGAATAGGCGGCAGTGGCCATGTGCATGCCAAAGGAATTGCCCGAAATCCCCATCGCCATGATCACGGCGGCGAATTTCGCGCGCAACGCCGGGTCTTGCACGATCACGTTGCCGATATGCGCGCCCGCGATGTTGAAGGTCTTGGTCGTGGCCGTCATCATCACCAGACGGTCGCGGATATCGGGGCAGGCGGTGGCCATCGGGTGATGCTGGGCCCCTGAGAGGACCAGATCATGGTGAATCTCATCAGACACAAGGATCAGGTCGTGGCGGATGCAGAAATCGGCGACGCCGCGCAATTCCTCGGCCGTCCAGACCCGCCCGCCGGGATTGTGGGGTGAGCAGAGGATGAACATCGTCTCGGTCCCCGTCATCTGGGCGTCCCAAGCGGCGAAGTCCATCTCGTAGCGACCATTGGTGTTGGTCAGTTGGCATTCCACCACCTGACGACCTGCCGCTTTGATGGTGCGGGCGAAGGCGTGATACACGGGGGTGGTCAGGACAACGCCATCGCCGGGCTGGGTAAAGGCTTGCAGGCAAAGACCCGTACCGTTGACCAGACCGTGGGTGGTGAAGATATCCTCACGCGCCACGTCCCAGCCGTGACGGGTGGCCATCCACCAGCGGATCGCGTCCAGATAGGCCGCATCGTCGCCGAAATAGCCGTAGATGCCATGCGCGGCCATCTTGTCCACCGCCGCCTGCACGCAGGCCGGGGGGCGGAAATCCATGTCGGCCACCCACATCGCCAGACCGTCCTTGGCCGGAACGCCATAAAGACGCTCCATCATGTCCCACTTGACGCTGTGGGTGCCAAAGCGGTTGATCGGCTCATCAAAGCTCATGCCGGGGCCTTTCTTGTGGTCGGTTGCGGCGGTTTGTTCTGCCTGAGATGGATAAACCGGAAGGCTTTTCCATTTCAATCATACAATGCGAGACATTGTTCTGAAAAATATCCGAATCCTGGAGAATTTCCCCAGCGCACCCGGTCATGCGCCGCCATTGCGCGGCGGGGGGGATTTGGGTAAATGCTTCCGCCATGATCCGCCCTATCCTGATCCATCCCGATCCGCGCCTCAAGAAGGTCTGCGACCCTGTCCCGGCAATCTCGTCGGAATTGGGCAAGCTGGCCGAGGATATGCTGGAAACCATGTATGACGCGCCCGGCATCGGCCTTGCCGCGCCGCAGATCGGCGTGGCCAAACGCCTGATCGTCATGGATTGCGTCAAGGAAGGCGCGGGCGACCCCCGCCCGATGGTGCTGTTCAATCCCGAGGTCGTCTGGTCGTCCGAGGATTTGAACATCTACGAGGAAGGCTGCCTGTCCATCCCCGACCAATATGCCGAGGTGAAGCGGCCGGCATCCGTGGCGGTGCGCTGGACCGGTCTGGATGGCGTGGCGCAGGAAGAGCAGTTCGACGGCATCTGGGCGACCTGCGTGCAGCACGAGATCGACCACCTGAACGGCAAGCTGTTCATCGATTATCTGGGCCTGATGAAGCGGCAGATGATCACCCGCAAGATGGAAAAGCTGAAGCGCGAACGGGCGCGGGGCTGATGGCCGTCTTGGCCGTGCGGGTGTGGCCTGATCCGGTGCTGTCGCGCGTGGCGGAGCCGGTGACGGAGAGTGCCGCCGCGCGGGGTTTGGCCGCTGACATGCTGGACACGATGTATCACGCACAAGGCCGGGGTCTGGCCGCGCCACAGGTGGGCGTGTCCTTGCGGGTCTTTGTCATGGATGCGACGTGGAAAGAGGGCACCCCTGCGCCGCAAGTCTTTGTCAATCCGGTGATCGTTTCGCGGTCTGACGTCATGGCGACGGGGCCGGAAGGCTGTTTGTCCATTCCCGGCATTACCACCGCCATCGCCCGCGCCACTGCCATCCGGCTGCGCTGGACCGATCTTGACGGCATCGGCCAAGAGGCGGACCTGACCGGTTTTGACGCCATCTGTGCCCAGCATGAAATCGACCATCTTGACGGGATCGTCACCCTTGACCGCCTGTCGCCCGAGGCCCGCGCAAAGGCCGAAGCGGAGTATCTTGCATGACTGTCCGTCTCTGCCTGCCTTGGCCGCATCCCGTGCTGAAAACGCCCGCCGCACCCGTGGAGGCGATCACGGATGAGGTGCGCGCCCTCTGGGCCGACATGATCGACACGATGGACGCGATGCCGGGCTATGGCCTTGCGGCCGTCCAGATCGGGGTGCCGTTGCGTCTGGCCGTGGTGGATTGCTCTACCGAACGCGGGCAGGCGGTGCGGATGGCGAACCCGGAAATCCTGCATGCCAGCGGGCAGTTGCGGGAACACGAGGAGGCCTCGCCCAACCTGCCGCTGGTGTCGGCGGTGATCTCGCGCCCTCGGGCAGTGACTCTGCGGTTTTTGAATGCCGTTGGAGAGATGGAAGAGCGTGATTTCGTCCATCTCTGGGCCACAAGCGCACAGCATCAGGTCGACCACCTGAACGGCAAGATGTATTTCGACCATCTCTCGCCGTTGAAGCGCAAGATGCTGATCGCCAAGTCGGAAAAGCTGCGCAAACGCGGTTGAGAGTCAGTCGCAACGGGTTTGCAGGATGAGTTTGCGAAGCGTTCGCAAGTCTGGTGGTTTGCAAGTCAGTCGCAAGTCGGAATTTGGCGTTTAAGTATCGGAAACTAAATGAAATCTGCCCTCAGATCGGGGCGGGTTCGAAAACGGGGAGAAGGGCCGCGAATGCGAGTGGTTTTCATGGGCACGCCGGAGTTTTCGGTCCCGGTCCTCGACGCGCTGCATAAGAGCCATGAGGTTGTGGCCGTTTACAGCCAACCGCCGCGTCCTGCCGGACGCGGACAGGCCCTGCGACCCAGCCCAGTGCAGGCGCGGGCCGAGGCTTTGGGTCTGCCGACCCGCTACCCCACCAGTTTGCGCACGCCTGAGGCTTTGGCGGAATTTGCCGCCTTGGATGCCGATGTTGCTTTGGTGGTGGCTTATGGCCTGATCCTGCCGCAAGCCATTCTGGACGCGCCGCGTTTGGGGTGTTTGAACATCCACGCCTCGCTCTTGCCGCGCTGGCGCGGGGCGGCACCGATCCACCGCGCGATCATGGCGGGGGATGCGGAAACCGGGATTTGCATCATGCAGATGGAGGCGGGGTTGGACACAGGCCCTGTGCTGTTGCGTTCGGCCATGACGATAGGGACGGAGGAAACCACGGGCGAGTTGCATGACCGTTTGTCCACGATGGGTGCGGCGCTGATCGTTCAGGCCTTGGCGCGGTTGGCCGATCTTACGCCGGACCCTCAGTCCGATGACGGTGTGACCTATGCCGCCAAGATCGATAAGGCCGAGGCGCGGGTGGATTGGTCCCGCCCTGCGGTTGAGGTGGACCGTCTGATCCGGGGGTTGTCGCCCTTTCCGGGGGCGTGGTGCCAATTTGGCAAGGAACGGGTCAAGCTGCTGAAATCGCGGGTGGTTTCTGGTCAAGGTGCGCCGGGGCAGGTGCTGTCGGGCCTGACCATCGCTTGCGGCGAAGGCGCGGTGGACATCCTGATGGCTCAGCGTGAGGGGAAACGGCCGCAGGCGCAGGCCGATTTCCTGCGCGGGGCGGTGCTGCCCGACTGGCTGGACTGACCCATGCGCCTTGGCGATTGGGCGCGGGCGATCAAGCGCGATTTCGGGGTGCTGTGGATGGCCCGCAAAGACCCGCGCGTGCCGCGCGCGGCCAAGGTGGTGGCCGTGGCGGCGCTGGCCTATGCGCTCAGCCCCATCGCCTGATCCCCGATGTGATTCCCGTCTTGGGACAGGTGGATGACCTGATCCTTGTGCCCCTGCTGATCTGGGCCGCCCTGCATCTGATCCCACCGGACCTGCGTGCCGAACTCAGGGCGCGAGCCCTGCGCGATGGGCCGGGTCGGCTGCCCACAAGCCGCGTCGGTGCGGCGGTCATCATCTTGTCGTGGCTCTTGGCGGCAGGCGCGACCGTCGCCATATTGATCGGGTAACCGCAGGCCGGAGGCCGCAGCCATGCCCATCCTTGCCCTTGTCATCATCGGTGCCGCCGCCGGATTTCTGGCCACACGCTTGATGCGGTTGCAGACGGACGTTCCGACCACGGTCGTGATCGGCGTGGCGGGGGCCCTGTTGGGCGGCCTCGTGCTGCGCGTCCTCGTCACGGTCACCGGCATGGCGGCCGGGTTTCTGGGGGCGGTGCTTGGCGCGGTGGCCCTGATCTGGCTGTGGAAAATCTACTTTTCTAGGTAAGCCGCTTGGCCGCGTCCTTCACGCGAAAGCCCTTGCCCCCGGCGTGGAGCCACAGGAGTTGCCCCTGCCACGCGGCAAAGAGCATCGCCGCCGCCTCCGGCCCCTTGGTGCCGCCGCCAAGGCGCAGCGACAGGGTGGCTTCCAGTTGTCGGCGCCACGTCTCTGCCGCCTCGCGCAGGGTGGCGTCGCGCAGGGTCAGCGCCATCAACGCGGGATCCGTCATCGCCGCTGCAGGTTCGGCCAGTGACTTTAGCAGGGCTTGCGGCTGCGCCTCTTCGGATTCGGTGGTGCGGGCCAGCAGATCCTGCCAGCCGTCCAGAACGGCGGCGCGGATCATGCCGTCACGGGTGCCGTAGCGTTGCACCAGCGATGGCGGTGCAAGACCGGTCAGGCGGGCCACCGCGCCAAAGGCCACGGCCTTTTCACCGTCCCGCGCCAAGAGCGCGCGGATCGCGGCATAGATGTCGGCGTCGGGGATGCTGCGCGGGCGGGCCATCGGGTTCCAGTCTGTCACCGTCCGCCAACCGTAACCGCGCCGTGGACAAAGGCAAGCCGCCTATCGTTTGGGCGCGCGCGGCGGACGGGGGCGATAGACCGGCAGCCGCCAACCCAGCGCCAGACTGCCTGCCCGCAAGGTCAGCGTGACCAGACCGCACAGCGCCAAGGCGACCGCAACCGGCAGGCCCAGCGCGGTCAGGCCAGAGGCGGCGACAGCCCCCGCAAAGGCGCATGAGACGTAAAGCTCTCCCTGCTTCAGGACCAGCGGCACCTCGTTGCAGACCACATCGCGCAGCAAACCGCCCATGCAGCCCGTCACCATTCCCATCACCAGCACGATGGGCCAGGACTGGCCTTCGGCCAGCGCGACGCCCACACCCGCAGGCACCGCGACGGCAAGGGCAAAGGCATCCAGCCATTCCAGCGTCCGGTACCGGCTTTCCAGCCGATGCGCGCCGATGAACACCGCCACGGCGGCGACAGAGGCCACGCCCAGCAGGCCGGGGTCCGACAGCCACAGCGGCGGGCGGTCAAGGATCACATCGCGCAGCGTCCCGCCGCCGATGGCCGTCAGACAGGCGATGAAGATGAAACCCACGATGTCCAGTTGCGACCGGCTGGCCACCAAGGCCCCCGTCAGCGCAAAGACCGCAACCGAGGCATAATCGAGCAGCGTCAGCACGGTGTCCGCCGGCAGCATCAGGGCGGGCGCGATCATGCCTTGACCTTGAACGGGGCCATGCCGGCCCGGGCCAAGGCATCGGCGCGCTCATTCTCCGCGTGGCCCGCATGGCCCTTGATCCAGCGCCACGTCACCTTGTGGGTCTTTTGCGCGGCGTCGATGCGCTGCCAGAGGTCCACATTCTTGACGGGGTCCTTGCCTGCGGTGCGCCATCCGTTCCGCTTCCAGCCGTGAATCCATTCGGTCACGCCGTTCTTCACATAGGCGCTGTCGGTGACGATCGTGATCTCGGTCGGGCGGGCCAGCGTCTCGAGGGCCGAGATTGCGGCCAAAAGCTCCATCCGGTTGTTGGTGGTCAGTGCCTCGCCGCCGTTCAACTCGCGCTCTTTCAGCACGGTGTCGCCATCGCGGGCGATCAGCAGCACGCCCCAGCCTCCGGGGCCGGGATTGCCGGAACAGGCACCGTCGGTATAGGCGAAAAGGTCGGGCATGAGGTCTCCTTTGCCCTTTCCCTATGCGCGGGGGGCGGGCCGGTCAACCTCGGGTGCGGTCATTCGTAGAGGATCGGCACAGCCAGACAGGCCAGCACCACCGCCGTCAGGATCAGGCGCAGGCGCATCCACCATGCCGGGGCCAGGCCCTGCCGGGCAAAGCTGAAATCCAGCAGGATCAGCCCGGCGAACCCCGCCGCAAGGTTCACCGCCGCATCGCCGGGCTGACCGTTGACCATGAAGAACGCCCAAAGGGCCGGGATCACCGACAGCGCGTAGCCCGCCGCCGCCGCCGCCCCCTTGGTCTTGGTCGCAAAGCCCCACAAGACGCCCGACATGAAGGACAGGATCACGGTGCCATAGGTCAGGCTGACATAGGTGCCCTTGAACATCGGCGGCACCAGCGTACCGCCCCAGACCAGCGAGGGCGGATAAAGCACGTTGAGCGCCCCCCAGACAAAGGGGATCAGACCGGCCAGACCAAGGATCAGGGCAGAGCGGGGGATCGTGGCGTCGCGGTTGGTCATGGCGTCTCCGTCAGGGTGGCGATCAGGGCGGCGATGCGCTTCATGCGGGTCGGCGCGGTCTTTGCCGTGTCGATCTGATACAGCAAGCCGCGCCGCTTGCCTGCGGTCAAAGCCTCCCAGTCGGCGGTCAGACCTGCCGCGCGCAGGGCCGCAGCGATGTCATCGGGCACATCCACGCGGTCATCCGGGGCGGGGCGCAAGCGCACCTCAAGCCTTTCACCGGGTTTGATGCCGATGCGATCAAGCAGGCTTTGCCCAGCCCACAGGAACAGCCCGTCGAGGACCGGTGCCCGTGTCAGGGCGAGATTGACGGGGTGGTCGTTGATCTCTCCCTCCACCCGTTTGGCCCCTTGCGCCGACAGGGCGGCGGCGGCTTCGGGCGGCAAGGGCAGGACAGTGTAGGTCGCCTTGCCCCAAACCATCGGCTGGACCGAGGCCTCGAAGCTGACCCACTCTGTCATGCCGGTTCGCGCAGGATGCGGGGCACCTTGAATTCCACGGTCTCCACGGCGGTTTCCACCATTTCCACAGTGGTGGCATAGCGGGCGCGGAAGGCGTCGATCACCTCGTTCACCAGCACTTCGGGGGCGCTTGCCCCGGCAGTGACGCCCACGGCGCGGATGCCCTGCAAGGCGCGCCAGTCGATATCCGTCGCCCGCTGGACCAGTTGCGAATAGGCGCAACCAGCGGCGGAGCCCACCTCGACCAGACGCTTGGAGTTGGAGGAATTCGGCGCACCGATCACCAGAAGCGCATCAATCTTGGGGGCCACGGCCTTGACCGCCGCCTGACGGTTGGTGGTGGCATAGCAGATGTCTTCCTTGTGCGGGCCGATGATGGCCGGAAAGCGGGCCTGCAAGGCCGCCACGATCCCGGCAGTGTCATCCACGGACAGGGTGGTCTGGGTGATATAAGCCAGCTTGCCCGGATCGCGCACCGACAGCGTCGCCACATCCTCCGCGGTTTCGACCAGCAGCACTTCGCCGGGCGGCAATTGGCCCATGGTGCCCACGGTTTCGGGATGCCCGGCATGGCCGATCATCACCATCTGCAAGCCGTTTTCGGAATGGCGCTGGGCTTCGTTGTGCACCTTGGTCACCAAGGGGCAGGTGGCATCGACCGCAATCATCCGGCGCGCCTCGGCGGCGGCGGGCACGGATTTCGGCACGCCATGCGCGGAAAAGATCACCGGGCGGTCATCGGGGCAGTCGTCCAGTTCCTCGACAAAGACCGCCCCCTTGGCGCGCAGGTCCTCGACCACATAGCGGTTGTGGACGATCTCGTGCCGCACATAGACCGGGGCGCCCCATTTCTCGATCGCCATCTCGACGATCTTGATCGCCCGGTCCACCCCGGCGCAGAATCCGCGCGGCGCGGCAAGGTAAAGCGTCAGCGGCGGCAGGTCGGTCATGGCATGGCTTCCGGCGAGAAAAGGACGGTTCCCCTAGCTACCGTGGATTGCCACAAGGCGCAAATGCCACATTTGCCGAAGATCTTGCAGGAAAGGCCAAGTTCCATGGTAAAGCCGTTTGCGATATCGTCGTCTTGCTACGGTGTGGGTCCGTTCGGCGAAAAGGTTCGACCGGGTGAATTGCCCGGGGGGGTGTGGTGTCTGTCAAGGATCGGTTGACCGCGTTTCAGCGCGCCTTCTGGGATGGGGGTGAGCTCAGCGAAGACGAATGGTATCGCGGCCTCGCCACGCGTGGCATGGGCATTGCCGTACTGATCGTCGGGCTGATCTGGATCGGAGTCGGACTGGCCATCGACTCGCGGCTGATCGTCTTGCTGTCCACGGTGATGACCCTCGGGTCAGGGGTGGCGGTCTATCTGGTCAGCTATGGACGCCCGACCTTGGGGCGCGTGCTGTGGTTCTGGACCTCGCTGATCGTCTTGATGATCGGGCATTTCAGCATTCACCCTTCGGCCAATGTCGATCAGCTTTATGCGCCGGTTCTGGCAGGGGTTTTCCTGAACTGTTCGATCCGGACGGAAAAGGCGCTGATCCTGTTCCTGATCGTGTCGATCCTTGGCTGTTGGCTGGGGGCAAATCTGTTGGGGGCCGATTTCTTCGGTCCGCCGATCATCGGGCATGAGATCGCGGAAACGGTCGTCGCCCCGGCGGCGACGGCCTCTTCCATCCTTGTTGTCGGGGCCAATGTGCTGCTGTTCGCGCTGATCGCCGAGCGTTACAACGTCCGCATGGGGGCTGCCCGGCGCGAGGCCGAGGCGGCCAACCGGTCGAAAAGCGAATTCCTTGCCGCGATGAGCCATGAAATCCGCACCCCGATGAACGGGGTGATCGGGATGGCCGACATCCTTGCCGCGACCGACCTGTCGCCGCAGCAGAACCGCAACCTCGGCACCATCCGCGATTCGGCGCTGTCCCTCCTGCGCATCATCGAGGACATTCTGGACATGTCGTCCATCGAGGCGGGCAAGCTGCAACTGGTCGAAGAGCCGATGCCCTTGGCCGAGGTGATCGAAAGCACCTTGGACGCGCTGCGCCCCTATGGCGACCAACACAACGTCATGGTGCATCTGCGGCTGCATCCGGGCTTGCCCACCATCGTGCGGGGCGATCCGGGGCGCATCCGGCAGATCGTGATGAACCTGCTGGGCAATGCCATCAAATTCTCGCGCCGGCCCAAAGATGAACGGCCCGGGCAGGCCGCGCTGGTGGTTGCCCCCGATGCGGACGGCCGCATCAGTCTGCAATTCCGCGACGACGGCATCGGCATCGCGCCGGATTTCCTGCCGCAGCTGTTCGAACCCTTCGGCCGGTCCGAGATGGTGACCACGCGGCGCTTTGGCGGCACCGGGCTTGGCCTTGCCATCGTGCGCCAGCTTGTGACCAAGATGGCCGGTGACATCACGGTCGAAAGCCAGCCCGGCCTTGGCGCGACCTTTATCGTGACCCTGCCCCTGCCGGTGCTGTCACCCGCCCCCACGGCGGCGAACCTGTCGGGCACGCGGGTGTTGCTGGCCGGTCTTGCCGATTGGCAGGCCGAGGATTGGCGCGCGGTTCTGGCCCCCACCGGCGCGCAGGTGCAGACCGCGACCTTGGCCGAAGCACAGGCCATTCTTGCCGATCCCCGGGCGGTCTCCCGGCGGCCGCCGATCCTTGTGCTGTCGGATTTTGACGGCGAGGGCCGGGAGGACGGTGCCCGGAACGCGGCCTTGGCTGTTGCGGCCCCTGATCAGCGCGTGGTGGTGATGACCCGGATGCGCAGCCGCCCGTCGGGTCTGATCGATCGGCAGATCCATCAGGTGCAGGCCTTGCCGATGCTGCCGTCGGAGGCGCTGGCGGCGGTCTTGTCCACGGCGGCGCTGTCACCCTCTGCCGATCCGCGATCCACCTCGGACGCGGCGCAGGGGGCGGCGCAGGGCGCGGCACGGATGCGTATCCTTGTGGCCGAGGACAATGAGATCAATCAGGTCGTGCTGGCCACCCAGCTGGAGAAGATGGGCCATGATGCCGTCATCACCGGCGACGGGCTTGAAGCCTTGGCCGCGTGGCAAAGCCAGCGCTTCGATCTTGTGCTGACCGATTGCCACATGCCCAACATGGACGGTTTCGGTCTGACCGACGCCATCCGCCGCGAGGAACGCGAGCGTCGCCTGCCGCAGGTGCCCATCATCGCAGTGACCGCGAACGCGCAGGCAGGGGAAGGGGATCGCTGTCTGGCGCGCGGGATGACGGCCTATCTCTCCAAACCCGTGCGGATGGCGGATTTGCGCCGCGTGATCGACGGGACCCCTCCCGCGCAGCAGCCTTCGGCACGCCTGTCCTAACCGATCAGGCCGCTGGCCACGAGGGCCAGCACCACATATCGGCTGGTCTTGGCGATCCCCACCAGCAGGAAGAACAGGTCCAGCCGCAGCCGCAGCGCGCCCGCCAGCGCGCAGGCAAGATCGCCCCCGGGCAGCCAGCTCACCAGCAGCACCCAGCGGCCCCAGCGGGCGAACCAGCGCTCCGCCTTGGCCATTGCGGCGGGGTCAGGGCGCAGGCGGGGCCAGCGGTCGAGCACCGGCTCGAACATCCGCGCGCCCCGGCCCATGGCATAGGTCACCCCGGACCCGGCCGTATTGGCGACAGAAGCGACAAGCACCAGCAGCCACAGCTGATCCGGCAAAGCTGCCACCGCGCCGACAAAGGCCACCTCGGATTGAAAGGGCACCGGTGTCGCGGCCAGAAAGGCCGCAAGGGCCAGGCCCGACAGGATGGACAGCGTCAGCATCGCGGCAACGTCGTCATCCGCGCTGCATGTGCAGCCGGTCTGCAAAGGCCCGCATCGCGGCGGACCCGTCAAACGCGGTCACCGGCAGGATCAGGCGCCCAGCGTCCGTCTCTCCCAGAATGTGCTGCCGCGTCACTGTCAGCCGATGCAACAGCCGCGGCCGGATGACCTTTGGTTTCGTCGTGCCTTCAGTCACGACCAGCCGGTCCGGCCACACCTCGACCTGCGCCGCAACAGGGCGGGGCAGGTCGCGCGACGCCTCGGCCATATGACCGCGCCGCCGCGCCCAGAGGGCCAGCCCGAGGGGCAGCATCAGGATCACCGCCGCCTCAAGCAGGGCAAAGCCACGACCGGGCGGCAGGGGCAGGCGGCGAGTCAGCACCTGCAACCCCATCACGCCCGCCAGCAACGCCGAAGCGATCAGCCCCCGGCCCGCCCTGCGTTCGGCGCGGCGGGTGCTGATCCACGCGGCCACATCCCTGGGCGTCAGGGTGAAGGTCAGAACATGATCTGGCCTTGCGTCATTGATGAAAGAAGTGGCCGGCACTTCCCCAAGCGCCGGCCCGTCCGATGTCGTGAGTGGTGACTCGCCGACCAATGCCGAATTCCGTGTCACTTGGCGTCGACCGTGACCTCTTCGCTGCGCGTGTCCATCGCGCGGGGTTCGCGGGGCGGACGCCCGATCACATCGCGCAATTCGTCCAGCTCGATGAAGTTGTCGGCCTGACGGCGCAGTTCATCCGCGATCATCGGCGGTTGGCTGCGGATGGTGGACACGACCGATACGCGCACGCCCTGCCGTTGCAGGCTTTCGACCAGCGGCCGGAAATCGCCATCGCCCGAGAACAGCACGATATGGTCAACACGCGGGGCCAGTTCCATGGCATCGACGGTCAGTTCGATGTCCATGTTGCCTTTGACCTTACGCCGGCCTTGACTGTCGGTGTATTCCTTGGCGGGCTTCGTCACCATGGTGAAGCCGTTGTAATTCAGCCAATCCACCAACGGACGGATGGGTGAGTATTCGTCGTTTTCCAGCAGGGCGGTGTAGTAGAACGCCCGCAACAACTTGCCGCGGCGCATGAATTCCTGACGCAGCAACTTGTAATCGATGTCAAAGCCCAGCGATTTTGCTGCCGCGTAGAGGTTGGAGCCATCTATGAACAGCGCAAGCCGTTCGTCCTTGTAGAACATGAAGGGTGTTCCTTTGAATAGGATGCTGCCAATCGGTTGTGTTTGAACGTAACGGGTGCATCATGAGAAAAAACGATTGACCAACGCTTAAGAGGTATCACCCGGACCATGGACAACAAGCGCCCCTATACCAATGGATACGACATTTGACGCAAAGCCCCCCACGACTTCTGGTTGCCGCAGGCGGAAATCTTCCTCTTGGGGGCGACTCGCCTGAATTGACTATTCTGGCGGCGTTTCGCCGGGTCGCAGCCAAGGGAATCACCGGGCTGGTCGCCAGTCGCCTGTATCGCACGCCCTGCTTTCCTGTGGGCGCCGGCCCTGACTATGTGAACGCGGCTTTCGCTGCGGATGTTCCCAGCGGCGTGTCACCTGATGCGATTCTGTCCTTGCTGCATGAGGTGGAAGCCGAGATGGGGCGCACGCGTGAGACACGGTGGGGGATGCGGACGCTGGACCTCGACCTGATCGCGCTGGGCGACGCCGTGCTGCCGGATGTGGCGACGCAGGACCGGTGGCGTGCCCTGCCGCCCGAAACGCAACGGCAGGTGGCCCCGGATCGGCTGATCCTGCCGCATCCGCGCCTGCAGGAGCGGGCTTTCGTTCTGGTGCCCTTGGCGGATGTGGCCCCAGACTGGTGCCACCCGCGCCTTAACCTGACCGTGGCACAGATGCTGGCGGCGCTGCCCGCCGCCGACCGCAACGAGGTGGTGGCGCTATCTGTCTGATTCAGCGCTTGTCAAGGGTGTTGTGACGTCTTACATAGACGCTTCCATGCCCCCCTTCCAGATTGGAGCATCCCATGGCCCGCGTGACGGTCGAAGATTGCGTTGACAAAGTCCCGAACCGGTTCGAACTGGTGATGCTGGCGGCCCACCGTGCGCGCGAAGTCGCCGCCGGATCGCCCATCGGCATCGACCGCGACAATGACAAGAACCCCGTCGTCGCCCTGCGCGAGATTGCCGAAGAAACGCAATCCGCCGAAGCGCTGCGCGAACGGATGATCGAAAGCCACCAGACCCAGATCGAGGTGGACGAACCCGAAGACGACCAGATGGCCCTGCTGATGTCCGGCGAAATCGACCGCCCGATGCAGGACGACATGTCGGAAGAAAAACTCTTGCGCGCGCTGATGGAAGCGCAGGGCGAGAACTGAGAACGGAACGCGGATAAAACCGGCAGTTTGGCCGGTTGGCGGGGCGGTGATGATCGACGTTGAAGACCTCATCGCCCTTGTCCGCAACTACAACCCGCGCACAAATGCCGATCTGATCCGCCGGGCCTATGCCTATGGCAAGCAGATGCATGACGGGCAGTTCCGCAAATCCGGAGAACCCTATTTCACCCATCCTGTCGCCGTCGCCGCCATCCTGACCGAACAACGGCTGGATGACGCGACCATCGTGACGGCGCTGCTGCACGACACCATCGAAGACACGCGCTCCACCTACACCGAGGTGGCGCAGTTGTTCGGCGAGGATGTCGCCGAACTGGTCGATGGCGTGACCAAACTGACCAACCTGCAACTCTCCTCGACCCAAAGCCAGCAGGCAGAAAACTTCCGCAAGCTGTTCATGGCGATGTCCAAGGATTTGCGGGTGATTCTGGTCAAGCTGGCCGACCGGCTGCACAACATGCGCACGATCAAGAGCATGAAGCCGGAAAAGCAGGCCCAGAAGGCGCGCGAAACGATGGAGATCTTCGCTCCGCTCGCAGGCCGGATGGGCATGCAGTGGATGCGCGAGGAGTTGGAAGACCTCGCCTTTCGCGTGCTGAACCCCGATGCGCGCAATTCGATCATCCGCCGCTTCATCACCCTGCAACGCGAAGCGGGCGATGTGGTGCACAAGATCAGCGCCGACATCCGGCTGGAACTGGAGCGCGTGCAGATCGAGGCCGACGTTTATGGCCGCGCGAAGAAGCCCTATTCCATCTGGCGCAAGATGCAGGAAAAGGACCTTGCGTTCAGTCGCCTGTCCGACATCTACGGCTTTCGCGTCATCTGCAATTCGGTGCCCGACTGCTACCGCATCCTTGGCGTGATCCACCAACGCTGGCGTGCGGTGCCGGGGCGGTTCAAGGATTACATCAGCCAGCCCAAGACCAACGGTTACCGCTCGATCCACACCACCGTGTCTGGCCGCGACGGCAAGCGGGTGGAAGTGCAGATCCGCACCCGCGACATGCACGAGGTGGCCGAAGCAGGCGTGGCCGCGCATTGGTCCTACAAGGAAGGCGTGCGCGCGGTGAACCCCTTCGCCGTCGATCCGGCGAACTGGATTTCCTCCATCACCGAACGGTTTGACGAGGGCGACCACAACGAGTTTCTCGAACATGTCAAAATGGAGATGTATTCCGATCAGGTGTTCTGCTTCACGCCCAAAGGGGATGTGGTGCAATTGCCGCGGGGTGCGACGCCATTGGACTATGCCTATGCCATCCATACGCGGATCGGGAACTCCTGCGTCTCGGCCAAGGTCGATGGCATCCGCGTGCCGCTGTGGACGCGGCTGAAGAACGGCCAATCGGTCGAGATCATCACGGCCGAAGGCCAACGCCCACAGGCCAGTTGGATCGACATCGTGACGACCGGCCGCGCCAAAGCCGCGATCCGCAAATCCCTTCGCGAAGAGGATCGCGGGCGCTTCGTCAAGCTGGGGCAGGAACTGGCGCGCGCGGCCTTTGACCACATCGGCAAGCGCGCCACCGACAAGGCGCTTCGGACAGCGGCCAAGATGCTGGGTCTGGCCGATGAGATGGACCTGCTGGCGCGGCTGGGCAGTGCCGAAGTCACCGCCCGTCGGGTGGTCGAATTGCTCTATCCCGAACTCGCGCTGCAACGCAGCGATGAGGTGGACGCGCAGCGCCCCGTGGTGGGCCTGTCCGATGACCAGTCCTTCCGCCGTGCGGGTTGCTGCCAGCCGGTGCCGGGCGAGCGTATCGTGGGCATCACCTATCGGGGCCAAGGCGTGGTCGTTCACGCCATCGACTGCCCCGCGCTTGAGGAATTCGAGGAACAGCCCGGTCGCTGGGTCGATCTGCACTGGCATTCCGGGCGCCATGCGGCGGTGCACACGGTCAGCCTCGAGTTGACGATTTCGAACGATTCCGGGGTGCTGGGTCGCATTTGCACCGTGATTGGCGAGCAGAAAGCCAATATCAGCGATCTGCGCTTCACGGATCGTAAACCGGATTACTACAGGGTCATCGTCGATGTCGATCTGCGGGATGTCGAACATTTGCACATGGTGATGACCGCCCTTGAAGCAGAGACCGACGTGGCGCAAATCTTGCGTCACCGCGACCTGTCACGCAAACCAGCGACACGCGCGCAGGAGTAGGTCCAGTGGTCTTCAAACGTCGCAACCCCCGCACGCTTTGGGAATGGACCCGTGAGATGGTCTATCCCACCGGCGGGTTCAAACGCGCGACCCGCTACGTCATCCACCGCATGCGCCGCCTGCCCGACACACCGCACCGCATCGCGCGGGGGGTGTTCGCCGGGTCGATGGTCGGATTTCTGCCGCTGCCGGGGATGCAATTCGTCGCGGCGTGGCTGGCGTCACGGGCGGTGAACGGCAACCTCTTGGCGGCGCTTTTGGCCACGTTCAACACCAACCCGCTGACCACACCCTTCTTTGCGGTGTTGGCGATGACGCTGGGCCATTGGATCCTTGGCATCCAACAACCCCTGACGGCGGAATACATTGGCATGGCCTTTGCCAATGCCGGGTCTGATCTGTGGTTCAATGTGAAGGCGGTCTTTGGGCCGGAACATGCCCGCTGGGAAGGCTTGATCCAATTCTGGCACGAAATCTACGTCCCCTACTTCATCGGGGCGTTGGGTCCGGGCACCATTCTTTCGGTGATCTTTTACTACGTCACGATCCCTCTCGTCGTGGCCTATCAAAAAGCCCGTGCCGCCACCGCACGAGACCGCAGTGAGCGTCGGTCCAAGCTGCGCGCAACTTTGGCCGAAGCCGCCTTGCGCTTGAAACCAAAGGCGGAAAAGTCCGACTCCAATGGGGATGACGGGGGCAAGGGGGCGGCCTAGATTGCCCCTTGATGCGGGCGAATGTCGGCGCAACACTTTTGAACATGAGCAGGCGGGACTGAAGATGGCAGGGCAGGGGCGGCTTAGGCTGGGCGTCAACATCGACCACGTGGCCACGGTCAGGAATGCGCGCGGGTCGGTCTGGCCCGAACCCTTGCGCGCCGCCCTGCTGGCCGAGGCGGCCGGGGCTGATGGCATCACCGCCCATCTGCGCGAAGACCGCCGCCACATCCGCGACGGCGACATTGCCGCGCTGAAGGCCGCTTTGTCGATTCCGCTGAACTTTGAATGCGCCGCCACCGATGAGATGGCGCGCATCGTTCTGGAAACACGGCCCCATGCCGTCTGCCTTGTCCCGGAAAAGCGCGAGGAACGGACGACCGAAGGTGGTCTAGATGTGGCGGGCGATCAGGCGCGGCTGACCGAATACCTCAAACCCCTGCGCGATGCCGGGTGCCGCGTGTCGATGTTCATCGGCCACGATGCCCGCCAGATTGAGGCAAGTGCCGTGATTGGGGCGGCGGTGGTGGAACTGCACACCGGGCGCTATTCCGAACTTCACGCCGAAGGGCGCTTTGATGAGGCGGAAGAGGAACTCGACGGTCTGCGCCAAGGCGCGCGCATCGCCCATGCGCTGGGCCTTGAGGTCCACGCCGGCCACGGTCTGACCTATGACAACGTCGAACCCATCGCCGCGATGCCCGAGGTGATGGAACTCAACATCGGCCACTTCCTGATCGGCGAGGCGATCTTCCGAGGCCTCGGCCCGTCCATCGAGGAAATGCGCCGCCGGATGGACCTTGCCCGCGGGGGGGCCGCGTGATCGGAGCGCCCGCGTTTTCTGCAAAGCGTCGTCGCTGCGGGGCGGGCGCGTGATGATCCTTGGCATCGGCACGGACCTTGCCAATATCGAACGCATCGCCGCGACGCTGGAGCGCTTTGGCGACCGCTTCCGCAACCGCGTCTTTACCGAAGCCGAACAGCGCAAGGCCGAAGCCCGCGCCGACATCGCCGGCACCTATGCCAAGCGCTGGGCGGCGAAAGAGGCCTGCTCCAAGGCGTTGGGCACCGGGTTGCGCATGGGAATCTCGTGGAAGGACATGGCGGTGACCAACCTGCCCTCGGGCCAGCCCGTGATGCATGTCACCGGCTGGGCGGCAGAGCGTCTGCGCGCCATGACCCCGCCCGGCCACGAAGCCGTGATCCATGTGACCTTGACCGATGACCACCCTTGGGCGCAGGCCTTCGTCGTGATCGAGGCGCGCCCCATCGCAGTCCCCGGCACCCACGAAACTTGACTTTTCCCGCGCCCGCGGCGCAAAAGCCCGACATTCCCCCGGCCCGCATGGCGCGACCGGCCCAGCAGACAGGAAAGCCCGATGGCGAAAAGCGGCACAAAGGAAGACGGCGGCATTGTCGAGACGGTCAAGACGATCGTCTGGGCCCTGTTGATCGCGACCGTCTTCCGCAGCCTGTTGTTCCAGCCCTTCTGGATCCCCTCCGGGTCGATGAAGGACACGCTGCTGATCGGCGATTTCCTGTTCGTCAACAAGATGGCCTATGGCTATTCGCGCTATTCCTGCGAAATCCCCTCCACGACGATCAGCCTGTGCCCCATTTCCGGACGCGTGCTCGGCTCTGAGCCGCAGCGCGGCGATGTCGTGGTGTTCCGCCATCCGGTGAACGACAATGACATGATCAAGCGCCTGATCGGCCTGCCGGGTGATACTGTGCAGATGAAGAATGGCATCCTCTTCCTGAACGGCAAGGAAGTGCCGCAGGAACCGGCGGGCACCTTCGAAGAGATCATGGAACCGCAAGGCCCGCTTGGCCAGCCGCCGCGCTGCGAGAATGCGCCGGTGGGCGTGGGTGGGGTCTGCACCTCGTCCCGGTCGCGCGAGACGCTGCCCGAGGGGCTGGTCCATGATGTTCTGAACATCGACACCAATGGCAGCGCCGACAATACCGATGTGTTCACCGTGCCTCCGGGGCATTACTTCTTCATGGGCGACAACCGCGACAATTCGCTGGACAGCCGCTTTGCGCAGGCGACGGGCGGGGTTGGCTTTGTGCCGGCGGAAAACCTGATCGGGCGGGCGGATCGGGTGATCTTCTCCTCCGCCGGGCGGTCGTTGTTCTTCTTCTGGACATGGCGCGCCGACCGCTTCTTCAAGGCGGTCGAGTAAGGGGCGCGCGGTGAAACCGGCGGCTTCCGGCACAAAGGCGCGATTGGCGGCAGACCTTGCCGCCTTTGCCGCGCGCATCGGGCATGAGTTCCGCAATCCGGATTTCCTCGTGCGCGCGGTGACGCATTCGTCGCTGTCATCCGCCACCCGTCCGTCGAATGAGCGGCTGGAGTTTCTGGGCGACCGCGTGCTGGGCCTGTCCATCGCCACGGCGCTGTTCCAGACCGACGACCGCGCCGCCGAGGGCCAGTTGGCCCCGCGCTTCAACGCCCTTGTCCGGCAGGAAACCTGCGCCGAGGTCGCGCGGGAAATCGGCTTGGGCGAGGTGCTCAAGCTTGGCCGGTCCGAGATGATGTCGGGCGGGCGGCGCAAAGAGGCGCTGCTTGGCGACGCGATGGAGGCTGTGATCGCCGCCATCTATCTCGACGCCGGGTTCGAGGCCGCGCGAGCCGTGGTCCTGCGGCTCTGGGGCGCGCGCATCGCTGCGGCGGGCAACCTGTCGCGTGACGCGAAATCGGCCTTGCAGGAATGGGCGCAGGCACGCGGTCTGCCGCCGCCGGTCTATGTCGAGGTGGGACGCTCTGGCCCGGACCACCAGCCCGTCTTCACCGTGCAGGCCCAGTTGTCCAGCGGAGAGACCGCGACCGGTGAAGCCCCCGGCAAACGCCAGGCCGAACAGGCCGCCGCCGCCGCCCTGATGGCGCAGGTGGGGGGCTGAGCCCTTTGCGGCTGTGTCACTTGGCTGTCCTTTGCCACAATGGCAGATGGAACTGGCAACCCGGCCCGCTTTGGGCTAAGCGACCCTCTGATCTTGACATGAGGATTCCATGACCCCTGACACCCGCGCGGGCTTTGTCGCGCTGATCGGCGAGCCGAATGCCGGGAAATCGACGCTTTTGAACCGGATGGTCGGGGCAAAGGTGTCGATCGTGACGCATAAGGTGCAGACGACCCGGGCGCGCATCCGGGGGGTCTGCATGGAGGGTGCCGCGCAGATCGTCTTCGTGGACACGCCCGGCCTGTTCCGGCCGCGCCGCCGTCTGGACCGCGCCATGGTGGCGGCCGCTTGGGGCGGGGCGGCGGATGCGGACATCATCGTGCTGCTGATCGAGGCACATCGTGGCCTGACCGAAGGGGTCGCGGCAATCATTGACAACCTCAAAGACAAGATTCCGCGCGGCACCCCGGTGGCGCTGGCGATCAACAAGATCGACCGGGTGAAGGCCGAAGTGCTGCTCGGTCTGGCCGAAAAGATGAACGACGCGTTCCCCTTTGCCAAGACCTTCATGATCAGCGCCGAGCGTGGCTATGGCGTGGACGACCTGCGCGAATGGCTGGCGGGGGAAGTGCCCGCAGGCCCATGGTTCTATCCCGAAGACCAGATCGCCGACCTGCCGATGCGCATGATCGCCGCCGAGATCACCCGCGAAAAGCTGACCCTGCGCCTGCATGAAGAACTGCCCTATCAACTGACCGTCGAGACTGAGAAATGGGAGGATCGCCCCGATGGCACCACCCGGATCGACCAGATCGTCTATGTCGCGCGCGACGGCCACAAGGGCATCCTGCTGGGCGCCAAGGGAGAGACGATCAAGGCCATTGGTCAGCAATCGCGGGCCGAGATTTCGGCCTTCCTTGAGCGGACGGTGCACCTGTTCCTGACCGTCAAGGTGCGTCCGAACTGGCTGGAGGAATCCGAGCGCTATTCGGAGATGGGGCTTGATTTCAAGGATGGCGACTGAGGTCTTTCGTCTGCTGACCGGGGCAGGGGGGCCGTCTGCCCCCCTCTGGCGCGTGCCGCGCCATTCACCCCCCGAGGATATTTGGCCAGAGAAAACCGGGGCAGCAGGATGCGTCTGACGGCGGAGCTTTGGGTGTCGGCCTACCTGACGCGGCTGCGGTTGGCGGATATTGCGGTCTATGTGGTGGCCAAGGGCGATCCAACCGCCGGGGCGGTGATCGTCAAATCGGCCACTCTGGATGGCCGGGCGCGGGCGTTCCAGCGATCCTTTGATCTGGACAGTGGCGCGCGGGTCTGGGTGGTGCTGGCCGACGGGCCAGAGGCCGAGGTGGACGCCATGCTGCGCCGCCAACGCGAACGTGACCGTGATCTCTGGGTGATCGAGGTCGAGGACCGGCAGGGCCGCACCCTGCTGGATGAGCCGGGATTGTCCGAGTGACGGCTTGCGCCGGTGCGGTGCGCGGCGGATAGTCGGGCCATGTTGGAATGGCGCGACGAAGGTGCTGTCCTCTCCATGCGCCCGCATGGCGAAAGCGCTGCGATCATCGAGGTCTTTACCGCCCATCACGGCCGTCACGCCGGGGTGGTGCGCGGCGGTGCGTCGCGCAAGCTGGCGGCAGTGTTGCAGCCGGGCTCGCAGGTGGCGGTGGAATGGCGCGCGCGGCTGGAAGGGCATGTCGGGGCCTTTACCGTGGAACCCGTCCGATCCCGCGCGGCGGTCTTGGCGGATCGGTTGGCGCTGGCGGGGTTGTCGGCCACCTGTGCGCTGCTGCGCTCCGCCCTGCCGGAACGTGAGCCGCATCTGCCGCTGTGGCAAGGCAGCATGGTCCTGCTGGATGCCTTGGCCGAGGGCGGCGATTGGCCCGCACTTTACCTGCGCTGGGAGATGCAGATGCTGGAGGAGCTGGGCTTTGGTCTGGACCTGTCGCGCTGCGCGGTGACCGGTTCGCGTGACGATCTGGCCTATGTCAGCCCCAAGACCGGGCGCGCGGTCAGCCGTCAGGGGGCGGGGGATTGGGCGGACCGCTTGCTGCCCTTGCCGCAGGGGTTGCTGGGGCAGGGGCCGGTCAGCCGTGCGGAACTGGCGCAGGGCCTTGCGATCACCGGGCATTTCCTGACGCGGGAATTGTCGCCCCTGATGGATGGCAAGCCCTTGCCCGAGGCGCGCGGGCGGCTTTTGGACTTGTTCGCCAAAGGGTAAGGAGTCTGTTCCCGACGCGGCGCTGTCGCCACCATCGCAGCGGTTGTGCCGGCGCTGCGGCATGATGCCCAAAAGTTAAGCGTATCATGGCCACCAAGAACATCCCCCTTTTCCTGCGCCACAGCCCAACCCCCAGCGTGCGGGATTTCGCGCTATTGGCGGGGATTGAGGCGGCGGTGCGGGGCACGCTGATCTCGGCCATGCCGCTGACGGTCTATGCCGCCCTTGGCAATGCCGAGGATACCTCTGCCGCCTATTTCCACGCCGGGATTGCGGCGCTGATCTGGGGGCTGATGGTGCCGTGGTTCACCAAGGCCATTCCCCGGCGCTGGATGTATTCGGGCGGCTGTCTGATGTATCTGGTGGGGATGGTGCTGGCCATTCTGGGCACGGCCCTGACCGTGCAACTCGCGCTGATCTGCCTGTCGATGGCCACGGCGACGACCTTTGTTTGCTTCAACGCCTATGTGCTGGACTACATCGACCGCGCCGATCTGGGAAAAAACCAGTCGATGCAGATGGTCTTTGCCGCCGGGCCTTGGGCCATCGGGCCGATGACCGGGGTGTGGCTGCATGGCGTGTCCGGGCCTGCGCCATTCCTGCTGGCGGGTGGCTTTGCCATCACGCTGCTGGCGGTGTTCTGGGTGCTGCGACTGGGCAACGGCAAGCAGATCCAGCGCGCGAAGAAACCGGCGACCAATCCGGTCGCCTATCTGGGCCGCTTCTTTCGCCAGCCCCGCCTGATTGCCGGCTGGCTGTTTGCGGTGATGCGGTCCTGCGGGTGGTGGGTCTATGTCGTCTACTTGCCCATTTTCTGCATCGAAAGCGGCTTGGGCGACCATGTCGGCGGGGTGGCCTTGTCGATTTCGAACGCTTTGCTGTTCATCTCGCCCTTGTTCCTGCGCTTTGCGCGGCGCACCTCGGTCCGGCGGGCGGTGCGGGTGGCGTTTGGGCTATGCGGGGCCTGTTTCCTGCTGTCGGCGGCCTTTGCGCCGCTGCCTTGGGTTGCTGTCGTGGCGATGATGGGGGCGTCGATTTTTCTGGTGCTCTTGGATGTCGTGGGCGGCTTGCCCTTCCTGATGGCGGTCAAGCCGTCCGAGCGGACAGAGATGAGCGCTGTCTATTCCAGTTTCCGCGATGTGTCGGGCATCCTGACACCGGGGGCGGCGTGGCTGGTGCTGCTGGTGGCCCCTCTGCAGGGGGTGTTCGCGGCGGCGGGGTTTGGACTTTTGACCGCGTTCGCTGTGGCCGGGCGCCTGCATCCCCGGTTGGGCACGCCCCGCCCGTCAAGCGGTGGGATCAGCGCATCACCCAGCGCGCGGTCGCCAGAAGCGCCTCTGCCGGGGGAATAAAGCGCATACCCATCCGCGTGACCGCCTTCGCGTTGCTGGCGGTTTCCACATAGCCCAGTTTCGGCAGGATCGACCGGATTTCCGGATCAAACGGCGCAATCAGCCGGATTATCCACGCGGGGGCGACATGGCGGGCGATGCGGCGGTCAGGATAGGCCGCGCGCAGGATTTGCCCCATTTCCAAGAAACGGAGCGATCCGGCCGAGGCGATGAAGCGGCTGCCCGCCAAGGCGGGGTCCTCGACCGCCTTGAGGTGCATCAGCGCCACGTCGCGGACATCGACGACGGGCAGGCCGATGGGGGGCTGCATCGGGTCTTTCGCCGACAACAGGCGGCGCACGACGCTGACGGAACTGCCCGCTTCTGTCCCGATGGGCGGGCCGAGGACGAGGCCGGGATTGACCGTGGTCAGCGCCAAGTCATTCGCTTTGGCAAACTCCCATGCCGCGCGCTCGGCCATGGTCTTGGACAACGCATAGGGCGTCGCGGTGGGCGAGGCCGTGTCGCACCAATCGGCCTCGGTATGTTCGGTCCGGCGGCCGTCTTGCAAGATGGCCACGCAGGAAGAGGTCAGGACAACACGTTTGATCCCCGCAGCATGAGCCGCGCGCAGGGCGCGCAGGGTGCCATCGACGGCAGGGCGGATCAGATCATCGGGGTTCTTGGGCTGCGCGATGGGAAAGGGCGAGGCGGTATGGACCAGCACATCCGCGCCTGCCGCTGCCTCAGCCCAACCATCATCGGCGGTCAGATCGGCCTTGTGCAGCGTCAGGCGGTCCAGCGCGGCGGGATCGGTCAGATGCGGGCTGAGACCGGCGCGCAGGACATCGCCTTTGGCCGGGTCGCGCAGCGTGCCGCGCAGGCTGTGCCCTGCGTTCAGCATCTGCACGGCGCAGTGACGCGCGATGAAGCCGGTGATGCCGGTCAACAGAATCGTTTTGGACGACATCAAGGGCGCCTCAAACAAGACGGGCGGCGCAGGATCGCACCGCCCGCCCAACATAGCCCCGATTTGTGTCAGTCCAAGAGACGCCGCGCAATCACCTGCGCCTGAATTTCGGCGGCCCCTTCGAAGATGTTCAGGATGCGGGCGTCGCACAGCAGGCGGCTGATCTGGTATTCCAGCGCAAAGCCATTGCCGCCATGCACCTGCAAGCCGTTGTCCGCACAGGACCACGCCACCCGCGCGCCCAGAAGTTTGGCCATCCCGGCCTCAAGATCGCAGCGCTTGTCGTTGTCCTTTTGCCAGGCGCTGAAATAGGTCAACTGGCGGGCCATCATGATTTCCACGGCCATCATCGCCAGCTTGCCGGAAATGCGCGGGAAGGCGATCAGCGGTTTGCCGAATTGCTTGCGGTCTTCGGCATATTTCATCGACACTTCCAGCGCGGCTTGGGCCACACCGATGGCGCGCGCACCGGTCTGGATGCGGGCGGATTCAAAGGTCTGCATCAGCTGCTTGAAGCCCTGACCTTCGACGCCACCCAACAGGTTTTCGCCCTTTACGCGGAAATCGTCGAAGTTGACTGTGTATTCCTTCATGCCGCGATAGCCCAGCACCTCAATCTCGCCGCCCGCCAGACCGGGATCGACAAAGGGGGTCTCATCGGTGCCGGGGGTTTTTTCGGCCAAGAACATCGACAGGCCGCGATAGTCGGTGGTGCCTTCGATGGTGCGGGCCATGACCGTCATCACATGGGTGCGGGCGGCATGGGTGATCCAAGTCTTGTTGCCGCTGATGGTCCAATCTTCGCCATCACGCCGCGCGCGGGTGCGTAGGCTGCCAAGGTCAGACCCGGTGTTGGGTTCGGTAAAGACTGCCGTCGGCAGGATTTCCCCGCTGGCGAGTTTCGGCAGCCACTGCGCCTTTTGTTCTGCCGTGCCGCCGCACAGGATCAGTTCTGCCGCAATCTCAGTGCGCGTGCCGAGCGAGCCCACACCGATATAACCGCGCGACAGTTCTTCCGAGACGACGACCATCGACGCTTTGGACAGGCCCAGACCGCCAAACTCTTCGGGGATGGTCAGGCCAAACACGCCCATGTCGGCCAGTCGGTCGATGATCTCCATCGGGATCAACTCGTCCTTCAGGTGCCAGCCGTGGGCGTGCGGTGTGACCTGTTCATCGGCAAAGCGGCGGAACTGGTCGCGGATCATCTCAAGCTCGTCATCCAGACCCGTCGCACCAAAGGTGGCGCGGCCGTGGTTGTCGCGCATCAATTCCACCAGCCGCGAACGGGCGGCAGGGGTGTTCCCTTGGGCCATAAGGGTCACCACCGCCGCCCCCGGCTGGCCGGGTGTCACGCGCAGGTCCTGCAGCCGCGCGATTTCACCCTGACTCATCGGAATGCCGCCGTGAATCTGTGACAGGTATTCGCCAAACCCGATCTGAAGGATCAATGCCTCCATCTCGGTGAATTTCCCCTCCGCCTGAATGCGGTGGGCCCAAGCGTCCATCTGGCGCAGGGATTCAGTGTAAGTGGCCAGCCACGCCAGCGCATGGGCGGCGAATTGGTGTTCTTCCAGCGCGGGGGCCGAGACCTTGCCCGCGATGGTGACCATGCCGCGCAGC
Organism: Paracoccaceae bacterium; assembly: GCA_027486345.1. GTDB lineage: Bacteria > Pseudomonadota > Alphaproteobacteria > Rhodobacterales > Rhodobacteraceae > Paragemmobacter. Next base: position 48,313 of record JAIXPH010000065.1, read on the forward strand.
GTTTCGCGGGCGTCGTGAAAGATCGCCTCAACCTCTGGCAAGGCGGCGGCGGTCAGGGACAGAAGATCGGCCAAAAGCGGAGTCTGGGTCATCGGTTGGCCATCATGCGGCATGATCTGTCCCTCGGTCGGAATCGTTTCTGCAACTGCGAAAGACCTAGAGCGGTTTGAACGGCTGGGCAAGAAGATTTCAAAAGACGTGATGTCTGTGAATGAAAATGTCGCAGGGAAATCCGCGTTGCCTGCGCCCTTGCCCTGCGCTGCGCCGCGTTTCACTCTGCCCCCACCGAGGCTGGAGGGGTGATGGAGATGTTCGGTCTGGGTTTGACCCTGGGCGCTTTTGCGGCGGCGCTGGTCGTGGCGCTCTGCGCGGGTTTCGTCAAAGGCGTGGTTGGCTTTGCCATGCCGATGATCATGATTTCTGCGCTGTCCTCTTTCATGCCGCCCGAACTGGCCTTGGCCGGTCTGATCGTGCCGACGCTGGTTACGAACCTGTCCCAAGCCCTGCGCCAAGGGATCAGGCCCGCGATGCAAACGGTCAAGGACTACCGCCTGTTCCTGCGCGCGATGATCGTCTGCATCGCGCTGTCGGGGTTCGGGATGAGCCTGCTGCCGACCGAGGTGTTGTTTCTGGCCTTGGGAGTGCCGATCACCGCCTATGCCGCATGGCAATTGGCCGGGCGCAGCCTGACCTTCCGGGTGGAGCATCGCCCGGCGGCGGAAGTGACCTTGGGCGCGATTGGTGGGCTTTATGGCGGGTTTTCCGGCGTCTGGGGTCCGCCGATGCTGGTGTTCCTGCTGTCCACTGGCGCGGGAAAGGTGGAAACCGTCCGCGCACTGGGGGTGTCGTTTCTGGTGGGGGCCGTAATGCTGCTGGCCGTGCATATCCAGACCGGGGTGGTGACGCTCTGGACCTTCGCCTTTTCCTGCCTGCTGACCATCCCGGCGCAGATCGGCATGCAGGTGGGCTATTGGGCGCAGGACCGGCTGGACCCGGCGCGGTTTCGCTGGTGGGCGCAGGTGGTGCTGGTGGTGATGGGGCTGAACCTGATCCGCCGCGCCGTGATGTAAGGCCTCGCCTGTCGCGTTGCATTTGATCAAATTCCGCGCCATAACGGGATCGACCGTCAGGGACCGTTGCAAGATGACCACCGAGACCATCGCGGGCGTGCCGCGCCACCGTCTGGAAGCCCTCGCTGCGCGTGAGGCCGCGCGCTTTGCCGAAACCCGGCCCAAGGCGCTGGCGGCCTTGCAGGCGGGGGCCGGGCATTTCCTGAACGGCGTGCCGATGCATTGGATGCGCGATTGGCCGATGCCGCATCTGCCTTTGGTCAAAAAGGCCAAGGGCGCAACGATCACCGATATCGACGGCAACACGATTGACGACTTTTGCCTTGGCGATACGGGGTCGATGTTCGGCCATTCCCCGGCCCCTGTGGCGCGGGCGATCAAGGAGCAGGCCGGGCGCGGGCTGACCTATATGCTGCCGACCCCTGCGGCGTTGGAGGCCGGGCGTCTGCTGACCGACCGTTTCGGTGATTTCCGCTGGCAGATTGCGACGACGGCGACGGATGCCAACCGCTTTGCCCTGCGCGTGGCGCGGGCAGTGACGGGGCGGCCCAAGGTGCTGGTGTTCAACGGCTGCTATCATGGCACGCTGGACGACACGATGGTGGAGTTGCGCGACGGTGTGCCCGCCAACCGCGCGGGGCTGGTGGGGCAGGTTCAGGATTTGACCCGCGCCGCGACGGTATGCGAATTCAACGACCTTGCGGCAGTGGAAATGCTGCTCAAGACCGGAGAGGTCGCCGCGATCCTGACCGAACCCGTGATGACCAATTCCTGCATGGTGCTTCCGGCGCCGGGGTTCCTTGATGGCTTGCGCACTCTGACCCGCCAATACGGCGCGCTGCTGATCATTGATGAGACGCATACCCTGTCCACCGGGCTGGGCGGTTACACCGGCGTACATGGGCTGGACCCGGATATCTTTGTGGTCGGAAAATGCGTGGCCGGGGGAATGCCCACTGCCGTCTGGGGTCTGCGCCCGCACGTGGCTGAGGCGTTCAACCGCTATGACGCCGCGCGCGAAGGCGGCCATTCCGGCATGGGCACCACCCTCTCCGCCAACCCGATGCAATTCGCCTGCCTGCGTGCGACGCTGGCCGAGGTGATGACGGCGGAGAATTACGCCAAGATGGAAAAGGGCGCCGCCCGACTGGCCAAGGGGCTGGCGGAATCCATCGCCCGTCACAAGGCCCCGTGGCATGTGGTGCGCGTCGGCGCGCGGGTGGAGTTTATCTGCGCCCCCGGTCCCCTGCACAACGGGGCAGAGGCCGCCCATGCCCATCAGCCGCAGGTCGAGTGGGCGGTGCATACCGCGCTGCTGAACCGTGGCTGCCTGATCGCGCCTTTTCACAACATGATGCTGGTCAGCCCCGCCACCAAGGCTGCCCAGATCGACCGCCTCATCGCCGCCTTTGATGGCGTGCTGACCGAACTCTTCGCTTGAGAAAACCATGACCGATCCACGCAGCCGCTCGGGTTCCACCGTCGCCGAGGCCGAGGCCTTCCTTGCCGCCCATCCCGAGATTGAGGCGTTCGATATCGTCTTGCACGATGCGAACGGAATCGGGCGTGGGAAGATCATTCGTAGGCATGAGCTTTTGCCCTTTTTCAAGAATGGGCGGCATTTGCCCATTTCGATCCTTGGCCTCGATATCTGTGGCGAGGATGTGCATGAGACCGGGCTGATCTGGGATCAGGGCGATGGCGATCTGCGCGCATGGCCCATCCCCGGCACGCTGGTCCCGCTGCATGGCACCATCCCGCCGCGGGGTGAGGTGTTCATGTCAATGTATGACCTCGACGGCAACAAGATGACCTCTGACCCGCGCCACGCGCTGCAAGCCCAAGTCGATGCGCTGGCGGTTGAGGGGCTGTATCCGGCGGGCGCCTTCGAGTTGGAGTTCTTCCTGCTGGCCAATGACCGTGGCCCGGATGGCAAGGTGCAGCCTGCGCGGGATGTGCTGGACGGGCGCGGGTCGCACAAGACCGAGGTCTATAGCGTCGATCACCTGCACGGGATGCTGCCGCTGTTTTCCGACATCTACGCCGCTGCCGGAAAGGCCGGGATCACGGCAGAGACGATGATTTCGGAATATGCGCCGGGTCAGTATGAGTTGACGCTGCATTACCGCACCGATGTGATGCAGGCCGCCGATGATCTGATGCGGCTGAAGCGGATCGTGCGGATGCAGGCGCGGCTGCATGGGGTGACGGCCTGTTTCATGGCCAAACCGGTCGAGAAATATGCCGGATCGGGCATGCACTTCCATGTCTCGCTCTGCGATGCGGCGGGCAAGAACGTGTTTGTCGAGGATGTCGAGGGCGATTGGTCCCCCACCATCCTGCACGCGCTGGGTGGCCTGCGCGCCACGATGGGCGAATCGATGCTGGTCTTTGCGCCGCACGCCAATTCCTGGCGGCGCTTTGCCAGCCAGTCCTACGCGCCCGTCAGCCCTACCTGGGGGGTGAACAACCGCTCTGTCGCGCTGCGGATTCCGGCAGGCGACATCAAGGCGCGGCGGATCGAACATCGCCCGGCAGGGGTGGATGCCAACCCCTATCTGGTGGCCGCCACCGTGCTGGCTGGATTGCGCCACGGCATGAAGCACAGGATCGACCCCGGCCCGGAAACCAAGGGCAATGGATATGAGGGCGGGCAGGACGCCCCGCCGATCCCGGTGGATTGGCGCATGGCCATCGACGCGGCCCAGCGGTCAGAGTTCCTGAAAGAGGCGCTGGGTGCCGACATGCACCGCACCTTCACCGCGATCAAGGCGGCGGAATATGCGCGTGTGATGCGGACCGTGTCGGACGTCGATTACGACCTCTACTTGCACACGGTCTGAGGATCAGCGGCGGTCAGGGCGTCCCGCCCTTGCCGCCATCCCGCGCGATCATCGCGGCATGGGTGCGGTTCTTGGCCCCCAGCTTGCGCGACAGGGTCTTGACGTGCAGCTTGACCGTCACCTCTTGCAGGTCAAGGTCGCGGGCGATTTCCTTGTTGGACTTGCCCTCGCAGATGCCGCGCAGCACATCCGTCTCGCGTTTGGTCAGGCTGGCCAATGCGCCTTCGGGCGGGTCCTCGTCCTGCAACAACGAGATCGGGGCGAACACCTCGCCGGAGGCCATGATCTGAACCGCCGCCACCATCGACCGTGCGGCCAGCGTCTTGGGCACGAACCCCGCCGCCCCTTCGCGCAGGGCGGCTTCGGCCAATTCCCGCTGCGTGGTGCCCGAGATGATGGCCACCGGGGTGCCCACGGCGATGGCCTTGGCCCGCGCCAGACCTTCAAAGCCGTTCATGCCGGGCATGTTGTAATCCAGCAGCACCAGATCGAAGCGCTGGTTCAGCAGGGACAGCGCCTCGTCAAAGGTGCGCGCGGAATGCACTTCGCCCAGGCCTTCGGCCAGCAGGAACGCCGCCAAGGTCTCGCGGACCAGATCGTGGTCGTCGGCAAGCAATATCTTCATCGGGTCAAAACCCTTGGCACAGTCCACCCCCACAACCGGTTCGCCCGGCTGCCTTCGCTCTATACGGGTTTGTTTCTGTCTGGAACGCAAGACCCTTCTGGTCTAGCCTCGACGCGGAATGGTTGCATGGGGCACAGGTGACACCGTGACAGCGTGGATCAAGCCAGCGCGATGGTTTGACAAACCGCAAGTGTCGCGGCTTTGGCGGCGTGGTCCGATTGCCCTCGCCATCGTCGTCTGCGTGGTGTCCATCGTCATGCTAGTGTCGGATGTCCGCCACCGTCTTGGCGCGCTGGAGGCCGCCAATTCCGACAACCTGCAATGGAACGTCATGCAGACCGAGGTGGAGGCCCTGCGGCTGCAACAGGCGGTGGAGGCGGCGATCCTCAGCCGTGGCACCCAAGATGCTGCCGACCCCGCGACCCTCGATGAGGTGCGGCGCTGGTTCAACGTCTATTTCAGCCGCATCGCGATGCTGCAAAGCAGTGACATCCACGGCGATCAGTTGAAAAAGCCGGAGTATCAGGAGGATGTGAAAACCATCCGGCGCATCCTTGATACCTCCGTGCCCCTGATCGACGGCGGAGATGCCACCTTGGCGTCCGATCTGCCGCGCCTGAAGGCGGATGCCGAAACCCTGCGGCAGGCGTCGCGGTCGATCACATTGAAATCCTTGGCGGAATTTTCGGCGCGCTCGGATGGGGAACGGGCCGAGATTTCGGCCACGCTGCTGCGACTGGCGGCGGTGACGACCTTGCTGATGCTGCTCTTGGTGACGTTTTCGGTGGGCACGGCGCGGCTTTACCGCACGGCGGCCCTGCGGGCCGAGGCCTTGCGCGAAACCGGGGGGCGGCTGTCCACCATCGTCGCGAACTCTGCCGATGCCATCGTCGTGACGGACCGCACCGGGATCATTCAGGAGTTCAACCCCGCGGCGCAAAGCATCTTCGGCCTGTCGCGGGAAACCGCCCTGGGTCTGCACGCGCTGGAACACCTCTTCGCCGCCCCGCGTGGCAATGGGCAACGCCGGATGCTGATCGCCGCTTTGGAGGAAACCGCACTGGCGGGTCGCGGGTCGCTCCGGATCGAGGTGGACGGTCGCCGCGCCGATGGCAGCGCCTTTCCCGCCGAGGTGTCCATCGCGGTGACCCAACCCGACGATCCGCGTCTGATCGTGGCCTTCGTGCGCGACATTTCCGACCGCCGCCGTGCGCAAGCCGAGTTGGAAGAGGCACTGGACCGTGCCCTTGCCGGGGAAAAGGCCAAGGCAAGGTTCATCGCGGTCATGAGCCATGAGATGCGGACACCGCTGAATGGCTTGCTCGGGTCACTGACCCTGCTGGCCGATGGCACATTGACCCCCGACCAGCGCGATCTTGTGCACGCGATGGAAAACTCCGGCAAGATCCTGCTCGGGCATGTGAACTCGGTGCTAGACATCAGCCGCGCCGAGGCGGGGGCGATGAAGGGGGCCACCCAATCCTTTGACCTTGAGGGCCTGATTCAGGAGGTCATCGCCAATCAGGCCGGGCTTGCCGCCGCCTCGGGCACGGGGATCGCGCTGTCCTCGCTCAACGGGCCGGTGGGGATGGTGGCGGGCGATCCGCAACGCCTGCGGCAGGTGTTGCTGAACCTTGTCGGCAATGCGGTGAAGTTCACCCGCGATGGCCAGATCACGGTCGAAACCGAAGCCCTGCCGCCGGTCGAGGCGTTGCAGGGCAAGCGTGCCGTCGAAATCCGGGTCATCGACACCGGCATCGGCATCCGGGAGGATCAGATTGACACGATCTTCGAGGATTTCGTGACGCTCGACACCCGCTATGAACGCGCCACCAGCGGCACGGGACTTGGCCTTGGCATCGCGCGCCGTCTGGTTGAGGCGATGGGCGGTGAAATCGGCGTCGAAAGCGAAGAGGGCGAAGGCAGTCTGTTCTGGCTGCGTCTGCCCCTTCCCGCCGCCACCCAACCCACCTTGGCCGCGCAGCGGGAGATGTCGGCGGCCTCCCCCCCGATCACAGGGACCGAGGAGGATGTCGTCCCGGTGCCGTCGCCGCCGGTCCCGCCCGCTGCGCCCGCCCTGCCGCCCAGCCAGGTGTTGGTGGTTGAGGACAATGAAATCAACCGCTTCCTCTTGCGCCGCTATCTGGAGGGGTCAGGTCACACGGTAACTGAGGCCGTCGATGGCGAGGAGGGCGTCGCCTTGGCCACCGACCGCGCCTTTGACGTCATCCTGATGGACATCTCCATGCCGCGCATGGATGGGGTGGAGGCCACTCGGCGCATCCGTGCGGCGGGCGCGTCGCGTCACGCGCGCATCCTTGCCCTGACCGCACATGCCCTGCCCGAAGAGCTGGCGCAGTTTCGCGCGGCGGGAGCCGATGCCACCCTGACCAAACCCATCGGCCGTCTCGATCTTCTGGCCGCGCTGGCGGGCGATGCGGCCACCACCGCGCCGCAGGTGGATGCTCCGCCCGTTGCGACCGCGCCCGAGGGCGGGGTTGTGGACCGGCGTGCCCTGTGCGACCTGCGCCAGCAGATCGGCGCGATGGCGGCGGCCGGGCTGGTCAAGCGGTTGATAGCGGATGGCGATGCGACCCTCGACCTGATCCGCGCCGCCCCGGTCGCAGGGCGCGAGGCGGAGATCGCCGCGCAGTGTCACCAACTGGCCGGTACGGGGGGCGCCTTCGGCACGGTGCGCCTGCGCGAAACGCTCGTCACACTGCAACAGCGTCTGGACCGGGGTGACCTGACCGGGCTGGAGCGTGACCTTGCCCGGCTGGAGCGGTTGTGGGCCGAGACCCGCACCATTCTGGTGCAGGATGCCGAACAGATGGTGGCCGAGGCGGTTTAGAGCCCGGCCCGCAGCGCTGCCGCGATCAGACCCGGCACACGCGGATCAAGCCCCACCGGCGGCAAGAGCGTTCCCTCGAACCCGGCCTCGGCCAGCGCCTGTGGCAGATCGTCGATCACATGCCCCCCGCGTGCCGCGAAGAAGGGCAGCACCACCCCGCCCGGGGCAAAGCCCGCCGCCACCTCGGCGATTTGCGGGCTTTGGTCTATGAAGCCCGCCTCTACCCGCTTTACCCCGGCCTCGGCCCGGATGCGGTCCGCCATGCGAAAGGCGATCTCTGACGGTGCCGGGCTGCGAAAGGACCCATGCGCGGCAAGGATCACCTCCACCTCGGCCGGATCACGGTCCCCCGCCGCCTCCCGTGCGAGGGTGACCGTCAGCGCCTGCACTGCGGCATCTTCGCCGAAGGGCGGCAGGATGCGCCACGTAGCCCCGCCCGCCTCGGCCAGACGGGCGGGCAGGTGGGTGCGGGTGAACCACCCTGCGGCCATGAACATGGGATAGACCACGCCGTCGGGCCCAAGCTCCGCCACCCGGTCGGCCAAGGCGCTGGGCGCGGCCAAGGTGGCCGATGCCACCCGCAACTCCGGCATCAGCGCCTGCACCTTGGCGGCGAGCGCGGCGATCTCCGCCTCTGCCGGTTCCGGGTCGGACGGCTGGCCATGAGCAACGATGAGGGCGGCTTTGCGTTCGGCGGTCATGGTCTCTCCTGTCGTCCCGGAACCTATGCGCGGCGGCGGCGGGGTCAAGTCATGCCTGCGCTTTGGGCGTGGCAAGGCCGGGCAAGAGATCGGCGGTCACGGTCTGGCGGCAGTGGTCCAGAAAGGCCGCGACGGCGCGGCGCTGCGGTCCGGCGGGCAGGATCAAGCCCATCCGCATCGGGCGGAAGGGCGGTTCCAGCGGGACATGCACCATCTGGCTGCCATCAGGCGCGCGGTCCGAGCCGAAGCGGATATTCGCGATGGAATAGCCAAAGCCATTGGCCACCATCGCCCGCATCACCCCGATGTCGCGCGTGCGTTCGGCAATGCGGGGGCGCAGGCCGTTGTCGGTGAACAAGGACAGGAAATAGCCCGCGCTGAAGGGCAGATCCAGCAGCACCATGGGATGGGGCGCCAAGGCCGCCAGACTGACCGAAGGCCCCCCCGCCAGCGGATGATCCAGTGGCAGCAGGGCATAGGGTTCCAGCGTCAGCAGGGGATGAAAGGTCAGATCGGCGGGAATCTCCATGTCATAAGACAACGCCGCATCCAGCCGCGCCCCGCGCAAGCCGTCGAACAGGGCGGCCTGATCGCTTTCGCTCTGGCGAAACTCCACCGCCGGATAGCGGGCGGCAAAACCCCGGCGCAGGCGCGGCAGCATGACCTGCGCAAAGGTCAGAAGGCAGCCCACGGCCAGTGGCCCCCGCACCTCGCCGGTCAGTTCGGCGGCGGTGTCAGTCAATCGGGTCGCGGCGGTGATCACCTCGCGCGCGGCCTCGACGAATTGCCGCCCGCCTTCGGTCAGCGACAGGCCCTGCGCGTGGCGGCGGATGAAGAGTTGCAGGCCGAACTCCTCTTCCACCTGCGCCACGGCGGCGGAAACGGAGGGCGACGAGACATGGCACCGCTCTGCCGCCAAGGCGACGGAGCCGCATTCCGCGACCGCGATCAGGTATTCCAGTTGGCGCAGGGTGACACGCAGCGGCATGGCAGCAGGCTAACGCCGGATGGTCCCGGCGTCACGCGGTTCCGTCATCGCCGGGAACGCCATAGGACGGGGCCTCACGCGGGTCACGGGCGCGTTGCAGATAGGCGGCCATTTGGGGGGCATAAACCTCCCACGCCAGCGCCACGGCCTCAATCGGGCAATCGGGATCGGTCCAGTCGGCGCGGAGCTCGGCGCAGGGCCATGTGTCGGCATCCACCATCAAAAGCCCCGCCGAATGCACCGGGCCAGCCTCGCCCCCGGCATCACGACCGGCGCGCAGGGCGGCGATCAGACGGTCGCCAAGGGCACCGGAGCCGGCGGCAAACCCATCCACCATCGCCTGCGGCACATCGCGGTTGGCCAGCAGGTTGCCGCCCGCCACCACCCCGTCACCATGTGCCAAAGCCCAGACGCCCAAGGTCTTGCCCCCCGAATGCGTCGCCACCCGCCCCTGCGCGTCCACGCAAAGCAACTGGCGGTAGTCCACATGCGGTGCCGTCGCCACCACCTCGGCCATCGCTTGGTCCGCACTGGCCCCGGCCTGCATCAGATCGAGCAGGCGCGGCCCCAACGTCGGGTCGGTGATGTTCTGCGTCGCCGCCACCCCCACCCCCGCCTGCGCATGGGCGCATCGCGCCGCCACGGCGGGGGAGGAGGACGAGATCACCATGCCGAAACGCCCGGTCTCAGCGCAGCGGGCAAGCAGGGAAAAGGTCATCAGGCGGCACTCCTTTTGGCGAACGCCTGGGACTTTGCGTCCCCCGGCGTCGGGCAAGGTCAATCCGGGATCACGGCGGTCGCGTCGATTTCCACCAGCCATTCCGGCCGGGCCAAGGCGACCACCACCAGACCGGTGCAAACCGGATGCACGCCGCGGATATAGTCGCCCATGGTGCGATAGACCGCCTCGCGGTGGCGGACATCGGTCAGATAGACCACGAGTTTGGTCACATGCTCCATCTTGCCGCCGCATTCCTCGACCAGTTGGCGGATGTTCTGCATGACCTTGTGGGTTTGCTCCACCGGATCATGGCTGTCGATGTTCTTGGCGGTGTCCAGATCCTGCGGGCATTGGCCGCGCAGAAAGATCATCGTGCCGCGCGCGACGACGGCCTGGGCCAGATCATTGTCCAGCTTCTGTTCGGGATAGGTGTCCTTGGTGTTGAACTTGCGGTGGCGGGTATGGGCCATGTTTGCTTTCTCTGTCGGTTTGGCGGAGCGCGCCGGGGTTTTGCACCCCCGGACCCCCGCAGGATATCTCAGCAACGGGGAAGGGATGTCAGGCGGGCATCATCCCCGCAAGATACTGGGCGAATTCGAAGTTCGGGCGTTCGAGGTGTGACAGCGGGCCGGGGGCGGACATCGCGGCCAGCAGGCCGCGATAGACGCGTTCGGTGCAGCCCTTGTCTTCGACCTGCACCTCATCCAGCAGAGCCTTGACGGCGGCCAGATGCGCGGTCGCGTCGGGATCGGCCATCCAGTCCGCGCTCATGCCGCCGCCGAACAGCACTTTGACATGGCCCGGCCCATCGGGCGTCAGCGACAGATACCAGAAATAGCCCGGCGTCAGCGTGATCAGCAGCGCGGGATAGATCGCCAAGAGCCATGTGATGCGGCGGTCATCACCCGTCAGGCGCGTGTTGGACGGATGCGCCAGCGCCAAGGGCACGAGGTCATTCTTGACGATCCAGTGATAGTTGAAGGCATCGGTGCCTTCGGGGCATTCCATCAGCGCCAGATCGCAGGTCCCGCCGATGGTGCCCGCGTGGCAGGCGGGCAGGTGGTAGGATTCCATGAAATTCTCGGCCAGCACCTTCCAGTTGGTGGCCCAGCGGAACTCCTCGCGGAAGGTCTCGGAATAGCTGGCCATGTCCAGATGGCCGACCAGCCGTTCCACGTCGCGTAGGCGGTCGTGGACCTCTGGCGCGTCGGGGTTCAGCGTCACCATGATCCAGCCGTGCCAATCGCGGACGCGGATCTGCGGCAGGTGGACCTGATCCTTGCAGAAGGTCTCGTTCAGAGCCATCGCGGGGGCACCGCGCAAGCTGCCGTCGAGGTTATAGGTCCAGGCGTGATAGGGGCAGACGATGGCGCGGACGCGGCCCCGGCCCTCCAGCAGGGTGGACATGCGGTGGCGGCAGACGTTGGACAGGCCGCGCAATTGCCCGTCGCGGTCGCGCAGGATGATGACGGGCTCTCCCGCGATCTCCATCGTCAGGTAATCGCCCGGCTCCTTCAGCGCATCGACCCGGCCCGCGCAGAGCCAGTCACGGGCGAAGATGTGGCGCTGTTCGGCCTCGGCAAAGGCCGGGGAGGTATAGACCGATTTCGGCATCGCCTGCGCGCGTTCGAAGGGGACCGAGACATTGGCGCGCAAGTCGCGGATCGCGTCTGCGGCGATGGCGTTGGGGGCGGGGTCATGCACGGTCATGGCGGATCGGTCCTGTCAGGGGATGGCCGGGATGTTCGGTCAGTGGCCCCCGGTGGGAAAGCATCTTGTTCCGCCCCCTTGATTAGGAGTAGCCTAATCAAGCCCCGCATCGCTGGTGCCCGTCGTGATCATGCCGACCAGCCGTTGTGCGGCGGGCGTCAGGATCGTGCCGCTGCGGGTCATGAGGCCGAAGGGTTCCACCACGATGCCAAGGTCCAAGGGCAGCACGGCATAGGGCGCATCCGGACCGGTGCCGAACTGGTCGCAGACGGCCCGGGCCAGGGGGGCGATGGCATTGGATTGCTGCACCATGGCCAAGGTGAGCAGGAAAGAGGCCGTGGCAAAGCGTTGCGGCGGTTGCGGCAGGCCCAAGGCCGCCAGTCGCGCCAGAACGCTGCGGGTCAGGATCGCCTCTGGTCCCGGCATCACCCAGTCGAAATCCATCAGGTCCTGCACCGTCAGGTTCGCCATCCGCGCCAGCCGGTGCCCGCGCCGCACCAAGAGCCGGACCGGTTCGCTGTCGATCGGGGCCGAGAGTGTCAGTTGATCCGCCATCCCGGCGGGCATGCGGCCGATGGCGAAATCCAGTCGTCCCTGCACCAGCTGCTGGCCAAGGATGTCCGAGGTTGCCACCACCACCTCGGTCGTCAGGCCGGGCAAGGCAAGGCGGGCGGTGCGGAGCGCGGGCAAGACACGCTCCAACGCCGGGCCGGTCACCGCGCCGATGCGGATGTGCCCGGTGCTGCCCGCGCCGATTTCGGTGATCTCGCGCGCGGCGTCGCGGATTTCATTGACCACCCGCGCCGCCCGCTGGGCCAACGCCTGCCCCATCGGGGTCAATGCGATGCCGCGCCCTGTCCGCAGATGCAAGGGTTGGCCCGCGATCCGCTCCACCTCGGCCAAGAGGCGCGAGGCGGCGGGCTGGGCGATTCCCATCTGTGCCGCGGTCAAGCCGATCTGCCCGGTCTCCGCCAACCCGGCCATCAGGCGCAGATGGCTGAGTTTCAACCCTTTTCGCAGCAAATCTGTCGGGCCAATCATACCAAAACCGCCATGTATTCATGTTGAAACATTCTTTGACGGATATGCCATAAGATTGCAACGTCCGCGCACGGCTTCACCGGGGGACACCCGGCGATTTGACCGGCTTTGGCCGCGCACCCGGCGCGGCATTGGGAGGAACACTGATGCAAATTTCCAGACGTGCGCTCTTGGCGCTCGCATCCGCTACGACCGCGCTTTCCCTCGTCGGCATGCCGGCTTTCGCCCAGTCCAAGGGCACCATCGGCATCGCCATGCCGACGCAATCCTCGGCGCGCTGGATTTCGGACGGCAACTCGATGGTCGAGCAGTTCAAGGCCGCTGGCTATGACACCGACCTGCAATATGCCGAAGACGATATCCCGAACCAGCTGGCGCAGATCGAGAACATGATCACCAAGGGCGTGAACGTCCTTGTCATCGCGGCCATCGACGGCACCACCCTGTCGAACGCGCTGGAAAACGCCGCCGCCTCGGGCATCAAGGTCATCGCCTATGACCGTCTGATCCGTGACAGCGCGAACGTCGACTATTACGCCACCTTCGACAACTTCAAGGTTGGCGTGCAGCAGGCGGAATCGCTGGTCAAGGGCCTGAACGAGCGCTTCCCCGATTCCAAGCCGTGGAACGTCGAACTCTTCGGCGGCAGCCCGGACGACAACAACGCCTTCTTCTTCTACAATGGCGCGATGTCGGTCCTGCAACCGATGATCGACGCGGGCGACATCGTCATCCCGTCGGGCCAGACCGGCATGGACGTCGTCGGCACCCTGCGTTGGGACGGTGCGGTGGCACAGGCCCGCATGGACAACCTGTTGTCGGCCAACTACGGCGACAAGCAACTGCATGGCGCGCTGTCGCCCTATGACGGGCTGTCCATCGGCATCCTGTCGTCGGTCAAGGGCGTGGGCTATGGCTCGGGCGATCTGCCGATGCCGATCGTGACCGGTCAGGACGCCGAAATCCCGTCGGTCAAGTCGATGATCGCGGGCGAGCAGTATTCGACCGTCTTCAAGGACACCCGCACGCTGGCCGGTGTGACCGTCAAGATGGTCGATGCGATCCTGTCGGGCGGCGAGCCCGAGATCAACGACACCTCGACCTATGACAACGGCGTCAAGGTCGTGCCGTCCTACCTGCTGGAGCCGGTGTCGGTCGATGTCTCGAACTACGAAGAAATCCTCGTGGGTTCGGGCTATTACACCGCTGACCAACTGAAGTAAGCGCACGTCGCTTCGGGCCCGTTCCCGTATCGTCGGGGGCGGGCCTTTCTGGGTTCGGGGGAACCAATGCCGACGCTTCTTGAAATGCGGGGGATCAACAAGGTCTTCCCCGGTGTCCGCGCGCTTGACCAAGTCAACCTGACGGTCGAACAGGGCGAAATCCACGCCATCTGCGGAGAAAACGGCGCGGGCAAATCCACGCTGATGAAGGTGCTGTCGGGGGTCTATCCGCACGGCAGCTATGAGGGCGAAATTTTTTACGAAGGCGCGTTGCTGCAAAACCGTGGCATTCGCGACTCCGAAGGCAAGGGCATCATCATCATCCACCAAGAGCTTGCCTTGGTGCCGCTGCTGTCCATCGCCGAAAACCTGTTTCTGGGGCATGAGGTTGCCAAGAACGGCGTGATCAACTGGCCGCAGGCGTTCCAGATGACGGGCGCCTTGCTGAAGAAAGTCGGTCTGGATGAGGTGCCCACGACGCAAGTGGGCAAGCTGGGCGTCGGCAAGCAGCAACTGATCGAGATCGCCAAGGCGCTGGCCAAGGATGTGCGGCTGCTCATCCTCGATGAACCCACCGCCGCGCTTCAGGAAAACGACAGCCAGAAACTGCTGGACCTGATGCTGGAGTTGAAAGCGCAGGGCGTCACCCAGATCATCATCAGCCATAAGCTGAACGAGATTTCCCGCGTTGCGGACCGGATCACGATCATCCGTGACGGCACCACGGTTTCCACCCTGCGCAAGGATGAGATTTCCGAAGAGCGCATCATCCGTGACATGGTGGGCCGCGACATGGCGCACCGCTACCCGGACCGCGTGCCCAACCCCGGTGACGTGTTGATGAAGGTTGAGGGCTGGAATGTCTGGCACCCGGAGCAAACCGGGCGGCAGATGATCAAGGACGCCGCCTTCCATGTCCGCAAGGGCGAGATCGTTGGGATCGCGGGCCTGATGGGGACGGGGCGCACCGAACTGGCCATGTCGATCTTTGGCCATTCCTACGGGCGCAATATCTCTGGCACCGTGAAGATGGGGGGGAAGGTTGTCGATACCTCCTCCGTGACCCGCGCGGTCGATGCGGGGCTGGCCTATGTGACCGAGGATCGCAAGCATCTGGGGCTGATCCTCGAAGAGCCGATCCTGAAGAACATCAGCCTTGCCAATCTGGCGGGCATTGCCGCCAAGGGCGTCTTGAACAAGGCGCGCGAACAGCAGGTGGCCGAAGAATACCGTCGCGCCATGTCGATCCGCACGCCGGGGGTGTTCCAGAAGGTCGTGAACCTGTCGGGCGGCAATCAGCAAAAGGTGGTGCTGTCCAAGTGGCTGTTCACCGATCCGCAGGTGTTGATCTTGGATGAACCCACGCGCGGCATCGACGTCGGCGCGAAGTTTGAAATCTATTCGATCATGAATGACCTGGTGGCCCAAGGGCGCGGCGTCGTGATGATCAGCAGCGAGATGCCCGAACTTCTGGGCATGTGTGACCGCATCTATGTGATGAACGAAGGCCGGATCGTGGGCGAACTGACCAAGGCCGAGGCCAGTCCGGAACGGATCATGGCGCTGATTTTGAAGAACGAGAAAGCGAAGGTGGCGTGATGGCGGAAACCCAAAAAGGGATCGGGGCGCATCTGGGCGGGCATCTGCGCGAAAACGGGATGATCCTGGCCTTGCTGGCCATCGTCGTGTTCTTCACCGCAATCGTCGGCATGCAGGACATCGATTTCCTGTCGGCGCAGAACATCACCAACCTGTTCTTGCAGAACTCTTACGTCATCATCATGGCGCTGGGGATGCTGCTGGTGATCGTGGCGGGCCATATCGATCTGTCGGTGGGGTCGGTCGTGGGCTTTACCGGCGCGGTGGCGGCCGTGCTGACCGTCAACATGGGGTGGCCGGTCTGGGCGGTCATTCCCGCATGTCTGGCCATCGGCGCGGCCATTGGCGCGGCGCAGGGCTATTGGATCGCCTACTGGCGGATTCCTTCGTTCATCGTCACGTTGGCGGGGATGCTGGTGTTCCGGGGTCTGACGCTGTGGCTGCTGAACGGCCAGAACATCGGCCCCTTCCCCAAATCCTTCCAATCCCTGTCCACCGGGTTCATTCCTGACCTCTTCGGCGATGCCGATCAGGCGCTCTTGGGGATGGAGCGGTTGAATGGCACGGCCGTTCTGGTCGTGGTGATCGCCGCGCTGATCATCGTCTGGCTGGGCTGGCGGGCGCGGGCGCGCGATGCGGCCTTCGGCGTGACGCCGGAGCCAAGCCTGATGTTCGCCATCCGCAATATCGTGGTTGCCGCCGCGCTGATCTTTGTGGGCTACAAGCTGGCCACCTTCCGTGGCCTGCCCAATGTTGTGATCGTGCTGTCGGTGCTGACGGTGCTGTACGCCTTTTTCACGGAATCGACGACCGCGGGTCGGCGCATCTATGCGCTGGGCGGCAATGAAAAGGCCGCGAAGCTGTCGGGGATCAACACCGAAAAGCTGGTGTTCCTGACCTTCGTGAACATGGGCGTTCTGGCGGCTTTGGCCGGGATGATCGTTGCGGCGCGTCTGAACTCATCCACCCCCAAGGCGGGGGCGGGTTTTGAGTTGGACGTGATCGCCGCCGTGTTCATCGGCGGGGCATCGATGACGGGCGGGTCGGGCAAGATCATCGGGGTCGTGGTCGGGGCGCTGATCATGGGCGTGATGAACAACGGCATGTCCATCCTTGGGATCGGCATCGACTATCAACAGGTGATCAAGGGGCTGGTGCTGCTGGCCGCCGTGATCTTCGACGTCTACAACAAGAACAAGTGAGGCAAGACCATGCTGCTCTCCCAGATCATCGGTGCTGACGGCAAGGTTGCCGTGGTCGTGCGCGACGGGTCCGAGGCCGCGATTTTGCGCGGCACCGCCAGCACCTATGCGCTGGCGATGGATGCCGCCACCGCCCGCCGCCCGGTCGCCGCCCTGGTGGCAGAGCGCGGCTTGGGTGAGGCGGTCGATCTGCCCTCGCTTCTGGCGGCGGGCAAGGTCACCTTGCCGATCACCCATCCCGATCCGGCGCATCTGCATCTGACCGGGACGGGGTTGACCCATCTGGGCAGCGCCTCGGCCCGCGATGCGATGCATGCCAAGTTGGAGGGGGCGGAAACCCTGACCGACAGCATGAAGATGTTCCGCATGGGGCTGGAGGGCGGGCGTCCCGCCGCCGGTGGCGTCGGCGCGCAGCCCGAGTGGTTCTACAAGGGCAATGGCCACACCGCCATCGCCCCCGGCCAACCCCTGACCGCCCCCGGCTTTGCCGAGGATGGCGGCGAAGAGCCTGAGATTGCGGGCATCTACATCATCGCCCCCGATGGCACGCCTTGCCGTCTGGGCTGGGCCTTGGGGAATGAGTTTTCCGACCATGTGACAGAGCGGGTCAATTACCTGTGGCTGGCGCATTCCAAACTGCGCGTGGCCTCCTTCGGGCCGGAAATCCTGCTGGGTGATCTTCCTGCCAGCGTCGAGGGCGCCAGCCGCATCCACCGCCACGGCAAGGTGATTTTCGACGCGCCCTTCCTGTCCGGCGAGGCGAACATGTCCCACAGCTTTGCCAACCTTGAGCACCACCACTTCAAGTACGAGTTGTTCCGCCAGCCCGGCGATGTGCACGTGCACATGTTCGGCACCGCGACCCTGTCCTTTGCGGCGGGGATCAAGACCGAGGCTGGCGATGTTTTCGAGATCGAAGCCCCGGCATTCGGCCTGCCGCTGCGCAATCCCCTTTCCTTTGCCCCCGCCACCCCCGGCGCGGTGGCCGTCACCGCATTGTAAGGACAGCCCATGACCTTCAAACCCGCCCAATGGCCCCGCAAACTCCGTTCGCAGGAATGGTTTGGTGGCTCCAGCCGCGACAATATCTATCACCGCGGTTGGATGAAGAACCAAGGCTTCCCGCATGACCTGTTCGATGGCCGCCCGGTGATTGGCATCCTGAACACGTGGTCGGAACTGAACCCCTGCAACGCGCATCTGAACGCGCTGGCGGAAAAGGTGAAGAACGGGATCTACGAGGCGGGCGGTTTCCCGGTTGAAGTGCCGGTGTTCTCTGTCTCGGAATCCGCCTTCCGCCCGACGGCGATGATGTTCCGCAATCTGGCTGCAATGTCGATCGAGGAACAGATGCGCGGCCAGCCGATGGATGGTTGCGTGCTGCTGGTGGGCTGCGACAAGACCACGCCGTCGCTGCTGATGGCCGCCGCCTCGACCGACCTGCCGTCGATCATCGTCACCGGCGGGCCGATGCTGAATGGATATTACAAGGGCGAACGCGTCGGGTCCGGCACCCACCTGTGGAAATTCTCCGAAGCCGTGAAGGCCGGGGAAATGACCCAAGCCGAATTCGCCGAGGCTGAGGCGTCGATGTCCCGCTCTGCCGGGTCGTGCAACACGATGGGCACGGCCTCGACAATGGCGAGCATGGCCGAGGCGCTGGGGATGGCGCTGTCGGGCAATGCCGCGATCCCGGCGGTGGACAGCCGCCGCCGCGTGATGGCGCAACTGTCGGGCCGTCGCATCGTGCAGATGGTCAAGGATGACCTGCGTCCGTCGCATATCCTGACCAAGGCCGCGTTTGAAAACGCCATCCGCGCCAATGCCGCCATCGGCGGATCGACCAACGCCGTGATCCACCTGCTGGCCATCGCGGGCCGCTGCGGGATTGATCTGACGCTGGACGACTGGGACCGTCTGGGTCGCGACGTGCCGACGATCGTCAACCTGATGCCCTCGGGCAAATACCTGATGGAGGAATTCTTCTACGCCGGTGGCTTGCCCGTGGTGCTGAAGCGTCTGGGTGAGGCGGGTCTGCTGAACAACGACGCGCTGACCGTGTCGGGTGAAACCGCGTGGGAGCAGGTCAAGGATGTCGTCAACCACAACGATGACGTGATCCTGCCCGTGGAACGCGCGCTGACCCAATCGGGCGGTGTGGTGGTGCTGAAGGGCAACCTTGCGCCGAATGGTGCGGTGCTGAAGCCCTCTGCCGCGACGCCATCCTTGATGGTCCACCGGGGCCGGGCCGTCGTGTTCGAGGACATCGACGACTACAAGGCCAAGATCAACGATGAGGCTTTGGACATCGACGAAACCTGCGTGATGGTGCTGAAGAACTGCGGCCCGAAGGGCTATCCGGGGATGGCCGAGGTCGGCAACATGGGCCTACCGCCCAAGGTGCTGCGCAAGGGGATCACGGATATGGTCCGTATCTCGGACGCTCGTATGTCGGGGACAGCTTTTGGTACGGTCTGCCTGCACACCAGCCCAGAGGCGGCGGTGGGTGGACCCTTGGCCATCGTGCAGAACGGCGATTACATCCAACTCGACGTGCCGAACCGCCGCCTGCACCTTGAGGTGTCGGATGAGGAAATCGCCCGCCGTCAGGCCGCATGGACCCCCCGCATCGCCCCGCCCGACAGCGGTTACGCGATGCTGCACCACAGCCATGTGATGGGGGCCGATACTGGCGCAGACCTTGACTTCATGCTGGGCAGCCGTGGCGCGCCCGTGGGCAAGGACAGCCACTGATGGCGCGGATGAAGGTTGCCCTTGTCGGCATCGGCAAGATCGCGCGGGATCAGCACGTGCCTGCGCTGGCCGCGTCGGGTGATTGGGAACTCGCCGCAACGGTCAGCCGGTCTGGCACGGTGGAGGGGGTCGAGTCCTTCACCGATTTCGCCGCCATGCTGGCCGCGCGGCCGGATATCCCGATGGTCTCGCTCTGCCTGCCGCCGATGCCGCGTTATCGGTATGCCGAGGCGGCGCTTTTGGCGGGGCGACATGTGATGCTGGAAAAACCGCCGGGGGCGACCTTGGCGGAAGTGCACGCTCTGGAGCGTCTGGCGCGGGCCAAGGGGGTGACGTTGTTCGCCACATGGCACAGCCGCATGGCCGAAGCCGTGGCCCCCGCCAAGGCGTGGCTGGTGGGTAAATCCGTGCGCCGCGCGCATATCACATGGCGCGAGGATGTGCGCAAATGGCATCCCGGTCAGGATTGGGTGTTCGAACCGGGTGGCATGGGCGTCTTTGACCCCGGCATCAACGCGCTGTCGATCCTGACCGACATCCTGCCGATGCCGGTGCATGTGACTGCCGCGACGCTGGAATTCCCCGAAAACCGCGACACGCCGATTGCCGCCCAGATCGACTTTTCGGCCAATGTCAGCGCCGATTTCGGTTGGCGGCAAGAAGGCCCGCAGACGTGGGATATCGTCGTGGAGACGGACGCTGGCACGCTGGAACTGCGGATGGGCGGCAACCGACTGTTCATCGACGGGCAAGAAACAGCGGGTGAGGATACGATCATGGGCGAATATCCCGCCCTTTATGCCCGCATGGCCGAACTGGTGCGTGCTGGCACATCGGACGTCGATCTTGCGCCAATGGTGCATGTGGCGGATGCGCTGACGCTGGGTCGTCGCAAGACAGTGGCGCCGTTTCATTTCTGAGCTGTCCGGGCTCCGGCCCCCGTGCTGGCTTGCATGAAAACGGTCCGGGGGGCGCGCTCCCCCGGACCTCTGCCCCGTTGCAGGGGCACGCAGCGGCCGACACCGATCCACCCCAGCGCCGCTCTGGGGAAAGCGGCGCGGCGGGGTTTGGGCAAGACCCGACACTGAAAAATCACGGCACGGTTTGGCACTGGTCAGGACTGGTACCGGGGTCACTGCACCGACCGGAAGGGTCAGCCGCCTCGACACTCGCCAAAGGGGCAGAGCGGCGGAACGGTCCGCCTGTGCCCGTCTGCAAACTCTAGCCTGATCCACGCGCAAGCTGTGCGCGCATGGGGTCAGCGCCCCACTGCCGGGTGTGGGTCCCTCAGACCGATGCGCGCGGCGGATATCCCAAGCGGTGGCTAAAAAAAGGACTGCCTTGACCGGGCCCCGGCATGGTCTGGGTGCCGAACGCGGGGGGATGGGGGAAATCCCCCACGTGTCGCGCGAAATCTGCTAGGAATGCGGACAGGGAAAAGGCCAGAGTCTTTCTGACTCATAAGGAATTGGCGATGCGAGCGACGCGCCGCGAGACAGCGAAGGACCCACGCGATGCGTGACGGTCCCCATCACCTGCGGATGGTCGTGCTGTCGGTTGCCGCCAGCCTTGCCGCAATCCTGATCACGACCACGCTGCTGACGGGCGGTCTGGCCCGCTATACGGTGGAACAGATGATCCTGCGCGAGGCGCGGTTGTCGGCGGATTTCCTGAACTCTGTCGTGCGGGTCGAAGAGGCCGAGAATTACTTTGCGGGCAACGGGAACGCGCCCGGCGATGTCAAGGAATTCGTCGCCCATCTGGGCCGGATGCCCGATGTGTTCCGCGCCAATGTCTATTCGCAACAGGGCAAGATCCTGTGGTCCACCGACAAGGCGCTGGTCGGACGCTTCTTCCCCGACAATGCCGAACTCGCTGCCGCCTTGCGCGGGGAGTTGCACCCCGAGTTGAACCTGATGGCGGGGGATGTGAAATCCGAACATGACGGGTTGGACGCGGAACTGCCCGCCCCGAGCACGGAATTCATCGAATACTACATCCCGATCCAGAGCCGTGACGGCACCGGGATCGTCGGCGCGGTGGAAATCTACAAAAGCTCTGCCGGGCTGTCGGCCACGCTGGCGCATGTGCGGATGATGGCATGGCTGGGGGCCTTGGCGGCGACCGCCATCCTGTTTGCCGCCCTTTTGGCCATCGTGATCTATTCCGGGCGCATCCTGCGCCGACAGGAAACCCGCCTGATCGAGGCCGAACGTCTGGCCGTGGTCGGCGAGATGGCGTCGGCTGTCGCACATGGCCTGCGCAATCCGCTGGCGGCGATCCGGTCTTGTGCCGAACTCACGGTCGAGGATGACATCCCGCCAGCCTCGCGCCAATCGGTGCAGGCGATCATGGATCAGGTGGACCGGCTGGAAGGGTGGATACGCTCTTTCCTTGTCCGCAGCGAACAAGAGCGGGGCAGCACCGAAGGCGGGGCGCGTCTTGACCTTGTCACCGCCCGCGCGCTGGACAATTTTGCCCCCCAGATGGCGCGCCGGGGGATCACCTTGCGGCGGCAGGGCTTGCCCGTGCTCTTGGTCGCTGCAGGCAGTGCCGAGGTGGAGCAGGTGCTGAACACCCTGCTGTCGAATGCGGTCGAGGCCATGCGCGAGGGCGGCACGCTGGAAGTGGCCTGCGCCACGGGGCCGCGCCAGCGCGCCGAGGTGACGATCCGCGACACCGGTCCGGGCCTGTCCTCCGAGGCCGAGGCCACGCTCTTCACGGCGTTTCGCACCACAAAGGCGTCGGGCCTCGGTGTCGGGTTGGCGCTGGGACGGCGGATTGCGGAACGATTGGGGGGGCAGTTGGACATCCGCAACCGCGCGGATGGTGTCTCGGGCGTCGAGGCGCGGTTGATCCTGCCGTTGCGGAGTTGATGAGTCGTCATGGCCGATATCGTGATTGTCGAAGATGAACCCGTTCTGGCCCGCTCGATCGTCACTTATCTGGAACGGCGCGGCTATGTTGCGGATTTCGCGCTGGATATTCGTGGCGCGCAGGCGCTGATGGAACGCCAGCGGCCACGTCTGGTGATCCTTGATTACCGGCTGGAGGGGGAGAACGGGCTGGACCTTCTGGCATTGATCCGCGCCCGTTTTGCCGACACACAGGTGGTGATGATGACCGGGCACGGCGACATCGACACGGCGGTGAAGGCGATGAAGGCGGGCGCGCGGGATTTTCTGGTCAAGCCGGTGCCCTTGGCCACGCTGGCCGGACTGGCCCGTGATCTGCGCATCGACGAGATGGCACCCTGGGCCGACCCGGTGGGGCTGGACCGCATCATCGGACGCTCGGGCGAGACGGCGCAGGTGAAGTCCGCACTGAAGCGGCTTGCCGATCAGGCCCGCGCCTTGGGTGGGGCTGCCCCCGGCGTGATGATCGCGGGGGCGGCGGGCACAGGCAAGATGACGGCGGCGCGCGCGCTGGCCGAGGCGGCCTTGCTGGACCTGCCGGGGTCCATCGTAGAGTTTGACTGCCGCAGCGATGGCATCGACCGGCTGCGCGACAGTCTTGCAGAGGCGGCGGTCCTGATCCTGCGGCGGGTGGACCATCTGCCCGGCCCGGCGCAGGCGGTTCTGGCGGGGCTGTTGGATCGGCACGACATGCCATGGACCATTGCCACCACGACCGCCGACCTGACCCGGCGGGGACCAGAGGGCGGCTTTGATGCCGGGTTGCTTTATCGCTTGCAGGTGGAATGGGTGGACCTGCCCCCCTTGGCCAACCGCCCGGCGGACATCCTGCCGCTGGCCGAGACGGTAGCCCGCCGCGCCGCCCGCCGCCATGCCCGCCCGCGCGCCCGTTTCCTGCCCGAAGCGCGGGCGCGTCTGGTGGGACATGACTGGCCGGGGAATGTGGCCGAACTGGTCAATGTGATCGAACGCGCCGTGTTGTCCGTCGAGGCGGAGATCGGCCCCGAGGACATCCGCTTTCTGGGTGCCGTCCCCGGCCCGGCGGTGCCCAACCTGCGCCGGATGGAGGAAGAGGCGCTGGAAACCGCGCTGGCCGCCGCCGGGGGCAACGTCTCGCGCGCCGCGCGCCTGCTGGGCATATCGCGCGATACGATGCGGTATCGGATGGAGAAATTCGGCCTGCCCCGCTGAGGCGCGCCCGGCGCCCTTAGAACCACTGCCCCGGTTCCATCAATCCCAGATCCATCAATTGCTGGCTGTGCCACTGGAACGGGGCCGAATTGTGCCAGCGGAAATCGCGGATGTCATAGCGTGAGCCCGGATTGCTTTTCAGCGCCTTGGCGGTGCGGAAAGAACAGACCGCCGCCGTCAGGTTGTTGTGCCACGGGCAGGCGTAGGTGTTGTATTCCTCGTCATCGAAGGTGAAGTCGGGGCGCAGCCGCAAGCCGCGCTTGGTGCGGAATATCGAGATGCGGTCAATCTTGCGCCGCGTCCACGGCACATGCTCTTCGAACCGCCACCGCAGGCCGCCGTAGAAATCCAGCTGCCGCTCCTTGGGGTGCCAGTTGTTGTCCGGGTCATTGCGGGCGAGGGCGTAATAACCCGACCGGTCCAGATGGGCATCCTCAAGGCTGACGGCGTTGGGGTTGCGGGTCAGATCGACAGCATAGAGGTCGATCACATAGGTCAGCATCGCATCGCGGCGTTCTTCGGTGTGGAAGGCCAGCATCTCGCCGATGCTGCGCGTCTCGCAGAAGGGAAAGAACAGGTATTCGGCGTTGAAGCAGTAATACATCCAGACGCCCGGCGCGGCGGCATCGTTCAGCGTGTTCAGGGCGTCCACCATCGCGTTCTCGGCATGGACGTCGATGGTCACGCGGTGGATCTTTTCTTCAAGGTCAAGCTTGATCCGCAACGCCTCCGGGGCCAGCACCACCACCTCGCGAAAGCCGTTGCTCTGGTGGTGGCGGATCGCCGTCTCCACCTCGACCGCGTCCTCGACGAAGATCACGGCGACCGGCCCCTTGGCCAGTGCGGCCCGTCCGCTGGACAGGAAATTCGACAGACCCTCGTACCGCATGCGGTGCCACCCCTGAAACGACGCGCGCAGATTCCCGCAGGGCCGCGCGCTTGGCAAGCCCTGCCGCACCCGCCCGCGCTGATTGCTAAGACCTGCGGATTGGTTGTAATGGAAGCGACCCTTCCCAAGCCCTGACGTGCGTGGACCAGATGACCGAACCGAAGAAGCTTTTCATCAAGACCTACGGTTGCCAGATGAACGTCTATGACAGCGAACGCATGGCCGAGGCCATGGGCGCGCAGGGCTATGTCACGACCGAGGTGGCCGAAGAGGCGGACATGGTCCTGCTGAACACCTGCCACATCCGCGAGAAGGCGTCAGAAAAGCTCTATTCCGACCTTGGCCGCCTGCGCCCGCTCAAGCAGGCCAAGCCGGGGATGAAGATCGGCGTGGCCGGGTGCGTCGCGCAGGCAGAGGGCGACGAAATCCTGCGCCGCATGCCGCTGGTCGATCTGGTGGTCGGGCCGCAAAGCTATCACCGCCTGCCCGCCATGGCCGATGCCGTGGCGCGGGGCGAAAAGGCGGTGGACACCGACTTCCCGCCCGAGGACAAGTTCGACCACCTGCCCGAACGCAAGGCGCTGCGCGGGCCGACCGCGTTCCTGACGGTGCAGGAAGGCTGCGACAAGTTCTGCGCCTTCTGCGTCGTGCCCTATACCCGCGGGGCCGAGGTCAGCCGCCCGGTGGATCGCCTGCTGCGCGAGGCGCGGGGATTGGTGGAAAAAGGCGTCAAGGAAATCACGCTTCTGGGCCAGAACGTCAACGCCTATCACGGGCAGGGCGAGGGCGGCGACTGGGGGCTGGCGCGTCTGGTCCGGGCACTCGCCCGCATCGACGGGCTGGAACGGATCCGCTACACCACCAGCCATCCCAACGACATGGAAGACGATCTGATCGCCGCCCATGGCGATGAGCCGAAGCTGATGCCCTATCTGCACCTGCCGGTGCAATCGGGCAGTGACCGCATCCTCAAGGCGATGAACCGCAAGCACACGCGCGAGCAGTATTTCCGCCTGATCGAACGCATCCGCGCCGCCCGGCCCGACATCCTGCTGTCGTCGGATTTCATCGTGGGCTTCCCCGGTGAGACCGATCAGGATTTCGCCGACACCATGGACCTGCTGCGGACCGTGGGTTTTGGTGCCTCGTTCAGCTTCAAGTACTCCGCCCGTCCCGGCACGCCGGCCGCCGAAAAGGCCGCCGTCGAGGCCGAGATCGCCGATCAGCGCCTGCAAGAGTTGCAAGCCCTGATCACCGAGCAGCAGCGCGCCGCGCAAGAGGCGATGGTGGGGCGTGAGGTGGGCGTGCTGATCGAAAAGACCGGGCGCATGCCGGGGCAGATGGTGGGCAAGTCCGATCACCTCCATGCGGTGCATGTCAGCGATTCCCGGGCGGCCATCGGCGACCTGATCCGGGTGCGGATCACTAGCTCGGCGTCCAATTCGCTAGCTGCGACAACACTTTGAGCTGCACGCCGCGCGCGCATTGTTGCGCGTGACGGTTGAAGTCGGCGCGGTTTCCGGAAGAATGTTTCCGCTGTGGAAACGGGTGGTGCCCTCTGCGCGCCGCACCACAAGATTTTGCTTGCCATCCGCAAGTACAGGCGGCAATCCTGCTTTTGGAACGCCCCTGCCGGGGCAGTCTTTTTTAACGAGGGAGCTTCGGTGTGTTGCGTTTTTCCAAAGCAATGCGACTGATCGCCTACACCACTTGTTGCGCTTTCGGTCTGGCAAGCGCGCCCGCGACGGCGCAGCAGCAGCCCCAAGTCACCGGCAAGATCGAATGGGGCGTTTGGGTTGATGATGACGGCTGCATGCATTGGTGGGCCGATGGCGGTGTCGAAGGCTATATGGTGCCGCGCCGCAACCCCGAAACCGGCAAGCCCGTCTGTCTGAAGAAGAACACCTGTCTGGTGGAAAACACCGACACGCTTTTCGCCACCGACAGCGCGCATCTGACCGCGCCGGGCCGTGCGCGGCTGGAACAGTTCTTCCGCAGTGGCGGTGCCTTTGGCTATGCCATCTACGGCCATACCGACAGCCGCGCCTCGGATGAATACAACATTGATCTGTCCAAGCGCCGCGCGGCGGCAGTCGCCACGGTCGCCCGGTCGGTCGGCGCCTCGGTCGAGCGGGAAATCGGCTATGGGGAGCGTCAGCCCGTGGCCTCGAACGCGACGGCGGCGGGGATGCAGCAAAACCGGCGCGTCGAAGTTGTGTGCTACAGGTGGTGATGATGAAGACCGGATCTCTTTTGACCGTCGGACTGCCCATGGCGGCGGCGCTGCTTTTGTCGGGCTGCATTGGTCTGACGCCCTATACCGGCAATCCCAATACCGTGATCGCACGGGGCAATGACAACGGCCTCGACAAGGGGCCGCTGGTCGAGGGCGAGGCCGCCATCGCCTATGACCCCGATGGCTGCCAGAACTGGATCATCGATGACGGGATCGAGGGCTATTCCTCGCCGCGCTTCGATCCGCGCTCGGGTCTGCCGGTGTGCAACAATCGCTATCCGCCGGGGACCGTGATCGGCAAATACCAGACCGAGTCGGCCGTGCTGCCGGACTTCGTGCCGACACGCTGACGGATCAGCCGCCAAGCGGCTTTCGGGAACCAAGCCAAAGGGCCGCGTCTTTCTGACGCGGCCCTTTGGCTTTGCGCAGGTCCCGCCATGCCCGACCCCGCCGTGTCGCTGCACAATCCGCAGGCATTGCCCGGCTGTCATGAGGTTGTCGCTTGCCTTGTGGTGGAACGGGGTTCACAGTCTACATATGGCATCTGCCATGCTTGGCCCCATGCTTAGAAGGAGATTTCCTTGGGCATCAGCGCGCTGACCCCCCCGACCCGTCCAGAGGACACTGTGGAAACACTGCTCGAATTTCCCGACAACCGGTTGCTGATCGAGCTGTGCGGCGAATTCGACCGCAACCTCGCGCAGATCGAGCACCAGATGGGGGTTCACATCCTGCGGCGCGGCAACCGCTTGGCCGTGATCGGCGAGAAGGCCGCGCGGGATCAGGCGGCGGCGGTGCTGCGCGCACTCTATGCCCGGCTTGAGGCGGGGCGCGGGGTCGCGGCGGGGGATGTCGATGCGGCGCTGCGGATGGGGCAACCGATGCCGGACCGCCCCATGGCCGAAGGCGAGCAGATCGAGATGTTCTCGGGTGCGGGGATGGAAATCCGCACGCGCAAGAAGCCGATCGAACCCCGGACCGAGGCGCAGAAAGCCTATGTCGCCAACCTGTTCCAGCATGAACTAGGCTTTGGCATCGGGCCTGCCGGTACGGGCAAGACCTATCTGGCCGTCGCTGTCGGCGTGACCATGCTGATCTCGGGCGCCGTAGAACGGATCATCCTGTCCCGCCCTGCGGTTGAGGCGGGCGAGCGTCTTGGCTTCCTGCCCGGCGACATGAAGGAGAAGGTCGATCCTTACATGCAGCCGCTTTACGACGCGCTGAATGATTTCCTGCCGCAAAAGCAGGTGCAAAAGCTGATGGAGGACAAGCGCATCGAAATCGCGCCTCTGGCCTTCATGCGCGGTCGGACGCTGTCGAATGCCTTTGTGGTGCTGGATGAGGCGCAGAACGCCACGACCATGCAGATGAAGATGTTCCTGACCCGTCTGGGCCAGGGCAGCCGCATGGTGGTGACGGGCGACCGCACGCAGGTGGACCTGCCGCGCGGCGTGCCATCGGGGCTGCAAGATGCCGAACGCATCCTGAAAGGGGTGAAAGGCGTCAGCTTCAACTACTTCAACGCCAAGGACGTGGTGCGCCATCCGCTGGTGGCCCGCATCATCACCGCCTATGAGGCAAGCGAGGCTGAAACCGGCGCGTGAGCTTCGGTGGGTGATCTGAATGCGGTCGCGGGCAAGGCCCGCGACCAAGCCTTTTGCCTCGCCGCCGCGCGGGCGCGTCGGCTCAGGCGCGGGGGCCAGCCCCCGCACCCCCGGGATATTTGCTGCAACGGGGAAGAGCATTTGTGTTTTCCGTGATTTCGGCCTATGGCGCGCTGCATGAGCGAACCACTTGTCGATATCGTCATCGAGGATGACCGTTGGGCGGCCTTCGGGCTGGAGCCCCTGTCTGACCGTGCTGTGCGTGCCGCGCTGGCAGAGATTGGTCTAGGGGCGGAGGGGGTCCAGATTGTGGTGATGGGCTGTGACGATGCCCGGATCGCCACGCTGAACGCTGATTTTCGCGGCAAACCGACCCCGACGAATGTGCTGAGCTGGCCTGCCGAAGATCTTTCGCCGGACGCGCCGGGAGAGATGCCGCTGATGCCCGAGGCAGGGGAGGCGGATGATCCCGAAGCCTTGGGCGATATCGCGCTGGCCTGGGAAACCTGTGCCCGCGAGGCGGTTGAGCAGGGCAAGCCCATGGCGGATCATGTGACCCATCTGGTGGTTCATGGTCTGTTGCATTGTCTGGGCTATGACCATGTCGACGACGCCGACGCGGCGGTGATGGAAGGGTGCGAGGTCAGGATACTTGCCAGCCTCGGCCTTTCGGACCCATATTCGTAAGGCCCCGCCGCGACGGGGTGTTTTGGACAAGGGCAGATGGGCAGTAGTGACGGCACGGGATCGGCGCAGGGCGCGGCCGATGGACAGGACGGCGAGCCGCAGCAACGGGGATTGCTTGGGCGTTTGTTGAGCGCCTTTTCCCCGCCAGAGCCGCGCGAGGCGGAAACGCGGCAAAGCGGCGGGACTGGCCCGGGGCCAGCGGCGAATCTGCCGGGGCTGAGCAACCTTCGCAAGCTGCGGGTCGATGACGTGGCGGTGCCGAAGGTGGATATCGTCGCGGTGCCCCTCGATATCGGCAAGGACGATCTGGTGGCGGTGTTCCGCGAGCACGGCTTTTCGCGAGTGCCGGTCTACAAGGGAACGCTGGACCATCCGCAGGGGCTGGTGCTGCTCAAGGACCTTGCCTTGACCCATGGCTTCGGGGCGACGGGGCGGTTCTCGCTGAAGCGTCTGCTGCGCCCGGTGCTTTACGCCCCGCCGTCGATGCCCGTGGGCGTCCTGTTGCAGAAGATGCAGCGCCAGCGGGTGCACATGGCGCTGGTGATCGATGAATATGGCGGGGTTGATGGCCTCGTCACCATCGAAGACCTGATCGAGACCGTGATCGGCGAGATCGAGGATGAGCATGACGAGGCCGAAGGCCCGTTGTGGCAGGAGGAAAAGCCCGGTGTGTTCCTCGCGCAGGCCAATGCCTCGCTGGAAGAGGTGGAGCGCGCCATTGGCATCCGGCTGCGGACCGACGAGGATGACGAAGAAATCGACACGCTGGGGGGCATCGTCTTCCTGCGGACGGGCCGGGTGCCCGCGCGTGGCGAAATCGTGCCGCATGAAAGCGGGGTGGAGTTCGAGGTCGTCGATGCCGATCCGCGCCGGATCAAGCGGTTGCGGCTGCGCCTGCCGTCGGCTGCGGCAGAGCCTTCGGGTCTGGAGCACAGCGCCGAGGGTGCCGGGGACGGGGGCGATTGATCGGACGGCGGGCGTCTTGGGCGGCGGCGCTGCGCTCTGACGTGGCGCGCCGGATGCTGGCGGCCGCGCTGACTGGGGCGGTGGCCGCTGCGGGACTTGCGCCCTTGGGCTGGTGGTGGGTGGCGCTGCCCGCCTTTGCATGGCTGGTCTGGCAGATCGCGCGCGTGCCGGGCGTGGCCGGGCGGATGGCTTGGGCCGGGGGATTTGGCTATTTTCTGGCCTGTCTGAACTGGATCGTGGAGCCCTTTCTAATCGATGCAGCGCGGGATGCGTGGATGGCCCCCTTTGCCCTGCTGGGGCTGCCTGCGGGTTTGGCACTGTTCTGGGCGGCGGCGGGTTGGGTGGTCGGGCGGTGGCGGCTGGGGGGCTTTGGTCTTGCGCTGGTGCTGACGGGTGCCGAACTGGCGCGCGGCTATGTGCTGACGGGCTTTCCCTGGGCCACGCCGGGGCAGGTCTGGATTGACCATGCGCCCGCGCAGGCGGCGGCCTTGGTCGGGCAATATGGGCTGACGCTTGCAACGCTGCTGATGGCGGCGGGGCTGGCCGCGCTGCGGCCCGTGCCGGTGGCGATGGCGGTCGCGCTGCTGGCGGCGGGCTTCGGCTATGGTCAGTGGCGGATGTCGCTGCCGGAGCCGCCCGCCTTTGCCGCGCCCAAAGGTGTGACGGTGCGGCTGGTGCAACCCGCCGCCGCGCAGGGGCTGAAATGGGACGCGGGCGAGGCGCAGACCTTTTTCCAGCGCCAATTGGATTTCACCGCCGCCGGGCCGGTGGTCGACCTGACGATCTGGCCCGAAACCGCCATCCCCTACACGCTGGAGGATTACCCCGACCTCGCCCCGATGATCGCAGGGGCGGCGCGGGGCGGCGCTGTGGCGCTGGGCATCCAGCGGCTGGAGGAGGGGGAGGGCGGTGTCTGGCGCTTTTTCAACAGCCTCGTGGTCCTGGGGCCGGGGGGGGCGCGGCTGGCCAGCTATGACAAGCACCATCTGGTGCCGTTTGGCGAATACGTGCCCTTGGGCGACGGCTTGATGGACTTGACAGGGATCGGGGCCTTTGCGGCGCAGGCGGGCAATTCCTATAAGGCGGGCGATGCGCCTGCGGTGATCGCGCCCTTGCCGGGCTTGGGGCGCATCTTGCCGCTGATCTGCTATGAGGCGGTGTTTCCCCAAGACCTGCGCGCCCCGGGGGAACGGGCGGATTGGCTGCTGCAAGTGACGAATGACGCCTGGTTCGGCACGCTCACCGGACCGTTCCAGCATGTGGCCCAAGCCCGGCTTCGCGCGGTGGAGCAGGGATTGCCCTTGGTGCGTGTGGCCAACACCGGGGTCAGCGCGGTCTATGACGCGCGCGGTCGGGTGACGGCGGAACTGCCCTTTGGCGCGGCGGGATGGATGGACGCCGCTTTGCCGGGGGCCTTGCCCCTGACGGTCTATGCCCGATTTGGCGAAGGTCCCGTGCTCGGCCTGCTGCTGGTGATGCTTGCCGGTCTCGCTGCGGCGCGCTTTGTGTGGCCGCGCCGTTTCGGCGCTTGACGCGGGGACGGGCGCTCTCTACCCGTTTGGGCTGTTCCTGTCACAACGGCTTCCTGGCGTGGCGGGGTAAACCAATGGAGCACTTCCCCATGTCACGTAAGAATTATGTGTTTACTTCCGAATCCGTGTCGGAGGGGCACCCTGACAAGGTCTGCGACCGTATCTCGGACGCAGTTCTGGATGCCTTTATCGCGGTGGAGCCGAATGCGCGCGTCGCCTGCGAGACCTTCGCCACGACAAAGCGCGTCGTCGTCGGCGGTGAGGTCGGACTGTCGGACAAGGCCAAGCTGAAAGAGATGATGGGCCGGGTCGAGGATATCGTCCGCGACTGCGTCAAGGACATCGGATACGAGCAGAAGAAATTCCATTGGAAGGACATCAAGGTCCATAACTACCTGCACGAACAATCGGCCCATATCGCGCAAGGCGTGGACCGGGACGGTGCGGGCGACCAAGGCATCATGTTCGGCTACGCCTGCCGCGAAACGCCCGAGTTGATGCCCGCGCCGATTCAATACGCCCATGCCATCCTGCGCCGTCTGGCCGAGGTGCGCAAATCCGGTCAGGAAACCACCCTGCGCCCCGATGCCAAGTCGCAGTTGTCCCTGCGCTATGAGGATGGCGTGCCGGTCGAGGTCACCTCGATCGTGCTCTCGACTCAGCATGAGCACAAGAAACAGAAAAGCGCTGATATCCGCGCCATCGTGGAACCCTACATCCGCGAAGTCCTGCCGTCGGGCTGGATCACCGACAAGACCGAATGGTGGGTCAACCCGACCGGCACCTTCGTCATCGGCGGGCCGGATGGGGACGCGGGTCTGACCGGCCGCAAGATCATCGTGGACACCTATGGTGGCGCGGCCCCGCATGGCGGTGGCGCGTTCTCGGGCAAGGATCCGACGAAGGTGGACCGCTCGGCCGCTTATGCCGCGCGCTATCTGGCCAAGAACGTGGTGGCCGCCGGTCTGGCGGATCGCTGCACGCTGCAAGTGTCCTATGCCATCGGCGTGGCCAAGCCCTTGTCGATCTATGTCGACACCCATGGCACCGGCAAGGTCGAGGCGGCGGCGATTGAAGCGGCCGTGATGGAGTGCATGGACCTGACCCCGCGCGGCATCCGCACCCATCTCGACCTGAACAAGCCGATCTACGCCCGCACCAGCGCCTATGGCCACTTCGGCCGCGCGCCGGAAAAGGACGGCGGCTTCTCGTGGGAGCGGACCGATCTGGCCGACAAGCTGAAGGCGGCGATCAAGTAAGCCGACCTTCGGGTCTGACGAAAAAGGGGGGCGTGCGGGTGACCGTGCGCCCCTTTGCACGGGTGCTGCGGCGGATCAGGGCAGCGCTGGAGCGCAAGAAACCCGCCGGATTTGCGAAAACTGTGGTAGCCTTGTCTCGCTGTGGTTGTTTTTGGTTTTTGGTGATGCCCAGAAGATTGTCGGTTTTGTCTCTTGTCCTCCCGCTCATCCTGTCGGCCTGCGTCAGCACTGCGCCCGCGCCTTTGCCCCAACCCAAGCCCAAGCCCGCAGCGCCGGTGAATCAGGCCAAGGGCAAGCTGGATGCCTGTCTGTCGCCGCAGGACGGGCGCTGTCAGTTCCGGGAGTTGCCATTGGCTGTGACGCCGGAGTCCGTCAGCTTTCCGGGTCAGGAATATCGCTATCAGCGGACGGCACGGGATTTGACCTTTGTCGACTCCAACGGTCAGGACTGGGTCGCGCCCGTCGGCACATGGACCGATGGCGCGACGATCCCCGGCCTTGCGACGCCCTTTGTCGGGGGACCGCGCAATCCGCGCTATGTGGCCGCAGCGGCGGTGCATGATGCCTATTGCGGGGCGGTGAATGCGGATGGGCCGGTGTACCACACCCGCCCATGGTCAGAGGTGCACCGCATGTTCTACGAGGGCCTGCTGGTCGGCGGCACCCCGGTGGCGTGGGCGCAGCTCATGTATGCCGCCGTCTGGCTGGGTGGGCCACGGTGGGAGGTGAAGCGGGGCCGACAGGCCAGTGTGCAGCGGATCGTGCCGGTCGAAGACCCCGTCCTTGCCCCGACCGTCCCCGCCATCCTCGCCGCGCCACCCCCTGCGGCCACGGCGGAACCGCCCTTGCTGGAGGGCGCGGCGCTTGAGGCGGCATTGACCGAAGTAAAGGCCGAGATCGCCGCCGAGAAACCCCAGATCGGTGAGTTGGACGCCATCCTGCTGGACCTGCCCGCCGTGCAAGAGGCTGAGGCCGCCGCGCCGTGATCAATCAGCCACGGCGGCTTCGATCTCGGCCTGAACCTCCCACAGGTCAGCGGCTTCGCCATTGGCCAGCAGGATGACGGTGATGCCTGTGGTCAGGTTGCGCGCATAAAGCGTCGAAGTTCCCATCCAACTGCCGGTATGGGTGGCGTAGTCCTTTTCGCCCTTGGTCACGGACCAGCCGTAGCCATAGCCTTCGTCGCTGTCATCCGCGATGGGTTGGCCGTTGTCATATGTGCCGTTGACATAAAGCGGCGCTGGATCGTCCAGCAGGCTGCCGTCCCAGAAGGCCGCCTCATAGGCCGCGAGGTCATTCAGGGTGGAAAACACGTTGCCGTCGCCTTCGACGATGTTGGGGTCCATGCTTTCGCTGAAATCGCCGCCCGTGCCGTCATAGCCGGTCACGCGGCGGTCCAGGTCGATGGGGGCGGGCAGGGCGGTATCCTCCATCCCGGCCACATCCCAGACGCGGGTTTGCAGGACATCGTGCAAGGACTCGGCCTCATCGGCTGCCGCAACGACAGAGCCAAGCGTCAGATAGCCGCTGTTGGAATAGTCGAACCGGGTGCCGGGGTCATGGTCCAAGGGCTGTTCGGCCAGCCAAGCCACCACATCGTTGTTCGTCGTATCCGCGCCGTAATCGTCCCATGACAGGTAATCCGTCAGGCCCGACAGGTGGTGGATCAGATCGCCCACGGTGATCGGGCGCGGGCTGTCGATCTCGGCGAAGGCGGGCAGCAGGTCAGCGACGGGGGTACCTTCCTCATACAACCCCTCTTCGATCTGCATCCGCGCCGCCAGCGCCGTCATCTGTTTCGACACTGAGGCGAGGTCAAAGATGCTGTCGGGCGTGACCGGGGTTTCCTCGTCGACATCGGCAAAGC
This sequence comes from Paracoccaceae bacterium, assembly GCA_027486345.1. Lineage (GTDB taxonomy): Bacteria > Pseudomonadota > Alphaproteobacteria > Rhodobacterales > Rhodobacteraceae > Paragemmobacter. The sequence continues at coordinate 82,787 of JAIXPH010000065.1, forward strand.
CATATCCGGCGATGTGGAGGACCTTTCCCTGTTTCAGGACCACGACGCCCAGACCGGGGGTGGTGTCCCCGACAAAGGCTTCGGCGATGGCATCGATGGCAGGAAGGATCGGTTCGGCCTGTGCAGGCAGGCCAAGGCACAGCGCGACGGGCGCAAGAGCAAGGGAAAGGCGGCGCAAGATGTATCCTCGTGAATCACATATGCCTCAGGATGGCAGAGCCGCGGGGGCAAGGCAAAGAGCCAGCAAAGGCGATGGCCGTCGCCGGATCATTGTGCAAGGTTCGACCTCTGGTCGGACAGGGAGCAGGTGAGGTGACTTTGGCATTGCAACTGCGGGGAATGGCCTGATGGGGATCGGCGCACCGCCCGCCCCTTGGGCCATGGGGATGTCCGAGATGATGGTGACGGATTATCCCGTCTCGCTTCGGTTCTGGACCGGCGTCTTGGGCTTTGCCGTCGCATTCGAGCGGCCCGCCCAGCGGCTCGCTTGTCTTGCGCATCCCGATGGGGCGCAGGTGATGATCTACCAGCGCGATGGTGATTGGGAGACCGGGCCGATGGAGCAGCCCTTTGGGCGCGGGATGGTGGTGCAGGTCTATGTCCGCGATGCCCGGGCGGCTGAGGCGGCAGTCCACGCCGCCGGAGTGCCCTTCTACGTCGAGCCGCGTGAGAAGTGGCGCGATTGGGGGGATCGGATGGGCGGGCAGCAGGAATTTTTGCTGCAAGACCCCGATGGCTATCTGGTGATGGTGGCCGAACGGATCGGCGAACGCCCGCTGGACGGTTAGGCGGCTTTCCCTTTCCCATCCGCTGCGTCATGGTCGGCGCGGCTGGAAAAAGGGGCTTCGCGCCATGACGGACCGTCTGATCTATGGGGCTGTGATGTTTGTGGCGGGGGTGGGTATCCCCATTCTGGCGGCGCTGAATGCCCAGTTGGGTGCGCGGATCGGATCGCCCTTTGCGGCGGCGGCGGTATTGTTTTGTGTCGCCCTTGCTGCCGCTGTGGTGGTGATGACCGCCACCCGCAGCACCGGGGCCTTGGTGCAGGTGCCGCTTCAGCCCAAGCATCTGTTTCTGGCCGGGCTTTTGGTCTGCTTCTACGTCACCTCTATCACCTTTGTGGCACCCCGCTTTGGCGTGGGCAATGCGGTGTTCTTTGTGCTTTTGGGCCAGATGGTCTCTGCCGCGCTGATTGACCAGTTCGGTCTGTTCGGCGCCATCGTGCGCGAGATGACATGGCAGCGCGCGGCGGGGATCGGGGCCATGGTGGCAGGGCTGGTGCTGATCCAGCGGGCCTAGCTCTGTGGGCTTGACTTGGATGGCACCCCACGGCTAGAGGCGCGGCATGACCGATAATCCCACACCCGAACGGCGCAATTTCTATGGCCGCGTGCATGGCAAGACCCTGCGCGCCAGCCAGAAATCCTATCTGGCCGAGGATCTGGATGCCCTCACCCTTTCGGGGGTGACGGTGGCCGATAACCCGGAGCGCGGGACGCTGGACGTGAAAGCGTTGTTCGGCGACGGCCCCCTGTGGCTGGAGGTCGGCTTTGGCGGCGGTGAGCATCTGGTACATATGGCGGCGCTTTATCGCCATGTCACGCTGATCGGGTGTGAGCCGTTCGTGAACGGCATCGCCATGCTCTTGGGCAAGCTGCGCGCGGCAGAGGTGGAGAATGTCCACATCCACCCCGGCGATGTCCGCGATCTGTTCGACGTCCTGCCCGATGCCTGTCTGGACAAGGCCTTCCTGAACTATCCCGACCCGTGGCCCAAGGCGCGGCACCACCGCCGCCGTTTTGTGACACCCGGCTATCTGGCGTTGCTGGCACGGGTCATGAAGCCGGGCGCGGAATTCCGCGTGGCGACCGACATCCCTGATTACGTGCGCCAGACGCTGGAAGAGGTGCCGCCCGCCGGGTTTGACCTGATCGCCCAGACCGGGCAGGGGCAGGCGTGGGACGATTGGATTTCCACCCGCTACGAACAAAAGGCCCTGCGCGAAGGGCGCGACCCGCATTACCTGACCTTCCGTCGTCACGCATGAAAAAACGCCGGTCGCGGGGACCGGCGTTTTTGTTGCTGCGCGTTGGCCTTAGCCGATGGCGGCGGCCTTGACGTCCTCATCGATGAAGGGGACGTATTGCGCGAAGTTGTCGGCGAACATCGACACGAGCTTGGCCGCCTGCGCGTCATAGGCGGCCTTGTCGGCCCAGGTGTTGCGCGGGGTCAGCAGAGCGGCATCCACGCCCGGCACGGCCACCGGCACATCAAAGCCGAAGTTCGGATCGCGGCGGAACTCGCCCTGGCCCAGCGTGCCATCCAGCGCCGCCGACAGCAGCGCGCGGGTGGCCTTGATCGGCATGCGCTTGCCGGTGCCGTAAGCCCCTCCCGTCCAGCCGGTGTTCACCAGCCAGCAGGTGGCACCATGCTTGGCAATCTTCTGTTGCAACAGCTTGCCATAGACCTCGGGCCGACGCGGCATGAAGGGGGCGCCAAAGCAGGTGGAGAAGGTCGGCTGCGGCTCGGTCACGCCACGTTCGGTGCCTGCGACCTTGGAGGTGAAGCCCGACAGGAAGTGATACATCGCCTGCGCCGGGGTCAGCCGCGCGATGGGCGGCAGCACGCCAAAGGCGTCGCAGGTCAGCATGACGATGTTCTTGGGATGCCCACCCAGCCCCGAGGCCGAGGCGTTGGAAATCTGCTCCAGCGGATAGGCGCAGCGGGTGTTGGCGGTCAGGCTGTCATCGTCAAAGTCCAGCACCAGCGTTTCGGGGTCGAACACCATGTTCTCCACCACGGTCCCGAAGGTGTGGGTGGTGCGGTAGATCTCGGGCTCCGCCTCGGGGTTGAGGTTGATGGTCTTGGCGTAGCAGCCACCTTCAAAGTTGAAGGTGCCGCGATCCGACCAGCCATGTTCGTCATCGCCGATCAGCGTGCGGTCCGGGCTGGCCGACAGCGTGGTCTTGCCGGTGCCCGAGAGGCCAAAGAACACTGCCGTATCGACTGGGTTGCCAATGGCGTGGTTGGCGCTGCAATGCATCGGCATCACGCCTTTCTCCGGCAGCAGGTAGTTCAGCAGGGTGAAGACCGATTTCTTGTTCTCACCCGCATAGGCGGTGTTGGCGATCAGGATCAGCTTGCGGTCGAAGTTCATCGTGATGATGGTCTCGGTCCGGCAATCATGGCGCTTGGGATCGGCCTTGAACGACGGGCAGTTGATGATCGTCCATTCCGGAACGAAGCTGTCCAGTTCCTCCCGCGCGGGGCGGCGCAGCAGATGCCGGATGAACAGGCCATGCCACGCCAGTTCCGTCACCACGCGCACATCCAGACGGTGCAAGGGATCGGCCCCGGCATACAGGTCCTGCACAAAGTAATCGCGGCCCTGCATATGGGCGAGCATGTCCTGATACAGACGCTCAAACCCTTCGGGCGATTGCGCGGCGTTGTTTCCCCACCAGATGGTGTTTTCGACCGAGGGCGTACGGACCACGTGCTTGTCCTTGGGCGACCGACCGGTGAATTGCCCGGTGGACACAAGGAAAGCCCCGCCAAGACCCAGCTTGCCCTCCCCGCGCTGCACCGCCGCTTCGATCAGGGCGGGCGCAAGGCCGTTGTAATAGACGTTCCCCAGACCGGTGATGCCTTGATGTGCAAGTTCATGCGCGGGATTCACGCGTCCGTTCGTCATCTGCAAGCTCCTGATACCGGCATCGCAGCCGGTGCTGTCAGTCCCAAACCGCAACCCGGGCCAATGGGTTGCAGGCATCCCTTTCGCCGGGCCGGGCGACGCGATGCCATGTCATGGCTATAACACGGGTCTGGAAAACAGGAACAGGCCGTCATGCCACAGTTAGCGCAACCATCGCAGGTTTAGCGCAACCATTTCCCGGTCTGGCCTGTGACTGCGGCATTTTGGCCAATCTTTTGATAATTTTATGGCGGTTTGATGGCGCGCAGTATCCTGATTCGCACATTCCGGTTGATTCCTGGGGCCGGAAACCGGATCATGGCCAAAAAGATAATTGGGCAGTAAAGGGTGCAGGCATGGCAAGGATCGCGTTGGTCGATGATGACAGGAACATCCTGACATCGGTCGCCATGACGCTCGAGGCCGAAGGGTTCGAGGTCGAAACCTACAACGATGGACAATCCGCGCTGGACGCCTTCAACCGGCGGCTTCCGGACATGGCCGTTCTGGATATCAAGATGCCGCGCATGGATGGCATGGACCTGCTGCAACGCCTGCGGCAGAAGACCACGATGCCGGTGATCTTTCTGACCTCGAAGGATGACGAGATCGACGAAGTTCTCGGTCTGAGGATGGGCGCGGATGACTATGTCAAGAAGCCCTTCTCGCAACGCCTGCTGGTGGAGCGCATCCGCGCGCTGCTGCGGCGGCAAGAGGCGATCGTGACCGGTGAGGTCGCGACGACCGAGGAAACCAAGATCATGGAACGCGGCAATCTGCGGATGGACCCGCTGCGCCATTCCGTGACCTGGAAGGGGCAGGATGTCGCCCTGACCGTGACCGAATTCATGCTGTTGCAAGCCTTGGCACAGCGCCCCGGTTTCGTGAAAAGTCGCGATCAGCTGATGGACGTGGCCTATGACGATCAGGTCTATGTCGACGACCGCACCATCGACAGCCATATCAAGCGGTTGCGCAAGAAGATGCGCAGCGTCGACACCGAGTTTTCGGCGATCGAGACGCTTTATGGCATCGGCTACCGTTATAACGAAGAATGACCGCGCTTCCCCGCATGGCCAAGGACGCGCCGCCCGCCCGCAGCGGAGAGTTGCTGCTGGGCGAGGACTGGGTCCAGCCTGAAAGCATGGCGGATGCCAGTCTGCGGCAAGGGCAGGGGCGGCGGGGTTGGCTGGCGCTGACGGACTCGCCGCTGGCGCGCAAGATCGTGTTGTTCAACCTGCTGGCACTGGTCGTGCTGGTGGTGGGGGTCCTGTTCCTGAACCCGCTGCGCGACAGTCTGGTGATCCAGCGCGAACAGGGCCTGTTGAATGAGGCCCTTCTGGTCGCCGATGTGATCGAGGCTGCAGGGGCCACCGATGCCGCTGCCATGGCCACGACGCTGGCCCGGCTGGACATCGCGTCGGGCGGTGAAGTGATGGTGTTCGACCGGCAAGGGGTGATCCTTGCCGCGCGCAGCGGTGATCCGCGCGACGCTGGGGCCAGCGACCGCAGCACGCCGATCACCGACGGTCTGGGGGCGATCTGGGGCCTTGTCTCGCATCCCTTCGCCGGAAACGAAACCGCGACCGCCTATGATGCCGAAGCCCCTATCCGTGCGCTGCTTGCGCAGGCGATGGAAGGTAAGACGGTGGTGACCACTGGCCGCGGACCCGATGGCGCGGCAATCTTTTCGGTGGCCACGCCGGTGACGACGGAGGGCCAGATCACGGCCGTCGTCGGTCTGGCCTCGGCCGCCGGAGAGATCGACCGTCTGGTGCGCTATGAGCGCGAACAGGTGTTGCAGATGTTCCTTGTCGCGCTGGCGGTCAGCTTTGGCCTGTCGCTGGTGCTGGCCTCGACCATCGCCAATCCACTGTCCGACCTTGCCGCCGCAGCAGAGTTGGGCCGTGACCGCGATGGTCGCAAGACCGCGCCGGGCCGTGTCCGTATCCCCGACCTCGCCGCCCGCCCCGATGAGATCGGGCGTCTGTCGGTGGCGCTGCGCGGGATGGTGACGGCGCTTTATGACCGCATCGACGCCAACGAACAATTCGCCGCCGATGTCGCGCATGAGATCAAGAATCCGCTGGCCAGCCTGCGCTCTGCCGTGGGGACGCTGCGATTTGCCAAGCGCGACGACCAGAAGGAAAAGCTGCTGGAGGTCATCGAACATGACGTGCGGCGGCTGGACCGGCTGGTCAGTGACATCTCCAACGCCTCGCGTCTTGACAGCGAATTGGTCAAGGAGGATGCCGAGGCGTTCAACCTGATCAAGACCCTGTCAAACCTGTCGGAATATCTGGGCAAGCAGGCGGGCGAGAAAAGCGTGGAATTCATCACCGACTTCCCGTCCGACCCGGTGATCATCAACGGGCTTGAAGCGCGGCTCGCGCAGGTCTTTGTCAACCTGATCACCAATGCCATCAGCTTTTGCGAAGATGGCGATGCGGTGCGGGTCTGGGCGCGGCGGCGCGACAACCGCGTCTTGATTGTGGTCGAAGACACCGGGCCGGGAATTCCCGAACAGGCGCTGACCAAGGTCTTCAAGCGGTTCTATTCGGAACGCCCGCAAGGACAGTTCGGCAACCACTCGGGCCTTGGCCTTGCCATCTCGCGTCAGATCGTCGAGGCGCATGGCGGCGTGATCTGGGCCGAAAACATCCGCCCCACCCACGCCGACAGCAGCTCTGACCCCTTGGGCGCGCGCTTCGTCGTCGGTCTGCCGGTCTGAGCGCGCGTGACAGGCAATCCCGAAAGCCAGATCATCCATGCCAGCTGCGTGGCGCTGGAGGGGCGGGGGCTGTTGATCCTTGGGGCCTCCGGTGCTGGCAAATCCTCACTGGCCCTGTCCCTGATGGCGCTGGGCGCGCGGCTGGTGGCCGATGACCGCACCATCCTGACCGCAGGGGGGGATGCGCTGATCGCCACATGCCCGCACAGTCTGCGCGGCTTGATCGAGGCGCGGGGGGTGGGCATCCTGCATGCCTATCCGGTGGACTCGGTGGCATTGGTATTGGCAGTGGACATGGACCAGACAGAAGCACAGCGTCTGCCTCCTTTCCGGAGCATCACATTTGCCGGACGGACGATCACACTTGTGCATTCCGTGCCGTCGCCCCATTTTCCTGCGGCCCTGATGCAATATCTTAGGGTGGGGCGTCAGGCGTAACCCGCCAGACGCGACTGAGAAAGCAGATGGATATGGTCCGTTTGACCGATGGTCACAGCCTAGTCTTCGTCACCGGCCCGTCTGGCGCGGGACGCTCCACCGCGATTCACGCGCTGGAAGACATCGGCTATGAAACCATCGACAACCTACCGCTGTCCCTGATCCCGCGCCTGATCGACGGCCCGCCGCTGGAACGGCCCATCGCGCTGGGTCTGGACATCCGCAACCGTGATTTCAATGTCACCTCGCTGATCGAGTTGATCGACAGCCTCACCCGGGAACCGCGCGTGGCGCTGTCGGTGCTCTATCTGGACTGCGCCCCGGCCGAATTGATCCGCCGCTACTCCCAGACCCGCCGTCGCCACCCCATGGCGGCGGAGGAAACGCCCGAGGATGGGATTTTCCGCGAGACGGACCTGCTGGCCCCGATCCGGGCGCGGGCGGATCACATGATCGACACGACCGACATGTCGCCCCATGACCTGCGCGCTGAAATCGCGCGGTGGTTCGACCGCACCAAGGGGCACAATCTGTCGGTTTCCGTGCAATCCTTCAGCTACAAGCGTGGCTTGCCGCGCGGCCTTGATTTCGTGTTTGACGTGCGCTTCCTTCAAAATCCGCATTGGGTGGCGGGGTTGCGCGATCTGGACGGGCGCGACGCCGCCGTGGTGGATCACATCATCGCCGATCCGCTCTTTGCCGACTTCTTTGACCGGGTGTCGGGACTGGTGCGGATGGTGCTGCCCGCCACCGTGGCAGAGGGGAAAAGTTACCTCAGCATCGGCTTTGGCTGTACCGGCGGGCAACACCGATCTGTCGCACTTGTGGAAATGTTGGGCGACTCCCTTGCGGATGCGGGCTGGGCAGTGTCAAAACGTCATCGGGAACTGGAACGCAGGGCGGCGGCAGTGCAGCCGCCGGTATCGGGGTAAGCGCGTGATCGGCATCGTGATCGTTGCACATGGCGGATTGGCCAAGGAATACCTTGCCGCCGTCGAGCACGTCGTGGGCAAGCAAGCCGCCATGCGCGCCATCGCTATCGAGGATGAGCATGACAGGTCCGCCAAGCAGGCGGAAATCTGCGCCGCCGCCGATCAGGTCGATACAGGTGGCGGGGTGGTCGTGGTGACGGACATGTTCGGTGGATCGCCCTCGAACCTGTCGCTGATGGCCTGTTGCGGGCAAGATCGGCGCATCGTTTATGGCGCGAATCTGCCTATGCTGATCAAACTTGCCAAATCGCGTGACCTGCCGGTGCCCGATGCCGTCGCTGCCGCTTTGGACGCGGGGCGGAAATATATCAACAGTCTCGATCTGGGCTCCGGGGCCTGAGATCGCGGCGCAAGGCAGACGAGGCCGACCATGTCCGCGCGCATCCTTCGCATCGTGAACGAAAAGGGCCTACATGCCCGTGCTTCGGCCAAATTCGTCGAGGTGGTGGAAAATCACGACGCGCAGGCGGCTGTCAGCAAGGACGGGATGCGGGTGTCGGGCGATTCGATCATGGGGCTTTTGATGCTGGCCGCCTCCCGCGGGACGGCGATCGAAGTGGAAACCAGCGGGGCGGAAGCGGAAAAGCTGGCCGACGCGCTGGAGGCGCTTGTTGCAAACCGCTTTGGCGAAGACTACTGAGACGCGAGTTTCCGGCAAAGGCATCGCTCACGTGACTGACGCTCCGCAGACCGAGGTTCTTGCCACCGCCCCCAAGGCGGATGGCCGCGCCTATGACATGCGTCGTCTGTCCTATGCCGGGACGTTCAAGAACCCGTTCAAGGCGGGCACCATCCGGGCGATCGAATGGCTGACGGCGAAGGTGACGTTGCTGCGCCTGATTCGCAAGTTCGAGCAATCGGGTGCGCCGATGGGGGCGCCGTTCTGGCCCAAGGCGATCCGTCACATGGGGATCACCATCCAGACCCCGCCCGAAGAGATTGCGCTGATCCCGAAAACAGGGCCCTTGGTGGTGGTGTCCAACCACCCGTCGGGACTGGTCGATGGCATGGTCTTGGCCGAGATGGTCAACCGTGTGCGCTCGGACTTCAAGATCCTGACCCGCAGCCTGCTGACCGGCATTCCGGAAGTCGAGGAATTCATGATCCCCGTGCCCTTCCCGCACGAGGACAACGCGCGCGAGCTGGGCTTGCAGATGCGCGACGAGACGATGAAGCACCTCAGGGCGGGCGGCGTGATCATCCTGTTCCCCGCCGGCAAGGTGGCGATGTCCGAGGGCTGGTGGGGCCCGGCGGTCGAGGCGGAATGGAACGTCTTCACCCACAAGATCGTCCGGTCGTCGGGGGCGACGATCCTGCCGGTCTATTTCCCTGGCCAGAACTCCCGCGCCTTCCAGATTGCCAATCAGGTGTCGGACACGATCCGTCAGGGCCTGCTGCTTTATGAAATCAAGCGCTGTCTGTTCAAGCCGACCCGTCCTGTGATCGGCACACCGATTCCGGCGGATGAGTTGAAGAAGTGGGAAGGAAACCCGCGCGGGTTTCTGGCCTGGCTGCGCGAGCATACGTTGGGGCTGCGGAAGTAACCTGCGGCCGGGGCGCGAAATCTGGCGCAGATTTCGCACTGGAATTTGACGCAAATTCCAGCGTCCGGCGGGGGGAGCCGATTTCTGCGTCAGAAATCGGTCTTGGAAAATGCGTCATTTTCCAAGGGGTCACCGTGTGGGAACCGGAACCTCGCCGCGATAATCGTAAAACCCCCGCTGCGTCTTGCGGCCCAGCCATCCGGCCTCGACATATTTCGTCAGCAAGGGGCAGGGGCGGTATTTGGTATCCGCCAGCCCGTCATGCAGCACGTTCATGATGGCAAGGCAGGTGTCCAACCCGATGAAATCCGCCAGTTCCAGCGGTCCCATCGGGTGGTTCGCGCCCAGCTTGAGCGATTCGTCGATGGACTTCACCGAGCCCACGCCTTCATAAAGCGTATAGACCGCCTCGTTGATCATCGGCATCAGGATGCGGTTGACGATGAAGGCGGGAAAATCCTCGGCACTCGCCGCCGTCTTGCCCAGCTTTTTCACCACCCCATGCAGGCTGTCCCATGTGTCCTGATCGGTCGCGATCCCCCGGATCAGTTCCACCAGCTGCATCACCGGCACCGGGTTCATGAAGTGGAAGCCCATGAACTTTTCGGGCCGGTCCGTGCGGCTGGCCAGTCGCGTGATCGAGATGGACGAGGTGTTGGAGGTCAGGATCGTCGAAGGCTTCAGATGCGGCAGAAGGTCGGCGAAGATGGCCTGCTTCACGGTTTCGCGCTCGGTCGCGGCTTCGATGATCAGGTCGGTCTTTCCAAGGTCGGACAGCGTCAGCGTGGTGCGGATGCGGGCCAGTGCTGCCGCCTTCACCTCCGGTCCGATCTTGCCGCGGCTGACCTGTCGTTCCAGGTTCTTGTCGATGGTGGCGATGGCCTTGTCGAGGGAGGTCTGGCTGATGTCGTTCAGCAGCACGTCATAGCCGGCCAGAGCAAAAACATGGGCGATGCCATTGCCCATCTGACCTGCGCCGACGATGCCCACCGTCTGGATGTCTGCCATGATCCCGGCCCCCTTGCTGCGACTGCCGCAGACCTTACGCGCCTGTGCCGCCAGCGCAAGGGCGCGAAGACCGTGAAAATCCTCACTTTCACCTCCTGTTAAGGCGCAACGGGCAAGGCTGATCGCGGGTGTAGGACGAAACGGGTGGGTGTGATGACCTATGAACAGGCGGGCGAAGACCCGCTGCATTATTTTCCTTGTCGATATGACCGGTCGCGTCTTCTGTTCCGGGGACCAAGGCGGGATGTGGCGGGGGATCATGTCGCCTTTCTGGGCGGGACGGAAACCTATGGCAAATTCCTGCGCGATCCTTTTCCCGCCCTGGTGGAAGCGGCGGTCGGGGTGCCGTCTCTGAATCTGGGCTGCGTGCAGGCGGGGCCAGATGCCTATCTGAACGATCCGGCGACGTTGGAGATGACGCGGCAGGCGGCGGTCACGGTGGTGCAGGTGACTGGCGCGCTGAACCTGTCGAACCGGCTTTATGCGGTGCATCCGCGCCGGAATGACCGCTTCCTGCGTGCCTCTCCGGCGTTGCAGAGGCTCTATCCTGAGGTGGATTTCACCGAATTCGCCTTTACCCGCCATCTGACGCGCAGTCTGGCCGACGTGTCGCCGGATCGGTTCGGGCAGGTGGTCGCGGAGTTGCGCACCGCATGGGTGGCGCGGATGATCACGCTGTTGGACCGTCTGTCGCCGCCCGTCGTGCTGCTTTGGCTGGGGCTGCATCCGCCGCCCCAAGCGCCGGTGGCGGACCCGATGGCCGATCCGCCCTTGATCGATGCCGGGATGCTGGTGCCGCTGCAGCGGCGCGTCGCGGCCTATGTCGAGGTTGTGGCGTCAGATCACGCCCGGGCCGAAGGGGTGCGGGGCATGGCCTTTCCCCCGCTTGAGGCGCAGGCCGCGCAAGGCCTGCCGGGGCCTGCGGTGCATGCCGAAGTGGCGGCCGCGCTGTCCCCGGTGATCCGGGGCCTGTTGTAATGCAAAAGGGCGCGAGAGGTGACTCTCGCGCCCTTTGTAACTTCCGTCAGAGACTTACAGCTTGCCGGTCAGTTCCGGCACGATGGTGAACAAGTCGCCGACCAGACCGTAATCGGCCACCTGGAAGATCGGGGCCTCTTCGTCCTTGTTGATCGCCACGATCACCTTGGAGTCCTTCATCCCAGCAAGGTGCTGGATCGCGCCCGAGATGCCGACCGCGACATAAAGCGTGGGGGCCACGACCTTGCCGGTTTGACCGACCTGCCAGTCGTTGGGCGCATAGCCAGAGTCGACCGCTGCGCGCGATGCACCAACGGCGGCACCCAGCTTGTCGGCCAGTTTCTCGATCAGCGCGAAGTCGGCCTGAGAGCCGACACCGCGTCCACCCGACACCACGATGCCCGCCGAGGTCAGGTCCGGACGGTCGGAAGAGGCGACCTTGTCTTCGACCCAAGCCGACATGGAGCCGTCAACGGCGGCAGAGACGCCCTCGACCGCCGCAGCACCCGTGCTGGCAACAGCGCTGAAGGAGGCGGTGCGGACGGTGAACACTTTCTTGCCGTCCGAGGATTTGACGGTCTGGATCGCGTTCCCGGCATAGATCGGGCGCTCGAAGGTGTCGGCGTCGATCACGGCGGTCACATCCGACAGGACCATTACATCCAGCAGGGCCGCGACGCGGGGCAGGATGTTCTTGTTATATGCGGTGGCCGCGCCGCAGATGTGGCTGTAGCCACCGGCCAGACCGACCACCACACCGGCAATCGACTCGGCCATGCCATGGTCCAAGGCGGCGTCGTTGACGTGCAGCACCTTGGCCACGCCGTCCAGCTTGGCTGCCTCGGCCGCAGCAGCGGCAGAGGTGCCCGCGATCAGGACATGCACGTCACCCAACGCCTTGACCGCGCTCAGGGTCTTGGCAACCGAATCCGTGGCAAGCTGCCCGTCATTCACATCGGCAATCAGGAGAACGGCCATCAGATCACCCCCGCTTCGTCTTTCAGTTTCGCAATCAGCTCGTCCACTGAGCCAACCTTCACGCCCGCCTTGCGGCCCGCCGGTTCAACCGTTTTCACGACTGACAGGCGCGGGCTGACGTCCACGCCGTAATCGGCGGGCGTCTTGGCGGCCAAGGGTTTGGCCTTGGCCTTCATGATATTGGGCAGGGAGGCATAGCGAGGCTCGTTCAGGCGCAGATCGACCGTGACGATCGTCGGCAGCTTGACGCGGATGGTCTGCAGACCGCCATCCACTTCGCGCGTGACGGTGGCATGGTCGCCGTCGATGGCCAGTTCGCTGGCAAAGGTCGCCTGCGACCAGCCCAAGAGCGCCGACAGCATCTGCCCGGTGGCGTTCATGTCGTTGTCGATGGCCTGCTTGCCCGCGATCACCAGACCCGGCGCTTCTTCCTTGACCACCGCGGCCAGCAGCTTGGCCACGGCCAGCGGTTCGATGTCGGTCTGAACGTCGGCGGTCGCCTCGATCAGGATGGCGCGGTCAGCGCCCATGGCCAAAGCGGTCCGCAGGGTTTCCTGCGCCTGTTTGACACCGATGGAGACCACAACAACCTCGGTCGCGACGCCCTTTTCCTTCAGACGGATCGCCTCTTCGACGGCGATTTCGTCAAAGGGGTTCATCGACATCTTCACATTGGCCAGATCGACGCCCGTGCCATCCGCCTTGACGCGGACCTTCACGTTGTAGTCGATCACCCGTTTGACAGGTACCAGCACTTTCATGCGGCAATCTCCCTTTCAGGGCCCGTTCGGTCCGGGCCTAACCCAAGCTCTGCGACGTGCTTAGACCGTCATGCTGCGACGCAACAGATCAAATACGACAGCAAAGCGCGCCACGACGTCGCGTTTTCTTTTCCTCAGCCCTCGCGGGTCAGGCCGGGCACCCACAAGACATCGGCACGCCCGTCGTCATTGGCGATGCGGCCCGCCACAAAGAACCAGTCCGACAGGCGGTTGAGGTACTTCACCGCCTCGGCGTTCACGGCCTCCATCGTTGCGAGTTCGACGACAAGGCGTTCGGCCCGGCGGCAGACGGTGCGGCACAGGTGCAGATGCGCGGCCAGCGCCGATCCGCCTGGCAGGATGAAGCTGCGCAGCGGTTCCAGCTTGGCGTTCATCGCGTCAATCTCGCGCTCCAGCCGCAGGACCTGCGCTTCCTGCATGCGCAGCGGCGTGTAGGGCAGGGTCGAATCAAGATGCATGTCGGGCGTGCACAGGTCCGCGCCCAGATCGAACAGGTCGTTCGAGATGCGGGCGAGGGCGGCGTCCATGTCGCCGCTTGCGTGCTGGCGGGCAAGGCCGACCGTCGCATTGGTTTCGTCAACCGTGCCATAGGCCGAAACGCGGGTGGAATGCTTTGCCACGCGGGCGCCGTTGCCCAAGGCGGTTTCCCCGGCGTCGCCGGTCTTTGTGTAGATTTTCGACAGAACGACCATGATGTCCCCCTCAGTTTCCGGTTTTGCCGCGCAGCCAGACGAACAGGACGATCAGTCCCACCGCCACGGCCTGTGCGATGATGCGATAGCGCATGATGCGGTTGGCATGTTTGCGGTTGAAGTCACCGCCCTTGCCGAAGCTGCCGATGCCGAACATCAGGATCACAAGAACCGCCAGCGCCGCCAGCGCCGCGATGATGAAAAGAGGATCGTCTGCCATGGCCTGTCCCTTTATTGCGGGCATGATCTAGGCGGCGCGGCGGAAAAAGCGAAACCCGAATCCGTCCTGTCGGCGGGTTTTTTCGTCGCGTGCCGGTTGGCGCTGCGTGGGATCAGCCGCGCGTCCGCATCCAGTCCATCATCCGGGTGGACAGAAGGCGCCGCAGGGTGCCGGCAAGATAGGTGGGCAGCGTCACGTAATAACGCGGTTTCGGGTGCGGACTTTCCAGCGCGTGGATCAGTTTGGCCGTCACCGCCTCGGGTCCCAGTTCAAAGTTGTCCTTGCCCCGGTTCTCATACAGGCGGTGCATGAACTGTTCATATTTCGCCCGCTGCGCCGAGTTCTGCCAGTCGATCCATTTTTCGAACTGCGGGATCGCCTTTTCCCGGATCATCGAGGTGATGGGGCCAGGTTCGATCAGGATGCAATGGATGCCGGTGCCGTGCAGTTCCAGCCGCATCACATCGGTCAGACCCTCCATCGCGAATTTAGTGGCGACATAGGCCCCGCGCCATTGCAGGCCGACAAGGCCCAGCACGGACGAGCAGTTGATGATCCGCCCATGCCCCTGCGCCCGCATCACGGGCAGGACCCGGCGCGTGAGATCATGATAGCCAAAGAGATTGACCTCAAAGATCTCGCGCAGGGCCCCGCGCGGCAAATCTTCGACAAGGCCGGGGCTGGCAAAGGCACCGTTGTTGTAGAGCGCATCCAAAGTGCCGCCGGTGCGCGTCAGGACCTCGGCCAAGGCAGAGGCGATGCTGTCTTCATCCGCATAGTCGAGCGGGAAGCTTTCCAAACCTTCGGCCCGCAGGCGGTCACAGTCGGCCGGGCGCCGGCAGGTGGCAAAGACGCGCCAGCCGCGCGCCTTGAGCGCATGGGCCGCGTGATAGCCGATTCCCGAGGAACAGCCGGTAATCAGGATGGATCGTGCACTCATGACGCTTTCCCCGCGATGGACGGGTGCTTCCTAGGAAATCCGAAGGCGGATGTCACTGGAATTGCGGGTTCAGGTCGGTCAGCAGGCTTTCATGGACATAGCCGTCAATCCCGTCCCCTTCGATGCGCACCCGCGCCCAGCCCGACGGATCGGTCCAAAGGACGGCCACGGCCTCACCCTGCTCAAGGCGGGCGGTGACGGGGGCGGATTTGCGCGCGTCGGCGCGGACATTGGCCCGCTGCACCGCGATCCAGCGCAGGGTTTGGCCGTCACCCATGGCAAGGGGGTCATCGGGCTGCGCCAGCATCGCCTGCACAAGCGCATCTTCTGCGGTGGCATCTTCGGCGGAGGGGGCCGGTTCCTGCGCCACCCGCTCTTGCGGCAAGGGTGTCGGCGGCAAGATCCGGATCGGGGGCGGGGCGGGCATCATCGGCACCAATTCCGCCATCGCCGCACGGGTCACCGGCGTGTCGTCAGGGGGCGGCGTGACGACGACGGTCTGCATCGCCTCGGCCGGTTGGGCGCGCAAACCGGCCCTTTGCTGGCCATTGTCATCACCCGCGATCATCAGCGCGGCATAGAGAAACAGCCCAAGACCCAACAACCATTTCAACATCATCTTACCATAAACTGAACCAACGCTTCATCTGTAGAACAAGCAGGGGGCGAGTCGCATCCGTTTTTTCACCTGACCTCTCGGGTCGGGTCTTTTGACCCCGAATTTCAAACTGGACCTGCGGCCCTGCGCGAATTACACCACATCCATGTCCGAAAATGATGATGACCCCAATATCAAGTCGCTGACCTTGGCCGAGCCGCTGAGCCGCGCCATAGGTGAACGCTATCTGACCTATGCCCTGTCCACGATCATGCACCGGGCGCTGCCTGATGCGCGTGACGGGCTGAAACCGGTGCACCGCCGCATCCTCTTTGCGATGCGCGAGCTGCGGCTGGCATCGAACGGGGGATTCCGGAAGTCGGCCAAGATTTCCGGCGACGTGATGGGGAACTATCACCCCCATGGCGACGCGGCGATCTATGACGCGATGGCGCGTCTGGCGCAGGATTTCAACGTCCGCTACCCGCTGGTGGACGGTCAGGGCAATTTTGGCAACATCGACGGCGATAACCCGGCCGCCAGCCGCTACACCGAGGCGCGGCTGACGGCGGTGGCAGAGGCCTTGATGGAGGGATTGGCGGAAAACTCCGTCGATTTCCGGCCCAATTACGATGGCACACTGGAAGAACCCATCGTCATGCCCGCCGCATTCCCCAACCTGCTGGCCAATGGCTCCAGCGGGATCGCGGTGGGGATGGCGACGAACATCCCGCCGCATAATCTGGATGAGTTGATCGGGGCCTGCCATGCCATGCTGGGCAACCCTGACATCGACGATGACGCGCTGGTGGCCTTTGTCCCCGGCCCGGATTTCCCCACGGGCGGCGTGATCGTTGAACCGCGCGACGCGATTCTGGACGCCTATCGCACGGGGCGCGGGGCATTTCGCCTGCGCGCCAAGTGGGAGGTCGAGGATCTGGGTCGCGGCATGTGGCAGATCATCGTCACCGAGATCCCCTATCAGGTGCAGAAATCCAAGCTGATCGAAAAGCTGGCCGAGATCATCCAGACCAAGAAGGTCCCGATTCTGGCCGATGTGCGCGACGAATCCGCCGATGACGTGCGCATCGTGCTGGAGCCGCGCACGCGGACGGTCGAGCCTGACATGCTGATGGGGATGCTGTTCAAGAACAGTGATCTGGAAATCCGCTTCAACATGAACATGAACGTGCTGATCGACGGCAAGGTGCCGCGCGTCTGTTCGTTGAAAGAGGTTCTGCGGGCGTTTCTGGACCATCGCCGCGACGTGCTGCGGCGGCGGTCCTTGCACCGGATGGAAAAGATCGACCACCGGCTGGAGGTCTTGGCAGGCTTTATCATCGCCTTCCTGAACCTTGACCGTGTTATCGATATCATCCGTTATGATGATGACCCCAAAGCCGCCTTGATGGCCGAAGTGTGGGGCCGCAAGGTCAAGCGGGCGACCTCGGAAAAGGATTACGTCAGCCCACTGGGGGGAGATGTGTCCCGTGCACTGGCCTCTGCGGGTCAGTTGACCGAATTGCAGGCCGAATCGATCCTGAACATGCGCCTGCGGTCCTTGCGGCGGCTGGAAGAGATCGAACTGATCAACGAGCGCGACGCGCTGACGGCGGAACGCGAAGGGCTGGCTGCCCTTCTGGCCAGCGATGCCCTGCAATGGAAGCGCATCGGGTCAGAGCTTGAGGACACCCGCAAGAAGTTCGGCAAGGACAGCCCCGGTGGTGCGCGGCGCACGATGTTTGCCGATATGGGCAATGTCGAAGAGGTCCCGTTCGAGGCGATGATCGAACGCGAGCCCATCACCGTGATCTGTTCGAAAATGGGCTGGATCCGCGCGATGAAGGGCCATGTCGCGCTGGATATGGATGTAAAGTTCAAGGACGGCGACGAGGGCCGGTTCATCTTTCACGCGGAAACCACCGACAAGATCCTGCTCGTGGGGTCCAATGGCCGGTTTTACACGCTGATCGGGGCGAACCTGCCCGGTGGCCGCGGCATGGGCGAACCTGTCCGCCTGATGGTCGATCTGCCGAATGAGGCCGATATCACCGATCTGACGATCTGGCGGGGCGGAGAGAAACTGTTGGTCGCCTCCACCGCCGGCGATGGCTTTGTTGTCCCGTCCGAAGAGGTGTTGGCCCAGACCCGCGCCGGCAAGCAGGTGCTGACCGTGCGCGATGGCGTCAAGACCGCGCTGTGCCGGGCTGTGCGCGGCGATCATGTTGCTGTGGTGGGCGAGAACCGCAAATTGCTGGTTTTTCCGCTGTCAGACCTGCCGGAAATGGCCAAGGGCAAGGGTGTCCGGTTGCAAAAGTACAAGGATGGTGGCCTGTCCGACGCGATCACCTTCAGGCTGGCCGATGGCCTGTCGTGGAAAGATCCGGCCGGGCGCACGCGGACCGAGACGGATTTGACGATGTGGACAGGCGCGCGGGCCACAGCGGGCGCCATGGCGCCGCGCGGGTTCCCGCGCGACAACCGGTTTACGTAAAGGGTGACAGATGGCTGCCGATCTCCGACCGATGCAGGTGACATATCGGGGGGATGCGGCGGCGCTGTTCCCCTTGGCCTTGGGCACGGGGCTTTTGTCGGTCCTGACGCTGGGCATTTACCGCTTTTGGGCCAAGGCGCACATCCGCCGCTTTGTCTGGGGCAACATCCGGCTGGGGGATGACGCGCTGGAGTTCACCGGCACCGGCCTTGAGATGTTTCTTGGCTTTCTGGTCGCGTTGGTCGTGCTGGCGGTCTATCTGGCGGCGATCCAACTGGTGCTGTTCTTCTTTGGCATCCGGTTCATCTTTGCCCCTGAAACCCCGCTGGAAGAGGCGATGCAGGCGGGTTCCATCGCGTTGTCCTTCCTCGCGGCCCTGCCTTTGATGCTGGTCGCGCTCTATCGCGCGCGGCGCTACCGGGTGAACCGCACCCGCCTGCGCGGCATCCGCTTCGGGATGGAGAATGCGGGTCTTGGCTACATGCTGCGCGCTTTGGTCTACGGGGCCTTGGCGGTGCTGAGTGTCGGCATCCTATGGCCGCTGATGACCTTCCGGCTTGAGGCCTACATGACCGACCGCAGCCATTGGGGCAGCGCGCGGTTTCGGCAGGGCGGTCGTTGGACCGGCCTGTTCGTGGCGATCCGGCCCTATCTGATCGGGCTGGGCATCCTGTTGGGCGGGGCCGTCTTTCTGGCCATGGGCGAGCCGTGGGTCGGGAGTGTGGCGGTGACGGTGGGGTCGGTCTGGGCCCTGATCGGCATGGCGCTCTATCAGACACGCGCCTTTGGCTATCTGACCTCCCATAAGGAGCTGCAGCTTTCGGGTTCTGCCACGCCGATGCGCTTCAGCGCCGCGCCGCGCGGGGGGCGGGTGATCTGGCTGTACATCAAGGGCGCGCTGATCGTCGGGCTACTGACAAGCCTTGCCTCGGCGATGCTGTTTGGGGTGGCGGCGGCCATCGCGGCGCAGCTTTCGGGGTTCGAGGCCGAGCCCTCCGCCCTTTTGGTGGTCGAGTTGGCGGTGATCGGGGCATTGGCCTATCTGGTCTTTCTGTCGGTGATGGGCACGCTGTCGCTGGTCTTCATCTCGCAACCCGTGTTGGGCTATCTGGTGGGATCGGTCCAATTGGCCGTGCCGGATGGGTTCTTTGACGCCTTGCATCAGGCACGGGCACAGGACGGGGCCGATGCCGATGGCTTTGCCGATGCGCTGGACATCGGGGGGGCCTTCTGATGCCCCCACCCACAGAGGCGACGTTCTTCGACGGTCACTCCGCCGCGCGGCGGGTGGTGCAGGTTTCGGCCACGTCGGACGGGCGGGCGCTTGTCCTGCAGCCCGAGCAGGGGGCCGCGATCACCTGGCCCATGGCAGATTTGCGCGCGGTGGAAGATGCCGCCGACCGCTTGGTCCTGACAATCCACCACGCCGGGGACCTTGCAGAGGCGCGGCTGAGCCTGTCAGACCCTGCGCTGATCGCATGGGTCAGGACGGCGGCACCCGACCTGCGGCGCCGGGATGTGGCGGCGGGCACCTTGCCCCGCGTGTCGCTGCGGGTGGCGGTGGCCCTGGGGGCGGTGGCACTGATCCTGTTCGTGCTGCTGCCTGCGATCTCGGACCGTCTGGCCGCGGCCCTTCCGCGGGAGCAAGAGGTCGCCTTTGGTCGCGCCGTGGTGCGTCAGATGTCTGAATTGCTGGGGGAGGGGCAGGCGGCGCTGGTCTGCGACAGTCCGATGGGAGCCGCCGCGCTGGAGCGCATGGTCGCGCGACTGACCGAGGGTCAGGATCTGGGCTATGACCTGCAAGTCTCGGTGATCGACAGCCCCGTCGTGAATGCCTTTGCCGCGCCGGGTGGCCATGTCGTGATCCTGCGCGGCCTGCTGGACGAGGCGGAGTCGGCCGATGAGGTGGCCGGGGTGCTGGCGCATGAGATCGGCCATGTCGAGGCGCGTGACGCGACCCGTCTGGCCTTTCGCGCGGCGGGCAGCGCGGGCATCCTGTCGCTTTTGTTCGGCGATGTCACCGGCGGGGCGGCGATCACGCTGGCGGGCAACCACCTGATGAGTGCCGCCTATACCCGCGAGGCCGAGGCGGCGGCAGACGGGTTTGCCCTGCGCCTGCTGTCTGACGCGGGGATCGGGACGGCAGGGTTTGCCGCGTTCTTTGACCGGATCGACGGCATGGATGGCGACTTGCCCGCCTATCTGTCCACCCATCCCGACTCTGCCCTGCGTGCGGCACAGGCCCGGTCGGCGGGCGCGGGGGGCACACCCGCCCTGACCGACCCGGACTGGCAGGCCCTACGCGCGATCTGCGACTAGGGTCAGGCGCGGTCCACCTTCAGCCAGACGCCGCCTTCGGGGCGCAGCGTCAGGATCATCACCGGCTTGGGCAACCGCCCCGGCACCAGCGAAAAGCGGAAGCGCGCAAGCAGGGTGGCAAGGATGATCACCGCCTCTTGCACCGCGAAATTCGCGCCGATGCAGATGCGCGGCCCGTCGCCGAAGGGCAGATAGGCGAAGCGGTCATGGCGCTTGGGTTCAAGGAACCGATCCGGGCGGAAGGCGTCGGGGTCCTCCCACAGCTTGTGATGGCGGTGCAGCGCGTAGATCGGCAGGATCACGTTATCACCGGGCAGAACCTCACGCCCCAGCAAGCTGTCCTTGGCCTTGGCGGTGCGGGCCAGATAGGCGGCGGGCGGGTAAAGCCGCAGCGCTTCATCCACAATGCGACGGATCAGGGGCAGGCGCGCCACATCCTCGGCGGTGGCGGCGCGGTCGCCGATCACCGATTGTGCCTCGACCCGCGCCTGATCTTGGCAGGCGTGGTCATGGGCCATCAGGTAAAGCGCCCAGGACAGGGTCAAGGCCGTGGTTTCATGCCCCGCCACGATGAAGGTCAAGAGATTGTCGCGCAATTCGGCGTCGGTCATGCGCCGACCCGTGGTCGGGTCCGATCCGGCCATCAGCAGGTCCAGCAGGTCCGGCACACCCGCCGCAGGCTTGTGGCGCCGCTCGGCGATGGTGCGGTCGGCCACGGATTTGATGTCATCCATCTGCCGCGCGCCGATCAGGCGGGACGGGCGCGGCACCCAAGCGGGCACGCCGAGGATGTCCAGCAGCGACACCTTCGCGGTCTGGCCGATATAGACCTCGATCGCGCGGTGGATGGCGTCGCGCTCAAACCCTTCGCCCCGGGAAAAGGTGACATCCGAGATCACCTCGAAGGTCGCTGTCACCATCTCGTCAAAGGCATCGACGGCGCGGCCCACCCCTGCGGCGATGCGGGCGCTGGCGCGTTCGGCGGCGGCGGTCATCACCGGGGCCAAGGCGGCCACGTTGCGATGGGAAAACACGGGGGCCGCGGTCCGGCGCTGCCAGTGCCATTCCTTGCCCTCTGCTACGAACATGGACAGGCCGATGGCGGGGGACAGGATCAGTTTGGTGACGTCGGACTTGGGATAATTCTCCACCCGGTCGCGCAGGATGTGGCGCAGCGCGTCGGGGTCCATGACCATGTGCCAGCGCTTGCCGGTCTTGCCCGACAGGATCGGTGCATGGGTCGCCAGTTCCGGCACCAGTTCCAGGACGTTGCGCCGCCCGGTCTGCAAGGTGCCGAGGATGCCCAGCGGTTTGACCCCCAAGGGCACGCGCACTGGGTTTGCCGTCTTGGGCGGGGCAGGGGCGAATGACGGGTCGGGGTGGGTCACGGCGGTTTCCCTTCACATTCTTGAAAGTATATAGGGGCGCCCCCCGCCCCGGCAAAGCACGACATTGCGCCGCATCGGTCCAGCGGCTATCCCAAAGGACAACCCCTTGATGGGTGCCCATGATGCGGGCCAGAGGATGAAGGCCGGATGAAGATGGCAGGTGGCTTTATGTTTCGTTTCTCTTCGGCGGCCCTTGTCGGGTGCGCGCTGGTGCTTTCGGCCTGTGGCAAGAGCGATCTGGCCGATCCTCCGGTGCCCTTGGGCGATTTCGCGCTGGGGCTGAACATCGTGGTCGCCGACAAGGTGCAGAAGGTGCCGATCTCGCGCAACGCGACGGTCGAGGAATGGGAAGAGGTGATGACCAAGGCGGTCGAGGATCGCTTTGGCCGCTACAGCGGCCCGCGCCTTTACAACATCGGCATCGCCGTCGAAGGCTATGCGCTGGCCCCGCCCGGCATCCCCGTCGTCGCGGCCCCGAAGTCGATTCTGGTGATCACGGCCAACGTCTGGGACGATGCCACACAGGTGAAGCTGAACCCGGAGGGAGAGCAGATCACCGTGTTCGAAAGCCTGTCGGGCGATACCGTGATCGGTACCGGGCTGACCCGAAGCAAGCGCCAGCAGATGGATGCCCTGTCCTACAATGCGGTCAAGAAGGTCGAACAGTGGTTCCTGAAACACCCGGAGTGGTTCAACATCCCGCCGGGGGCAACGGGTCCGACGCCGCCGCCGGTCTGGGACGATTCGCCCTCGGTCGCGCCGACGGCGGCCACGATGCGCCCGCCGCGCCGTCCTGCCGCCCTCATGCCCGCCGCCGCCCTGCTGCCGGTGGTGGCCGCCCCGGTGCAGGTCACGCCCCTGCCGCAAGCCACGCCACAGCCCTGAGTGCCGCCCGGCACCCGAAGCGCGTGACAGGCGCCCGCACGCGGGCGCTTGATTTTCCCCATTTTGCGGCTTAAGTCGCCGCCCGTGTAGGAATAGGGCCATACCGGCCCCCCAATGCGAGGCCCGACATGGCAAAGGCAAAGTTTGAACGGACGAAACCGCACGTCAACATCGGCACGATCGGCCACGTTGACCATGGCAAGACGACGCTGACGGCGGCGATCACGAAGTATTTCGGCGAATTCCGCGCCTA
>JAIXPH010000022.1 GCA_027486345.1 Paracoccaceae bacterium
ATCATCGGTCAACCCAGCTTACGCCAAACTGCCCTAGTAGGCCGATATGCAAACAGTCAAACGCCGATGCGCCCAAACCGCCCACATATCCCTTCATCATCTATCAATGTCAAAGAGCGACCCGAAGAACAAAAACCACAGAACCGCTAGTCTCCTAGCGCACTCTGTCCGCCTTGCATCCAGATTTTCCGAACGTCACAAACCGCTTCCGTGCCCGCTTCCGTCCGTCACCGTCGCTGTTCCGCTTCGGTGAGGCGGTGTTTAGGCAAACCAACAAAAAGCCGCAAGAGGAAAAATGACATGGTCATGACGATTTCTCAGATCGCCCAAGTTTTGTTCGGAATTTTTCGTCGTCGCCCCCTGTCCTGCTGGCGATGCAGGCAGGGGAAAACTGTCTGACGGACCGAATCTGCCGGGTCAGGCTGCGAATCCCGCGCCTTGATGGGTGATCCGGCCCCCGGCAACGGTCAGCGCAATGTCGGTTGCCCCGATTTCATCCGCCGGAAGCGACTCGATGTCCCCGTCGATCAGGACCAGGTCCGCCGCCAGCCCTGCCCGCAGCGTTCCGGTAATATCCTCCAGATGTGCGGCCCAGGCGCCGCCTGCGGTATAGGCGTGCAGCGTTTCCAGCAGGGAAAGCCGTTCATCCGTCGCGCCGTCATAGGGCACACGCGTCAGCGCGGCCTGGACACCGCGCATCACCGACACATCGGTCACCGGCCAGTCGCTGGCATAGGCCACCGGCGCACCGTGGTCCTTCAGCGTCTTCCACAGATAGGCGTCCCGCCAGCGATCCCGATGATAGACCGTCTCCATGGTCGAGATCGGGAAATCCATCACCCCCGGCGGATGCGGCGGCTGCACGCTGGCGGTGATACCCAGAGCGCCCAGGCGGGGAATGTCAGCGCGGTCGATCAGTTCGATATGCTCGATGCGGTGCCGGCTGTCGCGGCGGCCATTGGCGCGCTGCGCGGCCTCATAGCCATCGATCGTGGTCCGGACCGCCCCATCACCGATGGCATGGACTGCGATCTGCAAGCCGCGACGGTCGATCTCGGTGCAGACGGCCTTGAACCGCTCCGGTTCGAACAGCGGTTCGGCCCGGTGACCCGGCACCCCGGGGTAGTCGGTCAGCATGAAGGCGGTGCGGCTGTCCACCACCCCATCCATGAACATCTTCACGAACCCGGAGCGAACCCAATCTCCGGTGTAATCGCGCGCCATCGCGCTGGCGCGGTCGAGTTCGGACAACTCCATATGGGGCTTCATGTGGAAGGGCACAACGACGCGCGCCGTCAGCCGACCTTCGTCCCGCATCTGGGCCAGAAGCTCACAGGTGTAGCGGTTGCCATCCATGTTCACCATCGAGGTGATCCCATGCGCCGCGCAATGGGCCAGCCCCGCCGCCACCTTCTCCTTGTCCTGCGCGATGGTCGCGGCATCGGGCCAAGGGTCAGGCTCCCCGCCGGTGGCGATGCCGAGTTGCAGATGCGCGTCGCCACCAAGAGCGAGCACCGGACCAAAGGCTTCGAACTCGCGCAACTCTCCGGTCGCGGTGCTATCAGCGGCCATGACCACCTCATGACCATGCGGCATCACGGCGCCGTGCAGCAGACCCGCCATCGACAGCGCCAGCGTATTCGCCCAGACCGTGTGGTGGTCTGGCGCCATCATGGCGATGGGCCGATCCGCGATCACGCGGTCAAGATCATGCCGCGTCACCGGATGGTCGAGGATTTCATAGGACGCGCCCTGCGCCATCAACAGCGGCCGGTCCGGGTTCTTTGCGGCATAGTCAAGGTAAGCCGCCCGAAGCGCATCAAACCCGTGCAAACCGCCAATCTGCAACTGCGTCAGTTCATTGCCGCCCAGCACCAGATGCAAATGGCTTTCCACGAAGCCCGGCAAAAGCGTGCGCCCCCCCGCCTCGATCACCCGCGTGCCCGGCCCGGCCAGCGCCGCGACCTCCGCCGCAGAGCCCACGGCAAGGATGCGGCCCCCGGCCAGCGCCACCGCCTCGGCCCGTGGCCGATCCGGGTCCATCGTCAGCACCTTCGCCCCGGTCACGATCATCTCGGCCTGCATCACGACCCTCTCCCTTTCTTCTTTTCTCAAACATCCCACGGGGGATTGGGGGTGTGAAACCCCCAAACCCGCAGCCTCAGCCCGCGCGCCGCTTGGCGACCTGTTCGGCCATTACACAAAGCATCTCGAACATCAGCGAAATGCCCAGCCATGCGGTCCCACCCGCCGGATCGAAGGGCGGCGAGACTTCGACCAGATCCGCCCCCACCACATCCAGACCGCGAAGCCCCCGCGCCACCTGCAAGGCCTGCCATGAATTCGGCCCTCCCACCTCGGGCGTGCCGGTTCCGGGCGCGAAGGTCGGGTCCACGAAATCGATGTCATAGGTGACATAGACCGGCCCGGTTCCCACGATCGCGCGCGCTTCGGCCATCACGTCCTCGGCCCCGCGCGCATGGAATTCGGCGATAGGGATGATGCGGATGCCGTTCGCGGCGGCGAAGTCCCAATCCTCGCGGCCATAAGCGGTGCCCCGGATGCCGATCAGGCAATAGCGCTTCGGGTCGATCAACCCCTCCTCGACCGCGCGGCGGAAGGGGGTGCCGTGGTTGTAGCGGCTGGTGCCGAAATAGATGTCGTTCAGGTCGGTGTGGCTGTCGAACTGGATCATCCCCACCGGGCGTGTCTTGGCCACCGCGCGCAGGATGGGCAGCGAGCACAGGTGATCCCCGCCCCCGGTCAAGGGCAGGATGCCCGCCGCGACCACGCGGTCATAAAAGGTCTCCATCCGGGCAAGACTGTCCATCAGGTCGCCCGGGTTCGGGGCCACGTCGCCCAGATCGGCACAACGGGCCAGTTCGAACGGCGCCACCCATGTCGCACCGTTCTGCGCACGGATCATGGTGGACAGGTCGCGCAACTGGCGCGGGCCATGGCGGGGGCCGGGGCGGTTGGTCGTGCCGCCATCCCAAGGCGCGCCGATCAGCCCGATCTCAACCTGCGCCAGCTTTGGATCGTCCAGACCCACATGCGGCAGACGCATGAAGGTGGGAATCCCTGCGAATCGCGGCAGGTCAAAGCCGGAAACCGGGCGGAAAAAGCCGTCAGTCGGCGTGTCGGTCATGGGAAGGAGTCCTGTCAGTCTGATTCTTTGGTCCATCCAAACACCGCCCCATCCCCCTGTCAGGCCCGGAAACGACCTGCACCCGCCGCGAAAGCCGCAGGCCGGGCGGCTTGCCGTCTCTGCCCTCTTGACCCCTGCCCCCCCTTCACCCTTTATCGGCGCTGACCCTTCCACAGGTGATGACATGTTCTCGAAGCCCGCTGATCCGCTTTCCGCCCCTCCGCGCCCCGGCCAAACCCCGGCGCAGTCCAATGCCGGAAAGTCCGTGCTGGCCTCTGACCTCAAGATCGTGGGGGAAATCACCTCCTCCGGCACGGTCGAGGTGATGGGCGAAATCGACGGCACGCTCACCGCGCGCAATGTGACCATCGGCGGCGAAGGCCGGGTCAAGGGCAGCGTGCAATCCGAGACGCTTGAGGTGAAGGGGGCCCTTGATGGCCGCGTCGCCACCGGCGGCTTCACCTTGCGCGCCACCGCCAAGGTCGAGGCGGACATCACCTACGCCACCGTGGTGATCGAAAGCGGCGCGCAGATCGAAGGCAGCTTCAAGCTGGCGCGTTAAGAGCCCTCAACCCGGCGCGGCGGGATGGCATAGGTCAGCCCCGCCCGGGCCACCGGATCGCTGGCGCCATCGCTGAACACCAGCACGTCGCCCACGGCCAGCGTTTTTCCCAGCTTCAACAGCCGCGCCTTGCCGATCAGATCACATCCGGCAGCAGGCTTGCGCATGAAATCGATCGAGGCATTGGTCGTTACCGCCAGCGCCACCGGCCCGATCCGCGACAGGATCGCCAGATACATCGCCACATCCGCCAGCGCAAAAATGGACGGCCCCGACACAGTGCCACCGGGGCGCAAATGGCCCGCCCCAACGCGCAGACGCAGGTCCACCCCGTCTGTCCCAACCCGCTCCACGCTGAAATCCGCCGCCACCTCGGCAAAGTCCCGTTGCAGGAACGCGGCCAGCGCGTCACGATCCATCAAAAGGTCCATCTGCCGTCCTCGTTCCACCCGAGACAGGCATTCCAGAACTGAAAGAGGGTTGCAATGTCCGAACCGCTTATGCTGCGCGAAGATCTGGGCGCGGTCGCCGTGCTGACGATGAACGCGCCCTCCCGGCTGAATGCGCTGTCCAATGCCATGATCGCCGCGCTGTCGGATGCCTTTGACGCCATCGCCGCCGATGACACGGTCCGCGCCGTCATCCTGCGCGGGGCGGGTCGCGCCTTTTGTGCAGGTCACGACCTGCGCGAGATGCAGGCCGCGCGCAATGCCGCCGATGGCGGTGAGGCCGCCTTTGCCGCGCTTTTCGCCCATTGCGCCACGATGATGCAGAAAATCCCCGCGCTTCCCCAACCCGTCATCGCGCAGGTGCAAGGCATTGCGACGGCCGCAGGCTGCCAGCTTGCCGCCAGTTGCGATCTGATCGTCGCGGCGACGGATGCCCGCTTTGGCGTGAACGGCGTCAACATCGGCCTGTTCTGTTCCACCCCCATGGTCGCCCTGACCCGCAAGGTGGCCCCCGCCGTTGCCTTTGAGATGCTGACCACGGGCGAGTTCATGGATGCCCCCCGCGCGCAGGCCGTCGGTCTTGTGAACCGCGTCGCGCAAATCGAAGAGTTGCCCGACACCGCCCTCGCTCTTGCCCGCAGCATCGCATCGAAACTGCCCGCCGCGATTCGGCTGGGCAAGGCGGCCTTTCACACCCAGACCGGGCTGGACCTGCCCTCGGCCTATCAAACCACCGGGAAAACCATGGTCCAAAACCTGATGCGCGACGATACGGCCGAGGGGATGTCCGCCTTCATCGAGAAGCGGACCCCGACTTGGGGCTGATCTTTCCCACCCGAAACAGCAGTGCCCATCCGAACGTCAGCATATCAACCGCCTTCTGAGGTAAGGATTCCTTCATCTCTCCCTGTAAGTCTGAGGACGGTCGGGAACCGGGCCGCTCAGGCATGTGTTCCCCTAGCCCGGGGATGTCGTCATGCAGTTCACAGCACGTCAGGAAATTGCCATCGCGCTGATTTCAGCGTTGTTCGTGATCGCCTATGCGATGAGCGACATTCCCGTCTGGATCGGCTACAACTGAACGCCTTCGCCGGGCCAATCCGCAGGTCTTGAACCGGCCTCTGGCAAGTCGGACCTTATCCTCGCGGCAACAGGGCCAAGGCCAGCGCCAATAGGGCCGCACATCCTGCCACGGCCACCAACAGCGACCAACCACCCGCAGCCATCAGGGCCGCGCCCAACATCGGGGCGACCGCACTGGCCGCCAAGATGGCAATCGCCATCATCCCCGACAGAGTGCCAAAGTCTTCGGAGCCCAGATCTTCGGCCAGCAACAGGGGTCGCAGGATTGTCAGGACGCCATTTGCGGCGCCTTGCAGCAAGGCAAATGCAAAGACCAGCGGCATCGCCACACCGGCCAGCACCAGCACCCCTGGGGCCACGACAAACCCGGCCAGTGTCGCCAAAAGCGCGGCACGCCCGCCCAGCCGTACCCCCGCTGCCATCAGCGCCAGACGCCCTGCCACCTGTGCCGGTCCCACCGCCGCCGCGGCCATGACCGCCATGCCATCCGGCACGCCGATCCCGGCCAGAACCGGGCGCAGGAAGGCGATGATCATCCAATGGCCCAGCGCCAGAAGCGAAAACATCAGCGTCAGCCGCAAGAAGGGCCAGTGCCGGAATGTGGCCCAGAACGCGATGCGCGGTCGCGCGCGCTCTTCGGTCAACGGGCGCACGCCCCGGGCCAGGGTTCGCGCACCGATCAGGTTCAGCGGCAGCACCAATCCGGCCGACACCGCTACAGCCACCCAGACCGCACCGCGCCAGCCCAACGCCTCGGCCAAGGCGGCCCCTGCCGGAAAGGCAAAGGTCGAAGCAAACCCTCCGATCAACGTCACCCGCGTGATGGCGGCCCGGGCGTCGGCCTCAAAACGGCGGATCAGCAGGGCGAAACACGGCTCATACAGGCTTGCCGCCTGTGCCACGCCCAGCCCGGCCCAAGCCAGCAGATAGACCACCGGCCCTTGCGCCAAGGCCAAGACCGCCAGTGACACTGCGCCGATCCCCGCCCCGCCCGCCAACAGCGCCGCCGCATGCCCCCGGTCCACCGCCCGCCCGGCAAAGGGGGCAGTGACAGCCGCCACCACGATGGCCAGCGTCAACCCGCTGGCCAAGAGCCCGTCGCCCCAATGCAAATCAGCGCGCCAATAGAGGATCAGCGCCGCGAAGAGATAGAAAAAGCAGGCATAGCCCAGCATCTGCCCGAGGGCGAGCAGCCAGACCGCCCTCCTCTCGGATGCGCCTGCGCCCGTCACACCCCGTAAATCGCGCTGAACTTGGCGTCGAGGTAATCCAGAAGCGGCCCCTCATCCGGCTCAAACCCGCAGGCCAAGGCAATCGTGGCGCGTGGTTCGCGCAATCCCCCATGCCGCTGCACCCCTTCGCGCAGCCATTCCGTCGCGGGCGCGGTATCACCCTTGGCCAAGGCCGCATCAAGGTTGGGCAGATCCAGCCGCAGCGCCTTGTGCAGGCAGCCTGCATAGACATTGCCCAGCGTGTAGGTCGGGAAATAGCCAAACAGCCCCACCGACCAATGCACATCTTGCAACACACCCAGCGACGGGCGCGGCACGCTTTGCCCAAAGTCGGCGGCGAAACGGTCGTTCCACGCGGCCTCAAGATCGCCCACCGCCAGATCGCCCCGCATCAAGGCCCGCTCCAGATCAAAGCGCATCATGATGTGCAGGTTGTAATGCACCTCATCCGCCTCGGTCCGGATGAACCCGGGTTGCACGCGGTTGACGGCGGCGTAGAAGGCCTCCGCATCCGCGATGCCGAAGTCCCCAAACCGCTCCCGCATCTGGCCGAACATCCAGCCGGTAAAGGCGCGGCTGCGGCCAAGCTGGTTCTCATAAATCCTGCTCTGGCTTTCATGCACGCCCATCGACACGCCCCCGCCCAGCGGCGTCAGGCGATAATCCGGGTCGATCCCCAGCTCATAGCAGGCATGGCCCACCTCATGAATCGTGGAATAAAAGCAGTTGAACGGATCGGTTTCGGCCACCCGCGTGGTGATCCGCACGTCGATGCCGGCGCCCGAGCTGAAGGGATGCACCGCCAGATCCAGCCGCCCCCGGTCCCAGTCATAGCCAAAGGCGGTGGCCAGATCGCGGGCCATACGCATCTGTCCCTCGGCCCCGAAAGACCCCTCCAAGGGCTTCACCGCACGGCCCGCGCCCAGCACGCGCTCGCGCAAGGCCACCAGACGCGGCCGCATCCGCCCGAACAACGCGCCCACAGTCTCTGCCGTGGCACCCGGTTCGTAATCATCCATCAAGGCGTCGTAGGGATCGCCCCCCTCGGCCAAGGCCGCACCTTCCTCGCGCTTCAGACGGACCACGTCGGACAAGACCGGCAAGAACGCCGCCACATCATCCTTGGCCCGCGCCTCGGCCCAGACGCCTTGGGCCATGCTGGTGACTCGGGCAATCTCTTGTGCCAGCTTCCCCGGCACCTTCGACGCGCGGGCATAGCTGCGCCGGATCAAACGCAATTGCGCCTCGGCCACCGCATCCACCGCCACCGCCTGCGCCAACCACTCGGCCAGACGCGGATCGGTGCGGCGGGCGTGCAAGACGCCTTCCATCGCGCCCATCTCTTCAGCCCGCTGCTCGGCCGATCCGCGCGGCATGACGGTCTCCTGATCCCAGCCAAGGCGACCGGCCACCTGCGCCAGCGCCTCCGTCTCGCGCTGGAACGCCATCAGATCCTCATAGACCGTCATCTTATGCCGTCCCTTCCCGAATGGACCCCGCCAGAGGGTATTGCGCCCGATGCCGCGCGCGGATGATCAAGACCCAGAGCAGGACCGCCGTCACCTGATGGGTGATCGCCACATGCACCTGCGCCGCCGTCAGCACGGCCCAGATACCAAGGCAAACCTGCAATACCATGACACCCAGCACCGCATTAAACGCCGACCGCGTCGCCCCATGTGCCGATTTCCGCCCGCGCAGCCAGACCACGACGCCAAAGGCAAACAGCAGGTAGCCCGACATGCGGTGCATGAACTGCACCAGCCCCGGGTTTTCAAAGAAGGCATGCCAGACCGGCAGTGTGCCCCCCTGCCCATCGGGCACATAGAAGGCATCCGCCGGGAAGAACTGCCCGTTCATATCCGGCCATGTCGGGAACGCCCGCCCCGCATCAATGCCCGCCACCAAGGCCCCCAGCAGGATTTGCAGGAAGGCAAAGTGCATCAGCCCGGTGGACATGGAGAACAACTTGCCCTCCCGCCCCCGCCGCGCCTGCATCAACGCCGCCTCGCTGCGCGACAAGGACAGCACGAACCACGCGATCAGACCAAGAATGACAAAGGCCAGCCCCAGATGCGTTGCCAAGCGGTACGACTTCACATCCAGCATGGTGCCCGTCAGGCCCGATGAGACCATCCACCAGCCAATCGCCCCCTGTACACCGATCAAGGCACCGATGCTGAACAGGGGCCTGTTCCAACCGACAGGGATACTGCGCCGGGCCACGAACCAAAAGAACCCAACCGCCCAGACTAGCCCGATCACCCGGCCCAATTGGCGATGACCCCATTCCCACCAGTAGATGTGCTTGAACTCGTCCAGCGACATCCCCTTGTTCTGCAACTGATATTCCGGGATCGCCTGATACTTGGCGAATTCCGACTCCCATGTCGCCTGATCCAGCGGCGGGATGGCCCCAGTCAGCGGTTTCCATTCGGTGATCGACAGGCCCGAGTCCGTCAGCCGCGTCATGCCGCCGACAGCGATCATCGTGGCCACCAGCAGGAACAGGATCGACAGCCAGACCCGGATCGCCCCGCGCGCGCCCTGCCTGCGGTCGGCAATCATGCCCCCCTGCGGCGGCGGCGCAGAGGCCGTGCCCTCTGCCACCTCTTGGAAGATGCTGCGCTTGCCTGCCATCGCCGTCTCCTGTCCGCCACTGCCGGGCGGTCTGTTCCTATTCGCGGGGCGAGGGTATGCCTGCCCCCTGCCCCCTTCAAGGGGCTGCGACCTTATGGAAAGTGTGCGTCCAAAGTCGCCGCGCGGTCTTCCCCGTTGCTCAAATATCCTCCGGGGGTGCGGGGGTGGAAAACCCCCGCTGCGACGCAAAAGCCCGCGCCCCCCTCAAACCACCGATCACTCGCCCTGCTGGCGCAGCTTATAGGCGATCTGGCGCAACATGCCGTGGAAGGTCTGCACCTCGGCCCGCGTCAGCCCCAGCCGCGCCCACATGTTGCGCAGGTTCTGCTTCATCATCGGGGCCTTGTCGGGCGGAAAGAAGAACCCCGCATCGGTCAGGCGCTGCTCAAAGTGGTCGCCCAGACGCTCTACCTCGACATGCTCGGCAAAATCGGTGCGGGCCAGTTCCATCATCTCAGGCGGGCTCTCGACCGTCTGGCGCTGCCATTCATAGCTCATCAACAGCGCGCATTGCCCAAGGTTCAGGCTGGGGAAATCCGGGTTCACCGGCACCGTCACGATGGCATTAGCCAGAACAACGTCGTCATTCTCCAGCCCCGCACGTTCGGGGCCGAACAGGATGCCGACCTTTTTCCCCTCTGCCGCCATCGCGCGGGTCATCTGCATCGCGCGCTCTGGCGTGACCACAGGCTTGACCAATTCGCGCGGACGCGCCGTGGTGGCGAAGACGTAATCGCAATCCCCAATCGCCGCCTGCACCGTCGGGAAAAGCCCGGCATGATCCAGCAACCGCCCCGCGCCCGAGGCCATCGCCACCGCGCGCGGATTGGGCCAGCCGTCGCGCGGGTCGACGATGCGCATCCGCGTCAGCCCAAAGTTGAGCATCGCCCGGGCGGCAGCACCGATGTTTTCCCCCATCTGCGGCCGGACAAGGATGAAGGCAGGCTCTATCGGTTCAGCCACAGACGGTCCCCCTTGTTGCTCTGCGCCAGATACGCGCGCAGACCCGCCGCGGCAAGTCGCCGGCCCTTAATCTGCGCCCGTTTTCTCTGCTCAAATATCCCACGGGGGTGCGGGGTTGTGAAACCCCCGCGTCTGACCGGTCCGCCACGCCACAGCCGAGGATGGTCAAACCCCGTTTTCTGCGCTAATTCCGCCCGACAGTTACAGACCCGTCACATCCTGCGCCAAGGGGAACCCAGATGTCCGAAACGGAACGCCCGCAACTCTATCTGGTCACGCCCCCGGCCTTTGACCTCGACGTCTTTCCCGCCAAACTGGCCGCCGTGCTGGACAGCACCGAAATCGCCTGTCTGCGGCTGGCACTCGCCACCCGCGATGAGGACGTGATCCTGCGCGCGGGCGATGCCATCCGCGAGGTGGCCCATGCCCGCGACGTGGCGGTGGTGATCGAAAACCACATCCTGATGGTGGAACGTCTGGGCCTTGACGGCGTGCACCTGACCGATGGCGCTCGTTCGGTCCGCAAGGTCCGCAAGGACCTGCCCGATGCGATCATCGGCGCGGCCTGCGGCAAGACCCGCCACGAAGGCATCAGCGCGGGCGAAGGCGGGGCGGATTACGTCTCCTTCGGTCCCGTGGGTGAGACGCCCTTGGGCGATGGCAGCCGGGCGGAGTTCGACCTGTTCGAATGGTGGTCCGAGATGATCGAGGTTCCGGTCGTCGCCGAAGGCGCGCTGACCGCCGATCTGGTGGCCAAATTCGGTCCCGTCACCGATTTCTTCGCCATCGGTGAAGAGATTTGGACCCAGGACGATCCGGCCGCGGCGCTGAAAGCCTTGCTGGCACCGTTGGGGTAACCTGTCACAGGGCGCGCAAGGACTGCGCACCCGACCGCTACGGCGAGTGCACAGTCATGGTGCACCGCTACGCCAGCGGATGCGCCTCGCGCACCACCCGCTCGCAATAGGCCGCCAGTTCCTTGCGGTCACGGAAGGCATCGACAGCGACGGGATCGTGGAACACGACCTCTACCCGCCCCTGCCGTGCCGCACCCAGCACCGTGAGCAACGAGGCGCCAAAGCCCTCATCCCCCCACCAGCCGTAAAAGCGCGGGTCTTGCCCCTCAGGCGCGTGGTAGATCACCGTCACCGGCTGGATCGCCATCACATGCTCCAGCCCATGGGTCCAGAAGGCGGCAAAGAGCGTCGATTTGAACGGCAGGACCCGCAGCGCATCGGTCGAGGTGCCCTCGGGAAAGAACAAGAGCCGATGCCCGGCACGAATCCGGTCCTCGAACAACTGTTGCTGGACCTTGGCCTCGGTGCCCTTGCGGGCGATGAAGACCGTCCCGGTCGCCGCCGCCAGCCAACCCACGGGGCCCATCTGCCGGACCTCGGCCTTGGCGACGAAATAGACCCGCTGCACCGCGTTCAGCGTAAAGATGTCCAGCCATGAGGCATGGTTGGCCACCACCGCCCCCCGCGCCGCCATCGGCTGGCCCCGCACCAACAGTGGCAATCCCATCAGCACCAGCGCCCAGCGGCAGACGAATTGCGTGATATGCGGTGTCCATGGCCGCGCCGCGCCAAAGAGCGGACGTTCGACCAGACGCAGCGCCAACAGCAGTAGCAGACAGCCATAGGTCAGGACGGCGACCGCCGCCCCGCGCCGTGCCACCCGCAGCCAGCCCGCCAGCCCCAAGGCTGGGCGCTGGATGACCGCCGCTTTCCACTCCTCCGCCACCTGCCGGGTCATTCCGCCGCCCCGACAGCACCCGACGCAGGGGCATCCGCCCTGCCCCGCGTGTAATACTCCTTATGCCGGGCCGACATTTGCGCCGTATCCATCACCAGACAGACATCCGTGGTGTTGAAGGCGCGGTCGATCCATGCCCCTGCGCCCACGAAACCGCCCAGCCGCAGATAGGCCTTGATCAGCGCCGGTGTCGCCGCCTGCGCCGCCCGCGCGTCGATCCGGTCCGGCGGCAGCAAATCCATGCGTTGCCGCCCGGCGGCATGGGCCCCCACCCGCAACGCCTTGGGCGCCAGATGATTATGGTAGAGCCAGGACAGCGGCTGTTCCAGGCCGGAGACATCGGTTCCGGGAAAGGACGCTGCCCCGAACAGCACCTCGATCCCGCGTTCCAGCACATAATCGGCCAGCGCATTCCACAGCAGCACCATCGCCGCGCCCCGGCGGTGGTCGGGATGC
This sequence comes from Paracoccaceae bacterium, assembly GCA_027486345.1. GTDB lineage: Bacteria > Pseudomonadota > Alphaproteobacteria > Rhodobacterales > Rhodobacteraceae > Paragemmobacter. The sequence continues at coordinate 12,289 of JAIXPH010000022.1, forward strand.
ACGCAAGACCGCCCCAATTCCAGCAACCGCCGCCCCGAGGCTTTCAGCACCGACAGATCAAACTCGCTTTCCGAATAGAACCGCCCCTGCGGTCCCACCCGGTCTGACGGCAGCAGCCGGTAAACGCCCACCACATCCTCCAGCGCGGCGGCGTCGCGACGGCGGTCAACCAGCAGCATGTGGTCGAACAGACCGTCGAATTCATCGCATTCCAGTTGCGCGCCATGGTCCACCATCGGCCCGTCGGCATGCAGTTCCTGCACAAAGACCCGATAGCGCAGCCGCTGCGCTGCCCGCAGGTCGCGCGCGTCCTGCGCCAAACGCACGATCAGGCCGGAATCGTCAGCAAACATGATGCGAATCGTCCCTGTATTCCCTGCACCCCCGCCGAGGCGCGCCTGAATTAATGGCAGCCACGGCGCATGACAACCTCTGTGGAGGTCACGATTCCCCTGCGCAATGCGTCAACTCTGCCTCACAACCCGGACTGTCAGAAAAATCTGACAACTTTCGGTTGTATTTTCCAACCAATGATCCACCTTTGAGCTAACGCACATCGAAGACAGGCAAAAGGACCACGCGCTTGCTGTCGATCACCACCTTGCCGGCATGTTCGAAATTGACGGTGACCCGCCCGCCGACATTGGACTGCACCTGTCCAAGCCCCCAGTCGGGTTCGGTCGGATGGCGGACGAACATGCCGGGTTCCAGAAGGGCATTCATGTTTCTTTATCCTTTTTGTTGCGGACTACCGGCATGACACACGCACCCAATCTCTCCGCGCTGCTGGCCTCGCGCATCTGCCATGACCTTATCAGCCCGATCGGCGCCATCGGCAACGGTCTGGAACTTCTGGTCATGTCAGGGGCGGGCGGCAGCGGGCCGGAACTGACCCTGATCAACGACAGCGTCTTGCAGGCCAATGCCCGCATCCGGTTTTATCGCATCGCCTTTGGCGTCTCTGCCCCCGGCCAGCAGATCGGCCGGGCGGAAATCCTGTCGATCCTGTCGGACATGATCGCGGGCAGTCGGTTGCAGGTGGAATGGCATATCCCGCCCGAATTGCCGCGCGTGGATGCCAAACTCGCCTTTCTGATCCTGCTCTGCCTTGAAACCGCCCTCCCTTATGGCGGGCGGGTGCGGCTGGATTCCAGCTACGGGCGGTGGACGATCACGGCGCACAGCCTGAAACTGCGACATGATCCGATGCTTTGGTCACTGGTCACCGATGCCCGACCCGGCGAAGAGATCAGCCCCGCCCAAGTGCAATTCCTGATCGCACGGGATGAGGCGCGGGATCAGGGCCGCACCATCACGGCCCAGACCACGGATGACGAAATGCGCCTCAGCTTCTGATCGTGCCGTCGCCGGTGACCAGATACTTGAAACTGGTCAATTGATCTGCCCCCACCGGCCCGCGCGCGTGCAGCTTGCCCGTGGCGATGCCGATCTCGCCGCCCATGCCGAATTCGCCACCATCGGCGAACTGGGTCGAGGCGTTGCGCATCAGGATCGCGGAATCCAACCGCTCAAAGAACCGCGCGGCGGTGGCGTCATTTTCGGTCAGGATGCTTTCGGTGTGCTGGCTGCCATAGCGGCGGATATGGGCAATCGCCTCGTCCACGCCATCCACCAGCTTTGCCGCGATGATCATGTCAAGGAATTCGCGGCCGAAATCATCCTCTGCCGCCTTCACCGTGCCGGGCACCTTCAGCAATTCGCCGGTGGTCCGCACCTCGACCCCCGCCTTCAGCAGGTCTTCGATCAGCACCGCCCCGTGCTTGGTGTAGAACTGCCAGTCGATCAGCAGGCACTCCGCCGCCCCGCAAACCCCCGTGCGCCGGGTCTTGGCGTTCAGCACCACGCGCCGCGCCTTGTCCAGATCGGCGTCGCGGTCGGCATAGACGTGGCAAATGCCCTCCAGATGCGCAAAGACCGGCACCCGCGCCTCGGATTGCACAAGGCCCACCAGCCCCTTGCCCCCGCGCGGCACAATGACGTCGATGTATTGCACCGCTTTGAGCATTTCCGACACCATGGCCCGGTCCCGCGTCGGGACCAGTTGGATCGCGGCCTCCGGCAGGTTCGCGGCGCGCAAGCCCTGCAGCATGCAGTCATGGATCGCCTCGGACGAGTAAAAGCTCTCGCTTCCCCCGCGCAGGATCACGGCGTTCCCCGCCTTCAGGCACAGCGCCCCCGCGTCCGCCGTCACGTTCGGGCGGCTTTCATAGATCACGCCGACCACGCCCAACGGCGTTGCCACCCGCTGGATGTGCAGGCCAGAGGGCCGGTCCCATTCCGCCAAGACCCGCCCCACCGGATCGCGCTGTTCGGCAACCGACCGCAGCGCATCGACCATGCCGCGAATGCGGCCTTCGTCCAGCGTCAGGCGGTCCATCATCGCAGGCGACAAACCCTTTTGCCGCCCATAGTCCAGATCGATATAATTGCCGTCGAGGATTTCCTGCCGCCGGTCCCACATCGCATGCGCCGCCGAAATCAGCGCAGCCGACTTGCGCTCACTACCCGCAAAGGCCAGTTCCGCCGCCGCCGCCCGCGCTTTGGTGCCGATGTCGGCCATCATCGCGGAAAAGTCTTCGCCAGCCATGATCCGCTTCCTTTCAATACCACCCCGACACGAACCATGTCGCGCCGTCAGATCACCATGTCATCGCGGTGGATCAGCGCGGCCCGTCCGGCATAGCCAAGGATCGCTTCGATCTCACCGGATTTGTGGCCCGCAATCCGCTTGGCCTCAGCCGCCGTGTAACGGATCAGACCCTTGCCCAGCACCACGCCATCCGGGCCAAGGATCGCCACCGGTTCCCCCCGGCCAAAGTTGCCCTTGACCGCGCGCACACCGGCAGGCAACAGCGATTTGCCCTGCGACAGCGCGACGACCGCGCCAGCATCCACCGTGATGTCGCCCTTGGGCTTCATCGCATTGATCCAGCGCTTGCGCGCCACCTGCGGGTCCGCCCCTGCCACGAACCATGTCCGGTTCGCCCCGTCGGCCAGCGCCTTCAGCGGGCGCAGGACCGAGCCTTCCATGATCGCCATGGCGCAGCCCCCCGCCACGGCGGTCTTGGCGGCCAGAAGTTTGGTCTTCATCCCGCCCTTGGACAGGCCAGAGATGGGGTCCCCCGCCATCGCCTCGATCTCGGGCGTGATGGTCTCCACCAGATCAAAGCGGATGGCGCTCGGGTCTTCCTTGGGATTGGCGGAATAGAAGCCGTCCACATCCGACAGCAGGATCAACTGATCCGCCCCCACCGTCACCGCAATCTGCGCGGCCAGACGGTCGTTGTCGCCAAAGCGGATTTCATCCGTGGCCACCGTGTCATTCTCGTTCACGATCGGCACGACGCCCAACCCCAGCAGCGTCTCCATCGTGGCGCGGCTGTTCAGGTAGCGGCGGCGATCCTCGGTATCCTCCAGCGTCACCAGCACCTGCGCGGTGGTGATGCCGTGGGGGGCCAGCACTTCCTCATAAGCGCGCGCCAGCCGGATTTGCCCCACTGCAGCGGCGGCCTGCGACTGTTCCAGCGTCAACTCTCCGGCGGGCAGGCCCAGCACCTTGCGGCCCAAGGCAATAGAGCCGGAGGACACCAGCACCACATCCGCCCCGCGCACCTTGGCTTCGGCCACATCCATGGCCAGCGCCGACAGCCAGCCCTGACGCAAACCCTTTTCCCGGTCCACCAGCAAGGCCGACCCGATCTTGATCACCAGACGCCGCGCGGCGCGGATGTCGGGTGCGGTCAAGGCGCTTAGGGCTGCCACGGGCCGCCCTCCTCAACAGGTTCGGCCCCCTGAATCTGGGCGTAGATCGCGCGCAGCGTGTCCTGAATCCCCATCCCCGCCGCGCCAGAGATCACCAGAACCGGCCCGCCCGAGGCCTTTTCCAGCGCGCGGCGGCGGGTCGAGATGGTCTTGGCATCCAGCGCATCGCATTTGTTCAAGGCAAGGATGCGCGGCTTGTCGCCAAGGATGTCGGAGTAGGCCTCCAACTCATGCACGATGGTGCGGTAATCCTTGGTGATGGTTGAAGAGGTGCCATCCACCAGATGCAGCAGCACCTTGCAGCGTTCGACATGGGCGAGGAACTGTGTGCCCAGACCCCGCCCCTCGGATGCGCCTTCGATCAGGCCCGGAATATCGGCCATGACGAATTCCTTGCCGTCGATCCCCACGACACCAAGGTTCGGCACCAGCGTGGTAAAGGGGTAATCCGCGATCTTGGGCCGTGCGTTCGACACGGCGGCAAGGAAGGTGGACTTCCCGGCATTGGGCAGACCCACAAGCCCGGCATCCGCGATCAGCTTCAACCGCAGCCAGATCGTGCGTTCCACCCCCGGAAGGCCCGGATTGGCCCGCCCCGGCGCGCGGTTGGTCGAGGACTTGAAATACAGGTTGCCGAAGCCGCCATTGCCGCCCTTGGCCAGCAGGACGCGCTGGCCCACCGTGACCAGATCGGCGATGACGGTTTCTTCGTCTTCGTCCAGAATCTCGGTTCCGACCGGCACTTTCAGCACGATGTCATCGCCGGTCTTGCCGGTGCGCTGGCTGCCCATGCCGGGTTGGCCGTTCTTGGCAAAGAAATGCTGCTGATAGCGGAAATCGATCAGCGTGTTCAGACCGTCCACCGCCTCGGCCCAGACGGTGCCGCCATTGCCGCCATCACCGCCATCGGGTCCGCCGAATTCCACGAATTTCTCGCGCCGGAACGACACGCAGCCCGCCCCGCCGCCGCCCGAGCGGATATAGACTTTGGCAAGATCGAGAAACTTCATGGCATCGGGCTTTCAGCTTGGAATGGTCAGGCGATACAGGATTGAGGGGGCGGCCTCAAGCACAGCCTGAAACGGCAGCAGGCGGAGTTTGCGCGCAAACTCCGGAGCGAAGTCTGCGCGCAGACTTCGATGCGATTTCTGCGTCAGAAATCGCCACCCCTGCGTCTGCCCCTTAGCCCAACTTGCGGATATAGGTCCAGGTCGGCACCCGGGCGTTGCGCGCGACCGAGAAGGTCTCGGCGTCGCCCAGATACTGGAAACCGGCGTTGGTCAGCACGCGCGCTGATCCGGGATTGTCCTGAAACACCTCGGCGAAGATGGCGCTGTTCCTTTGCGGGTTCGCCTCCACCAAGGCACGCACCGCCTCGGAGGCAAAGCCCGTGTTCCAGAAGGCGGGCGCAACCCAATATCCGATTTCCGACTGGTCGCGGTTCCACTTGCCCTCATCCATGCGCTTGAGGCTGATGACCCCCAACACCTCGGCCAGACCGTTGGCCGATCCGTCCATGACCCAGATCGCCTCATCGCCCTTGCCAGAGATGGCGCGGGTGACGAACGCCTCTGCCGCGCCGGGGGGCAGCGGATGGGGGATCGAGCGGGTGGCTTCGGCGACCCGTTTGTCGCCCGCATAGAGGGCAAACAACCCGGCGTCAGAGCGGCGCACCGGGCGCAGCACGAAACGGCCCGCCGCGATTTGGTCAGCGGCCAAGGCATCGGGACGGGTGGCGATCAGATCCAAGGTCATGGCTTCCCTCCTGTTGAAGCGCATGTGAGGGGCAAAAACGGCCCCGACAAGGCAGGATACCGGCAAGGCGATGGCCCCGCGGGTGGATGCCGACGGCCCGTTTCCGGCCCGCCCGCGCGACAATTCTCCCCGCCCCGCCCCTCCCCAACGACGGGTTACGGGAAAAAATGAGAAAGGGGACCGGCCTTTCAGCCGATCCCCCCTATACAAACCAAGTGTAAAGGTTCGGCTTACTCGGCTGCCTCCGCAACCGGGAGGACCGAAATGAAGGTGCGGCCCTTGAGGCCCTTCTTGAAGGTCACCTTGCCCTCGGTCACGGCGAAGATCGTGTGATCCGTGCCCATGCCGACGCCTTCACCCGGGAACCACGTGGTGCCACGCTGGCGCACGATGATGTTGCCCGGAATTGCGGATTGGCCACCGTAGAGTTTCACGCCCAGACGACGGCCCGCGGAGTCGCGGCCGTTGCGGGAGGAACCGCCTGCTTTTTTGTGTGCCATTTGGGATTACTCCTGTGCAGCAGCGGCGGCCTTGCGGGCGCGCTTCGGTTTCTCTTCTGCCACGGCAGCCGGAGCGGCAGCGGCATTGTGCAGCGCACGGCGCGCATCGGCGGTGCCGGTCGCGGCAGCGATGCCCGAGGATTCAGCGCCAGACGCCAGAACTTCGGTCACGCGAACCAGCGTCAGGTGCTGACGGTGGCCCTTGGTGCGCTGCGAGCTGTGCTTGCGGCGGCGCTTGACGTAGTGGATCGTCTTTTCGCCTTTGATCTGATCGATCACTTCGGCGACGACGCCCGCGCCGGCAACCGTCGGCACGCCGAGGGTGACGGTTTCGCCGCCGACCATCAGAATCTCGTTGAACTGGATCTTGTCACCAGCATTGGCGGCCAGCTTTTCAACGCGCAGAACGTCACCCGCCTGCACTTTGTACTGCTTGCCACCGGTCTTGAGGACCGCAAACATGGGTCTTTCCTTCCTTGTATCCGCGCCCTGCGGCCCCCGTTTCCGGGTGTTCGTGGAACCTTTCGGTCCCGCCTTCGGACAGCGCGCCCTTGTGGGACGTCATAAAACGAAAGCCCGGCCAGACTCGCGCCTCGCCGGGATGGGGGCTTATCCATCACAGGGGCGAAGCTGTCAAGGGCCGCAATCGCCCCGACGTGGATGCAGCGCGGGCGTCCCAGACCGGGTGCCGGGCAGCAGGACGGATCAGATATCCTGACCCTGCATGCGCCGCCCGGCAGCCAGACCCAGATCATGCGACAGCCGGTCGAACATCACCGCGAAGGCGGCAAACAGGGCGCGGTTCATGTCCTGACCCGGCACCGATTCCGAAAAGGCAAGGTAGTCGTCCAGCTCCGCATCCGTCAGCGGCTGGTAGGCCAGCGTGAGATAGGGGTAAAGCCAGTCCGCCGTTTCGGCCTCGATCTGGGCCTGCTGCTCGGACACGCTGGCAAGAATGTCCTCCTCGGTCATCGCCATGTCGGCCGGCGCGGCAGCCATGAGCCCCCGATAGAAGGCGATGTTGCTGTTCATCGCCCCGGTCACATTGCTGTCGAGCAGGTCATTCACCTCAACGAAGCGCTGGATTTGCCGCGCGCGGGTGCCGTCCTCGTCCTCCAGCTTGAGCCAGGCGACGCGGGCGGCATCCTCGGCGTCCGGATCCAGCAAGGCCTTGCGGGCGGCAAGTTCCAGCCCGATCACCCGATGGCCAAAAGCACTCCCCATGAAACCGGTCATCGCTTCAAGACCGGGATTGCCCGCCAAGGCCGCCGACAGCGCAACCGAGAACTCCTGCCGCATGCGGTCCAGATCGTAGATGGCCTCGACCTCGGCGATCCAACCGCGATTGGGGGCACCGGGGAACATGTCGTCTTGCAGCGTCCGGGCATAGTCCAGCCCCTCTTGCCGCATGACGTCGATGATCCGGTCGATCTGCATCGCCGTGGCCAGTGCGGCCACATCCGCGTCCACCGGCGCGGGTGCCGCTGCTGTGGCGGCATCGGCCTGCGCGCCCTGTGGGCTGGCGGTTTCCGCCCAAACAAAGGTCACTGACAGCGGCATGGCCAACAGCAGCGCCAGCGCCACAGGGCGGGTGATCCGCATCCGGTCCCGCACTCCAACGCCCTGTCCACCCGCGCCCCTGGCCATCCTTCGTCCTCTCTGCAAGCGATGCTTGCGCGCTTTCCAACCCCGAGGGCCAAGCCCTGCCCATCCGCCCCGAGACGCGCCGCGCGCAGCCCTCTGGAGATGACTTCACTCACAGCTAATCCTCGACACCCGGATTGCCAAGCGGACAGTCCATAAACTGCTGCGACACAAGCCGTTGCCGCCCCCGCCAAAGCCCCGATGTCTGGCCGCGCGGCATGGCGGACAACCGAACGGGTGCCCCATACGGCCGTTCGCAGGGGTTACGCATTTTCCTGCCCGAACCGTCGGAATCGGGCTTGCACGCCGCCGAATCCCCGGCTAGACCGCCGCCTCAGACGACCCCCAAAGCGCGGAGAGGTGGCGGAGTGGTCGATCGCGCCGGTCTCGAAAACCGGAGTAGGTGCAAGCCTACCGTGGGTTCGAATCCCACCCTCTCCGCCACACACCATTGAAATCGTTGGTAAATTTTAGGTTTTTCAAAACCTACCCCCGAAAGAACCCCCGATCCCGAAAACGATGCTTTAGAGTGCGGGGTTGGAGGCGTTTTCTCTTCAAGGCCCAGAACACACGACTTGTATGGGCGCAAAGGTATGTGTGGCATCATGGACCAGCACATCCACCTTTCGCGCACTACCCAATACTAAGCACAGTTTTTGCCTGCCACCTCAATGAGCCTTGCGCCAATCCCAAGGCATGTCGAACACGCCGGACCAGATGTTTGCACCCTCGGCGCGTGCCAAGTCCTCATCCCTGACGTAGGCTGTCGAATACTTGCGGTAGGCGACGGACCATCTGTTGCGAACCATCCAGCCGTTCAGGTCCACCTTGGACAGATAGCAGACGGCCAGCACGCGCTTGTAGCGATCGTTGCCGTCTGCTCACAGACTACAGTCGCTGTCCCGATCTTGTCTGCCAGAGCGAAGGCAGCGGCTTTGCCACAGCGCCACGGCTTGCCTTTGGCGTCGGTGCAGGTCTGACGGCTCTCGGGGGCGTCGATGCCTTCGAGCCTGATCCGCTGGCCGTGAATTTCGATTGTGTCGCCGTCGATGATCGATGCCCGACCGGATAGACGATCCTCGGCCCGGAGGGGTGAGCTACTCCCCAACTTTTGGACAGATTTCCGGCTGATTTAAGCTACTGCCTGCACCTGCTGATCGGTTTCAATGCTTTTGAAATAGACCACGGCGGGTGGTTGACCGCCATGGGC
>JAIXPH010000006.1 GCA_027486345.1 Paracoccaceae bacterium
CTGGCGACGGGTCGCAACGCGATACGACCGGTGCCCGAAGGTCTTCCTGTCCGCCATCGCCCTCGCGGCAACTGTCATTTTCTGGCTATGAAGCGAGAACGAGTCCTGACCCTAGGCGGGCCGGGCATCCTTCCAGTCGATCACCGTCAGGGTCAAGGTGCGCCCCAGATCGGCGGCGACCCCGCGCAGGATTTCCACCTCGGACCGCGTCAGGGCGCCGACTCCCAGATTGTCCGACCGGGTGGAGTGCATGATCAGGCAAAGATGCAGCGGTCTGGTCATGCCTTTGGCCCCGTTTGTTCTGTGCCCTTATCCCGCCACGCCCGCCGCGCCATGCCAAGGAAGGCTTTCAGCAAGGTGAGGGGACGTTCCTGCCGTGCGGCGGCCAGCAAAGTCATGCCGCGATAGGCGGGGACCGGACGCCCCATCAGGCGCAAGGCCAAGAGCCGCGCCAGAAGGGTGCGGCGGCGGTTGCGCTGGCCCGGTTGGATTTTCACCAGCCCCGCCACGTCATAACCGGCGCTTTCCACCGCCCCGGCCCGTTCGGCTGCGGCAAAGATCTCTGCCCCCAAGGCGCTGCGGATCACCACAAGGCTTTGGCCCGGCGCATCGGTGAACAAGGGATAGCCCTGTGCATCCGTCTCCCACGGATCGCCAAAGGACAGGTCCGCTGCGGTGCCCGTGCCATCCGCGCAAATCTTGCAGCGGTGTTGCAGGTGCTTGGACAGCACGCCGCCCCAGCTTTCGTGATATCCTATCGCGCGCTCTGACCCATCGGCCAGATGCGCCACCGCCTGCCCCGGCCAACCATGGCCACGATAGCGAAAGGCCGTCACTTGTTCCGGCTTCGCGCCCATCGCCCGCACCAAGGCCTCATTGCCCTGCCGCGACGGCACCCCTGCGCAAAAGAAGGACAGGATCACCGGAAAGGCCCGCGCCACGCCGTGATCGCGCAAGGCCAGCGCCCGCAACGCCACCGCATCGCAGGGCTTGCCGACAAAGGCAAAGCGGCGGCCATCGGCCACCCAGTCCGACAACCCGGTCAAGGGCGAGGAGGCCGCATAGCGCGACCCCGCCGCCGCCGCGATGTCGCCTGCGCTGGTGCTGACGATGGTGCGGTTGGCATGGGCCGGATCGGGCGGCAGCGCGGCAGCGGTCTGGATGACCGCATCCACGCGGCCCGAGGTCAAAAGATACCCAAGCACCGCCGACAGCGCCCCGCCCGAGGCCGCACGATGGCGCAGGTCCGCGTCCGTTGCCCAAGCCCGCCGCATATCCAGGAAAGCACCCCACAGCGAATGTGGCGGGCGGTCAGACGGCAGCGCGACTTGGCCCAATCCCGGGCAAAAGGCGGACAGTTCTTCATCCTGCGCGGCGGTCAGGGGCGCCCGCGCCATGGGACGGGGCCACCCCTGCCCCGCTGGCTGCATTTCGATCATTTTGGGAAAGCGCTCGGCGCAGGCCCCACACCCGGCGCAAAGATTGCCGCGCCCGACCCGCGCAAGCGCGAAACTGTTTACCACTGACATGCACACGTCCCGAAACCACGCCCGCATCTTCGCCTGATGTGTCGCAAAAGATCAAGTCCCTGCCCGCGCGGCCTTGACCGGATCGCAAGGAACGCGCTTTACAGGACGCGTGTTGGGTCTGATTGAGTGCGATTGCCGATGTTCCATGCCTCTGCCGTGATCCTGTCCGGCAATGCCGCCTCTGCCATCCTGCTTTTGGCGCGCAACCTGATCCTCGCGCGGTTGATCCCGGTTGAGTCCTACGGCGTTGCCGCGACCTTCGTTCTGGCGCTCGCGGCGGTCGAGATGGTCACGGCACTGGGGTTGCAGCAACAGATCGTGCAATCGCGCCAAGGCGATGATCCGCGTTATCAAAATGCGTTGCAGGGGTTCCAACTGCTGCGCGGCGTGGTGGCGGGGCTGGTGCTGTTTGTGCTCGCCCATCCCTTGGCGCGGTTTCTGGGCACGGCTGAGGCCGTCTATGCCTATCAGATGCTGGCGCTGGTGCCGGTGCTGAACGCGCTGGTGCATTTCGACATCCACCGCATGAACCGGCAGGACCGTTTCGGCCCGCTGATCCTGACGACCACCCTGCCCTCGGCATTGTCACTGGTGGCCATCGTGCCCTTGGCGCTGTGGCTGGGCGATTGGCGGGCAATGCTCTGGGCCACCATCGGGCAGTTGGTGCTGTCGGTGGTGCTGTCGCACCTACTGGCGGAACGGTCCTTTCGGCCCCGCCTTGACCGGGACGTCATGGCGGCCTCGCTGCGCTTTGGCTGGCCCTTGCTGGCCAATGCGGTGCTGATGTTCATTGTGTTTCAAGGGGACCGCCTGACTGTCGGGCACCATCTGGGCATGGCCGAGCTGGCAGTCTTTGCCATGGGGGTGACGCTGACACTGACGCCGGGGTTGGTGATCACGAAATCCGGACAAACCCTGATGCTGCCGCGCCTTTCGGCGGCAGAGGGGCCAGCGTTCGACCGTCTGGTCTCGCTTTGCATGAACCTGCATCTGCTGTTTGGAGTCGTACTGGCGGCCGGGGCGGCGCTCTTTGGCCCGCTGGCGGTGCATCTGCTGCTGGGGCCGAATTATGCGCCGTTGGCCGCCCTGATCGCCCCCTTGGCGGCCATTCAGGCGGTGCGCATGGTCAAGGTGGCCCCCGCCATCGTCGCGCTGTCGCGGGCGCGCAGCCATGTCTCCCTGTGGGGCAACGTGCCGCGCGCGCTGTCTTTTCTGGTGGCGTGGGGCGTGCTGGAACAGGGCTACGGCCTGCCCAGCGTGATCCTTTGCGCCCTGATCGGCGAGGCGCTGGGGGCACCGCTGTCGCTGTGGATGATGCGCCAGAGCACGCAACGCGGCATGGGGCGGGACGAGGCGGCGGCCTATGCCTTGCTGGCACTGGCGCTGCTGCCCGCCTTGGCGCCGCTCTGGGCAGCGGACACCACGGGTTGGGTCATGGGGGGGATTGCTGCCGTCAGTCTGGGCCTGGGGCTTTGGCGTTTGGCGATTTTGATGAGGAGGCTCAACGCCCTGCCAAAGCCCAAGGCAGCAGCGCAAGCGCTTGATGGTGACGCTGGGCTGGGCGGGTGATTGCGCGCAAAGGGACCGGCAGCGCGGCCATTCCGTGACAACTGCCGCAAAAGCTGACCCGCGAAAAGCAAGTATTGTTTCTCGAAACTGCAAAAACGTAATAGAACAGACAGGTGCCGCATCCATCCGACGCGGCGAGGCCTGTTTGGTTTGGTTTTGGGTTATGGTTTTGACCGTGTGTGATCGCCTGCCTTACCGATCCTTGTCCGCCCGACTGGCGGCACTGCTTGTGTGCATACTTGCCCTCTGCACACCATTGCGCGCCGAAACCGTCACTGTTGCCTCGGTGGAGGAATTTGGCCAAGCCTTGGCCGATGCCGTTCCCGGCACGGAAATTGTCATCGCGCCGGGCAGTTATGGCCCGCTTTTGCTGCGCGGTGGCGGCGGCGCGGCAGAGGCACCGATCATCCTGCGCTCTGCCGATGCGGCGGACCCGGCAAAATTTGACGCGATGAACCTGCGCAATGTGCAGTATCTGGTGCTGCAGGATCTAAGCTTTGATTACGTTTTCGCCGATGAGGATGACGCCGATCTGCGGCCGTTTCAGGTGATCGAATGCGCAGGTATCGCCATTCGCGCCAGCCTGTTTGACGGCGACCTTGGCCCGGTGATCGCCGATGGCACCGACCGTTTGCCAACGGCCTTTGGCCTGTCGGTGCGCGACACCCAGGGGTTTGAACTGTCGGACACGGAAATCCGGCTGTTCCTGCGCGGGGCGGTCTTTGCGCAAAGCAGTGACCTGACCCTGCGCGATAACGTGGTGCATTCCATCCGCTCTGACGGGTTGAACTTCGTCGCAGTGCAGCGCGTGCAGATCGAGGGCAACACGATCCGCGACTTTCTGCGCTCTCCCGACCTGATCGACCATTCGGACATGATCCAGTTCTGGACGGCTGGCGCAAAGTCCCCCAGCACCGATATTGTCATCCGCGACAATGTGCTGAATTCGGGCATGGGGCTGTACACGCAGTCCATCTTCATGCGCAACGAATTGGTCGACCGGGGCGCGGCAGGGGCGGAAATGTTCTACCGCAACGTGGTGATCGAAGAGAATGTGATCATCAACGCCCATCTGCATGGCATCAGCATCGGCGAAACCGATGGTCTGGCGATCCGCAACAACACGGTGGTGCGCAACGGGCTATCGTCCGGGCAAGATGGCAGCCCCAACCTGTGGACACCGCAAATCCGCGTCGCCGAAGCATCGCGCAACGTCGAGATTGCGCGCAATGCCGTGGCCCGCGTGACGGGACAGAAAAGCCAGCCCGATTGGGTCGTCACGGACAACCTGATCATTCAGGACCAGCGCCCGAATGAGCCCGGCTTTTATGATGATGTCTTTATGTCCGCGCGTCTGAGCGATCCGCGCGTTTTGTCCAGTTTTGTCTATGCCCCCGGCGGGCCGTTGGATGGGACGGGCATCGGGGCCTCGCGCTTGACCACCGAAGTCGAGCAAGGTCCCGCGCCGTTTGAAATCGGCTTCCGCCCCTTGATCCGGGTGATCGGGGATAGCGTGCTGTCGAACAGCTTTGTCTTTGACGCCGAGGCGAACCGTTTTCCCGAAGGCATTGATCCAAAACTGGCCACCTATCGTTGGGAATTTGATGACGGCGTGACCCTGACCGGGGTGAAGGTGACACGCAATTTCGACAAACCCGGCAAACGTCGGGTGGAACTGGTGATGCTCATGCCAGATGGGCAAGCCTTTATCTCGCAGGCGTCAGTGGCGGTGGCGGGACCGACCGTGATTTCCTTTACCCCGGACGAAGGCCTGATCGGCTGGGTGGACGGGGACCGGACGGCGCTGCCTTTGCCTGAAGGGGTCGACCCCCAAGCGCCCTTGCCCGTCGGCGAAGGGATTGCGTCAGTCACCGTCCCGCCCAAGGCGATGGCAGGATTTTTCGGGGCCAATGATTTCGAAATCACGCTGCGACTTCGGGGGACGCAACCCGGACAAAACCATGGCGAAATCTTCCGCATCCACGAAAGTCTGGTTGTGAACATGACCCAGCGCGGGCTTCTGGAAGTCAGCTTTTCCACGGCCAGCGCATCGGCTTTGCGCTTGATGTCGCCGGGCCGGGTGATCATGGGCACGGATTGGCACGACCTGACGCTGAAATATTCCGCGACGGATGGTATCTTGGCCGTCGAAATCGACGATACGATCGTGGCCAGCGGCAAGACCTTTGGCCGGGTCAAGCCGATGGAATATTGGGGGCTGTCGCTTGGCAATCCCTTTGGCAAGAAGAAATCCTTCGACGGGGAAGTGGAGTCGCTGGTGCTGCGCAGCAACATCGAAAACACCGGATTGGCGAATTAGGTGCAACAGCGCAAATGACGGCAGGAAGCCTGTCCGGCACACGCCGGCCCATCGCATCGCAGCCAGAGACGGCCAAGCCGATCCGCACCATTGCCGGGCTGAAATGGCCAGTGGCGCTGTATCTTTTGTGTCTGATCGTGCCCATCGGCTTTAACGCCGGGTCACTGGCGATGACGTCTTTGCGGCTGCTGCTTTTGCTGATGATCGTGCCGATCACCTTGCGCCTGATCATGGGTTATTACGGGCGCATTCTGCTGACCGACGTGCTGTTCTTTGCCCATATCGGCTGGGCCGGTCTGGCCTTGGCGATCAACAACCCTGATCAGGTGGTGCAGCAATTCGGCTCTGTCGGGATGGAATTCATCGGGGGCTATGCCATCGGGCGGGCCTATATCCGGGGGCCAGAGGATTTTACCGCGCTGGCCCGGTGGCTGGTGATCAGCGTCTTGATCCTGTTCCCCTTTGCCATCCTTGAAACCCTGTCCGGTCATGCCCTGATCGTCGAGACGATCCGCAAACTGCCGGGCCTGACCTCTGTTGTTCCCGTCGCTGCCGAACCCCGCATGGGGTTGGAACGGGTGCAGGCGGTCTTTGCTCACCCGATCCACTTTGGCTTGTTCTGCGCCGTGGTCATGTCCTTGGCCTTTGTCGGGCTGAAGGGCCGGCTCCCCCTGCCCTTCCGCTGGGGCGCCAGCGGCGTGGTCGGCATGTCGGGGTTTCTGGCGCTGTCCTCAGGGGCGCTGCTGGCGATCCTGCTGCAACTGGCGCTGTTTGCGTGGTCCACCGTCTTTGCCCGTATCCGCTGGCGCTGGTGGCTGCTGGTGGGTGTGTTTGCGGTGATCTATGTCGCCATCGATGTCTTGTCCAACCGCACCCCGCTGCGCGTGTTCATGAGCTATGCCACCTTTTCCGCCCATACCGCCTATTGGCGGTCGATCATCTTTGAATGGGGCATGGTGAACGTCTGGAAGCACCCGCTGTTCGGCATCGGCCTGAACGACTGGGAGCGGCCCTATTACATGTATTCCGGCAGCATGGATAACTTCTGGCTGGTGATGGCGGTGCGGTATGGCATCCCGGCCTTTCTGCTGCTGGTCCTTGGCTATGCCTGGTCGCTGATCGTGATCATGGCGCGGGACTTCACCTCTGATCCGGTACTGACCCAGTTTCGCCGGGCCTGGGTGTTCACCTTCCTCGGTCTGTCTTTCACGCTCTGCACCGTGCACATCTGGGCCAATATCTATTCCTTTTGCTTTTTCATGTATGGTGCCGGGATGTGGCTGGTTGAGGCCCAATCCGCAGCCACAGGTGACGCCACCCCCCAACCGACGAAGGTGAAGGAGCGTGTCTTGCGTCATCGCGAAGGGACGACTTTGAACGCGCGGTGGGAGACGGAAAAACCCGCTGTGCTGTCATCTCGACCGCTCGGCACCACCGTTGCGACGGCCCCGCCGTCACCCGACTTGCCCTCCGTTGACGCGGCCATGATCGAAACCAAGCGTCCAACACCGACCTATACCCGCTTCGCGCATCGGCGGCACGACCGCACCGACGGCCCCCGACCGCCGCGCAGCCCCCGTCCAGGACAGACCCGATGACCGAGTTCCCCACTATGCCCCAAGACACGCTTCGTATGGGGGTCGTGATTGTCACCTATGGCGCGGCGGACGTGATTGCAGATTGCCTTGAGACGCTCTTTGCCTCGGAGGGCGTGGCCTTGTCGGTGGTTGTGGTGGACAATGCCTCACCGGATGGAACAGCGGAAGTGGTGCGCGACTGGCAGGTCGGGCGGACCCTTCCCGCCGCGATGCCCTTTGCCCGCGGGCGTACGCATCGACCGGAGCAGATGGACGCCTTCCCTCGCGCGACAGAGGACCATCATCTGGCCTTTATCCAGACCGGAGCCAATCTTGGCTTTGCCGCAGCGGTCAACATCGGTCTTGCTGCGCTGTCCAGCCTTGCCGTGCTGGACCGCTTCTGGGTCCTGAACCCCGACAGCGCAGTTCCCGCGGGCACCGCGGCTGCCTTTGCCAGCCATCCCGCACCAAAGGGCGGCTTTGGCATGATCGGTGGGCGGGTCCTCTACTTTGACCAGCCAGAGATGATCCAGATTGATGGCGGGGTTATTGACTGGCGCACAGGCGTCACGCGCAACGTCAACCAGTTCGCTCCTGCCGACGCGCCGCCCCCCGATCCTGCCGGGATGGATTTCATCACCGGCGCAAGCATGGTGGTGTCGCGTGACTTCCTGCGCCGCGCCGGACCGATGCCGGAAGACTACTTTCTGTATTACGAAGAGGTGGACTGGGCCCTCCAACGTGGCGACCTGCCCCTCCTCTATTGCCCTGGCGGTCTGGTCTATCACCGCGCCGGAAGCGCCATCGGCTCTCCAGCGCCGGGACGCACAGCCTCGCCCTTTTCCACCTACTTCAAACACCGTGGGCGGATCCGCTTCCTGCGCCGCAATCGGCCCAGTTCCTTGGCGGGAGGATGGGTTTTCGGGCTGGCCAAGATGGGGCAATTGGCGTTGCGCGGCGACATGGCCGCGGCTGCGGCCCTGCTGCGCGGCATGGCTGGGGCCCGCCCGCCAAAGGCCGTGCAAGCTCGCCTGCCCGAAGGATTTGCCCGCTGATCCATGCGAATCGCGGCGGCCGATTCGCGTCCGCGCAGACCCTTTCTTCTCGCGACAGCGAACAACGTGACCCGAAATGCCCCGACTTTTCCCTGATTTCTGCCCATTTTTGACAGTTTATTAGGGTCAATATGCTGTCGGACGGATGTAAAGTAACCTCAAGGGAAACAAGACTCGACTCATGGATCGGAACGTGTTTCCTTTTGCGCTATGTGATTTCCTGTTCCAGAGGGCAGAGTATGCGTAACCTCATTGTTGCCGCGTTGCTTGCGTTGAGCGTCGCTCCGGCTTCTGCTGCGGTCATCCGCAACGGTAGCTTCGAAACCACGGCAAGTGCTGATCGGGCAAGCGTGACAACGCTTGGTGCCGGAAGCAACTTCATCAAGTTCTGGACCATCGGTTCGGGCGACGTCGACTTGGTGTCAAGCCGGTACTGGAATGCGTCGGATGGTTCAAACAGTGTGGACCTCAGCGGCTCTGGACCCGGGTCGATTTCGACCGGTATCTTTGGTCTGACGGTCGGTCGCCTTTACAACGTCATGTTTGATTTGGCAGGGAACCCTGACGGGGGCCCCAAGACAAAGCAAATCACGGCGGAAGTGTCTTCTGTCGGCGTCGTGCGCCCGCCCAAGACCTTCTCGACGGTGCAGGCTGACAGTGCTGATGCGATGAACTGGGCAAGCCGTATTTTCACCTTCACCGCCGCTGCGCCGACCCAGTTGTTGACGTTCCGCGCTTTGGGAACCTCGTCCTACGGTGCGGCAATCGACAACGTGCGGATCGCGGTGCAAGCCGTTCCGCTGCCAGCCACCGCGCCCTTGGCACTGCTTGGTCTGGCAGGTCTGGCATTCCTGCGCCGGCGCAAAGCGGCCTGACAGACCAGAACGCGCAGACCTTACGGAAAGCCCTCTTGCGCTCGCAAGAGGGCTTTTTGCTGTCGCGCAGTCTTGATTATGCCGCGCAATCCCCTCGATCCATCCTTACCGACGCCGCAATCCCAGCGCTTCACTGCACCGGCAAGAGTACGGATTTTCATCGCGGAGAAAGGGGGACGCCGGGCAAATCTTTGCCTGCTGGGCCCGATCTTCCAAGGGGTCATCATGCGGAGATTTGTGTTTGCCGCCATCCTCGCGTCAAGCGTCTCACCGGCCTCATCGGCGCGGATCGTGAATGGCAGCTTTGAGCAAGCCCCACCCGTGCCATCGACGGGACGTGTCACGCTGGCGGCAGGAAGCCCCACTCTGCCAGGCTGGATGATCACATCCGGTGACATCGACCTCGTCTCGACCTATTGGACCGCCTCAAGCGGCAGGCGCAGCATCGACCTGAACGGAACGCAGCGCGGCACAATCGCAACCACTGTTTACGGCACCATCGTCGGGCGCAGCTATGATGTCCGCTTTGACATGGCCGCGAACCCCGAGGGGCCGCCAAGCGCCAAGGTGCTGCGCGTCAGCGCCGGGTTGGACAGTGCCACCTTCAGCAGCAATCGCGGGCGTGGCGGCCAATCGGCGATGAACTGGGCAACCATGTTGTTCACTTTCACCTCGACCGCCGTAGACCAGTTGCTGACCTTCCGCGCGGTCAATGGCACAGCGTCCGGCGCTGCCATCGACAACGTGCGTGTATCGCTTCAACCCGTGCCCCTACCCGCGACCGCCCCGTTGGCCGCGCTGGGACTGGCTACACTCGCCCTTCTACGCCGCAGAAAAACGGCGATCGCAGTCTTGAGCTACTCCCCAACTTTTGGACAGATTTCCGGCTGATTTAAGCTACTGCCTGCACCTGCTGATCGGTTTCAATGCTTTTGAAATAGACCACGGCGGGTGGTTGACCGCCATGGGC
>JAIXPH010000021.1 GCA_027486345.1 Paracoccaceae bacterium
CAGCGGAGGCCGCATGTCCCTGTCCGAACCAGACCACCCGCCTTCCTTGCCCGATGTCTCGGTCCTGATTGCCGCCTTCCGCGCGGCGTCGGTCCTGCCCCGTGCGGTGCACTCCGCCCTGGCGAGCCGTGGGGTCGGGGTCGAGGTGATCGTGGTCGATGATGCCTCCGACGATGCGACATGGACCGTGGCCGAAGGCTTGGCGCAGGCGGACGCGCGGGTGCGGGTGGCGCGACTTGCCCGCAATGGCGGCCCGGCCGTGGCGCGCAACCACGCGCTGGCGCTGGCCTCTGGGCAGTGGGTCGCGGTGCAGGATGCCGATGACGCGATGTGGCCTGACCGGCTGGCGCGGATGATTGCAGTGGCAGAGGGGGCAGAGGTGGTGCTGGGCAATCTGGACCAGATCGACGCTCGGGGGCACAGCCTTGGCGCCTTTCTGCCGACCGAAGCCTTACCCGGTTCCCTGACGGCGGCCACCTTCATCGGCGGCAACATGCAGCCGACGGGCGCGCGCAGTCTGGGTTACCTCAAGCCGTTGATCCGACGAGACTTCCTGAAGCGGCACGGCATCGGCTATGACCCCGCGCTCCGCAATGGCGAAGATTATCACCTGATCCTGTCCTGCCTGCTGGCCGGGGCGCGGTGCAGGGTCGATCCCGTGCCGGGCTATCTGTACACGCGCGCGGCGGGGTCGGTGTCGCATCGCATCGCGCTGGACCATCTGGCCGCGCTGATCGCGGCAGAGGACCGTATTCGGGCCACCTTGTCGCATCGCCCGGAGCTTGCGGCATTGATCGCGCGGCGGCGGCAGGGCCTTGCGGCGCTGATGACCACGGAAACCGTCCTGCGCGCGTTGAAGGCGCGGCGGGTGGCGCAGGCCGTTGGCGCGCTTGGGGCCCATCCCTCGGCCCTGCCCATGGTGCTGGGGCAGGCGCTCGAAGGCGGGATGCGGCGGTTGCGTCAGGTCACGCCATAGGCCCGGCGCCGGTGGTGAGGGGCGATGGCCCCCGCTGCGACGCCCAGATGGAAGACCCCGCGCAGCGCCCAGCGCGCCGCCATCGGCGGGTGCAGCGCCAAAGGCAGCGCCACGCACAGGCAAAGCGCCGTCTTGGCCAGCGCCGTTGCCGCCAGCATTACCCGGCCGCGCCCCGACGAGGTGGCGTAATGCCGCCCCTCGGCCAGCCGCCGCTCCGCCAGCCAGCCTGCGCGCAGGCGGTGCGGGGTGGCGGGTTCGGTCACCTCGGCGGTATCGCAGATCACCATCCGCGCGCCGGACCGACCCAAACGATAGAAGAACTCGGTATCCTCGCCGCCCGACTGGCCCAGATCGGGACGAAAGCGCAGCCCCTCGGGAATGGCGGCACGGCGGATGAGCGCGTTGCAGGAATGCCCCGTCTCGACCCTGCCGTCCCGGCGGTGCGGCCGGTTTGAAAGAAAGTCATTGCGGGAAATCCAGTGGGGTGCGCCGGGCGGGTAGATCGCGATGGAGGGGCCAAAGACCGCATCCGCCCCCTCGGCCGTGGCGCAGGTCAGAAGCTGGGCCAGCCAATCGGGCGCGGCTTGCTCGTCATCGTCGATGAAGGCCAGCCAGTCCGCCCGCGCCGCATCAAGGCAGGCATTGCGCGCGACGGAGATGTTGCGGGCCGGGGCATGTACGTAGGTCATTGACAGATCATGGACAATCGCTGCCTGCGTGACCACGTCCCACGCGGTGGGATGGTCGTCGTTATCCGCCACGATCACCCGCATCCGCACCCCCGGCGGCAGGTCCTGCCGCGCCAGCGAGGCGAGCGTCTGGACAACCTGCGGTCGGCGGAAGGTGCACAGGCAGACGTCCACCGCCACGATATGGCGATGCAGCGGCAGGGCGGCAGACATAGGTGGGGTGAGGATCGCCATAATACACACTTGAGATATTTTGTCGGCTCAACGCGGCGCTGCCTGCCTTGGTTCCCGCCCGGTTCGCCCGCCCGGTTCAAATGGGCGGCATGGTCCGGCTTTTGCGGCAGTGCGGCATGGCGGCGGAACCGTCCGAGGCCGACGGGGGTTGGCCCTGCAGCGCCACCGCAGGCCGCAGTTGCCGTTTCGCTATGCCCGTTGCGGTGCGCCCGTTTTCCCTGCCCGAAAGGACCGGCCATGATCGCCACCGCCAGATGCCCCCATCTCTGCCCGCCCGTGACGCGCCTTGCCGGGGGATGTCGCGGTGTTTGACGTTTACGCGCGAATTTTCGACCTGCTCTCCGCCCGCGAAAAGCGCCGCTTCGTGGTGCTGGTGCTTCTGGTCATGGCGATGGGGTTGTTTGACGTGTTGGGCGTCGCCTCGGTCTTGCCTTTCCTTGCCGTGGTGTCGAACCCTGCGGCGGTGCAGGACAGCGCGTGGCTGTCCTGGTTCTACGATCTGACCGGCGCGCGGGACACGCGGCAATTCATGATGATCCTCGGCTTTGCGGTCTTTGGCTTTGTGCTGATCACCACCTTGGTGCGGGCGGGGGCCTTCTATGCCCTGACCTATTTCACCAAGATGCGGATCATGACGCTGGCGACGCGGTTGATGGAGGTTTACCTGAGCCAGCCCTATGCGTGGTTCTTGCAGCGCAACTCGGCCGATCTGGGCAAGACCGTGCTGCAAGAGGTGATGCTGGTCGTGAATGGCCCCGTCACGGCGGCGATGCGGCTTCTGGCCAATGGGGTGATGCTGGCGCTGCTGGTCGGGTTGCTGTTCGTGGTCGAACCGGGGGCGGCGCTGGGGGCGGCGGTGCTGTTTGGCGGGACCTATGGGCTGATCTTCATCGCCACGCGCCACCAACTGACCCGGATGGGCCGGGGCAGGGTGGACAGCAGCCGCGCGCAGTTCCAGATCGTGCAAGAGGCCTTGGGCGGCATCAAGGCGGTCAAGCTGATGGCGTTGGAGCGCAGCTACTTGCGGCGGTTCCAGAAGCCCGCCCATGACGCGGCCCGCCATCAGGCCGGGGTGACGCTGATCGCCGAACTGCCGCGCCAGTTGCTGGAGGTGATCGCCTTCGGCGGCATGGTGCTGTTCGTGCTTTGGCTGCTGGCCCGGCGCGAGGGGATGATCGCGGATGTGCTGCCCATCCTTGGCGTCTATGCCTTCGCCGCCGCGCGGATGTTTCCCACGATCCAGTCCGTTTTCGCCTCAATCAGCGAAATCCGCTACGGCAGACCCGCGCTGGATCAGTTGCACGCCGAATTGATGCGCCACGTCGCCGACCGCCTGCCCGAGGGCGCCGCCCCCGCGCCGCTGCCGCTGAAGCGTGAGCTTGTGCTGGACCGGGTGACCTTCGCCTTTCCCGACGCGGACCGTCCCGCCTTGGACGCGCTGTCGCTGACCATTCCCGCCCATTCCATCGTGGGCATCGTGGGATCGACCGGGGCGGGCAAGACCACGCTGGTGGACACGATCCTCGGCCTTCTGGTGCCGCAATCGGGGTGCTTGGTGGTGGACGGGCAAGAGATCGGGCCAGACAATGTGCGGCGCTGGCAGCGGTCCATCGGCTATGTGCCGCAGGACATTTACCTGACCGATGACAGCATCGCCGCCAACATCGCCTTTGGCGTGCCGGTGGCAGAGATCGACATGGCGGCCGTGATCGCGGCGGCCACGGTGGCGGAACTGCACGATTTCATCATGGAGACCCTGCCCGAGGGCTACGCCACGCCGGTGGGTGAACGCGGCACGCGTCTGTCAGGCGGGCAGCGCCAGCGCATCGGCATCGCGCGGGCGATCTATTCCAACCCCGACATGCTGGTGTTTGACGAGGCGACGAGTGCGCTCGACAACCTGACCGAACGCGCCATCATGGATGCCGTGCGCGCCTTGGGCCATTCCAAGACGATCATCCTGATCGCCCACCGCCTGTCCACGGTCCGGCAATGCGACAAGGTGTTCTTGCTGGAACAGGGCCGGGTTGTGGCGGCGGATCGCTATGACGGGCTGGTGGCCAAGAACGCCCATTTCCGGGCATTGCACGAGGCGACGGCCTAAGCCCTCAGCAACCTCCGGGCGGCCAGCCAACTGGCCGCCGCCATCCCACCCGCGCAGGCAAGGCACAGGGGCAAGCCGCCCACCTGATAGCTGAGGCCCGACAAGAGCGTGCCCAGAAGCCGCCCCGCCGCATTGGCCATATAGTAAAAACCCACATCCCGCGTGATCCGCTCCGCCTGCCCGAAGGCAAGGATCAGGTAGGAATGGACCGAGGAGTTGACGGCAAAGACAAAGCCGAACAGCAGCAGCCCCCCGATCAGCAGCGCCGTCAGCCAAGGCGCGGGTTGGCCCGCGATCAGCACGGCCAAGGCCAGCGCGAAGGGGATGGGCACAAGGGCTGCGGCCCAGTGCACGGCCTTGCGGGTGATCGTGGCTTCCGTCTGCGTCTTGCCGCCAAGGATGCGGGGGGCCATGGCCTGCACCGCGCCATAGGCGATGATCCACAGCGCCATGAAGCCGCCGACAAGGAAGAACGCCGCGCGGCGGCCATCGGGCGTGCCATCGGACAGCACCATCTGGAAATAGACCGGAATGCCCACCACGAACCAGACATCCCGCGCGCCGAACAGGAACAGCCGCGCCAAGGACAGCCGATCGACGCGCGCATCGCGCGAGCGCCAGCCTGACCAGGCCTCTTCGGCTTTCATCCGTCCGGGCAGGCCCTTGGGCAGGAACAAAAGCACCGCGATCAGGATCACGGCCAGCACGGCAGCCATCCCCCAGACCGCCGCCGTGAACCCGGCCAGCCCCAGAAGCGCCGCCCCAAGGAAAAAGCCCAGACCCTTGACCGCATTCTTCGATCCGGTCAGCCATGCGACCCAGCGGAACAACCCGCCGCCGGCCGGGGCCAAGAGCTTGACGGCGGATTTCGAGGACATCTTGGCCAGATCCTTGGCCACGCCCGACACCCCCTGCACCGCCATCACGAAGGTGACCGAAGCGGCGACCGACCACGCCGGATCAAGCTGCGCCAAGGCCGCCAATGCCCCGATCTGCAAGGTCAATCCTGCATAGAGCGTCGCCGCCAGCCCGAACCTTGCGGCCAGCCACCCGGCAGCAAGGTTGGTCACGATCCCCGCCACCTCATAGAGCAGGAACAGCCACGCCAATTGCACGGGGGTGAACCCCAGCGCGTTGAACTGCAACAGGACCAGCATCCGCAAGGCCCCGTCCGACAGCATGAAGGCCCAATAGGCGGCTGTGACGGCGGCATAGGCGCGGATGGGGTTGGGGTTTGACATCTATCGTCCTGTGGTTGCCGACAGGAGCGGGGGGCCAGCCCCCCGCACCCCCCGGGAAATTTAAGCAACTGAGAAGGGGTCAGAGGGTTTGGGCGACCATGCGGGTGATGTCGGCAAGGCGGCAGGAATAGCCCCATTCGTTGTCGTACCATGCATAGACTTTGACCTGCGTGCCACCGGTGACCATCGTGCTTTGCGCGTCGATGATCGACGAACGGGGATCGTTGGTGAAATCCGATGACACCAAGGGCCGGGACTCATAGCCGAGGATGCCTGCCAACGGACCTGCGGCGGCGGCGGCGAAGAGGGCGTTGACCTCTTCGACTGTCGTCGCGCGCTCAACCTCGAACACGCAGTCGGTGAGCGAGCCGTTCAACAGCGGCACCCGCACCGCATGGCCGTTCAGGCGGCCCTTCAGTTCGGGGTAGATCAGCGCAATCGCCGTGGCGCTGCCCGTGGTGGTGGGGATCAGATTGAGCAAGGCCGAGCGCGCACGCCGCATGTCCTTGGCCGGGCGGTCGACGATGGTTTGCGTATTGGTCACGTCATGGATCGTGGTGATCGACCCGTGACGGATGCCCAAGGCTTCGTGGATCACCTTGACCACGGGGGCGAGGCAGTTGGTCGTGCAAGAGGCTGCCGTCACAAGGGCTTGCGTGCCATCGTACAGGTGATGGTTCACGCCGTAGACGATGTTCAGCGCCCCGCCATCCTTGACCGGCGCGCTGACCACGACCTTTTTCACGCCGCTGGCGTAATAGGGCGCGACCTTGGCCCCGGTCTTGAACACGCCGGTGCAATCGATCACCAGATCGACGCCGAGTTCGGCCAAGGGCAGCGCCTCGATTGTCTTTTCATGGCTCAGGCGGATGGTCTGGCCATTCAGCACCAGTGCCCCATCGGAATGGCCGACCGGGGTGCGCCAACGGCCATGGACGGAGTCGAATTCCATCAGCAATGCGTGCTGTTCCGCGTCCCCTACGGGATCGTTCAACAACACGATCTCACCGCCCGCACCCGTGTCGATCAGGTCGCGCAGGACGAGTTTTCCGATGCGGCCAAGGCCGTTCAACGCGATCCGGGGCATGTCAGGCCTTCTCTTCGGTTTGGGCGGCGGTTCCGATGGCATCGACGCGGGCTTGCAGCGACAGGCGGTTCAGTTCGGCGAAGGGCAGTTCGACAAAGGCCGCGATGCGGCGGCGCAGCGCGGCATAAGTCTGGGCAAAGACCAGCGCCTTTTCCGCCTCGGTCCCGGTGGCCTTCACGGGGTCGGGCAGGCCCCAATGGCCGGTGATCGGCTGGCCGGGCCAAGGGGGGCACTCCTCACCCGCTGCTGTGTCGCAGACGGTGAAGACGAAATCCATCACCGGTGCCTCCGGCTGTTGGAAGGCGCTGATATGCTTGGAGCGCAGGTCCTCGACCGCGTGGCCGTTGCGGCGCAGCACCTCGATGGCGAAAGGGTTCAACGCCGTGCCGGGGCGGGTTCCGGCGGAATGGGCGGTGATCTTGCCCCGTCCCAGATCGCGCAGCAGCGCCTCGGCAAAAATGGAGCGGGCAGAATTGCCCGAACAGATGAACAGCACATTGAAACCGGTGTCCGGCATCGTCGTCTCCTGCAGCGGGGGGATAAGGTCCGGGCGCGCCCGCCCGACGTCCAGCGCCAGATAGGCCACCAGACCAGAGGTCACCGTCAGATCGACGGCATAGAACAGCGACCGCCCTTGGCGGGTGACCTGCACCAGACCGGCGGCGGTCAGGTCGGCCAGATGGTGCGAGAGGGTGTTCTGTTTCAGCCCCAAGCTTTCGGCGATTTCCGTGGGCCGCACGCCTTGCGGGGCAAAACGCATCAACAGGCGGAACACGGCAAGGCGTCCGGGGTGGCCGAGGGTGGCGAAGGCTTGGGTGGCGGCTAACATTTCCATACTTCTGGAAATATAGAAATGCGCTGCGAAGTCCAGTGAAGGTTTTGTGACGCGGATCAGCTTAAGGGCGGTGTGGTGAGGAGGGTGCGCGTTCTGGCCGCTTGATTTCAAGGGAAAGGCAGATAGGCTTTCCTCTCATCCTTTGGGGTTGCGTGAGGAGTTGGGATTTGTGGGTTTTCGCGGCAGACACGCCGATGGACGTGGATGACGCCGGCCACGCGCGGTTTGACGATGACTTTTCCCCCTCACCGCTTGGCACACAGGATGAGGTGCGCGGCACGCTTTCACGGGTGTTTCCTGCGTTTAATTGGACCGATCCGACATGGGGCCAGTTGGAAGGCGACGGGTTCTCGATTGAGGTTGCGCTGGATGACGAAGACCCTTGCCGGACCTTGATCCTGTTTGCGCGTGGGAATGCCACCGCAGCAGCTCTGCGTTTGATCGACGCAACGGGCTGGCGTTTGGTGGTTTCCGGCACTGACGGATGGATGAACCTGTCCGCTGATCCGGATGCTGGGCGGCGGGCGTTCGAAGCGTATTTGTCCGCCACCATTCGCGCTGCCCGAATGGAGCGGAACGCAGATCAAAGCGCCGCATCCCCCCCGGGCAGGCGGGGCCTGTTCTCACGCCTGTTTGGCCGGTGACGGCCATGTCGACTGCCCGATTTCTGTCGCTGATGCTGCGCCGCCCCTTGCCAGTGCTGTCGCGCCCGAAGCCGGAAACGCCCACGACCGAGGTGATCGACTGGCTTCCCGCCAAAGCCCGTCTGATTGAACGTGTGGCCGCCGAGATCGGCGCGTTGGGCTTGGAATACCAATCGGCCATGCAGTGGACCGAACGCAAGCCGTCAGTTGCCGGCATCCGTCGCATCTTTCGGGTGCATCACGCCGGGGCGCTGCGGCCACTGACAGTCAATTGGGGCTATGCCTTGGACTGTGTGCCCCATCGGTCGGTCAAAGAAATAAAGTGGCATCGCACATTTGCAACGGCGCAGGCTGATCTGTCTTTCCTGCCCGAGAGCAGCTACGCGCAGGGCATTGAGCACATCTACGGCGATATCAGGTTTGACGAGGATCTGGCCCGTGTCTTGGACATCTGCGTTCCGCGGGCGCGTGCCTTTTGGGCCCAGCGGCATGACCTCGCCGCGGTGCGCGGTCTACTGGCGCTGGCGAACGTGCCCTATGAGGCGCCCCTTCGCCCTGCGTCAGACGGCTATGCGATGTGGCGGTCGGTGTTTGCGCTGCCCTTCGTGATGGCAGAACTGGGCGATCATGCGGCCTTGGCAGAGCTTGAGCGGGCCATGATCAGTCGTGACCTTCCGGCGGAGGTGCAGAAGGTCCTGCGGGAGAAACTGACGCAGAGTTTGGCGCGGATGGGATGACTTTGCTCTGCGTGACTGCCCTGCCACCTCCCCCGACGTCGCCCAAGGGCAAGCGCACCTCGATCACGTCGCCGGGTTGCAGGGCTGCGGCGCGGTCCACTTCGGCGCGGATCAGGCCACCGGCCGCCTTGCGGGTCAATTCGATCACCGGGGCGGCCATGCCTTCGGTGGTGACAAAGCCTTCGCCGCTGCTGATCGCCTCGGCATAGAGTGCCGCTTCGGTCTTCATCCGCGCGCGCAGGGCGGCGATTTCGCCTTCGGCCACGGCCAGCGCGTCAAGGATGTCGCGCTTGCGGGAGTTGAGGATGTCAAGCCGCCGCGCCCCGGCCTCGGTCAGGCGCTGTTCGGCGGTCAGGCGGGCGGTTTCCAGTTCAAGCAGCCGCACCTCTTGATCCGCCACCAGACTTTGCAGGTCCATCCGGCGGCTGGCGGTGGTCAGGCCGCGTTCGACAAGGTCCGTGGTATTGGCCAGTCCCGCCTGCGCCAGTTCCAGTTGTTCGCCCCGCAGGGTGATCTGTTTGCCCAGTCGGTCAATCTCGGCGGCCAGCAGCTTTTCCAGCGCGGCGATCTGGGCCAGTTGCGCGGTCACTTCGCTGTCGCGGGCGGCCTTGATCTCGGCCTCGCGGGCCAAGAGGGCGGGGGCCGCCGGGTCGTCCTGCAATTCGGCGACCGTCGGGATTGTGTCGGTGCTGGCCAGTTCCGCCTGCAGCCGCGCCATCGTCGCCAATCGGCGCATCAGGTCCAGCCGCAGCACCTCATGCGCGCCCAAGGAGGCCAGCGCCGAGCGTTCGCCTTGCAGAAAGGCGGTTTCGGCGCGACGAAACCCCCCGGCCAGACCGATGGCCTCGATCACGTTCATGCCGGGCAGATAGGCCACGGCGCCGGGCGTTTGCACCTCGCCCATGACATAGACCGGACGGTATGCGATGATCTCCACGCTGGCGTCGATTTCTCCGCTGACACCCATGCGGGTTTGCACCTGCGTCAGGATCGCGGTGGACAGTTCCGTCACCGTCAAACCCGCCGCCCGCACCGGCCCGGCCATCGGAATGGACACGAGGCCATCGGCCCCCACCCAATATTCGCCGCTGACATCGGGCCAGGCGGTGTAGGTCTGGCTGACCGGGTCCCATTGCCCGATGCGGATGAACAGCTTTTCGCGCGGTCCGAGGTGGTAGTCCTGCACCGTGACGGGCGGCGCCGGGTCGGTTTGCGCGGGTGACCCCGTCGCCAGCCCTCCCGACAGGACCAAGGCCCAGAGCAGCCATGGGTTACGCATGCAGCACCCGCTCTTCATAATCGCCGCGCCGCATGTACAGCCGCGCCTGCGCCAGATCGGCCCCGGTCAACACGGTGGTGATAACGGGGCGCAGCGCGGCCCCCTGTGCCGCCACGGCCTCGCGCAGCAGGTCGGGGGTGACACGGCCCCAGGGCACCAGCAGCACCGATCCATCCGCGATGGACGCAAGCGCCACCGGGAAGCCGGGCGCGATCAGAGGCGGCAGGCAAAGCAGGATATGGCGATAGGTCGCGCGCAGGTCGGCGGTCTGGGCGGAATCGCGACCGCTGCGGCTTTGGGGCAGGATGCGGTGCAGGTCGGCGGGTTTCCACATCTCGACCTGCGGCAGCGCGCCAAGCCGTTGAGCCACCCCCTGACCCAATCCCCCGGCATTGATGACCAGCACCCGCTCCTCCGCGCTGGCCAAGGATTCGACCAAGGCGGGCAGGGCCTCGACTTCGCCCGCCTCGACCGGGACCATGGCGATGATGCGGCCAGACTGCCCGGCGGCAAAACGGGATACCTCCGCCCGCACCTGCGGCAAGGTCCGGTTCAGGGCCAGCGCGTCCTGTGCCGTCTCGGCTGCCTTGCCCTTGCGCGTTCGGGCGGGCATCAGCCCGGCGCAGGGCAGTCCCAGACGGTCGCGCAGATCCTTTTGCGTCCGCAACAGGGGGGGACCCATTTCGCGGCGGGCGGCGATGACCAGCCCCACCAGACCGCCCAGGATCAGCCCCAGCGCCAGCATCACCTTGCGCTGCGGGCTGGAGGGCGCTTTGGGCACCTCGGCGGGCGAAATGATGCTGACCGAGGCCATGGGAAAATTCTGTTGCTGCGTCGCGATTTCGTAGCGTTCCAGATATTGGCGGTAGACAGTGGTGTAGGTCTCTGCCATCGCCTCAAGCTGCGCGAGTTGGCCCATCACGCGCACATCGCCGGTGCTGCCCTTGGCAAAGGCGCGCAGGTCGTCCTGCAACGAGGCGACGCGACTGGTGGCGATGTTGTAATTGGCCTCGATCGCTCCGGCGGCACGGTTCAGTTCCTCGGCGATCGCGCGTTCGGTCAGGTCCATCTCGGCCTTCAGCTTGGTGGCCTGCGGATGGTCCGGCCCCGCGCTTTCCGAAATCGCCAGCCAGCGACGGCGGTTGTCCAGATACTCTGTCCGCATCGTCAGCACGGCGGCATCCGCCGGGGTCAGGGTTTCCAGCGCTGAGACCGCGATCACATCGCCCGAGGCCAGCAGCGTGCGGAAATTGTCAAGCCGGGCCTTCACCTCGGCCACTTCGGCCGAGGCGGTGACCAAGGCGCTGGCCAGTTCGGATTGCTGCTGATCCGACAGGAGAACGCCTTGGAAATGCACCAGATTGTGCCGCGCGCGGAAGTCTTGCACGGCGCTCGTCGCCTCCAGCGTCTGTCGGGCCAGTTGGGACAGGCGGTCGCTGATCCATTTGCCCGCATTGGCCGAGACTTCCGAGGTCGAGGACAATTGGAAGGCCACATAGGCCTGCCCATAGGCGCGTGCCACGGTGGCGGCACGGACCGGGTCGGGATCGGAAAACCCGACCTCAAGCACGAAACTGCGGCCGATCCGGGTGACCGTTACCTCTTCGCGCAGCCGCGCCGCCGCCGCGTCCCGTGCCGCGCGGTCCGGATCGACAAGGCCCTCGCCCGGGTCCGCGTCACCGGAGACCAGCCCCATCACTGCCTGCAAGACCGCCGCCGCCTGTCCGGTCAACCCGCGTGGCGGGTCCATGAAGGCCGCGTCCTTGTGCAGTTGCAGCCGGTCCACTACGGCCAAAGCCAGAAGTTGCGAGCCCAGAATCTCGATCTCGGATTGCACGGCGGCATCGGTGCGCTGGGCATTGGGCATGGCGGAGACCTGATTGAGCAGGTCCGAGCGTTCCTCGTCCAGCAGCACGGTTTCGGACGCGCTGTAGCGCGGCACCGACCCGAGGATCAGCACCAGCGCCGCCGCGGCACCGATCCCGGCGGATCGGGCCACCAGACCCGCCTGCCGCCGTGCCGCCCGCGCCAATTGGTCGGTGTCGATCACCGGAGCCGCAAGCGGGGCCGCAATCGGGGCGGCGGCAGGCTGCGGCGCGGCGGGGGCCGGACCGCGCGCATAGGGGGGCAAGCCGGGATCGGGCAAAGGGCTGTTCATTCCGCCGCCTTTTGCTGGGCCAGAACGCCCGACAGGAACTGGGCGAAATCGTCGCGGAGTTCGGGATTGGCCAGCGCATAGGACACGGTGGCCTGCAAAAATCCCTGCTTGGAGCCGCAGTCAAACCGCATCCCGCTGAAGCGATGGGCAAAGACATGACCGCCCGCCGCGATCTCGGCGGCGATGGCGTCCGTCAACTGGATTTCCCCGCCCGAGCCGCGCGACTGCGCCGACAGATGCCCGAAGATCGTGGGTTGCAGGATGTAGCGGCCGATCACGGCAAGGTTCGAGGGCGCGGTTCCGGTTCTTGGCTTCTCGACGATGCCGCGCACCGGCGCGGTCGCTCCGGGTCCCGACATGACATCAAGGATGCCATAGGCCTGGGCCTGTTCGGGTGCCACCTCCATGGCGGCGATCACGCTGCCCCCGGTTTCGGCCTGCACCTCGACCATCTGGCGCAGACAGGGGGTGTCGGCACTGACCACGTCATCGGGCAGGATCACGGCAAAGGGTTCATCGCCGATCAGATGGCGCGCGCACCAGACCGCATGGCCCAGTCCCAGCGGGCGATGCTGCCGCACGGTGGACACCTGCCCGCACTCCAGCGTCGCATCGCGCACGGCCTGCAACAGCGCCAGTTTGCCCGCGCGCTCCAGACTGCGCTCCAGCTCCGGGGCCGCGTCGAAATGGTCCTCGATGTTGGTCTTTCCGCGCGCCGTGACGAAAATGAATTGCTCGATCCCGGCGGCGCGCGCCTCGTCGACGGCGTATTGGATGAGCGGGCGGTCCACCAGCGTCAGGGTCTCTTTCGGCAGGGCCTTGGTCGCCGGCAGAAAGCGGGTGCCCAGTCCGGCGACCGGAAAGATCGCCTTGCGGACGCGTGAGGCGGAGGTGGGCGCGGCACGGGATGTCGCGATACGCATCGAAGTCTCCTTTGGCAGCATGGATTTCGGCACAGGAAGGTCAGGGGGGCGGACGTCCGCAGGGCAGGCGTCCAGAAGCGCGGGGCCGCAGGACAGGCGGCAGGCACGGGAAAAAGGGGCAAGGGACGGCAGGACGCATCCTGTGTCCGAGGGGTCCGGCCCAAGGGGCCACGGGATCACGGCATCAAGGCGGCGCGGCCAGTCCGCCGCCGTCTCTGGCGGGAAAAGCCGGATCAGGGGCAAAAGGTTCCCGACGATGCTGCGATGCAGCAAGAACGTGCAGGCTTTGCCGCCGCCGCCCCGCATCGCCCACCCGGTCCGCCATCGACAACAGCAGGAAAGGCACGAGGAAGCTGCCCGCAGTGTAGGGGGAAAAGAAATCGATCTCGACAAAGGCGCGGATCGCGAACAGCACCGCCATCGCCGCAAAGACCGCCCCAGCCCCCCGGGCATCGCGCAAGGCGTCGGGGTTGTTGGGCAACTCCGTCGATCTGCCCGCCAGCAGACACCAGACCGCCAAGGCCGGCAGACCCAGCGTCCATGAGGCCAGCAGCGCCACACCGGCGGTTCCGAGGCCGACATAGCCCTCGATCAGGGTGTTGTGGAAATGAAAGCCGGTGAAGGTGTCGATGTGGAACTCCAGCCAGAGCTCCTCGGCCAGACCGCGGCCTTCGACCCAGAAGGCATTGTAGCCAAGACCCCAGGGCGCGGCATCCTGTCCGACCTCGATCCCGCGCGACCACAGGTAGGTGCGGCCCGTCAGGGTGCTGTCCTTGCCGAAGACGCCCAGAACGGTATCCAGCGCCCCCCCTTGCAGCGCGGCGACCGTCCCGGCGACGAAGAGGATGACCAGAAGACCGACCGCGCCCAGGCGGAACCGGTCATCAAAGCGCATCAACAGCGCCGCCGCCGCCATCACGATCAGCGCCAGCGCGACGGTGATCATGGCGGTGGCGCTTTCGGTCAGAACCACCGTCCACAGCGAGAACGCCGCGATCCCCACAGCCGGAACCGCCCAAGCAAGCGCATGCCGGTCCAGCATCGCCACACCCAGCGCACCGATCAGCGTGAGCGAGGCGAAAAGGCCAAGTTGGTTCTTCGACGAGAACGCCCCGGAAAAGGCATAGCTGCCATCGACCACGTCATAGGCGTAGCCTCCGACCGCGTGGGAATAGATCAGCACCACCGTGCCACCCAGCATCACGCCCCGCACGAAGGTGGCCATGGTCAGGCAGCGCGCGGCGACCAGTCCCAGAAGCACCGTGCTGCCATATTGCACCGCCGCCCGCAGCGTCACCTCGGGCCGGTCGGACCAAAGCACCGACGCCAGTGCAAGCATCGGCAGCGCCAAAAGCACCGCGGGCCGCTGAAGGCGCGACCACAGGTGGCGATAGGGCAGGGCCAGCATGGGCAGCCAGACCGCGTAGAAGGCCAGCACTGGCGGTTTTCCAAAGCGCGAGGAATAGGCGAAGACGAACATCGACACTGCCATGGCCAGCGTGGCAAAGACCCCGTTCCGGTGGGGATCGGCCACAAGGCGGGTGTCGAGGTGCATGGCATCTCCTGACGCGGACTGAAGCGGAACATGGGTCGCGACCGGCCAGCGGTCGCCCGTGTCAGCGCCGTTCCGCCCTGTCGGTTCCGTCCCGTCCTGCCGGGTCGGAAACTTCCTGACAGGGGGAACCGGGGCGGCGGTGCAGGCATCCTGTCCCGACGGGGGGCTGAACGGTGACGGGTCATTGGCGGGGCAGAGCCCGGCTGAGGACGGTCGCCGAACGCGATCCCCCTGCGGTGTGGCGGGACGCGGCGATGGGTCTGCCATCGGTCGGCCCACCCCGCCGCGACAGAAAAAACGGAGTGGGACAGATGGACGATATCAGCACGCGCCGCGCCTCGACCGGACATGAGCGTGACGAGGCCCGATGGCCTGCCTTGGCCGAAGGGCTGGGCAACAGCCTTGCCGCAACCCCGGTGCCGGGACTGGTCCTGCCCGTCTCCAGCCGCCCCGCCGCCCGCGATGGCCGTGGCGACGGGCGGCTGGATGCCCGCATGGATGCCCGAACGGACGGCCGAACGGACGGGCGTCTTGAGGGGCGAGCAGAGCACAAACGTCCCACCGCTCTGGGCGACGCGGTCAAGACCGGGTTCGACCGCTCGGCCTCGTTGGCCGGGTTGATCCTGTTGCTGCCGCTGTTCCTGATGGTGGCCGCCCTGATCTGGCTGCGCGATCCGGGTCCGGTACTCTATGGGCATGTCCGCATCGGCAAGGGCGGGCGTAGTTTTCGCTGCCTGAAGTTCCGCACCATGGTGCGGGATGGCGACCGCGTGCTCGTGGCGCATCTGGCCGCCGACCCCGAGGCTGCCCGCGAGTGGGAAGCGACGCGCAAGTTGAAGTCCGACCCGCGCGTCACGCCGATGGGCCGCATGCTGCGCAAGACCAGCCTTGATGAGTTGCCGCAACTGATCAACGTGCTGAAGGGCGACATGAGCCTTGTCGGCCCCCGCCCCATCGTCGCGGACGAGGCGCGCCATTACGGGGCGGCGATCCGCGATTACATGGCGGTGCGCCCCGGCCTGACCGGATTGTGGCAAATCGGCGGGCGCAGTGACACGAGCTATGCCGAACGCGTGCTGCTGGATCAGACCTATGTGCAACGCCGCAGTCTGGCGCTGGACCTGTGGGTCCTGCTGCGGACCGTCGTGGTCGTCCTGCGCGGTCGCGGCAGCTATTGACCGCCACGATCCGCGCGCCGCTGGCCTGCGACGGACGGGCTGTCAGACGGGACCATGCCCGGACCGGGGGCGCAGGAGGCGGCGGGTCAGGACGGGGTGGACCGTCGCCCCGCGCGGCCGGTCCGGGTGGTGCGGGGGGAAAAGCGGCGGCGCAGGAATCCCACGCCCCAGCCCAGATGCATGGCCATCGCGGCAGGCCCGGACCACAGCACCGCCCACCGTCGCGACCGCAGGGCCAGAAGGCAGCCGAAGCCCAGACACAGCACCGCCCAAAGCAGGGCGGGACCGGCCAGCAACAGCCATCCCGCATCGACCGGTGCCAGCACCACGCCCAGCCCCGCCAGACCGACCGCCACCGGCACCAGCGCCGGTGCCATCTGGCGCGGCTTCAGGGGCAGCGCGTGTTTCATCACCGTGGTCGCGCGCCCGCGCCCATGGGCAAGGTACTGGCGATACAGCGCGCCCAGACTGCGCCGGGGCAGATAGCGGATGCGCAGGCGGTCGGTCAGCCAGATCTTGCGCCCCGCACGGCGCAGGCGATGGTCCAACTCGGCATCCTCATTGTGGCTTTGGCCGGGGTCATAACCGCCCACGGCGCGGAAATCGGCAAGCCGCATCAGCGCATGGTGGCCATGATCGACAAAGCGCCCGCCGCTGGTGCCTGACAAGCCGATCCGATGGGCGCTGCCCCCGGTGCCGAGGATACTGTTCTGCGCGGCGGCGACCCCTTGGGTGAAGGCATCGGTGCCCACCGTCTCCATCGCCACGGTGACGGAGGCGGCACCGGTGCGGGCCATCTCCTCCAGCAACTGTCCGGCAAAGCGGGGCGGATAGGCGGCATGGGCATCGGCGCGCAACAGATGGGTGCGTCGCTCGCCCAGTAGGTCCACCGCCAGATTGATCCCTGCCGACTGCAACCGCTGCGGATTGTGGATGAGGCGCAAGCGCGGCTCCGCCGCCATCTGGCGCCGCACGATCTCAGGCGTGCCGTCGGTGCTGCCGCCATCGGCGACGACCAACAGGGTGTCGTCCGGGGCCTCGGCCAGAAGACCCGCGATGACGGCGTCGATCTGCGCGGCCTCGTTCAGGGTGGGGATCACGATGAGCAGGCTCATGGCGCGCCTTTCATGGCTGTGCCTCGGGCCAGGGGCTGTCAGGGGGCGCGGTCCCGAGGATGGCGGCGACAAGGGCGCGGCAATCCTCCGGCCCGCTGCGCCAGAGATCGGGAGGGGCCTCGGCCAAGGCCCGGCGCAATTGGCCGTGCCGCGCATCGGTCATGGCGGCGAAGAGCGCGACGAGACTGTCCAGATTGCTGCGCTCCACCACCAGCCCAAGGGCATGGGCGCGCAGGAAACGGCCGGTCTCGACCTCGGCCAGCGCGATGGGCACGGCCAGATGCGCGGCGCTTTCATACAGGCGGTTGGGCAGCAGCCATGCCGAGTTGTGCCCCTCTTCGTAATAGTCGATGCACCACGAGAAATGCACATCGGCGTAATGGGCGGGCAGGTCCTCGGCCTGATAGGGGCCCGCATAGCGCAGGTGGGGCGCGCGGGCGACCATAGCCGCGAAATCGGGAAAGACGGCGGCCGAGGGGCGGCCGCGCAGGATCACCTCCACCCGTCCCGCCAAACGCGCGGCAAGGCCGGACAGCAGGTCAAACGAGCGTCGGCACCGCAGCGCCCCGAACCAGCCAATGCGAAACGGCGGCGCCGGGGGCGACGGTGGCGGATGCGCCGGACGCGGCCCTTCGGTCAGCACCTTGTTTTCCACCAGAAGGATGCGGTCCGCAAAGGGCATCGTCGCCAGATGCTGCGCGATGAAGGCCGGGGAAGAGGTGAGGACCAGATCGACCGACCGCCCCAGCCGCGCCTGCACGAGACGCATCGCCTGACCGGCCGGACCGGGGGCGGTCAGGCTCCGGTGCAGGTCGAGGATTTCGTAGACCAGCCGGGGCCGACCGCCCAGACGGCGCTGCACCGCGCGGGCGATGACCAACATTTCCAGATTGCGCGCGACCAGCGCCTCCACCCCGTCGAACTTGGCCACCAAGGCCGCCATCCCGCCCCCGAGCACGCGCGCTACGGCCAAGGCCCGCTGTCCCAATCGCGCGTCGGCGGTCTGGCCCAGCACCAGCGGTTCGGGAAGACGCGACGGGGGCAAGGGGGGACCCCGCAGGAACCCGGCCAGTTCCACCTCGGCCCCGCCAAGCGTCAGCATGCGCAGTCGCCGCGCGATGGCCGGATCGCCAAGGTCATGCGCCAGATATCCGATCCGTGCCGATGGTGCCAAACCGTCCCCCAAAAACGCCCGTCTTGGCGCCGTGCCGTGAATGTGCCGTGCCTTGACGGTGGTAAGCCTTGGGGGGCGCTGCGGTTCCCGTTACGATTGCCGATGCCCCGGAGGCAGAGGGAGAGGGAGGGCAGGGGTGCCCGGCCGCGGGGCCAAGCGTCCTTGTGCCATGGGAACGAAACGCGCGGGCCGTGGTTGGGGGGCATTCCCTCGGATCGGCTGATCCCGCGCCGCCCTGTCCGTCCCCTTGCGTCCCGGAGACATCGCCCATGCCCGCCTTTTCGCCGCCCCCTCTGTCCCCGCCGGTGTCCGCCTTGCGCCCGTTGTCCCGGCGTCCTGCGGTCCTGTTGCCTCTGGTCGCGGCCCTGGTGCTGACCGGCTGCGTGCCGGTGCCGCAGGGCAGGGACTTCGCGCCCGCCGGACCCTCGACCCTGCAACCCGTCACGGGCGCGCAGGCGTGGTGGCGGGCCTTCGCGGACCCGCAACTGGACGCCCTGATGGCGCGCGGTCTGACCCAGAACCTGTCCCTGCGCGAGGCCGAGGAACGCATCACCGAAGCCGGGGCTGGCATCCGCACCGCCAGCGGTCTGGCCTTGGGGGCGGACCTGTCCGCCACCCGCGCGGGCATCGTCGATGCCGCCTATGCCGACAGCCGCGCCGCCGTGCTGTCGGGGTCGTGGCTTGTTGACCTTTTCGGTCAGAACCGTGCCAGCCGGGCGGCCTCTGTCGCGCTGCGCGATCAGGCGGTGCTGGCGTCGGAGGCCGCGCGTCTGGCCGTGGCGGGCGAGATTGCCGCCGCCTATATCGACCTGCGCTACACCCAAGAGGTCGTGGCCTTCATCCGCCGCAGCGTGGACAGCCGCCGCCAGAGCCGGGGCTCCATCGGAGAGCAGTTCGATGCCGGGGCCGCCACCCGTCTGGATGTCCTGCGCGCCGACCAGCGCCTCGCCGTGGCCGAGGCGCAATTGCCCACGTTGGAGGTGCAGGCCGACCGGGCCATCTTCCGCCTCGCCACCCTCACCGCGCAAAGCCCCGAGGCGCTGCGACCGCTGTTGAACCGGGGGGGCGCGGTGCCCGCAGCGCGGTTCAGCGGGGCGCGTGGGATCAGTGCCGATGCGATCCGCCTGCGCCCGGATGTGCAGGCGCAAGAGCGGCTGTTGACGGCGCGGGCGGCACAGGTCGGGGTGGCGCAGGCGGCGCTCTGGCCCTCGCTGACGCTGGCGGGACGGGTGACGGTGCCGGGGACCGGGTCCACGACATGGGGGTTTGGGCCGTCGATCAACCTGCCTTTCCTGTCGGGCGGGCAAAACCGCGCAAACCTGACCGCCGCGCAATCCCGCGCGCGGCAGGCGTGGTTCGCGTGGCAGCAATCGGTGTTGCAGGCGGCCGAAGAGGTGCAGGGCGCCCTGGCCGCGTGGCGGCGCGATGGCCGCAACGTGGGCGCCCAGCAGCGGTTGGTGGCGATATCGCAGGAAACGCTGGACCTTGCGCGGTCAAGTTACGATCTGGGCGAGACGGATTTCCTGTCCATCCTCGATGCCGAGGTCGAATTGCTGCAGGCC
Source organism: Paracoccaceae bacterium (assembly GCA_027486345.1). Lineage (GTDB taxonomy): Bacteria > Pseudomonadota > Alphaproteobacteria > Rhodobacterales > Rhodobacteraceae > Paragemmobacter. The sequence goes on from JAIXPH010000021.1 coordinate 19,492, forward strand.
CGTCAGGCGCTGGCCGGGGCCGAGCGGGACCGGGCGTTGAACTTCGTGCGCCTTTCGGTGGCCACGGCCGGTCCGGTGGCCGCGCGATGAGCGGGGCCGCGCCGGGGGCGGCCTTGTCCGGGCGGGCCGGGGTCGATTGGCCGGTCTGGCTGATGCTGGCGGTGGCGCTGTTGCAACTGGCGGTGCTGGTGCAGGTCACCGCCCTGCGCGACCGCGTCGTCCAGCTTGAGGCGGGAGCGGAGTTCGAGGACTATGCTCAGGGCTGCCTTCGGCCAAAGGCCCCCGCACCTGATCTGGCCCTGCCGGGCACGGGTGGGCGCCCCGGCCCGTTGGTCGCAAAGGGGCTGGATGTCTGAGCCGGTCAGATGCCGTAGAACCCGGCCGCCGTCCCGCCGAAGATGAGCGTGCGGTCGATCTCGCTCAGTCCGTCGGTCAGGGCCAGTGCGGCGGCGTGCCAATCGGCATATTCCCCGCGCAACCGGCAAACCGGCCAATCCGACCCCCACATCACCCGCTCGGCCCCGAAACGGTCAAAGATGTGGTCGGCATAGGGGCACAGGCGGTCCACGCTCCACTCCGGTCGGTCCTCGGTGATCAGGGCCGAGAATTTCACGCAGGCAAAGCTGTCATCGGCGAGGCGGGACAGGCCGTCGGCCCAGTCCTGAAAGCCTTCCGGATGGCCATGGATCTGCGGCTTCAGGCAATGGTCCAGCACAACGGGCATGGACGGATAGCGCCGCAGCAGGGTCTGGAACGGCGCGATATGACGCGGGAAGCCCAAGGCATCGAAGCGCAGTCCCAGATCGCAGAGCGCGCGGAAGGCCCATTGCACATCGTCGCGCAGCATCCAGTCGTCCTGCGGCAGGTCCTGGATCATCGGGCGCAGGCCCTTGAATTTGGGGTGTTTTGCCAGCCGCTGCATCTCGGCCAGCGATGCGGGGTTTTCGAAATCCACCCAACCCACCACGCCCTTGATCCACGGGGTGCGGTCGGCGATATCGAGCATGTAATCGGTTTCCGCCACGGTGGGCGCGGCCTGCACCAGGACCGTCGCGTCAATCCCGGCGGCGCGGAGCTGGGGTTCCAGTTCTTCGGGGGCATAGGCGCGCGAGAGGACCGGATCATCCTTCGGCATCCAGCCGTAATCCCCGCGCGCCGGGTCCCACAGATGCTGATGAGCGTCGATCCGCATGGAGGTGCCTTTCGCTTTTGCGGTGCAGGCTATGACAAAGGCGGGGGGGATGCCAAGCGGGCAGGGGGATCGGGTTTCTTGCGACCCCAAACGCGCAACAGTTGGTGATGCCCCGATGCCCAAAGCATAGGGGCGCGCACAGCCCGCCCCAACGGGCTGTGGGCGCCCCTTGGCTGGTGTTGGTCGTTGTGCGCATTCATTGCGCACCGTTCGCGTCCCCCCCCAATCCCACCCGATTTACACCCACCCCACCGCGCGCTTATGGTCGGGGGATGACCAAACCTGCCCTCATCATCTTCGACTGCGACGGCGTCCTCATCGACTCCGAGGTCATCAGCGCCCGCCAGTTGATCGCCGAGTTGAAAGGCTACGGCGTCGAGATGGACATGGCCTTTGTCAGCCGCCATTTCCTTGGCCGCTCCTACCCCGTCGTGCTGCAAGAGGTGCGGGACCGCTGGGGCGTCGCCCTGCCGGACCGGTTCGAGGCCGATTACCGCGCCCGCCTGCTCGCGGCCTTTGAGACCGACCTGAAAGTGATGCCCGGCATCTTCCAGACCATTGGCGCGCTGCGGCTGCCCTTTTGCCTTGCCACCTCATCCAGCCCCGAACGGATGCGGCGCAGTCTGGACATCACCGGGCTTGCGCCGTTGTTCGAAGGCCGGGCCTTCACCGCCTCTGAAGTCCAGCGTGGCAAGCCTGCGCCCGACCTCTTCCTGCATGCCGCCGCCCGGATGGGAGTGGAGCCCGCCGCCAGCATCGTGATCGAGGACAGCTTGAACGGTGTGCGTGCCGGACTGGCCGCCGGGATGACGGTCTGGCGCTTTACAGGGGGCAGCCATCTGAAAGGGCTTGACCTGACCCCGCCCGAGGATGCCATTCCTCAGGCCGACTATGCCTCATTTGCCGCCATGCGTGCCGCGCATCCCGGCCTTTTCGATGAACTGACCGCCCATGACCCTGCCCAGTGACGCCGATCCCACGCCCAGCGACGATGCCGCCCGTGCGGGCTGGCTCTATTATGTCGCGGGCATGACCCAGGACCAGATCGCGCGGGAACTGGGCGTGAGCCGACAGCGTGCACAGCGTCTGGTGTCCAAGGCCGTCGCCGATGGGTTGATCCATGTGCGGCTGGAACATCCCATCGCTGCCTGTCTGGACCTTGAACAGGCCCTGACGGACCGGTTCGGCCTGATGCGTTGCCGCATCGCGCCCGATCTGGGCGGTTCCGACCCCGTCCGCAGCATCGCTCCCGCCGCCGCGCAAGAGCTTGAGCGGTTTCTCAGGATGCCTGATCCCATGGTCATCGCCTTCGGCACCGGGCGGGCCTTGCGCGGGATGGTGGATGCCATGGTCCGCATGGAATCGCCGCAACATCGGCTGGTCAGCCTGATCGGCAACATCGCGCCAGACGGCTCGGCCTCGTTCTTTGACGTCATCATGTCGGTGGGGGAGCGCGTGCGCGCCCCGCATTACCCGATGCCCTTGCCGGTGATTTCCTCTACCGGGGCCGAGCGCGATGCCTTCCGCGCGCTGGAACCCGTGCGCAAGGTGCGCGAGCTGGCCTCCACCGCGCATGTGATCTTTGTCGGTGTCGGCCAGATGAGCGATGATGCCCCGCTTTACGCCGACGGCTTTCTGACGCGGGACGAGTTGACCGCGATGCAGGATCAGGGTGCCGTGGGCGAGGTGGCGGGTTGGGTCTTTGATCAGGACGGGCGCTATCTGGACCTTGGCATCAACACCCGGGTGGGCGGCGTGCGAATCGAGCCCAGCCAGAGTCGCCCGGTGTTCGGTGTGGCGGCAGGGCCGTCCAAGGTGCAGCCGATCCTTGCGGCGCTGCGCGGGGCGATCATCAACAGTCTGGTGACCGACGAGGCCACCGCCCGCAGCCTGCTTTCGCTGCGGTGAAGCATCCTGCCGAGGGCAGGATTTCCAAAGATTTTTGCCGGTCTCGGGCGCGTTCTTCGCGGTCCGCCCGCTTTTTATGCGGCGCTGCAGCGAGCGAATGCCCGCTTGCCGAACAATTGCTCAAATCCTGACTTGACGGATCGGGGTGAAGTGTGGGTAATTGCTCAGTAAGCGATGAAATGCTCAGTCGCTTGTTAGGGAGGAATTCATGAAGATGACGCAACGCGCGCTGCTCGGCGCGACGGTTTCGCTTGCCCTCGCGGGGGCCGCGATGGCCGAAACCACCATCACCGTCGCCACCGTGAACAACGGCGACATGGTCCGCATGCAGGGCCTGATGGACGATTTTTATGCCAAGCATCCCGACATCAAGGTCGAGTGGGTGACGCTGGAAGAAAACGTCCTGCGCCAGAACGTGACGACCGACATCGCCACCGGCGGCGGTCAGTATGACGTGATCACCATCGGCACCTATGAAGTTCCGATCTGGGGCAAGCAGGGCTGGCTGGAAAGCCTGAACGACCTGCCCGCCGACTATGACGTCGATGACCTTCTGCCCGCGATCCGTGGCGGTCTGACGGTCGATGGCAACCTCTATGCCTCGCCCTTCTACGGTGAATCCTCGTTCCTGAACTATCGCAAGGATCTGGCGGAAAAGGCCGGGATCACGATTTCCGATGCCCCGACCTGGGATGAGATCAAGGCGGCTGCGGCGGCGATGACCGACACCGAGGCTGGCGTCTATGGCATCTGCCTGCGTGGCAAGGCTGGCTGGGGCGAGAACATGGCCTTCCTGACCACCATGGCCAACAGCTATGGCGCGCGCTGGTTCGACGAAAACTGGCAGCCCCAGTTCGACCAGCCGGAATGGAAAGCCGTGATGACGGATTACGTCGAACTGCTGACCAAATACGGCCCGCCCGGCGCGTCGAACAACGGCTACAACGAAAACCTGACCCTGTCGCTGCAAGGCAAGTGCGCGATGCGCATGGACGCCACCGTTTCGGCAGGCGCGCTGACCGACCCGGCCCAGTCCGAATTCGCCGACAAGGTGGGCTTCGCGCTGGCTCCGGACGCTGGCCTTGGCAAGCGGGCGAACTGGCTCTGGGCTTGGTCGCTGGCGGTTCCGTCGTCGTCGGACGCCAAGGACGCGGCCAAGACCTTCATCAACTGGGCGACCAACAAGGATTACCTTGCGCTCGTCGCGTCGAAAGAAGGCTGGCGCAACGCCCCTCCGGGCACCCGCACCTCGCTGTATGCGAACCCGGAATATGCGGCGCTGCCGTTCGCCAAGATGACCATCGACTCGATCAACGCGGCTGATCCGACCAACCCGACCGTGAAGCCGGTGCCTTATGTCGGCGTGCAGTTCGTGGCGATCCCGGAATTCGCTGGTCTGGCCACCAGCGTGGGCGAACTCTTCTCGGCCGCTCTGGCCGGTCAGAAGTCGGTGGATGATGCCTTGGCCGAAGCCCAGGCGCTGGCCGTGTCGGAAATGACCGCCGCTGGCTACATCAAGTAACCCTCTTCCCCGGGCCGGCTTTCGGCCCGGGGATGCTCCCAGCTTGCGGATCGGTGCGTACGATCCGCAAGCCCTTTTTTCCGCCTGATTGATGTGCCGCCCCCGTTGATATCGTCCGGCGGCATCCTCTTCCTCGGCCCTTTGGCCCCGGAGACCTTCCCATGTCCACACAATCCAGCCGTCTTGCCGCCCGTGTGATGGTGGCGCCCTCGGTTCTCTTGCTTTTCATCTGGATGGTCGTGCCGCTGGCCATGACGCTGTATTATTCGTTCCGGCTGTATCGTCTGATCTCGCCGGATCGCACGGGCTGGGTGGGGTTCACGAATTACCTGTGGTTCATCAACGCGCCGGAGTTCTGGCTGGCGATGGGCAATACCTTGGCGCTGGTGGGTGGCGTTCTGGCGATCACGGTCACGCTGGGCATCCTGATCGCGCTGCTGATCGACCAACCGGTCAAGGGGCAGGGCGTGCTGCGCATCCTTGTCATCGCGCCCTTCTTCGTGATGCCGCCGGTGGCCGCCTCGATCCTTGAAAACCTGTTCATGCATCCGCAGAACGGCCTCTTTGCCGCAGTGAGCATGAGCTTTGGCGCGCAACCCATTCTGTTCCTGCAAGATTATCCCATGTGGTCGGTCATTGCGATCGTGTCCTGGGAATGGCTGCCCTTTGCCACGCTGATCCTGCTGACCTCGCTGCAATCGCTGTCCTCCGAACAGCTAGAGGCGGCAGAGATGGACGGCGCATCGGCGCTGAATCGCTTCCGTTTCATCATCCTGCCCCACATGATGCGGGCCATCACCGTGGTGATCCTGATCCAGACCATCTTCCTTTTGGGCATCTTCGGCGAGATTTTCACCACCACCCAAGGCGGGCCGGGCTCTGCCTCGACCACGCTGCCGTACATGATCTTCAAGCAGGCCATCGCCGCCAAGGACATCGGCCGCGCCGCCGCAGGGGGGATCATCGCGGTGATCCTTGCCAATATCGTGGCCTATTTCCTGATGCGCGGCATCGGGCGCCATTTGGACACCTGAGGGAACATCATGGCACGCGCAACCTCCCCACGCCGCAAGGCATTGACGACCCTCGCAGCCTGGTCTGTGGCACTGGTGATCTTCTTCCCGGTGCTGTGGATGATCCTGACCAGTTTCAAGACCGAACCTTCGGCCGTCGCCATGCCGCCGCAACTGTTCACCGCCGACTGGACGCTGGAAAACTACGCCGAGGTCTGGCAGCGGTCGGATTACCCCCGCTTTTTCTGGAATTCGGTGGTGCTGTCGCTTGGCTCCACCCTGCTGGGGTTGGCGGTCGCCATTCCCGCCGCCTGGGCCATGGCCTTCGTGCCGGGCAAGAAGACCAAGGACCTGCTGATGTGGATGCTCTCCACCAAGATGATGCCCGCGGTCGCGGTCATGATCCCGTTGTATCTGGTTTTCCTCAAGCTCGGCCTGATCGACACGCGCATCGGGCTGGTTCTGGCGCTGATGTTGATGAACCTGCCGATCATCGTCTGGATGCTTTACACCTACTTCAAGGAAATCCCGGCGGAAATCCTTGAGGCCGCGCGGATGGACGGGGCGGGGCTGTTCAAGGAGATCGTCTATGTCCTGACGCCGATGGCCCTGCCGGGCATCGCCTCGACCCTGCTCTTGAACGTCATCCTTGCTTGGAACGAGGCGTTCTGGACCATCATCCTGACCACCACCAAAGCGGCGCCCTTGTCGGCCTTCATCGCCAGCTTCTCTGCGCCGCAGGGGCTGTTCTACGCCAAACTCAGCGCCGCCAGCACCATGGCCATCGCGCCGATCCTGATCCTTGGCTGGTTCAGCCAAAAGCAACTCGTCCGTGGCCTGACCTTCGGCGCGGTGAAGTGAGGTCCAAATGGGCAAGATTACCCTCAAGCATGTGAACAAGTCCTTCGGTGACGTCGCGGTCATCCCCGACATCAACCTGACCATCGAGAACGGCGAGTTTGTCGTCTTCGTTGGCCCCTCAGGCTGCGGGAAATCCACCCTGCTGCGTCTGATCGCGGGGCTGGAGGATGTGTCCGCGGGCCGGATCGAGATTGACGGGACCGATGCCACCCATCTGCCCCCCGCCAAGCGCGGCCTTGCGATGGTGTTCCAGTCCTACGCGCTTTACCCGCATATGAGCGTGCGCAAGAACATCGCCTTTCCGCTGAAAATGGCGGGGATGAGCGAGGCCGAGCAGGAGAAAAAGGTCCAGAACGCCGCGCGCATCCTGAACCTGACCAATTACCTTGACCGCCGCCCCGGCCAGCTTTCCGGCGGGCAACGCCAGCGCGTCGCCATCGGCCGCGCCATCGTGCGCGAACCGGCGGCGTTCCTGTTCGACGAACCCCTGTCCAACCTTGACGCCGCCCTGCGCGTCTCGATGCGGCAGGAGATCACCGAACTGCACCAAAGCCTCAAGACCACGATGATCTATGTGACCCATGATCAGGTCGAGGCGATGACCATGGCCGACAAGATCGTGGTGCTGAACGCGGGCAATATCGAACAGGTGGGCAGCCCGCTGGAGTTGTACCACCACCCCGCCAATGTCTTTGTCGCGGGCTTCATTGGCAGCCCGAAGATGAACCTGATCGGCGGGGCCGAGGCGGCAAAGCACAACGCCGCGACCATCGGCGTGCGCCCCGAACATATCGACATCGGTGAGGGTGGCCCTTGGACGGGCACGGTCGGGTTGTCGGAACATCTGGGGTCCGACACTTTCCTCAAGGTCGAGGTGGACAACATCGGCACCCTGAACGTGCGCGCCAGCGGCGAGGTCACCCTGCGCCACGGCGACCGCATCACCCTTGCCCCGCAGGCGGGCAGACTTCATCGCTTTGGCGCAGACGGAAAGGCACTGGCATGAGACTTCAGGGAAAACGCGCCCTCATCACCGGGGCCGCGCGCGGCATCGGTCTGGAATTCGCCCGTGCCTATATCGCCGAAGGCGCGACCGTCGCGCTGGCCGACATCAATGCCGATGCTGTGGCGAAAGCGGCCGCATCGCTGGGTCCGCAGGCGGTTGCGGTGCAGATGGACGTCACCCGTCAGGACAGCATCGACGCAGGGATGGCCGAGGCCGTGGCCAAGATGGGCGGGCTGGACATCCTGATCAACAATGCGGCCCTTTTCACCGCCGCGCCCATCGTCGAGATCACCCGCGCCGATTATGACAAGCTCTTCGCCGTCAACGTTGCCGGCACGCTGTTTTGCCTGCAAGCCGCCGCCAAGCTGATGATCGCGCAGGGGCAGGGTGGCAAGATCATCAACATGGCGTCCCAAGCCGGACGGCGCGGCGAAGGTCTGGTGGGCGTCTATTGCGCCACCAAGGCGGCGGTCATCAGCCTGACGCAATCGGCGGGTCTGAACCTGATCCAGCACGGCATCAACGTCAACGCCATCGCCCCCGGCGTGGTGGACGGCGAGCATTGGGACGGCGTGGACGCCTTCTTTGCCAAGTATGAGAACAAACCCCTCGGCCAAAAGAAACGCGAGGTCGGTGCCGCTGTCCCCTTTGGCCGCATGGGCACCGCCGCCGATCTGACCGGCATGGCGATCTTTCTTGCCACCGATGAGGCCCGCTACATCGTCGCCCAGACCTATGGCGTCGATGGCGGCAACTGGATGGCCTGACCGATGGCGCGGCTCTCCGGCAAGACAGCCCTGATCACGGGCGGCGCGCGCGGCATCGGCGCCGCCATCGCGCGGGCTTACCTGCGCGAAGGGGCGCAGGTGATGGTGGCCGACTTGTCTCAGGCGATGGTGTCAGAGGCGGCGGCGAAGATGGGCTGCCATGGCGTGCAGATGGACGTCACCCGTCAGGACAGCATCGACGCCGCGATGGCCCATGCCGTGGCCCGGATGGGCGGGATCGACATTCTCGTGAACAACGCGGGCGTCTATGACCTTGCGCCCATCGTGGACATCACGCGATCCAGTTACGACAAACTCTTCGCCGTCAACGTGGCCGGCACCCTGTTCACCCTGCAAGCCGCCGCCCGCCAGATGCTGGCCCAAGGCCGCGGCGGGCGGATCATCAACCTCGCCTCCCAAGCCGGACGGCGCGGCGAGCCTTTGGGCGCTGTCTATTGCGCCACCAAGGCTGCCGTTATCAGCCTGACCCAATCCGCCGGGCTGAACCTGATCCGCGACGGCATCTCCGTGAACGCCATCGCGCCGGGCGTGATCGAAAGCGACATGTGGGACCATGTCGACGCGCTCTTCGCCGCCGCCGAAGGCCTGCCAGTGGGCGAGAAAAAGCGCCGCGTCGGGGCCGCCGTCCCCTTTGGCCGCTTCGGCACGGCGGATGAGGTGGCCGGGATGGCCGTCTTCCTCGCCTCGGACGAGGCTGCATACATCACCGCTCAGACCTATGGGGTCGATGGCGGCAACTGGATAGCCTGACCTCTCAGGCCGATGACACACGGCCAAGGCGGTCCCCGCCTTGGCACCACCGGAAGGACCAAGACAATGAGCCAGACCGTCCAGACCCCCGCCTATGACCGCAGCCGCCTGACACCGGGCATCGTCCACATCGGTCTGGGCAATTTCCACCGCGCGCATATGGCGGTCTATCTGGACGACCTTTTTGCCAAGGGTCTGGGCCATGACTGGGCGATCCTCGGGGCTGGGGTGCGTGCGCCTGACGCCCGGATGCGCGACGCGCTGAAGGCGCAGGACTGCCTCTCGACGGTGATCGAGCTGGACCCCAAGGGCAAGACGGCCCGGCGGGTGGGGGCGATGATCGACTTCCTGCCGGTTGAGGCCGACAATGCCGCCTTGATCGCCGCCATGTCACAGCCCCATATCCGCATCGTGTCGCTGACCGTGACCGAGGGCGGCTACTACGTTGATCCCGCCACCGGGCGCTTTGATCCCACCCATCCTGACATCGTGGCAGACGGCAAGAACCCCGCCGCGCCTGCCACCGCCTTTGGTGCCATCCTCGCCGCGCTGAAGGCCCGGCGCGCGGCGGGTGTCCAACCCTTCACCGTCATGTCCTGTGACAACCTGCCCGGCAATGGCCATGTCACACAAGCCGCCGTCGTGGGACTTGCGCGCCTGTCGGACCCTGCGCTGGCCGATTGGGTGCAGTCCAACGTGGCCTTCCCGAATGGCATGGTGGACCGCATCACCCCCGCCACCGGCCCGCGTGAGCGTGAGATGGCTTCCTCCTTCGGTCTTGGCGCCGATCCTGTGCCCGTCACCTGCGAACCCTTCCGCCAATGGGTGCTGGAGGACAACTTCCCCGCCGGTCGTCCACCGCTGGAACAGGTGGGCGTGACCTTCACGCCCGATGTCCACGCCTATGAGGTGATGAAGATCCGCATCCTGAACGGCGGTCATGCGATCATCGCCTATCCCGGCGGGCTTCTGGATATCGAATATGTGCATGAGGCGATGGCCGATCCGCAGATCCGCGCCTTCCTCGACAAGGTGGAGCGGGAGGAGATCCTGCCCATCGTCCCGCCAGTGCCCGGCACGAACCTTGACGATTACTTCACCCTGATCATCGACCGCTTTGCCAACCCGGAAGTCGCCGACACCGAGCGCCGCCTCTGCCTCGACGGCTCCAACCGCCAGCCGAAGTTCATCATCCCCTCTATCGCCGACAATCTGGCGCGGAGCGTGGTGCCGCGCGGGCTGATCCTCGAATCCGCGCTGTGGTGCCGCTACTGCATGGGCGTCAGCGATGCGGGCAGGGTGATCGAACCGAACGACCCGAACTGGGACCGCCTGCACGCCACCGCCCGCGCCGCCGCGAGCGATCCGGCAGAGTGGCTGGCGATGGAGGATATCTACGGCCCCGTGGGCAAAGACCCCGCCGTCATCGCCTGTTTCGCCGGGTTCCTGCAAGACCTGGGCACCCGCGGCACCCGCGCCGTGCTGGCCGATTACATCAAGGGCTAGACTGCCTCTGCCCCGGTTTTCTCTGTTCAAGTATCCCACGGGGGGGCGTCCATCGGATTCGCCATCGGTCCGAGAACCGATGGACAACGGGGGGGTGAAACCCCCCGCTTCTGTCCGGTCCACCCACGCAGCGCTTCAGGCCGCGTCCGCCGTTTCCCCCGCAGCGCCCAAGGTCGCCTGCGCTGCCAACAGTGCCGCCTTCATCGCGCTGAGTTCTGGCTGGGCCAAAGCCTCGGCCAGTTTCTTTTGCCGCCAGGCCATGGCCACCGCCTGCAACCGCGCCAGTACCGGGTCGGCGAGCAGGCGGTCATATTCGGCCCGCACCTCGGCCCGGTGGCGCAGGACCGACTCATCCCGGCAATGGTTGAAATCCCGCGCCTCAAGATAGTCCTGCGGGCTTTCCATTTGCCGTTCCACTGCAAATCCGCGCGCGAATTTCAGCAAGAGCATGTCCATCGACTGGACAGAGTAATGGTTGATCTGGGCATGGCTGTAATTGCCATGCCGTGAGACCGCGCCCCAACTACGCGGGATGGTCTGGCCCGAGGCGGTGGCATAGACCCGCTCGCCGCCGCCCACGGGATTGGCGGGGCGGTGGATGTTGGGCTTGGAAAACCGATCCGGCCGGAAGATCGACTTCGGGGCCAACGCATGGCTGCGCGACACGCGTTCGGGGTCCGCGCCGTGCAGGAATTGCTCGGTCACGAACCCGGGGGCGAAATCCTGCACGCCGGACGATCCGAACAGTCGCCAGTTTATCATGAAGCAATCGGCGTCCCGGTTCTGCGCCAGAAGGTCATCGACCCGGCCCGCGCCCGCATGGATGTTCAGGAATTCATCCGCATCCAGCATCATCACCCATTCGGCGGACGTATAGGCGGGATGGGTCATGGCGCGGATCAGGCCGCGCACCTGCGGCTTGTGCCGCCCAAGGCGCCGCTTGGCAGCGTTGTCCTGAAAGCTGGCCAGACCCATCTGATCCAGCCGTTTCCAGATCAGGTCGGTGCCATCCTCGCAGTCATTGGTGTAGATCAGGAAATGGTCAAAGCCGATCACCCGGTGATAGGCGACCCATTCCAGAACGGTGGCCCCTTCGTTCTTCATGCAGGACAAAAGCAACCGTTTCGGCTGCACGGTCGCGGCCGTATCGCCCGTGCGGGTGGCGCGGCGTTCGTTGCGGGTCAGGCGGCGGCTGATCATCGCCAGCTCGTGATCCACCTCGGACAGGGATTGCGGCGCGGCAGTGGGGGCCGTCGGGTCTTCCTCTGCTGTCATCCGTCGCTGTTCCTCGCACACACACCTGATGCGGAATGGTCGCAGCCAATGCCCGTTTCCGCAAGAGGGGCAATGCGACAGGCGTCGGGCGGGGAAAGCCTTTGCAGCCGCGCGGCGGTCTGGCTATCAACGCCCGATGCGCCGGGCAGGACGGGCATTTGCAGGGGGCGGATCGGGATGGACAGCGGCACAAATACGGCGGCGACACGGGCGGCGACGCGGCTCTCGTTTCTGGTCGCGGGCTTTGTCATGGCCTGCTGGGCGCCGCTGATCCCCTTTGCCAAGGCGCGGTCCGGTGTGGATGAGGGGCAATTGGGCCTGCTGCTCTTGTGTCTTGGCATCGGGTCGCTGATCGCCATGCCGACGGCGGGGTTCATCAGTGCGCGCACCGGGGCCAAGCCCATGATCCTGCTGGGAGGCGCGGGCCTGTGCCTGTTGTTGCCGGTCTTGGCGGTGGTCAGCGCGCCTTGGGCGCTGGCGGCGGGGGTGCTGCTGTTCGGGGCCTCGCTCGGCACCATCGACGTGGCGATGAACGTCCATTCCGTCGAGGTGGAAAAGGATTCGAAAATCCCCTTGATGTCTGGCTTTCACGCCATGTTCAGTCTGGGCGGTTTTGCTGGGGCAGGGGGCATGACGCTGCTGCTGTCGAACGGCGTGACCCCCTTGGTTTCGGCGCTGGTCGCGGTGGCGCTGGCCTGTGTCGCGCTGGTCATCGCCGCCCCGCGCCTGTTGCGTGCGGCGGGGGGCACGCCCCCGGCTTTCGCCCTGCCGCGCGGCATCGTGCTGCTTCTGGCCTTCCTGACGGCGGTGATCTTTCTGGTCGAAGGCGCGGTGCTGGACTGGGGCGCGCTCTTGCTGGTGGACCGCGGGATTTCGGCGGTGGAGCAGGCGGGGCTGGGCTACATGATGTTTTCCGTCGCCATGACGCTGGGCCGTCTGACCGGCGACCGGATCGTCGCGGCGTTGGGGCCGTTCAAGGTGCTGGTCTTTGGCGGTCTGCTGACCTTTGCCGGTTTTGCGCTGGTGCTGACGGTGGATTGGAAGCCGGGCACCATGGCGGGGTTTGTGCTGATCGGCCTTGGCGCGGCGAACCTCGTGCCGGTGCTGTTTTCCGCCACGGGCCGTCAAAAGGTCATGCCCGCGGGCATGGCCATCGCGGCGGTCACGACGACGGGCTATGCAGGGATTCTGGCGGGGCCGGCGCTGATCGGCCTTGCCGCCCATGCCACCAGCCTGACGACGGCCTTCTGGATGCTGGGCATCATGGTGCTGCTCTTGCCCGCCTGCGCGCGGATCGTGGTCGGCGCGGGGCGGTAAGCGTTAGCCCGGAAAATCCAGATAGTTCTTGCGCATCATGGCGGGGGAGGTGCCGTAGCCCGCCTTGAACTGTGCGTAGAACTGGCTCATGGAATTGAAGCCCGCCGCCTCGGCCACCGATGATATCGCCATCGTGCTTTCCACCAAAAGCGCCCGCGCCCGCATCAGGCGCATGCGGGTGACGAACTGCGTCATCGGCACCTGCATCACCCGGGTGAAGATCGACTGGGCATAGGTTTCATGCAGACCCGTCACCGCCGCGATGTCGCGGTTGCGCAGGGGCTGTTCCAGATGTTCAAGGATATGGCGCACCATCGCCACGACGTGCCGGATATGCGCCGAACTCAGCGCGCGATCCGCCCCCATTTCATGCTGCGGCAGGCGCAGGAAATCGAATGGCTCCAGTGCGGCGCGGCGGAAGAGGGCGTTCAACTCCATCTTCACCACCTCGGTCCGTTCGAAATCGCCGCTGCGGTAATCGGCATACCAGCGCCGCACCTGATCCTGCGAGCAGAGCGATTCCGGCAAGGCCACCATGCCGCGCCCGATCAGCGCCACCTGCAGCGCCATGATGTAAGGCATCACCATGAAGGCATCGAGGGGCAGGTAGATGTTGCACAGCTTGTTCGGCCCCGGTCCGGTGGGGGTGACTTGGGTCAACTGGTGCGGCACCCCGGCCCAGAAGATCACCAGCCGGTTCGCGGGCAGTCGGACGATCCCGCCGTCGAAATCATAGGTCATTTCGAAATCGACGGCGAAGTTGGCCTCGATATGCCCGTGCCAATGCGGCTGGGTCATCGTCACCGGTTCAAAGATGCGGATGCCGAAGCGGCCAAAGGCCTTTTGCTGCGAATAGAATCGCCGGTCATGGCCCGGCACCGGAACCCGGGCGCGAGGGGTGGCTTCAGCTCTCGATTCCATGGTCGTTGCGCCCCGATCTGAGGATTCCGGAAAAGAAGGTGGCAATCTGATATTGTCGCCCCGGCACCCCCTGACGCAAGGTTAATTTGCCGAGGGTGGAGGAGACTCGAAGCGCCAGACCCCGGCCACGACAAGAAAAAGGGAAACCCGGCCGCGCCTGCGGCCAAGGGAGGAGACATGACGATGCATGCCCGACGCGCTGCTGTTGCAGCGCTATTGTTGAGTGTATCCGCAAGCGCCGTGTGGGCCGAAATGGCCGCACCCACCGCGCCGCCGGAAGCGCCGAAGTTTGATGCCCAGACCGAACCGCTCTATGTCGCCCGGTCCGACATCTTCGAATACAAGGCCCTGCCGTCCTATTCCGAACCGGCTTGGGTCACGGCATTTGTGGATGCCGGAAAACTGCCTCCCGTGGCGGAACGCCTGCCCAAGGAACCCTTGGTCTACAAGACCGCCAACATGCCCGACGGTCCCGGCGTTTACGGTGACGTGATGCGCCATGTGATCGGCGGCCGTCCTGAAGGCTGGAACTTCTGGGCCGGTCAGTCCTATGGCTGGGGCGGGATCGATATCGGTCTGGTGGAATGTCTGACCCGCACTGGGCCGCTCTTCACCGTCAAGGCCGAAGACCTGCAACCGATGCCGAACCTTGCCAAGTCCTGGGAATGGTCCGAGGACGGCAAGACCCTGACCGTGCACTTGATCGAAGGCGCGAAATGGTCTGACGGCGATCCCTTCGACACCGAGGACATCGACTTCTACTGGAACGACGTGATCCTCGATCCCGAAGTGACCCCGCTGATGGGCGCGGCAGAGGCGACCTACAACAACGCCAAGCTGGAAATCACTGACGCCTATACGTTCAAGCTGACCTTCGACACGGCCTTCCCCGAGTCGGTGCTTTACAACATGGCCTATGGGAACTTCTGCCCCGGCCCGAGCCATATCCTCAAGGCCAAGCATCCCAAGCATGGCGGCGAAAGCTATGAGGCGTTCCAGAAAGCCTTCCCGTCCGACATGATGAACTTCCCCGTCATGGGCGCCTGGGCCGTGGTGGAGCATCGCCCCGATGACATCGTGGTGCTGCGCCGCAATCCCTATTACTGGAAGGTGGACGAAACCGGCCAGCAACTGCCCTATCTGGACGAGATGCACTATCGCCTGTCCACATGGGGGGATCGTGACGTTCAGGCCGTGGCGGGGACGGGGGACTTCTCCAACCTCGAGCAGGCGGAAAACTACGTCGAAAGCCTGAAGAAGGCCGCCGATCCTGCCAGCCCGGCGCGTCTGGCCTTTGGTCCGCGCACCATCGGCTACACGATGTATCCCAACCTGTCCGGTAACGGTTGGGGGGAACCCGATGCCCGTGGGCAGGCCGTGCGCGAGTTGAACCGCAACCTCGATTTCCGCAAGGCGATCAGCTATGCGGTGGACCGTCAGCGGTTGGGCGAAAGCCTTGTGAAGGGTCCGTTCACCACGCAGTATCCGGGCGGCATCTATGCAGGCACGCCCTACTATGATGCGGCCTCGACCGTGTTCTATCCCTACTCGGTGGACAGCGCGAAAGAGGCGCTGAAGGCGGCTGGGCTGGAAGACAGCGACGGCAACGGCTTTGTCAACCTGCCGGGCAGCGAGGATCTGAACGTCACCTTGCTGACCCAATCGGACTACACCACCGACAAGAACCTTGCCGAAGGTGTAGTGGCGATGATGGCTGACGCCGGGGTGAAGGTCACGCTGAACGCACTGACCGGCAAGGACTTCGACAACGCCCGCGACAGCGGCAAGTTCGACTGGATCATCATCCGCAACGGCACCGAGCTGATCACCGTGGTGCAAAACACCGCCGCACTGGCCCCGACCGGTCCGTCGACGGATGTGAACCACCGCGCCAACGGTGCCGGAGAGATGGACCTACTGCCCTATGAGGAAGAGATGGTGAAAACCGTCAACGCCTTCATCGGGTCGCGCGATCCGGCAGAGCGGCTGGCGCTGATGAAAACCTATCAGAAGCTCTATACCGAAAACCTCGACGGGATTGGTCTGACGGCCTATCCGGGCGCGCTGATCGTGAACAAGCGCTTTGCCAACATCCCGGCGGGTGCGCCCATCTTCATGTACAACTGGGCCGAGGACAACATCATCCGCGAACGTGTCTTCGTTCCGGCTGACAAGCAGATCGGCGCAGAACTGCACCCGAACACGCTGCCCGGCGAATTGGGCGGTGCGGGTCCGGTCTCGGTGAACTGAACGGGTTTCCTCCCGAAGCGGGGGGGCGGCAGACCATCGCCGCCCCTTCGCACCCCTTCCGCGCCTGATGCGCCTTTCCCCAAACTCACGGGTTTCCGATGCTGCAATTCCTCGGCATTCGTCTGATGCAGGCCATCCCGGTGCTTCTGGTGATGAGCATCATCACCTTCATCATCATCCAAGCCCCGCCCGGCGACTACGGTGACTTCATCCGCACCAACATGATCGTGCAGGGCAACGCCACGACCGAAGCCGCCAACCGCGCCGCCGAGGCCTACCGTGAGGCGAATGGCCTGAATGACCCCTTGGTGCTGCAATATTTCCGTTGGATCTGGGGGATCGTGACCCGCGCCGATTTCGGCCAGTCCTATGCCTATAACAAGCCCGTGCTGGATGTGGTGCTGCAACGCCTGCCGCCGACCATCGCCATCGCCTTGACCTGCCACCTCTTGGCCACGCTGATCGGTGTGACTTTCGGCATCATCGCCGCGACCCGGCAATACACCTGGATCGACACGGTGCTGTCCTTCGTCGCCTTTCTGGGCATGACCATCCCGCGGTTTCTGCTGGCTTTGGTCATCCTGTACCTGCTGGCCTACAAGCTGAACGTGCAGGAGATCGGGTCGTTCTATTCCTCGCGCTATGGCGGGCAGCCCTATTGGGAAGGCTTCCTTGATTTCAACTGGGGCAAGCTCTGGAACCTGATCCAGCATGTCTGGCCCGTGGTCGCCGTCGCCACCATCGGCGGTTTGGCCTATAACATGCGGGTGATGCGGGCGAACCTCTTGGACACGCTGAACGCGCAATACGTGGAAACCGCCCGCGCCAAGGGGCTATCCGAGGGCGCCGTGGTGATGCGACACGCCGTGCCCAATGCGCTGCATCCCTTGGTGGCCTATCAGGGCGTGGTCCTGCCTTATATGCTGACCGGTGAGATCGAGGTGGCCATCGTCTTTGGCCTTGCCACCATCGGCCCGGCCATCGTGGGGTCGATGAACATCGGCGATGTCTATGTGACCGCGACCCTTTTGCTGGTGCTGGGGGCCACGCTGATCATCGGCAATATCATCGCCGACGTTCTTTTGGTGCTGCTTGATCCGCGCATCCGGGTGGGGGGCAACGCATGAGCCTGTCGCAACACGAAGGCGAGGTCGCCGATACCCGCCTCTCTGCCGCCAACAGCCACAGCCAAAGCTACCCCGCGCTGGTCTGGCGCAGGTTCCGCAAATCGGTTCCGGGGATGCTGGGGCTGATCCTTGTCGGCACGCTGTTGGTGGTGTCGGTCTTTGCCGATTTCGTGGCCCCTGTGGACCCCAACGACGCCAGCACCGCCTTTGCGCCGCCGGATCGGATTTCCTTCTTTACGCCCGATGGGTTCACCCTCTGGCCTGTCGCCTATCCCATCGTGGAAACCGAAGAGTTAGACCCCATCACCTTCCAACCGCTGATCGGCCCGGATTTCGCCAACCCCCGCCCGCTGGCCCTGTTTGCCAAGAGTGAGCCTTATGAGATGTGGGGCTTTATCCCGATGGAGCGGCGGTTGATCGGCACGGCGGATGGCACGACGCTGCACATCCTCGGCACCGACAAGCTGGGCCGCGATATCCTGTCGCGCGGAATTCACGGCAGCCGGATCACGCTGATCATCGCCCTAACCTCGATCACGCTGATCACCATCGCGGGGACCTTGCTGGGCATCGCCTCGGGTTATCTGGGCGGCAAGTTTGACCTGTGGTTTCAGCGGCTTGTCGAGATCATCCTCGCCTTTCCACAATTGCCGCTTTACCTGACACTGACCACGCTGATCCCGGTGACGGCGCCATCTTCGGTGTTCATCGCCTTTGTGATCCTTGTGATTTCGGGCCTTGGTTGGGCGCAACTCAGCCGAGAGGTGCGCTCCAAGACCATGTCGATGGCGCGGATCGAATATGTGCGCGCCGCGATGGCGGTGGGGGCAGGGGATGGGCGGATCATCACCCGCCACATCCTGCCCAATGTGCTGTCCCATGTGATCGTCTCGATCACCTTGGGCATCCCGGCGATTGTGCTGCTGGAAAGTTTCCTTGGTTATCTGGGCTTTGCCGTGAAACCGCCGCTGATTTCCTGGGGGTTGATGCTGCAAGACGCGGGGACCTTCAGCGTGATCGGCTCTTATCCGTGGATCATGTCGCCGGTCGGTTTCGTTCTTCTGGCCGTGTTCGCATTCAACGCGTTGGGCGATGGCCTGCGCGATGCCGTTGACCCCTATTGAGGCTGCCATGACCCAGGATTTCGTCATTCAGGCCAAGAACATCGGGGTGTCGTTCAAAGTGGACGGCGGCACGATCGAGGCTGTCCGCGATGTGTCGTTCACCCTGCTCAAGGGCCAGACCATCGCCTTGGTCGGCGAAAGCGGCAGCGGAAAGTCCGTGACCGCCCGCGCCATCATGCGGCTGTTGTCCAAACGCGCTGTCGTGTCGGACCGCACGGAAATCCTCTATGGTGGCAAGAACATGGCCCGGTTGGGCGATGCCGAAATGCGCCGCCTGCGCGGCAACCGGCTGACGATGATCTTTCAGGAACCGATGTCGTCCTTGAACCCGGTCTATACCGTCGGCACGCAGATCGCGGAAATCCTGCGGATTCATCAGAAGATCACCCGCAAGGCCGCCCTAGCCCGCGCGGTGGAATTGCTGCGCGAGGTGCAGATACCGGACCCCGAGTCCCGCGTGAACCAATATCCGCACCAGCTTTCCGGTGGGCAGCGCCAGCGCGTGATGATCGCGATGGCCTTGGCCAATAACCCCGATGTGCTGATCGCGGATGAACCCACCACGGCGCTGGATGTGACGGTGCAGGCGGAAATCCTGAACCTGATCAAGGCGCTGAAGGAAAAGACCGGGATGGCCGTCATCCTGATCACCCATGATCTGACCGTGGTGCGCCAGTTCGCCGACCATGTTTACGTCATGCAACACGGCGAGGTGCGCGAAGAAGGCCCGACCGAGGAATTGTTCACCAATCCGCAGCACCCCTACACCAAGCGCCTGCTGGGGTCAGAACCTAAGGGCCGCGCGGACCCCGCGCAGGTGGGCGATGAAACCGTCCTTGCAGGCCGCGATGTGCGTGTGACCTTCACCCTGCGCAAGGGCGGGGCGTTCCGCGGCAGTTACCATGACCTGCAAGCAGTGGATGGCCTGTCGCTCTCGGTCAAACGCGGCGAGACTTTGGGTCTGGTCGGCGAATCCGGCAGCGGCAAAACCACCTTTGGGCAGGCGCTTCTACGGCTGAACAAACTGAACGGCGGGCAGGTGGATTTTCTGGGCCAGCGCATTGACGGGCTGGACCGCAAGGGGATGAAACCCTTCCGCCAGCGCATGCAGATCGTGTTTCAAGACCCGTTCTCTAGCCTGAACCCCCGCATGTCGGTGCGCCAGATCATCGAAGAAGGCATGATCGTCAACGGCATCGGCGCCACCCGCGAAGACCGGTTGGAGCGTGTCCGCCAAGCCCTGCGCGATGCCGGCATGCCCGACACCATCCTGTCGCGCTTCCCGCATGAGTTTTCCGGCGGCCAGCGCCAGCGCCTTGCCATCGCACGCGCCATCGCGTTGGAGCCAGAGTTCATCCTGCTGGATGAACCCACCAGCGCCTTGGATTTGTCCGTGCAGGCCCAGATCATCGAACTGCTGCGCAAGTTGCAGCGCGAAAAGGGCCTGAGTTACCTGTTCATCAGCCATGACCTCAAGGTCGTCCGTGCCCTGTGCCACCGCGTCATCGTCATGCAAAATGGCAAGATCGTCGAGCAAGGCCCGGTCGAAGAGGTGCTTGGCGCCCCCGCCACCGATTACACCCGCCGCCTCGTGAAGGCGGCTTTCGATATCGCCGTTTAGAAGCTTGGAGCCAGCCATGGGCAAAACCGTCATCACCTTCATCGGCGCAGGGTCCGCCGTTTTCACCAAGAACATCGCCGGGGACATCCTGTCGCGCCCCGCGCTTGCCAATGCCGAAATCCGGCTGATGGACATCAACCCCGAACGGCTGCGCGAATCCGAGGTGATCGTCGGCAAACTGGCGCAAACCCTTGGCGGCAAGGCCTCGGTCACCACCTATACCGATCAGCGCCGCGCCTTGACCGGGGCGAATTTTGTGGTCTGCTGCTTTCAGGTTGGCGGCTATGACCCCTGCACCATCACGGATTTTGAGGTGCCAAAGGCCTACGGCCTGCGCCAGACCATCGCCGACACGCTCGGCATCGGCGGCATCATGCGCGGCATCCGCACCGTCCCGCATCTGTGGAGCATCTGCGAAGACCTGACCCAGGTCGCCCCAAACGCCATCATGCTGCAATACGTCAACCCGATGGCGATCAACACCTGGGCCATCGCGGCGAAGTATCCCAAAATCCGGCAAGTGGGCCTGTGCCATTCCGTCCAAGGCACGGCTTGGGAACTCGCCCGTGATCTGGATATCCCGGTTGAGGATATTCGCTACCGCGCGGCGGGCATCAACCACATGGCGTTCTACCTGACGTTTGAGCACAAACAGCCCGACGGCAGCTTCCGCAACCTCTATCCCGACCTTGTGAAAGGCTACCGCGAAGGCCGCTTCCCCAAGCCCAGCCACTGGAACCCGCGCTGCCCGAATAAGGTGCGCTATGAGATGCTGACCCGGCTTGGCCATTTCGTCACCGAAAGCTCTGAGCATTTCGCCGAATACACCCCGTGGTTCATCAAGCGCGACCGTCCCGACCTGATTGAAAAATTCGGCATCCCGCTGGATGAATATCCCAAGCGCTGCGTCGAACAGATCGCCCGCTGGAAGAAAGAGGCCGAAAAGCTCGCCTCCGCCAATGAGGTGGAGGTGAAAGAAAGCCATGAATACGCCAGCCAGATTGTCAACTCGGTCGTGACCGGCGAGCCTTCGGTCATTTACGGCAACATCGGCAACCGTGGCTATATCCCGCAACTGCCCGATGGCTGCGCGGTTGAGGTGCCGGTTCTGGTTGATCACATGGGCCTGCAACCGACCGTGGTGCATGACATCCCGCCGCAACTGATTGCGCTGATGCGGACCAACATCAACGTGCAGGATTTGACGGTGCAGGCGCTGCTGACCGAAAACCCCGAACACATCTACCACGCGGCCATGCTGGACCCGCATACCGGCGCGGAACTCGACCTTGATCAGATTTGGTCGCTCACGCATGACCTTCTAGCCGCGCATGGCGATTGGCTGCCGGAATGGGCGCGCATTCCGCAGCGCAAGGCGGGCTAAGACCATGTGGCCGCGGCGGATTTGCGTTGTTGGGGGCGGCACGGCGGGATGGCTCGCCGCGATGATGCTGGGCGACTCTGCCCGTCGCGGCGGTCACCCGTGCGAGGTCACGGTGATTGAAAGCAGCAAGATCGGCACCATCGGCGTGGGCGAAGGCACCACGGCGGTGTTCCGGCAGATGTTGCAGCACTTCGGTCTGGATGAGATGGATTTTCTGGCCGAAACCGGGGCCACCATCAAATTCGGCATCCGCCACCGCGATTGGCGGCGCTTGGGGCATTCCTATGACGGGCCGATTGACGATCCCCACCGCGTGACGGGGTTTGAGGTCAACGCGCTGGACGTCTATCAGGTCTCACGCGGGGAAAGCGTGGGGCAGGTGCATCTGTTCCAGCACCTGCTCTCCCGCAACAAAAGCCCCTTCGCCGATGTTGAGGGGCGTCATGTCGCCGTGGGGCCGTTCCATCACGCCTATCACTTTGACCAAGCCTTGGCCGGGAAATGGCTGCGATCCAAGGCCAAAGCCATCGCCACCATCGACGATCAGGTCTTGCGGGTGGAACGCCACGCGGAGTCTGGCGACATCACAGCCCTGCACCTTGAGGGCGGCACGCGGGTGGAAGCTGACCTCTTCGTCGATTGCACCGGCTTTCGCCGCGCCTTGATCGGGCCGATGGGGGGCGAATGGGTCAGCTACCGCGACATGCTGCCCGTCAACCGCGCGATCCCATTTTGGTTGGACATCCCCGAAGGCGAAGAGATTGACCCCTGCACGCTGGCTTGGGCGCAAGGGTCGGGCTGGATGTGGAAAATCCCGACGCAAAGCCGCTATGGCTGCGGCTATGTGTTTTCCGACGCCCATATCACCGCCGATCAGGCCAAGGATGAGATTGAGCGTGTCCTTGGCCATCCCATCCATGTCCGCAACGACATCCGCATTGATGCCGGGCGCTTGGATCGGCAATGGATCGGCAATTGCGTGGCCTTGGGGCTGTCGTCGTCCTTCCTAGAGCCATTGGAGGCGACCTCGATCCACGGGACGGTGGTGCAGTTGATGCTGCTGGCCTCCGTCCTGCCCAACCCGGATGACCGCGCACGTCTTGCGTTCAATGCCGCATCGGCGCGGCAGGTGGATGATTTCCGCGATTTCATCCGGCTGCACTATGTCAGCGAACGCCGCGATACCCCGTTCTGGCGCGATGTGGCGGGCAACCTGCCGCCACATCTGGCCGATCGTTTGGCCGCATGGGGCGGCCGCGTGCCGGGTGCTGCGGATTTCGCGCCCTTCCCGATGGGCCTGCCGCATACCGATCATCACCTGCATGTGCCGGTCTTGGATGGCTTGGGTCTGTTGGACCCCGCCAAAGCCAAGGCATGGCTGGCGGCGCATCCCAAACTGCGCGCCCAGGCGCGGGCCGAGGCCGCAAAACTGACGGGCGAATACAAGCGCGCGGCGGGGCGGGCGATGGGGCATCGGGCGTTTCTGGATGGGCTCAGCGTACCAGCCTAAACCGCGCCATCCCGCGTGGCGCGGAATTCCAAGGGCGACAGCCCGCGATGCCGCCTGAACGCCTTGGCCAGATAGTTGGGATCGGCAAATCCCGCCGCCTTTGCGATATCGGCCACCTTCATCTCGGTCGCCAGCAAAAGCCGCTCCACCCGGTCCATCCGGCGGGCCAGCACATGATCTGACGGAGCTACGCCATAGGCGGCGGCGAAGCGGCGCACGAAATGCGCCCGGCTCATCCCCGCCACCCGCGCCAGCGTGTCCACATGCAGATCGGCGGCAAGGTGACGCTCCACATGCGCCAGCACGCGGGCGAGGGCGGGAGAGGGGGCAATGCCCGCCGCCGCATCGGCAAAGGCCGCGTCATGCAGGGCACAAAGCGCCGCATACCCCGCCGCCGACGCCTCTGCCGCGTTGGGCACGGGCGGGGAGAGCAAGCGCAGACAAGCCGCCGCCATTCGCTCCACGGCACCCTCCGACGGAGTCAGCACCGGACCCGCCGCCTCAAGGATGGCGCGGGCCATGCGCAGGGCTTCGCGGCCGGAGATCAGGAACCAGAAATATTCCCAATGCCCGCCGCGTTCCAGCCAATAGCGATGGGCATGGGGCATGGTCACAAGCATGGTTTTCCCCGGTGTCAGCCGATGCTTGACCCCGGCATGGTCCAGCCGCCCCTCACCCACCAACGTGTGCTGGATCACCAGAAACGGTGTGGTCCCGCGCGTCAGACCATCCCAGTTATACACCTCATTCCGGCGCTGCTCATAGCCTGCGGCATTGGTCACCACATGCAGGGCCGACGGTGCCGCGCCGGGAAAACTGCGGATGTCAAAGCCATGGGACAG
Source organism: Paracoccaceae bacterium (assembly GCA_027486345.1). GTDB lineage: Bacteria > Pseudomonadota > Alphaproteobacteria > Rhodobacterales > Rhodobacteraceae > Paragemmobacter. Next base: position 43,409 of record JAIXPH010000021.1, read on the forward strand.
CAGGGCGGAAAGCATGAAATCACCCAAAGGATCACACCTTTACCATACACGGGCAACGCCCCTGCGCCTAGCCTGACCACAGGCAAAAGCGGAGGATGCCATGAGCTTCAAGATCGCAATCATCGGCGCGGGCAGCGTCGGCTTTACCAAGAAACTCTGTTCCGACATCCTGAAAGTCGCGGAATTTGCCCGAGGCGGGATCGAGATCGCGCTGACCGATATCAACGCCCATAACCTTGATATGGTGGCGCAGATCATCCGCCGCATCGTGGCGGTGAACAACCTGCCCACCCGCGTCACCGCCACCACCGACCGTCGCGCGGCGCTGACAGGCGCGCGCTACATCATGAATGTCGTCCGCATCGGCGGGCTAGAGGCGTTTCAATCCGACATTTCCATCCCGCTGAAATACGGCGTCGATCAATGCGTGGGCGACACCATCTGCGCGGGCGGCATCCTTTACGGTCAGCGCGGCATCGCCGCCATGATGGATTTCTGCAAGGATATCCGTGAGGTGGCCGAACCCGATGCGCTTTTGCTCAACTATGCCAACCCGATGGCGATGATGACTTGGGCCGCGATTGAACATGGCGGCGTCCGCACGGTGGGCCTGTGCCACGGGGTGCAGAACGGCCATCGTCAGATCGCCGCCGCCCTGCGCGTCCCGATGGAAGAGGTGGACATCGTCTGTTCCGGCATCAACCACCAGACATGGTATCTGGACATCCGCCACAAGGGCGGCGCGATCGGGGGCCGCAGCATCGGGCGGGATGAACTCATCGCCGCCTTTGAATCGCATCCGCTGTTTTCCAAACAGGAAAAGGTGCGGATCGACGTGCTGAAACGCTTTGGCTTTTACTCGACTGAGTCGAACGGTCATTTGTCGGAATACCTGCCGTGGTATCGCAAGCGCCCGGATCAGATTCTCGATTGGATCAGCATGGATGAATGGATCCACGGCGAAACCGGCGGCTATCTGCGCTACACCACCGAAAACCGGAACTGGTTTGAAACCGATTTCCCGGTGTTTCTGGAAGAGGCGGGCAAACCCCTGTCCGACTGGCAGCGCACCGATGAACATGCCAGCCATATCCTTGAGGCGCTGGAGACCGGGCGCCCCTATCGCGGGCATTTCAATGTGCGCAATGGCGGGACGATCACCAACCTGCCCGAAGATTGCATCATCGAAAGCCCCGGCTATGTGGACCGTTTCGGCATCAACATGGTCGAAGGCGTGACCCTGCCCTTGGCCTGTGCGGCGACATGCTCAGCCTCGGTCCACGTCCAACGGATGAGCGTGCAGGCCGCGATCACCGGGGATGTGGAACTTCTGAAACAGGCGGTGCTGCATGACCCGCTGGTGGGGGCCATCTGCACGCCCGAGGAAGTGTGGCAAATGGTCGATGAAATGCTGGTCGCCCAAGCCGCTTGGTTGCCGCAATACGCCCATGCCATCCCGGCGGCGGCAGAGCGTCTGAAAGCGCCCAAGGTTAAGACCCGCGATTGGGCGGGGGCGGCCCGGCTGGACGTCCGCAGCGTCGAGGATTTGCGCGCCACGAAAAAGGCCAAAGCGACGGCTTAAACGCCCTTGCTGGCCAGCCAATCGGTGATCAACTGGCGGTGCCTTTCCCCGGGATAGCTGGGGAAATGCCCGCCATGCACCACCCGCACCGGCAGTTTCAACAGCCGCTCCATCGATGCGATGTATTGCGCAGCCTCAAGGCCGGTGGTGCCTTCGATCAACTCGCCATCATAGACGATGTCGCCGGAAAACAGGATGCCGGTGGCCGCCTCCCACAAGGCAATCCCGCCGGGGGAATGGCCGGGGGTGTGGATCACCTCAAACCGCCGATCGCCAAGGTCCACGATATCGCCATCCCAGAGCAGTCGCGTCGCGGGCGCGGCAGGCACGGCATAGTGGCTTGCGACGTAGGGTTCTGGCGGCAAGGTGGTGAAGATGTCGTCGGTCACATATTTGTCGGCATAGGTGTTTTCGCGGGTCGGCGCGCGCATCAGATGCGCCTCGGCCCCGTGGCAGAGACGGCAGCCGAATTCATGATGGCAGCCGATATGGTCAAAATGCGTATGACTGGCAACGGCTTGCAACGGCCGTTCGGTGACCAGGGGCACGTAATCGCGCAAGGAGACAACCCCCATCCCGCTGTCAACCAGCATATCCCCATCCCGCCCACGGATGTGCCAGACGTTGCAGCGGTAGAATTCGCGGATATGCGGCTCGTCGATATGGGTGACGCCATCACCCATGGACCGCAGCCGCCACCAGTCTTTCGGCTCCGCCCTCATGTGCTCAACACTCCCCAAGTTTCCGCGCCAAGGTCCAGGACCTGCCCCGGCGCGGGCATGGCCGATTGCGGCAGATGTACGACCAGCTTTAGGTCAGGCGCAGAGACAGGCGCAACATGTGCCCGCACATGCGCGCCGAAAAACGCAGCCTCCAGCACGCGACAGGGGCCGATCCTAAGGGGACCGCTTTCCGTGATCGCCTCGGGCCGCAGGCAGAGCGTGCCATCGGGCAAGGCCACCGGGCCAAAGGGGGCCTGACCGCCTGCGATGGGGATACGGTTGACCTCTCCCATGAAACTGGCGGTGAACAGGGTCTTGGGGTGCAGATAAACCTCGCGCGGGGGGCCGTGATCCTCGATCCGGCCGGCGTTCATCACCACGATGCGGTCGGCAATCGCCATCGCCTCTTCTTGGTCATGGGTCACATGCACAAAGGTTGTGCCGATGCGACGCTGAATCGACTTCAACTCATCCTGCATCTGGCGGCGCAGTTTCAGATCGAGCGCGCCAAGCGGTTCATCCAGCAGCAGAACATCCGGTTCCACCGCCAAAGCCCGCGCCAAGGCGACCCGCTGGCGCTGCCCGCCCGACAGCTCATGCGGGCGGCGGTCGCCACGGCCTTCAAGGCCCACCAGCGCCAACATCGCATCTGCCTTTTCGCCGCGCTTGGCCTTTGCAACCCCGCGCATCCGCAGACCAAAGGCCACGTTGTCGCGCAGGGTCATATGGGGGAACAAGGCATAGTCCTGAAACACCGTGGTTGTCGGTCGGTGCTGGGGGGCCAAGCCTGCCATATCGCGCCCGCCGATCCGCACCGCCCCGGCGGTCGGTTCGGCAAAGCCACCGATCAGATTGAGCAGCGTGGTCTTGCCGCAGCCCGATGGCCCCAGCAGCACCACAAACTCGCCCGCCGCAATCTCGAGGCTGACATTGTCCAGCACGGTGCTTGCGCCAAAGCGCTGTGAGACGGCCTGGATTTGCACATCGGCGGTCATTTCGCCCTCCGGAAGACAAGGATTTCCAACAGGATGACCAAGGTGACCGACACCAGAAACACCAGCGACCCAACGGCATTGGTGGCAGGCGAGAGGCCCGATTTCAGCATGGACCAAATCTCCACCGGCAGGGTGACGTCAAAACGGGTGAGCAGGAAGGCGATGATGAACTCATCCCAGCTAAAGGTGACCGACAGGAAGAACGCCGCCGCCAAAGGCATCGCCAGCATGGGGGCCGAGACCAGCGCCAGCACCTGCCATTCCGCCGCGCCCAGATCGCGCGCGGCGCGTTCGGCGTTTTTCTGATGGTCCCCCATCGCGGCGTAAAGGATGGCAAAGCACAGGGGCAGGTTGATGACCACATGGCCAATCCCGGCGGTCCAAAGCGACAAGCGCACCCCGGTCAGGTTAAAGAGGTTCAACAGACCCAAGGCCACGATCAGGTAACTGACCGTCATCGGCGCGATCAGCACCCCGCGCATCAAGGCCGATCCCGGCAAGGCCACCCGCGCCAGCGCATGCGCGGCCAGAAACCCCAAGACCAGCGCAATCAACGAGGACACCACCGCCACCAAAAAGGAGTGGCCAAGCGCGGCCATCAAGTCGCCGTCGCCCAGCACCTTTTCATACCAGCGGAACGACACCCCCTTGAACGGCGGCACCGGCAAACGGCCATCCTGAAAGGAAAACGCCACCAGCACCGCGACGGGCAGGAAAACAAAGACATAGGCCAGCGCCAGATAAAGCCATGAAAGCACGCGCACGATCTACACCCGATCCAGCCGCAGCCAGCGGCCACAGGCGAAATAGGCCAGCGTCACCACGGCCATCAAAACCACCGACAGGGCCGAGGCGAGGGGGAAATTCCCGCTGCGCCCCAGTTGCAGCATGATCAGTTGCGGCACGGTCAGTTCCGAATTTCCGCCAAGGATTTGCGGCGTGATGTAATCCCCGATGCACAGCACAAAGGTCAAAAACGCCCCCGTCACCACGCCCGGCAGCGTGAGCGGCAAGATCACATGGCGAAAGGTCTGCCACCGCCCCGCCCCAAGGTCCGCCGCGGCACGGGCATAGTTGGGTGAAAGCTGGATCAGGTTGGCGTAAATCGTCAGCGTCAGAAGCATAACGAAGAAATGCACGAAGCCGATCACGGTCGCGGTGCGGGTTGCGGAAATCTCCAACGGCTCCGCTATCGCCCCCACGGCCATCAAGCCGCGATTGACCACGCCGTTTTGGCCCAGAACCAGCAGCCACGCATAGGACCGCACCACGTAAGACGTCCAGAACGGCAGCACCGCCAGCAAAAGCGCCAGCCGTTGCCACCGCGCAGGCACCCGAAAGGCTATGATCGCGGCCAAAGGCCACGCCAGCACCACCGACAGCGCCGTGACCAGAACCGTGATTTCCAGACTGTTCAGCAATGCGCCAAACAGGGTGGGGTCGGTCAGAAAGCGCGTGTAATTGCCGGGGTCCAGCGCGGGGACGATCTGCCGACCCTCCATCCGCGCGAAGGACAGCGCCAGCATCGCAAGGAAGGGCAGGGCGAAGAATGCCCCCGTCCACAAAAGGGCCGGGGCCACCAGACCCCAGCCAAGCCGATGCTCGCGTGCCTTGAGGGTCACTGGTTCAGCATCTCGGTCCACATGTCCTGCATCGCGGTGTCGGTCGCGGCATCCGGGATGGGATACAACTGCGCGCGCGTCAGGAAGTCGGGCTGTTGGTCCCAACGCAGGACGGTTTTCGCCTCGGCCGACAGGGCATCCCCGGCCTTGGCATTGGCGGGCATCCCCCAATAGCAGGACGCCGTGGCCAGACGCGCCTGACCTTCGGGGCTGACAATGTATTTCACAAACTCCAGCGCCAGATCAGGCTGCGTGCTGCCTGCGACCACGCCGATGGATTGCGCCCAACGCAAGCCGCCTTGCTTCGGGATGGTCCAGTCTAGGTTGGCATTGTCCGCCGCCAAAACCGCCGTCAGCCATTCGCCGCCACCGACGACGATATCAACCTCACCCGTCGCCAGCGCAGTCTGGGCCGATACGACGTCCGACACCTGCTTGGACGCCTTGCGCAGCGCCATCAGCGGGTCTTTCAGCTTGGGCAGGGTCTCGGCGTTGATGTCGGCGGTGTTGATGCCCTGACCCAAGGCCACCAGACCCAGCACCGGCAGGTAATAGTCATAGATGCCGATCCGGCCATCATATTTGCCCGAGGTCAGCGCCGCCATGTCGTCCATATCGGCGGGATCGACCTTGGTCTTGTCATAGGAGATGGTGTTGTAGCCGAATTTCTCGGTCACGGCATAGGTCTTGCCATTCACAGTATTGTTCGCCGCCATCACCAGTTCGGGAAAGAAATCGGCGGTCGGCAATTGGTCGGCGGGCAGTTCGGCCAGATACCCGGCCTCCACCGCGCGGCCGACATCGACGGCGTCGATCACCATCACATCCCAATCGCCGGGCTGCGACTGGTCAAGGATCGCCAAACCCGCCGCCGTGCCCTCATATTCCTTGAGGTTCACTGTGACGCCGAACTTTTCCTCGAACGGCGCAACAAGTTCGGGGTCGGTGTGATCGCACCAGACCAGCGCGTTCAACTCTTGCGCAAAGGACGGAGAGGTCAGGAACAACAGGGCGAGCGAGGTGGCGGAAAGCCGGGCGGTCAGGGCCATAAGGGTGTCTCCATGTCGGGGGTGGGGCACCTCTGCCGGGTGCCTTTGGAAAAAGAATTGAGTTCGGTCAAATTTGAAGTCAACATCAAATTTCAGGCAAAATGAAAACCATCGCCAAAACAACCGCTTGAACAGGCTCGCCATGACCGGACTGCGCGAACAACATAAGGCCGACCGCACCCGCCGCATCTTGCAGGCAGCGTCCGAGATGTTCCGCGACCAAGGCTATGACGCCGTCCGCATCGAGGACATCGCCCAACGGGCCGAGGTGTCGGCGGGCACCTGTTACAACTACTTTTCCACCAAGGGCGATATCCTTCTGGCCATCGTATCGATGGAGGTGGAAGAGGTGGTGGAGGCCGGGGGCGCTGTCATCGCCGCCCCGCCCGCGTCGGTGGCAGAGGCTTTGGACCGCCTGATCCGTCTCTATTACGACCATTCGCTGCATTACCTGTCCAAGGCGATGTGGCGCACCGCGATGGCGTTGTCGATCGCCGCCCCCGACTCGCCGTTCTCGCAACGCTACACCGCGCTGGACGCCATGCTGGCGCGGCAGGTGTCAGACCTTGTCGCCGCCCTGCAACAGCGCGGCGCGGCGCGGGGGGAGGTCGAGGCCGCCGTGCTGGGCCAGATGATCTTTCACGACCTGAACCAACGATTCATGGCCTTTGTGACCGATGAGTCCATGCCGCTGACCGCCCTGCACCACGCCAGCCAGACCGCAACACGAACCTGGGCGCAGATGCTGACCCCAGCATGACTGGCCAGCCAGACTGCGACAGCAGCGCACCCCGCAATCCTTTGCAGGACGTGGAGCAGTTGAACTGGATTTGCTGGAAGTGGTGCCGCAGAAGGGACTCGAACCCCCGACCCCATCATTACGAATGACGTGCTCTACCAGCTGAGCTACTGCGGCGTTGGCGGGGTGATATAACAGGCGGTGGCGGATTCCTAGACCCTAGTGGCGGGTTGCGGCGATTTTTTCCGTGGGGCGCGCTGAGGCAGGGCGTTTCGGAATTGTCCTTTGATACCAAGCCGCTGCGGCGCGGTGGTCAGCCGTTGCGCCACAATTCCTCATAGACTTCGGTCACGGCCTGCGCCTCGCGCTGGATGGAAAACAGTCGCTGAACGCGGTCGCGGGCGTTGCGGGCCAGCATGGCGAAGCGGTCCGCGTCGGACAGGGTCCAGACCACGGCCTCGGCAATGGCCGCTACGTCGCCCACCGGGACGATCACCCCGGCCTGGTCGTCTGATCCGGGGTCGCCCACGGCCTCGGCGAAATGGCCGGTGGCGGTGGCGACGACGGGCAGGCCCGAGGCCATGCCTTCCAGCGGCGTCACGCCAAAGGGTTCGTAGCGCGGCGTGGCGCAGAGCAGGCGGCACCCGCGCAGCACGCGCAGCAGGTCATCATCGGGGATCATGCCGGTGAACAGGATACGGTCGGTCATCCCGGCCTCGGCCACGCGGGCTTTCAGCTTGGCCAAGAACTCCGCTTCCGAAGGTTTGGCCAGACCGATCACCAGGGCGGTCGCACCGGGCAGGTCGGGCAGGGCCTTGATCATCGCCTCGACGAAGATGTCACTGCCCTTGGACGGGCGGACGCGACCCACGGTGGCGATGCCATAGTCGCCCGGAAAGCCGGTAGCCGCCCAATCGGCGCGGCGGTCTTGCGCGGGGTGAAAGCGGTCGGTGTCCACGCCATGCGGCACGACGGCATGATGGCGGCCGACGCAAGCGGCGGCCTCGTCGCTGGTGGCGATGATGCGGTCCATGCGCGAGATCAGCAGGCGCGGCAGTGCCGAATGCACATGTTTGGCCGCCGAGGTGAAGACGATCCTGACCGGCAGGCGCAGCACATCACGCGCAAGGATCGCCAGCGCCATTTCGGTGTTGCGCCGCGTGTGCCAGATGGAAAACGGTCGTCCCGCAGGCTTCACCCGAGACAGGCGCAGCGCCTGCGCCTTGGTGATCGGTGCTGGCAGGCCGGGCAGGGGCACGCCCACCAGTGCCACGCGATGCACGCCCAGATGCTGCTGCATCACCGCCCGCGCGGTCGAGGACACACCGGTGAAGCGCGTGTTCAGGTTGGGCACAAAGACTTCGGGCGTGTCGGTCGGGGACATGGCGGCTTCCGCTGGCAGGGTGTGGCGTCGCAGGGCGTGCGGCCATAGACCCCATGGTCGCACATCTGTCAACGAAAGCGGCGCAGCCGTTGCCCTGCGCGCGGGGGAACGCTGCGGCAGGGGGATGGTGCGGCAACTTGTTCCCCGGCGCGGGCGGGGCTATATGTCGCGCGACGGCCCGATGGCCAGACGCCCCGAAGTGCCAAAGGAAGTGCCCCGGACCATGTCCGCACCGCTGAACAAAGGTGAGGTTGCCCGTTACTGGCTTGTCGACCGTCTGATCCGTCTGGCGCTCTGGGTGATGCTGCGCCTGCCTTATCCGGCTCGTCTGGCGCTGTGCGCCTGGCTGATGTCGGCGGTGGTGGCCCCCGCGGCGGGATATCGTGCCCGCATCCGGCGCAATCTGGCCTTCGTCCTGCCCGACCTGCCGGAGGCCGAGGTCGACCGTCTGGTCCGCGCCGTGCCCGCCAACATGGGCCGCACGCTGGCCGAGATGTATTCCGGACCGGAATTCCTGGCCCGCATCGGGGCCGAGACGATCACCGGTCCGGGCCTCCCGGCGCTGGAAGAGGCGCATCGCACGGGCCGACCGGTGCTTCTGGTGACCGGCCATATCGGCAATTACGATGCGATGCGCGGGGCGCTGATCCTGCGCGGCTACCGGGTCGGCGGTCTTTACCGTGAGATGGGAAATCCCTTCTTCAACCGCCACTACGTCGCCGCCATCTCGCGCATCGGCACGCCGCTGTTTCCGCGCGGGCGCAAGGGGCTGGCGGAGATGCTGCGCTTTTTGCGGTCGGGCGGGATGCTGGGTCTGGTCTTGGATCAGCACATGGCGGACGGGGCCAAGCTGGGCTTCATGGGGCGGGACGCGCTGACCTCGCTGTCGGCGGCAGAGATGGCGCTGCGCTATGACGCGCTGGTGGTGCCGACCTATGGCATCCGCCGCGCCGATCTGGGGTTCGACCTGATTGTCGAGGCTCCCATCCCCCATGGCGCGCCCGAGGTGATGACGCAGGCCTTGAATGACAGTCTTGAGGCGCAGGTGCGCGCCCATCCCGACCAGTGGCTGTGGACGCACCAGCGCTGGAAACTCGGTGGTCTCGATCTGACACCCGATCCGTCACAGGCCGGGCTTGACCCGGCGCAAGTGTCCGACCGGCTGGAGCGTCGCCGTGCGCTGGCAGAGGCGCGGCGCAAGAGCGGCCAGTAGCCCGTCAGGGTTTCAGAAAGGACAGGACCAGGGCGGCCGTCTCTGCCGTGGCATCGCTTTCGGCGCGGATGGCGGACTCGGCAGCTTCGGTCTGGGCCTTGTGCCGGGCCGGATCGTCCAGCGCGAGGATCGTGTCAGCCAAGGCGCGGGTATCCGGCACCATGACGGCACCTTTGGCCGAGAGCAGGCTGTCATAGAGGGCGGCAAAGTTAGAGACCTCTGGCCCGGTGATGACGGCGGACCCATGCGCCACCGCCTCATAGGCATTGTGCCCGCCGACCGGCACCAATGATCCCCCGATGAAGGCGACGGAGCAGAGATCGAACCAAAGCCCCATCTCGCCCAGCGTATCGGCAAGATAAATCTGGGTGTCCGCCCCAAGCGGGTCATGGCGTGAGCGTTGCGCGACCCGCAGCCCCCGCGCGGTGATCAGGTCGCGGATCGCGTCTCCCCGCTGCGGATGGCGCGGGGCAAGGATCAGAAGGCGGTCGTCAAGGCGCTGCTGGGCGTCAAGGATCACCTCCTCCTCGCCGGGGTGGGTCGAGGCGGCGAGCCATGCCTTGCGGTGGCCGATGGCGTCGCGCAGACGGGCCAAAGCCTCAGCCTCCACCGGCAAGCGCCCCGTGCCGCGTTTGAGCGAACCCGTCGTGCGGATGCGGGCCGGGTCTGCGCCAAGCTCTGCCAGCAGGCTGGCCACCCGCGGCTCCGGCGCGGTCAGGGCGGCAAAGCCCGACAGGATCGCCCGCGCCAATCCCGGCACCCGCCGCCAGTTGCGGGCGGATGTGTCCGAGATGCGGGCATTCACCAGCACCATTGGGATGCCGCGCGCCCGCGTGTCGCGCAAGAGGCGCGGCCAGAATTCGCTTTCGACGAACACGGCCAGATCGGGCCGCCAATGATCCAGAAACCGCCGCACGGGTCCGGGCAGGTCCAGCGGAAGGAATTGATGCAGGCAGCCCTTGGGCAGACGCTCGGCCAAGAGCCGGGCCGAGGTGACGGTGGTCGAGGTGACCAGAACCCGCGCGCCACCCGCCACCAGACGGGTCAGCAGCGGCAGGACCGACAGCCCTTCACCCACGCTGACGGCATGCAGCCAGATCAGCGGCCCTTTTGGCCGGGGCAGGGTGGCATGCCCCAGCTTCTCGCGCCAGCGGGCGGGGTCTTCCTTGCCCTGCGCCAAACGGCGTTTGAGCAGGAGCGGGGCCAGCGGTTGGATGACCGGGCCAAGGGCGAGGTAGGCAGAGAGGAGGGGCGAGTGAGGGTCGGGCATCGCAGAGTGCTACACTGGGCAAGCGTGGCGTTCCAGTCTGAAGCCGGTGGGACGTCTAGTGTGAAGGCGCAACGACAAGGAATGCGGCGACGCCCAAGGCATCGGGGCGCGGTCGTCCCGACGGCGGTTGATCCGGGCGTTCCCTCTCCCCCCGGGGCCTGTCGCCAAATCCTCTTGCTGTGAGTCACTGGGGTTATCGGCGGGTGGGACGTTGTGATGGCTTTGAGGCGTTTGGGCCAGTTGAGGTTTGGGCTAGCTCTGGTTTCCCGGGCGGGAGGGCTTGCCGCTACCAATTCGGACGGTCCACCGTCAGGTCAAGCACTGGCTGCCATCCCGCCCGCATCACCTGCACCAAGGGCAGTGGGGTCAGCACGGTGACGGGTCCATCCGGGCGCGGCAGGGGCGTGCGATAGCCGTCGGGGCGATAGGGGCGCAGCCCCGACGCTGCCAGAAGATGCGGCGCGCCCTTCCACAGGATGAAGCAGCCCTCGGGCAGGGTGGCCACCTCGGCCTGATGGCGGCGGGGGAGGCGGGTGGCGGGGTCGAGGCGGGCCGCGTGCAGGATGGCATCCATCTCTGCCGCCTTTGGCACCGCGCCAATGGCCCGGCCCCATGCGGCGCGAAAGTCATTGTAGACCGCACGACGGCATTCGGCGCAGGGGCGGTGTCCTGCGGCGCAGGCCACCGCCTCATCCAGAAAGAACAGGGATGTGTAGCGCCCCGGCACGGCTTGGGGCACCGCGCCACGCCCCGCCTTTTCGCGCAAGGTGCAGGTGATCCACAGCTTGCCCTGATGCCGGCGGCGGATCACGCCCGCATCGTCGTGCAGACAGCCCCGATTGCCCATGAAGGCCCCGCGCGCAGGGACGGTGGCGAAAGACCCGTCCGGCTGCACGCGGTTGGCGCGGCTCACACCATCATTTCCTTCGTCGCGGTCAGCTTCAACTCCGGATGGTCGCGCTCGATCCGGTCGATGTCCCACTTGAGGCGGGTGAGGTAGACAAGGTCGCCATCGTTGTCATAGGCGATGTGGCCCTTGTTGATGTTGACGAATGCCTCCACCGCCGCCTTGGCCCCGTTGACCCAGCGGGCAGAGGTGAAGTGCGACGGTTCGAACCGCACGGGCAAGGAGTATTCCTGCTCAATCCGGCTGGCCAGCACCTCGAATTGCAAGGCCCCCACGACGCCCACGATATAGCCCGAGCCGATCATCGGCTTGAACACCTTGGCGGCCCCTTCCTCGGCGAATTGCATCAGGGCCTTTTCCAGATGCTTGGCCTTCATCGGGTCCAGAGCGCGCACCGATTGCAGAAGTTCGGGCGCAAAGGACGGGATGCCAGTAAAGCGCAGCGCCTCGCCTTCGGTCAGGGCGTCGCCGATGCGGAGTTGCCCGTGGTTTGGAATGCCGATGATATCCCCGGCCCAGGCCTCTTCGGCCAGTTCGCGGTCGGCGGCGAGGAACATGACCGGGTTGGCAATCGCCATCGGTTTTTTCGACCGCACATGCAAAAGTTTCATGCCGCGTTCGAAATGGCCGGATGCGAGGCGGACAAAGGCCACACGGTCGCGGTGCTTGGCGTCCATGTTGGCCTGCACCTTGAAGACAAAACCGGTGACCGGCGTTTCATCCGCCGAAATCTGGCGCTCGGCCGCCTTTTGCGGCTGCGGCGCGGGGCCGTATTCGCCCATGCCGTCCATCAATTCCTTCACCCCGAAAGAGTTGATGGCCGAGCCGAACCAGATCGGTGTCATGGAGCCGTTCAGAAACGCTTCACGGTCAAATGCGGGCAGCAGCTGCCGCGCCATGTCGATCTCTTCGCGGAACTTGGCCAGCAGGTCGGCGGGGACATGTTCGGCCAGTTTCGGATCGTCCAACCCGCTGATCTGGATCGATTCCGCCACCCGGTTGCGGTCGGCGCGGTCCATGATCTCCAGCCGGTCGTGCAGGATGTCATAGGCCCCCACAAACTCGCGTCCCATGCCGATGGGCCAGCTTGCGGGCGTCACGTCGATGGCAAGGTTTTCCTGAATCTCGTCGATGATCTCGAAGGTGTCGCGGGATTCGCGGTCCATCTTGTTGCAGAAGGTCAGGATCGGCAGATCGCGCAGGCGGCAGACCTCGAACAGTTTCTGCGTCTGGGATTCCACACCCTTGGCCCCGTCGATCACCATGATCGCGGCATCCACCGCCGTCAGGGTGCGGTAGGTGTCCTCGGAAAAGTCGCTGTGGCCGGGGGTGTCCACCAGATTGAAGCGGAAGGCGCGATAGTCGAACGACATGGCCGAGGCCGAAACCGAGATGCCCCGGTCGGCTTCGATCTTCATGAAGTCCGAGCGCGTGCGCCGTGCCTCGCCCTTGGCGCGGACCTGGCCCGCCATCTGGATCGCGCCCCCGAACAGCAGGAACTTTTCGGTGAGCGTGGTTTTCCCGGCGTCGGGGTGCGAGATGATCGCAAAGGTCCGGCGGCGGGCGATTTCGGGCGGAAGGGTGGGGCGATTGTCCAGCATGGCGCGGCTTTAGCCCAAAGCGCGCCCAGCGTCTACAGGCAGGCGGGCATTGGTTGCGGGACGCCAAGGGCCGGGGTAGCCTTTGGGCGCAGCAAGAAGGAGCGCAAGGGATGGATCTGGGCATTCGCGGAAAACGGGCGCTGGTCTGCGCCTCGTCCAAGGGATTGGGGCGCGGCTGCGCCGAGGCGCTGGCAGAGGCCGGGGTGGATCTGGTGCTGAACGCGCGCGGGGCCGAGGCGCTGGAGGCGACGGCGGCGTCGATCCGGGACCGGTTTGGCGTGGCGGTGGTCACGATGGCGGCGGATGTCACGACGGATGCGGGCCGCGCGCAGGTGCTGGCGGCGGCGGAGGGGGTGGACATTCTGGTGACAAACGCGGGCGGCCCGCCGCCGGGGCTGTGGTCGGATTGGACGCGCGACGATTTCATCCGGGCGTTGGACGCCAACATGCTGACCCCCATCGCGTTGATGAAAGCGCTGTTGCCCGGAATGATCGCCAAGGGCTGGGGCCGGGTGGTCAATATCACCAGCCAGTCGGTCAAGGCGCCAATCCCGCAACTGGGCCTGTCGAATTCGGCCCGGGCAGGGCTGACGGGCTATGTCGCGGGCACATCCCGGCAGGTGGCCCCGCATGGGGTGACGATCAACAACCTGCTGCCCGGCATCCATGACACCGACCGCGCCGTGGCCTTGGATGGCGGGGTGGTGAAGGCCGAAGGCATCACGATGGAAGAAGCCCGCGCCAAGCGCGCCGCCGCCATTCCCGCCCGCCGCTATGGCACGGCGGCCGAGTTCGGTGCAGCCTGCGCTTTCCTGTGTTCGCAGCAGGCGGGGTTCATCGTAGGGCAAAACATCCTGCTGGACGGCGGGGCGACCAACGCCACGCTGTAAGGCACGCTGTAAGGAGGGTGATCTGACGGACAGGCGCGTGCCGCGCCTGACGCGATGAGCACGGCCCTGCGCGGGGCGCGCAGGACCGCGCGGGTCAGGGGGCGCTCGCGCCCCCTCTGGCCGCCGGGGCGGCCATTCACCCCCTGAGGATATTTGCGCAACGGGGAAGGGGACGGCGGCCTGGCCTGCGTCCTCTTGGGGCGGAAGACATCCGTGGGGGGGGCGGATCGCCCCCCCCTGCCGAGGTGTCATCGGTTGCCGCGTCCGGCGAAGAGGCCTGCGTCTTCGGCGGCGCGGCGCAGGGCGCGGGATTTGTTGACGGTTTCCTGATACTCGGCCTCGGGGTCGCTGTCATAGACGACGCCGCCCCCGGCCTGGATATACAGGGTCTCATCCTTCAGCACCGCTGTGCGCAGCGCGATGCAGAAGTCCATTTCGCCATTCGCCGCGAAATAGCCCACGCCGCCGCCATAGACGCCGCGCTTTTCGGGTTCGAGTTCGTCGATGATTTCCATCGCCCGGACCTTGGGGGCACCCGACACCGTGCCCGCGGGCAGACCCGCCAGCAGGGCCGAGAGGGCATCCTGCCCTTCGGCAATCTCGCCGACCACGTTCGAGACGATGTGCATCACGTGGGAATAGCGTTCGATGATGAACTGTTCGGTCGGGCGGACGGTGCCGACCTTTGCGACCCGGCCCACATCGTTGCGGCCGAGGTCCAGAAGCATCAGGTGTTCGGCCAGTTCCTTCTTGTCGGCCAAGAGGTCGGCCTCCAGCGCGCGGTCCTCTTCCGGGGTGGCCCCGCGTTTGCGGGTGCCGGCGATGGGGCGGATCGTGACTTCGCCGTCGCGCAGGCGCACGAGGATTTCGGGGCTCGCCCCTATGACCTGATAGCCGCCGAAGTTGAAGAAGAACAGGAAGGGCGAGGGGTTGGTCCTGCGCAACGACCTATAGAGCGCGAAGGGCGGCAGTTCGAAGCGCTGCGCCCAGCGTTGGCTGGGGACGACCTGGAAGATGTCGCCCGCGCGGATGTAGTCCTTGGCCTTTTCCACGGCGGCCTTGTAGCCGTCATGGCTGAAGTTCGACCGGGCTTCACCCACGGCCGCGACTTCGCCGAGGTCGCGCTGCGCGGGCGGGGCGCGGTCCAGATCGCGCAGCGCGTCCATCACCCGCTCTGCCGCCTGGGCATAGGCGGCACGGGCCGAGAGGCCCGAGGTCGCCCAAGCCGGGGCCACCACCGTCACCTCACCCTTCACGCCGTCCAGCACGGCGACGACGGAGGGGCGCATCAGCACGGCATCCGGCAGGCCGATGGGATCAGGGTTCACGTCGGGCAGACTTTCCACGAGACGGATCATGTCATAGCCCAGATAGCCGAAGAGCCCCGCCGCGATGGGGGGCAGGTCTTCGGGCATGTCGATCCGGCTTTCCGCGATCAGCGCGCGCAGGGTGTCCAGCGGGTGGCCGTCCAGCGGCTGGAAGGCCTGCGCGTCAAAGCGGGCCTCGCGGTTGATCTCGGACCGGGTGCCGTGGCAGCGCCAGATCAGATCGGGCTTCATGCCGACCACAGAGTAGCGGCCCCGCACCTCTCCGCCCGTGACCGATTCAAGGATGAAGGTGTCCGACCGGGCTTCGGCCAGTTTCAGCATCAAGGAGACCGGCGTGTCCAGATCGGCGGCGAGGCGGGCATGGACCAGTTGGGTCTTGCCCGCCGCCCAACCGCGTTCGAACGCCTCAAACGAAGGGCTGAGGTTCATGGACGGGTCCTTACTGCATCTGCGCGTTGACAGCGGCGATGACCTGCTGATCCAGACGCACGCCAGCCTCTGCTGCCAAGCCTTGCGTGAAGAGGGCGGTGGCATCCTGCGACAGCGCCTGTTCCACTTGCACCGAGATGGCATCGCGCAGCGCTGCGGCGTCGTCCTGGGGCAGGTCCGACAGCGGGATCACGCGGTCCAGTTGCACGACGGCGACAAAACCGGCCGCGTCGATCACCTGCACCGCGCCGGCGTCCAGTTTGAACACATCCGCGACCAGGCTAGACGGGGCGTCGGCGACAGACCCATCCCGCCCGATTTCGCGGGTGACGTCGACAATGCCTTGCGACGCGAGCGAGGCACCGCCCTTGACGGCGGCCGCAATCTCGGTGGCGCGGGCGGTCAGGGCCTTGGCAAGGGCATCGGCCCGCCACGCGGCTTCGACCTGCGGCTTGGCCTCGGCGAAGGGGATCGGGGCGGCGGGGACGATTTCATCCAGACGCAGGGCGAAAACGCCGCCTTCATCAAGCAGGATCGCTTCGGGAAAGTCTCCGTCGGCCACCTTGTCGGCAGCGGCGCGGAAGCCGGGATAGGCGGCGATGCCTTCGGGTGCGGCGGCATTGGTGACATAGTCGATGGTCGCAACCTCCATCCCCGCCTCTTTGGCCAGATCTTCCAGAGTGGCCCCGCCAGCCAGTTGGTCGTCGATCTCCTCGACCCGGTCGGCGATGGCGCGCTTGGCGGCTTCGACCTGCATTTGCGCGGCCAGATCGCCCTTGGCCTGATCGAACGTGGTTTCCTGCGCGGCCAGCACCGCATTCATCCGGAACAGGGCCGGGCCGAGGTCAGTGGGCAAGGGGCCTACGACACCGGGTTCGGTCAGGGCAAAGACGGCATCGCCCGCGGCACCGAGTTCGGCCTTGCTGACGTCGCCCAGATCGACATCCTCCAGCCGCAGGCCACGGTCCGTCACCAGCGTATCAAAGCTGTCGCCTGCATCGAGACGGGCCTTGGCGGCATCGGCGGCGGCCTGGTCGGGATAGACCAGACGTTCGACCAGACGCTTTTCCGGCACCATGAATTCGTCGATCCGGTCGTCATAGGCCTTTTTCAGTTCCGCCTCGTCCACCGGCTGTTCGGCGCGGATGGCTTCGGGCAAGAGCGCGGCATAGGTGATGCGCTTGGCCTCGGGCTTGATGAAGCGGTCGGTGTTCGCGTCATAGAAGGCCTGCAATTCGGCCTCGGTCGGATCAGCGACGGGGGTGGTCAGGTCGGCCTCGGTCACGCGCAGCAGCGAGAACCCCCGGCGTTCCCCGGCCCAATTGGCCAGCGTGTCGGTCAGCGCCTGCGGTGCCGCATAGCCGCCCACGACAGCGCCCTGCAACAGGCCCCGCGCAAGGTCGGCACGGATGCGGGTTTCGAATGCGGCTTCGGTCAGGTTGTTCTGTTTCAGCTCGGCGGAATAGGTCGTGCGGTCAAATTGACCCGCGGTGCCCTGAAAGGCCCGCATCTCGGTGATCTGCTGGGCGACGGTCTGATCGCCGACGGAAATGCCGATGCGCGCGGCCTCGTTGTCGAGGGCGGCCTGATTGACCAGCGATTGGATGACCTTTTGATCGACCCCGAGGGCGAGTGCCGTGTCCAGCGGAACCTGCGTGCCGAATTGCGCGCCAAGCGCATCGACTTCTTGACGCAGGGCGCGCGCATAATCCCCTGCGTCGATGTCCTGTTCGCCCACGGTGCCGATGGCGCTGCGGCTGCCACCGAAATCGGTCATCTGATAGCCGCCAAGACCGGTGATCACCATGGCCAGCAAGACCCAGACCAGAACCGAGCCGGTCTTGCGTTTCTTGCGCGGGGCGTCGTCGTCGGTCTCTTTGGCCATGATCTCTCGCCTTAGGAATGCAGGTTTTGACCGCCTGTCTAGTGAACTGCCCGCATCGGGGCAAGATGCGAGGGCAGGCGGGCGGGAATGGATCGCAGGGATGTCAGAAGCGCACCTGCGCCAGACGCCGGAACAGCTCTGCGATTCCGGCGGTGTCGATATTGGCAAAGGCGATCCGCATCTGGCGCTGGCCGTCCGCGCTGCCCTCGGGCTGGAACATGGTGCCGGGCAGCATCAGGATCGAGGAGGAATGGACCAACCGCTTGGCCACCTGATCCGAGGGCAGGTCGAACGGGTGTTCGACATAGGCGAAATAGGCCCCGCAGCCAAGCAGCTTCCAATCGGGCAGGGCGGCGAAGCCGTCGACCATGGCCGTCTTGCGGGCAAGGATTTCCGCGCGTTCGCCCGCCACGTATTGCGCGAGGTTGCGCATGCCCCACAGTGCGCCGATCTGGCCCAACTGGCTGGGGCAAATGGCGACAGTATCAAGGAATTTCTCGATTTCCGCCAGCCTGCGGGCCGATGCCACCACAGCGCCCACGCGATGGCCGGTCAGGCGGTAGGCCTTTGAAAAGCTGTAAAGTTGGATGAAGGTATCGGCCCAATCGGGGTCGGTGAAGAGGTCATGCGGACGTCCGGTCCGGCTGTCGAAATCGCGGTAGGTCTCATCCACGATCAGCGCGAGGTCATGCGCGCGGGCCAGATCGCGGAAGGCGGCCAGCGTTTCGGCCGGATATTCCGATCCGCCGGGATTGTTCGGGCTGACCAGCACGATGGCGCGGGTCTTGGGGGTGATCAGCTTTGCGGCTTCTGACGCATCGGGGATCAGGCCCGCGCCGGCAGGCAGGGGGACGGTGGTCACGCCCTGCATGTCCAGCCACATCTTGTGATTGAAATACCACGGGGTAGGAAGGATCACCTCATCCCCGGCCCCGGCAAGTGTGGACATCACGGCGCAGAACGCCTGATTGCAGCCTTGGGTGATGGCCACCTGGTCCGGGCTGATCGCGCCGCCATAGGCCGCCGACCATTGGCCGGCAATTTCGGCGCGCAGGTCGGGCAGGCCTAGGACCGGGCCATAGAGATGCGCCGCCGGGTCGTTGAGCGCGGCCTCGGCCATGGCTTGACGCAGCGCCATGGGCGGTGGTTCGACGGGCGCGGCCTGGCTGACGTTGATCAGCGGGCGATCCGCCGGGAAGACCGCATCGGCAAGCCAGCGCCGCGCCTCCATCACCGGGGGGGCAAAGGTGGCGGCCATGGCGGGGTTCAGCGGCAGGGTCATCTTTGTCTCCTTGAGGGCTCTGGGACGCCGTTTTCTGACGCAGAAAACGGGGCGGAATTTGACGCAAATTCCGCGTCGCGCCGGTCGGACACCGTTTCCTGCGTCAGGAAACGGCCCGAAATCCGCGCCGGATTTCGGCGTGGGTCAGTCGTTGCCGCGGAAGGGCTGGACGTATTGCAGCGCCATGTCCCAAGGGAAGAAGATCCAAGTGTCCTGGCTCACCTCGGTGATGTAGCTGTCCACCATCGGCTTGCCCTTGGGTTTGGCATAGACGGTGGCGAAATGCGCCTTGGGATAGAGTTTGCGCACCAGTTCCAGCGTCTTGCCCGAGTCGACCAGATCGTCGACCACCAGAATGCCGGTGCCGTCGCCCATCAGGTCATCTTGCGGCGATTTGGTCACCTTGGCCTCGGTCTGGGCCTGGTGGTTGTAAGATTTCACACTGATGGTATCGACCACGCGGATGTCCAGCTCACGGCTGACGATCATCGCGGGCACAAGACCGCCGCGTGTGATGCCGACCACGGCCTTCCACGCCCCGCCTTCGCCCGGTCCCTTGCCGTCCAGCCGCCACGCCAGCGCACGCGAGTCGCGGTGGATCTGGTCCCAGCTGACATGGAAGCCTTTTTTTTTTTTTTTTTTGTCGTTCATGGCGTGCTCCTGTTGTTGGGGCTTTTGGTGCGGGAGCGGGGGCCAGCCCCCGCACCCCCGGGATATTTAAGAAAAGAAGAAAGGGTGGGTCATGTCAGGGCGACCTTGAGGCCCAGCAGGCTCAGGACGCCGCCGAAGCTGCGGTCGATCAGGGTTTTCAGATTCAGATAGGCCGCGCGGGTGCGGTCGAAGGAAAACAGCCGGGCGACGATGACGTTCCAGGTGAAGTCGGTCGAGAAGACGACGCAGAGGAGCGCGCCCTTGATCCAGAGGGGCGTTTCCGGCGGCACCATGCCCGCAAAGACCGCGCCGAAGAAGACGACGGGCTTGGGGTTGGCAAATTGGGTGGTGATGCCCTTCCAGAGTGCGGCGGGGCCGGAGCGGGGCAGGGTGCCGTCAGCGGTGTCGGTGGACAGCGGTTCCTTGGCATGCCGCCACATCTGGATGGCGATCCAGACAAGGTAGGCGCCGCCGACGATCTTCAGCGCGGTGAGAAGGGCGGGGGCCACCTTGAACAAGAGGGCCAGCCCGAAGAGCGCCGCCACCGCCCAGAACACCGCGCCAAAGCCGATGCCCGCCGCCATCCATACCCCCATCCGCAGCCCTTGCGTCACACCCGTGCGCGCCGTCATCAGCACGGCGGGGCCGGGGCTGATGGCGGCCATCATCTGCACCGACGCCAGCGCAAGAAACGCCGCGAGCGTCATTCCTTGCCATTCCGTCCGGTGACGGCGTCGATGTCGGGCGCATCCACCGCCTTCATCCCCACCACGTGATAGCCCGCATCGACATGCAGATTCTCGCCCGTGGTGCCCGAGCCGAGATCCGAGAGCAGATAGAGCGAGGCCTTGCCCACCTCTTCCTGCGTGACGTTGCGGCGCAGCGGGGAGTTCAGCTCGTTCCACTTCATGATGTAGCGGAAGTCGCCGATGCCACTTGCCGCCAGCGTCTTGATCGGCCCGGCGCTGATCGCGTTGACGCGGATGCCGTCCTTGCCGAGATCTTCGGCGAGGTATTTCACCGACGCCTCAAGCGCGGCCTTGGCCAGCCCCATCACGTTGTAATGCGGCATGACCTTTTCCGCACCGTAGTAGGTCAGCGTCAGCAGGGACCCGCCATCGGGCATCATCGCCGCCGCGCGCTGGCAGACGGCGGTGAAGGAATAGACCGAGATGTCCATCGTCATCAGGAAGTTGGCTCGGCTGGTGTCGACATAGCGGCCGCGGAGTTCATTCTTGTCCGAGAAGCCGATGGCATGGACGAGGAAATCGAGCTTTCCCCAATCCGCCTTGAGCGCGGCGAACATCGCGTCCATCGACACTTCGTTGGTGACGTCGCATTCAAAGAGCTTGGGCGCGCCGAGCGAGGCGGCCAGCGGCTCCACCCGTTTCTTCAGCGCCTCGCCCTGATAGGAGAAGGCCAGTTCCGCGCCCTGGTCGCCCAAGGCCTTGGCAATGCCCCAGGCGATGGATTTGTCATTGGCCAGACCCATGATGAGCCCGCGCTTTCCTGCCATAAGTCCGGTTGACATTGCCTGTCCCTCGCCCAGTTTTGTGTCGCCGTGGTGTAGGGCAATCGGTCCTCTGCATCAAGTGCGCGACAGCCACGCTATGGCGCAGCAAAGGACAGGACGAACATGGAAGACGCAAGCGACCGGACCGGCATCTTCGCGGGGGACGACCCCTTTGCCCTCGCGCGGGCCTGGCTGGCCGAGGCCGAGCCGAAAGAGCTGAATGATCCGAACGCCATCGCGCTGGCAACGGTGGATGAAACGGGCATGCCAAACGCGCGGATGGTGCTTCTGAAGGATATAGAGGCACAGTCTTTCGTATTCTACACGAACTACGGCAGCCGAAAGGGGCAGGAAATCGAGTCTTCCGGCAAGGCGGCATTCGTGTTGCACTGGAAATCGCTGCGGCGTCAGATCCGCGTGCGGGGCGTGACGGAACGTGAAGAGGGCCCTCAGGCCGATGCCTATTATGCCAGCCGCAGCCTGAAAAGCCGGTTGGGGGCCTGGGCCTCGAAGCAGTCCAAACCGCTGTCGTCACGCGGGGCGCTGGTGGCGGAAGTGGCGAAAATGACGGCATTGCAAGGGCCTAACCCGAAGCGACCGCCGTTTTGGGGCGGCATCCGCATCCTGCCGCTTGAGATCGAGTTCTGGGCGGACGGACCGTTCAGGTTGCATGACAGGTTTCGGTGGTCGCGCAGAGGTTTAGAGGACCCATGGCAAATTTCGCGGCTCAATCCGTGAATTTCGCGAAGCGCGAGTGGTGGAAACCCGCTTTCGTCAAGAAATGCCCCTTGAAACGGAACGTCTTATGGCGTCATGACTTGGGCAGTGGGCTAACTCTGGGGAAACGGCTCTCGACATGACAGACGAAGATAAGGTCACGCAGACATTGCATGGCCGCGTAAAGTGGTTCGATCCCGGCAAAGGGTTCGGTTTCATCGTGGGTGACGAGGGCGGGTCCGATATCCTGTTGCACGCCAACGTGCTGCGCAATTACGGCCAGAACTCGGTTGCTGATGGTGCCGGTATTTCGGTGAGGGTGCAGATGACCCAACGTGGGGTCCAGGCGGTTGAGGTGTTGGACATCGAACCGCCTGTTGGTGGGAGTTTCCCGTTGATGGATGAAAACGCACCCTCCACGCCCGAAGACATCGCTGCCTTGCCGCTGGAACCCGCGCGGGTCAAATGGTTCGACAAAGGCAAAGGCTTTGGCTTTGCCAATGTCTTTGGCCGTCCTGAAGATGTGTTCATCCACATCGAGGTGTTGCGCGTTTCGGGTTTTGCCGATCTACAGGCTGGCGAGGCGGTGTGCCTTCGTATTATCGAAGGCAAGCGCGGGCGCATGGCAATGCAGGTGGCATCATGGGAAGCAGCGGTTCGGCATCACGCGGGTTGACGGCCGTGTCCGCATTCGCGGTCTGTGCGCTGCTGGCTGGTTCGGCCGGGCAGGCACAGGCCGCCTGTGCGCCTGAGACACTGGACCTGCGGGGACCGGCCGGGGTTGCTCGGTTTCACGTCGAAATCGCCGACACCGGGGCGGAACGCAATCGCGGGCTGATGTTCCGCGAGACCTTGCCATCCGCCGCCGGGATGCTGTTCGTCTATGATACGCCTCAAGACGTGTCGTTCTGGATGAAGAACACTCTGATTTCCTTGGACATGATCTTTGCCGACGCCACGGGGACGGTACGGCGGGTGCACGAGGCTGCCGTGCCGGGCGATCTGACCCCGATTCCGGGCGGGGCGGATATCCAATATGTGCTAGAGATCAATGCCGGAATGGCCAAGCGGCTGGGCATCGCAGAGGGCGCGCAGATGCGTCATCCCGCCATTGCCGCAGAAAAGGCTGCCTGGCCCTGCGACTAGGCGCTTTCCTTTGCCGGCGATCTTGGGTAGGAGAGCGCCAGTCGGGGCGTAGCGCAGCCTGGTAGCGCGACGGTTTTGGGTACCGTAGGTCGAGAGTTCGAATCCCTCCGCCCCGACCATTCTTCTGTCTTTGAACGGACCCGCGGCTGGGGCTTTTGACCCGGACCAAGCGCCATCCACCCCTGTACCGAAGGATAGGCTGCGGTTGACAGCGCCGACCCGCGCGGATCACCTGTTCCCAAAGGGAAAGGGCTGCCATGTCGTTGATGTCGTTGATGCGATCCGTGATGCTGTTCGTGCCGCTTCTGGTCTGGGGCTGGGCGATGTCGGCCAGCGCGCAACCCCTGCCGCAACCGAACGACCGAGTGATCCTGTCCGTGACCGGGGCCATCTCGGAAAAGACAGGGGACGACATCGCCGAATTCGATCTGGCGGGATTCGAGTCGCTGGGGACAGAGACGATCCAGACCACCACGATCTGGACCGATGGCGTGGTCAGCTTCCGTGGCGTGCCGTTGAAGACCTTCCTTGACCGGTTGGGGGCCAAGGGCAGCATCCTGCGGGTCTGGGCCCTGAACGACTATACGGTGGATGTTCCCTTTGCCGATGCGGTGGAGGGCGGGCCGATCCTCGCGATCGAGGCGAATGGCAAGCCCTTGTCCGTGCGCGACAAAGGGCCGATCTGGCTGCTCTATCCCTTTGACAGCGACGCCCGATATCAGACCGAGGTGATCTACGCGCGCTCGATCTGGCAGATCGAGCGGATGGAAGTGATCGAGTGACCTTGCGGCGCGCTTGCCGCGACTGACCGCGTGGCCCATATCCGGGGGGCAGCCCGTTGCGAAAGTCCCGCCGATGTCCCGCCTGATCCCCTTTGACAACAGCTATGCCCGTGACCTGCCGGGCGCCTTCCTGCCGGTGCAGCCTGCCGTGCCGCCCGCGCCTGCGACGGTGTTCTTCAATGAGGCGCTTGCCGCCGATCTGGGGCTGGATGTGGCGGCCCTGCGCGATTCGGCCCCCGAGGTGCTGTCCGGCGCGCGCCTGCCCGATGGGGCGGAACCGATCGCGCAGGCCTATGCCGGGCATCAGTTCGGCGGTTTTTCCCCGCAGTTGGGCGACGGCCGCGCGATTCTGCTGGGCGAGGTGGTGGGGCGCGATAGCCTGCGGCGGGATATTCAGTTGAAAGGCTCGGGCCGCACGCCCTTTTCGCGCGGTGGCGATGGCAAGGCGGCGCTGGGGCCGATGCTGCGCGAGGTGCTGGTGGGCGAGGCGCTTCACGCCATGGGCATTCCCTCCACCCGCGCCTTGGCGGTGGTCGCGACTGGCGAATCGGTCTGGCGCGAAACGCCCTTGCCCGGTGCCGTCCTGACGCGGGTGGCCGCGAGCCATATCCGGGTGGGCACGTTCCAGTTCTTTGCCGCTCGGTCCGATCAGGCGCGGGTGAAGGCGCTGGCCGATTACACCATCGCACGGCATTACCCGTCGTTGGCGGCGGAACCGGCCCCTTATCTGGCGCTGTTTGATGCCGTCATCGACGCGCAGGCGCGTCTGATCGCGCAATGGATGGGGGTGGGCTTCATCCATGGCGTGATGAACACCGACAACATGACGCTGTCGGGCGAAAGCATCGACTTCGGTCCCTGCGCCTTCATGGAGGCCTATGCCCCGGGCACGGTGTTTTCCTCGATCGATC
>JAIXPH010000017.1 GCA_027486345.1 Paracoccaceae bacterium
CAACTGCGTGGCTGACACAGACCCTCGAGCGCATCGCCAACCAATGGCCGAGCGCCGAAATCGACGCCCTCATGCCCTGGAACTACCGGAACTAAACGGCCTCAGCTTCCCGCTTACGCACGACCGGGCGGGTGCGATTTATCGCGCCCGCCAAGGGGCGGGCGGGCGCGGCCCGTGCTGGGGCAGCACGGGCGGGCATGAGACAACCTTTGCGATACGCGCGGGTCACTTGCCCCGCGCGACTGCCGGTGATGCACAAAGCAAAAAGGACGGGGTCGCCCCCGCCTTTTCCGCTTATCAACTCAGCACTGCTTCAGTGCGGGGCGACACCGCGCAAGCGTTCGCTCCGCCGCCGCAGCAACTCCACCGTCGCCAGCAGCGCGATCGAGATCACCACAAGGATCGTCGCCACCGCAAGGATCGCTGGAGAGATCGCCTCGCGGATGCCGTTCCACATCTGGCGCGGGATGGTCTGCTGGTCGGGTCCGGCGATGAACAGCACCGCCACCACCTCGTCGAACGAGGTGACAAAGGCGAACAGCGCCCCGGACACGACACCCGGCAGGATCAGCGGCATGATGACCTTGAAGAAGGTCACGCGCGGATTGGCCCCCAGCGACGCCGCGGCGCGGATCAGGCTTTGATCAAAGCCCGACAGTGTGGCGGTCACGGTGATGATCACAAAGGGGATGCCGAGCGTGGTATGGGCAAGGATCACACCCAGATAGGTGCTGGTCAGACGCCCGCATTCCATCCCGATGATCGAACACGGGTTGGAATAGAAGAAGAACAACCCGGTCGCGATGATGATGATCGGCACGATCATCGGGCTGATCAGGATCGCCATCACCACCCGGCGATAGGGCATCTCCGGGCGGCTCAACCCCAGCGCGGCCAAGGTGCCCAGCACCGTGGCAAGGATGGTGGACCAGAAGCCGATGATGATCGAATTCTTCGCCGCCCGCACCCATGTGGCATTCTCCCACATATCGGCCCACCACGCATTGTCGCGCAGGCCGTCCGGGGCCAACATCCCCAAGGTCAGCAGGGCGTCATACCAGCGGATCGAATAGCCCACCGGATCGAAGCGCAGCATCGCGTCGGTGAAGGTGAAATAGGGCTCCGCGTTGAAGGACAACGGGATGACGACAAGGATCGGCGCGATCAGGAACACGAAGATCGCGGTGCAGAGCACGATGTAGGTGTAATGCCAGAGACGCTCCAGCGGGCTTGCATAGATGGGCAGGGCCATGGTCGCGCCTCCTTAACCGAGTTTCAGGTTGTCGATGCCGATCAGGCGGTCATAGAGCCAGTAGAGCACCAGCACCCCCGCCAAGAGCATCGCGGACAGCGCCGCCGCCATCGACCAGTTCGAATTCTTCATGTGGAAGTCGATCAGGTTCGAGATCAACTGACCATCCGCCCCCCCGACCAGTGCCGGAGTGATGAAGTAGCCAACCGCAAGGATGAACACCAGCAGCGACCCCGCCCCGATCCCCGGCAGCGTCTGCGGCAGGTAGATGCGGCGGAAGGTGGTCCAGCTTGTGGCCCCCAGCGACCGCGCGGCGCGGGCATAGCTGGGCGGGATCACCCGCATCACGGAATAGAGCGGCAAAATCATGAAGGGCAGCAGCACATGCGTCATGACGATGATGGTGCCGGTCTGGTTATAGATCATCTTCAACCGGCCATCATCCCCGATGACGCCCAGCGACATCAGAAGGTCGTTGATCACCCCCTCGCCCTGCAGCAGGACGATCCAGCTTGTGGTCCGCACCAGAAGCGAGGTCCAGAACGGCAAGAGCACAAGGATCATCAAGAGGTTCGCCTTGGCCATTGGCAAAGTCGCCAGAAGATGCGCCACCGGAAAGGCCAAGAGCAGGCAGACCAGCGTGATCACGCCCGACAAAGCGAAGGTCTTGAGGAAGAGGTAGACATAGATCCGCTGTTCTTCGGCCACGCGGCGGATGCTGCCGTCATCGGCGCGCTCCATGTCCAGCGCGGAAAGGTAGAAATCCGAGGTATAGGCACTGGCGGATGACCGCATCGCCTGCCAGACCGCCGGGCTTTCCCAGCGCGGATCGATGGCAAGGAACGCCTCCTTGTAGGGCGGTTTCAGATCATCGGCGTTGCGCGCGGTCTTGGTGATCAGGGACCGCGTCTCGGACAGGGTGTAGTTCACACGCGTTCCGGCCTCACCCGCGGTCTTGTTCTTCTTCATCTCCACCATGTCGGCGGCCAGCGCGGCAAAGGCGGCCTCATCCGGGACGGTGCCTTCGGGATTGTTCGCAAACCATTCCACGGTTGCCGGCGCATTGGCGGAAAAGCCGTCGTGGTGGAAGGACCGGTCCAGCATCTGCCCGATGGGGATGATGAAGGTCAGCACCACAAAGGCCAGCAACGGCAGGACAAGAAGGAAAGCGCGGCGCTTGGCGCGGGCTTGCGCTGCGGCCAAGGCGGCCTTCAGCGGGCGCCCGTCCGCCGTGGTCAAAAGGGCAGCGGTCACATCGGCCATGGTTCGGTCTCTGATGTCAGGGGAAATCGGTGGGTCCGGCGCGGGGCGGGACACGGAAGAAGGGGGCGCGGTCAACCCGCGCCCCCCGTTTCAGATCACTGAGCCAGCCAAGCGTTGAAGCGCTCGTTCAGTTCGGCGTTCCGGTCAACCCAGAAATCGGCCGAGGTTTCCAGCGCGTTGCCCATGTTTTCCGGGGCGGTCGGCAGGTGCGGACCCATGACGGTCTTGCCGTCCTTGTAGACCAGTTCTTCCTTCAGGGCCGACTTGCGGGCCGGGCCGTAGGAGATATAGGTCGCCTGCGCGCGCAGACCTTCGGTCGAGGTGGCATAGGCGATGAATTCCAGCGCCTTGTCCTTGTTCGGCGCGCCCTTCGGGATCGCATACATTTCGTTTTCGTAGATCTGACCATCCCAGACGATCTGGAAGGGTTTGCTTTCGGCGATGGCGGCGTTGAAGATACGGCCGTTATACGCGGTGGTCATGGCAACTTCGCCGTCGGCCAGCAGTTGCGGCGCTTGCGAGCCGGCTTCCCACCAGACGACTTCCGACTTGATGGTGTCGAGCTTGGCGAAGGCGCGGTCCACGCCCTCGGGGGTGCCCAGCACGTTGTAGACTTCACCAACCGGCACGCCATCGGCGATCAGCGCGAATTCCAGAACGGCTTTTGGGCCCTTCTTCAGGCCGCGCTTGCCGGGGAATTTCTCCAGATCGAAGAAGTCGGCGGCGGTGGTCGGGACGGTGCCGGTGATCTTGGTGGTGTCATAAGCGAAGACGTTCGACCAGATGTCGGTCGACACGGCGCATTCGGTGACGGCGCCCGCCAGGAAGTCGTCCGCAGCCGGGGTGCCATCGGCACCGGCGGGCAGCGAGTTGATGTCGATCGGCTCCAGCATGCCTTCGTCGCACAGACGGATCGCGTCGGCATATTCGATCGAGGCCACGTCAATCGTGACGTTGCCCGCTTCGACCATCGCCTTGATCGGGGTCGCCGGGTTGTCGCTGTCGGTCATCTTGGCCGCAAAGCCCGATGCCGCAGCCCACGGCTTCACATGGGCTTCGGTCTGGGCTTCGCCGTAAGCGCCACCCCAGGACATCACGGTCAGTTCCTGCGCCGAAGCCGAGAAGGCCAGGCCGGTCAGAGCGGTGGAAAGGATCAGAAGTTTCTTCATACGTCAGCTCCCATGTTGCTGTTTTCTTGTTGTTCTTCCCGCCGTTCGGGCGGTTTCGTCAGGCCCGCCGGTCCGCGGCGGGGCCATTTGGTCAGACCGGGTCCAGCGCGCGCGCATCCGCAGGCGCCCAGCCGATCTTGATCTTTTCGCCCGGTGTCAGCACGCGCTGGCCAAGGGTGTTGCGGCTCTTGATGACGAAGTCATCATGGCCCGCCACCTTCAGCACGGTGCGGAACAGGTCGCCCATATAGATGACCTCGACCACTTCGGCCTCGATCAGATGGGCGTCTGCGGGCAGAAGCTCGGACTTGAATTCCACCCGTTCGGGGCGGATCGAAACCAGCGTCTTCTGTCCCTTGGCCGAGACGTTCACCGGGGTGGCGTCGATCAGCTCACCCGTGTTCAGCCGCACCAGCGCGCGGCCGTCCCGGATTTCCTCGACCGTGCCTTCCAGACGGTTGTTCTCGCCGATGAACTGCGCGACGAAGCTGTTGTCGGGGCGTTCATACAGGTCGGACGGCGGCGCCAGTTGCTGGATGCGGCCATCGTTGAACACGGCGATGCGATCAGACATGGTCAGCGCCTCGCCCTGATCATGGGTGACATAGACCACCGTGATGCCGAGGCTTTCGTGCAGCCGCTTGATTTCGAACTGCATATGCTCGCGCAGTTGCTTGTCCAAGGCGCCAAGCGGTTCGTCCATCAAGACCAGCTTGGGATCGAACACCAGCGCGCGGGCCAGCGCGATGCGCTGCTGTTGGCCGCCCGAAAGCTGGGCCGGGCGGCGGTTGATGAAGCTGCCCATCTGCACCATGTCCAGCGCGCGCTTGACCTTGCCTTCACGCTCGGACTTGCCCATGCCGCGCACTTCCAGCGGGAAGGACAGGTTTTCTCCCACCGTCATGTGCGGAAACAGCGCGTAGTTCTGGAACACCATGCCAATGCCGCGCTTGTGCGGCGGGACCTGGTTGATCGGGCGGCCATCCAGCAGGATTTCGCCATTGGTGGCGGTCTCAAAGCCGGCCAGCATCATCAGACAGGTGGTTTTGCCAGACCCTGACGGCCCAAGCATCGTCAGGAATTCCCCCTTGCCGATGGACAGGTTCAAGTCCTTCACGACAAGGCTGACGCCATCGTAACTTTTCTGGACGTGATCAAATACGACGAAGTCGTTTCCGCCAATGGCAGCCAATGCAGTCTCCCCGGTCTACGAGGCGGTTTTCCCGCGCTTGTTGGTGCGACTAAACCCAAAGCCCAATGGCATTGCAACCGATCTGTCGCTTGTTTCGGCATCGCACGGGGCGTGCCGCAAGATTGGTCAAAAACCGGCAGATACGCCGTGCGATGCGGCACGGCGAAATTGTGGGTGACGCCGGGGAAAGCAAGCCCCGTCGGGACCTGCGATCCGCGCCGGCGCGCACCTCACGCGGCGCGTTTGTGCGAGCTAGGGGCGGCGTCCAACAAAACAAGCCCATTGCGACGCGCAATCGGGCGGGCGGGCGGGCCGTAGATCGTCGCGGCCTCGCCCACTCCGGCAAGGAGGGGGGCCAACCATGGCAGGGTCGCCGCCAGATCCTGACGCGCCGCGAGGCCCAGTGCGCGCAGGGCAATCGGGCCGGGATACATGCTTTCCGCGGCCAGTCCGTTCGCGCTCACGATGCCGTGTTGCGGCAAAAGGATGTGGTGATAGCTGACCTGACGCTTGCCGCGAGCGATGCGAAAGCGCGGATCGCCAAGCGCGGCCAGATGTTTGGTACGGACAAGACGCTCGCCCTGCGCCGTCATCGCGAGAATGGCGTGCTGCGGCGAGACCAGTACCTCGCCATGCGTGCCGAGCGCGTTTTCCCGGATCACGACGGGGCACAGGCCGGGTTGCGCGTCCAGGGCCGTGCGGTCCAGCCGCCGTCCCCCAGCCCAGAGCACGGGAACCGCGCCGTGATCCAGCGTCAGCACCTCATCCCCGATCCGCAGCGACTCGACGGGCACCTCGCCCCTTGGCGTGGCGATCATCGTGCCGCTGGTGAAACAGGGCACCCCCAATTGCCACAGTGCCTGCTGGCCCGTGACCTGACTCGGTGCCACCCCGATCAGGACGATGCGTTCGCCCCCCGGAAAGACGACGATGGCATTGCCGCTGGCATCGGCGGTGATCGTCGCATCCAGCCAGTTGACCGGGTTGCCCGAGGAATCGAGCAGCCCGGACACATCGAACTGGTCCACCATGCGACCGTTGACGATGGTGGCGTCGAAATCGGTGTAGACGTCATTGCCCGACCCGTTGGTCAGCAGAAAGACATCCGCCCCCGCCCCGCCCGACAGCGTGTCATTGCCCGCGCCGCCCCGGATGGTATCACTGCCCACCCCGCCCGCGATGCTGTCATTGCCCGCATCACCCGACAGGAAATCATCGCCGACATCGCCGTTCAGCGTGTCATTGCCCGCGCCTCCGGTAAGGCTGTCATTGCCACCATCCCCGCCGATCGAGTCGGAATCGTCACCGCCATCGATGGTGTCGTTCCCGGCAGCGCCCCAGATCGTGTCATTGCCCCCCTCGCCAAAGATCAGGTTGCCCTCGGCGGTGGAGTTGTAACCCGGCGCGTCGTCGATCAGGTCATTGCCCGCGCCGCCATAGATGGTGTCGGCCCCGGCCCCGTCAAAGATCGTGTCGTCGCCATCGCCACCCGACATCAGGTCATTGCCGTCGCCGCCGGTCAGGCTGTCCGCCCCCGCATCCCCGGCGACAGTGTCATTGCCGACGCCGCCATCGACCGTGTCATTGCCCAAGCCGCCAGAGAGCGAGTCATTGCCGCCCCCGCCCCCCAGCGTGTCATTGCCATCTTCGCCAAGAAGGGTGTCTTCGCCCGTGCCCCCATCAGCGTTGTCATTGCCGGTGCCGCCGAGCAGCGAGTCGTTCCCCGCGTCGCCTGTGATCGTGTCGTTGCCAAGGCCGCCCAGCACGGTGTCATTGTCGTCGCCGCCAAACAGCGAATCCGACCCGGCAAGACCGTCGATAGAGTCATTGCCCGCGCCGCCATAGAAGGCGTTGGTGTAGATGTCGGTGCCGGTCGTCGCCTCGCCGTCGAAGCCCACCAGCGTGTCGTTGAAGGCCGACCCGATGACGCCGTCCATCCCGCCCGCGATCACGTCGCCGGTCGCATCGCCCCCCGTCAGGGTGTTGGCGGCAAGGTTGACGCTGACGGCGGCGGAACTGCTGGAAAAGTCCAGATAGTCCATCCCGGTGCTGCCGTTGAACGTGTCCGCCCCGGCCCCACCCGCCAATGTGTCGTCGCCCAGCCCGCCGTCAAAGGTGTCATTGCCTGCGCCACCAGACAGGTAATCCGACCCGTCATTGCCGACCAGCGTGTCATTGCCACCGCCACCGTACAGCGAGTCCGCGCCCGCCCAGCCCGTGAGGCTGTCCGCGCCGGTTCCGGCCAGAACCACCTCGGTTCCGGTGAAGGTATAGGTTCCCGCACCACCGCCGATCGTCCCCGTCCCATCAGCAGTATAGGCGACGGTCAATCCCACCGTGACGGCGGACATGTCGATGGTGTCGCGCCCGATCCCGCCCGCGATGGTGTCAGGTCCGTCGCCGCTGGCAATCAGGAACAGGTCGTCCCCGTCGCCGCCAGAGAGCGAATCCCCGCCGGTGCCACCGATGATCGTGTCGTCGCCCGCACCGCCCAGCAGCGTGTCGATGCCGCCACCGCCCGTCAGGCTGTCATTGCCCGCGCCGCCATCGGCATATTCGTTGTTCGCGGTGCCGGTAACCGTATCCGCCCCGCTGCCCAGAAGCACCCGTTCCAGCGTGGCAAAGGTCGCGACGTTCGCGCCAGAGGTCAACGTGCCGCTGCCGATGGTGGTGGAAAAGGCGACCGTTGCCGCCGTGGTCAGGCCAGAGGCATCAATAACGTCAAAGGTCGTCGCGGTGCCACCGGCGATGGTGTCGGTCCCGAAGCCGTCTTGCAGGATAAAGGTGTCGTCGTTGCCATCGCCGCTCAGGCTGTCGTTGCCGGTGCCGCCGGTGATCGTGTCATTGCCGGTGCCGCCCAGGATCGTGTCATTGCCGGTGCCGCCGAGCAACACGTCGGCCCCCGCATTGCCCGTCAGGCTGTCATTGTCTTCGCCGCCGTCGATCGTGTCACTGCCGGTGCCTCCGGTCAGCACGTCATTGCCCGCGCCGCCTGCGATGGACAGGCCGGTGGTGGCATTCAGCGCGCCGTTGACCGTGTCGCCGAAGGCCGTGCCGATGACCGCCTCGATGCCGCTGAAGGTGCCTGCCGTCCCCAGACCGCTGAAATTGTGGTTGCCGCCGCCCGTGGTGTTGAACTGGACGTTGATGCCGCGCGCGACGGAGCCGGAATAGTCCAGCATGTCGGTGCCGATGCCGCCCACCACCGTCTCGCCGCCGGTGTCATCGGCGATCAGGAAGGTGTCGTTGCCCGCGTCACCGCTGACCGAGTCGTTGCCCGCCCCGCCCGAGAGCACATCGTTGCCGTTGCCACCGAACAGCGTGTCATTGCCCGTGCTGCCCAAGAGGGTGTCATTGCCGTCATTGGCCACGACCGAGTCGTTGCCCGCCCCGGCGTTGATGCTGTCATTCAGCGCGCCGCCGGTGATCGTGCTGTTGGCGCTGGCGGTATAGGTCGGGGATTGCACCGTCGCATAGGTGATCCCCGTCGAGGCGGTGTCAGCGGCCGAGGTGACCGACATCGCCACGCCCGGAACGATCTGGCCATTGGCGACATAGCCCACCACGGCGCCGTTGACCCGCACCTCATAGAGCGTGACCACCGCGCCGCCCGGCGTCGTGAAGGTGCTGGCCAGCCCCAGACGCACCTGCCCCGAGGCGACGACCGCACCGCCCGAGGTGGTGACGGTGACGGTCTGGTTGGTGTCGAATTGCGTGGCGCTGGAGCCGCCGAAGGACGTGTCGTCGTCATCGACGGTAAAGGTCAGCGCCTGATTGGAATCATAGGCCGGGTCGAGCATGAAGCCCGTTCCCGCCGTCAGGCTGCCGCCCGAATAAAGGATCGACGCCGCGGAGAATCCGCTGAACGTGAAGATCGCCATTGCCTTGCCCGTATGCGGGTCTGCGCCCGCCTGCTGTGCCGATCCCCGCCTTTTGGTGGCGTGGTGAGCGGCACGGTCCTCAACTCCCCATACCAAAGACTGGAAAATGTGGCGGAATTGCGGCCATTGGTTCGATTAATGAAACAACTGCTGGCCACAAAGCCGGGGCTTCCTGCATTTTCTGTAGCAATGACACGGCGTTACGCAGCATTTATCGAAACGATGGGATCGAAATTCGAAACGATGGAAAAGCAAAAGGCCCCTGCGATGCAGGGGCCTTTCTGGGTGTCAGGCTGTTGGTGCGGATGAAAGGACTCGAACCTTCACGGGAGTTACCCCACAGCGACCTCAACGCTGCGCGTCTACCAATTCCGCCACATCCGCACGAAACAGCTTGATGGCGGCTTACTAGCGAAGCCCTCTCGCGAAGGAAAGGGGGAAAATGCAGCTTTGCGGCGCGGTTGCATTCGTTCCGGCGCAGGCATAACAGCAGGCGGTTCCTCCTTCCCCTTGCCGCAGGCCCGTCGCTCCCTTGACCGAAGCTGCCCGCCCTCACGATCCGCCGCCCCCGGACCCGCGTCTGTCGCTGGTGATTCCGGTGCGCAACGAGGCCGGGAACATAGGGGCGCTGCTCGATGAGGTCTTTGCCACCCTGCCCCCCACCCTGCTGGGCGAGGTGATCGTGATCGATGATGGCTCCACCGACGGCACGCTGGACGAGGTGCGGGCGCGCCTTCATGGCCCTTTGCGACTGATCCGCCATGCGCGCAGCGCCGGGCAAAGCCGCGCCATCCGCAGCGGTGTGCAGGCCGCCCGCTTTGCCCGCATCGCGACGATGGACGGCGACGGGCAGAATCCGCCCGCCGATCTGATCGCTTTGGCCGCCGCGCAACGGAACGGCGGCCCGCATCTGGTGGGCGGCCACCGGGTCGCGCGGCGGGACAGATGGGCAAAGCGCATCGCCTCGCGTCTGGCCAATGGCCTGCGCCGGGCCTTGTTGCGCGATGCCTGCCCCGACACCGGCTGCGGGTTGAAGGTGTTTCCGCGCGACCTTTATCTCGATCTTCCCTTCTTTCACGGCCAGCACCGCTATCTGCCCGCGCTGATGCGGGCGCAGGGAGCCAGCGCCCTGTTCCTGCCGGTGGGCGACCGTGCACGCCGCCATGGCCGGTCGAACTATGACAATCTGCGCCGGGGTTTGCAGGGCGCGGTGGATCTGATCGCGGTCGCCTGGTTGATCCGTCGCGCCCGCCCCGTCTTGGTGCAGGAGGAGCCCCAGCCATGATGGCATCGCTGCAGCATTTTTTCGCCCGCACGTCGGAGATCGAACTGATCTGGCTGGTCATCGGCTTTTCCGCGCAGGGGCTTTTCTCGGCGCGCTTCCTTGTCCAGCTGATCGCCTCCGAGAAACGGCGGCAGTCGGTGGTGCCCGAGACATTCTGGTATCTCTCGCTGCTGGGCGGGGTGATGCTTCTGGCCTATGCGCTCCACCGCGCCGATCCGGTGATCGCGCTGGGGCAATTGTTCGGGATTGTCGTCTATGCCCGCAACATCTGGTTCCTGCATCGCAAGGACTGACCTTTCCAGCCGCGCGGCGGCAGGATAGCTACAGCCCAAGCCACAGAACGGAGACCGCCATGGTCGAATGGTCCCACCTCCCCGGTCTTTCCCCCTATGCCGAGACGCTCTCGGCGATGGAGGCCCGCGCCGCCGCCATCGCCGCAGGCACGGCGGATGAGGCGGTTTGGCTGCTGGAACACCCGCCGCTGTACACGGCAGGCACCTCGGCCAAGGCGGCGGACCTGACCGATCCGGACCGGTTCCCGGTGTACGAGACCGGGCGTGGCGGGCAATACACCTATCACGGCCCCGGCCAGCGCGTGGCCTATGTCATGCTCGACCTGAACCGCCGCACGCCGGATGTGCGCTGTTTCGTCCGCGCGATGGAAAACTGGTTGATTGCCGCCTTGGCCGAATTCAACGTCACGGGAGAGATCCGCCAAGGCCGCGTCGGCGTCTGGGTCCCCCGCCCAGACAAGCCGCGCATGGCCGATGGCAGTGTGGCCGAGGACAAGATCGCCGCCATCGGGGTCAAGCTGCGCAAATGGGTCAGCTTCCACGGCCTGTCGATCAATGTGGAGCCGGACCTTGGCCACTTTTCCGGCATCGTCCCTTGTGGCATCCGCGACCATGGCGTGACGAGCCTTGTGGATCTGGGCCTTCCGGTCACGCTGGCCGATGTCGATGCCGCGCTGATGGCGACCTTCCCGCGGTTCTTCCCCGACGGCGGCCTCGAACCCAACGGCGGGGCGGCCTGTCCGGTTTGAACGGCCCCGCCGCTACCGCGCCAAGGCCAATCTCAACTGGCGGGCGGACTCATCCGCGATGCAGCGCGGGCGGCGCAAGCGCGCGGCAGCGACCACCTCGCGCAATCGGTCACTGACCCGCCCGGCAAAGCGGCCGACCACTGTGCCTTTCGGCGGCTTGGGCAGCAGCGCAGCGGCATGATCTGCCATGATCCGCCGCATCAACGCGGCATTGCGCGCCAAATCCGCCGCATCCGGCACAAGATCGGGCACCGCCTCAAGAAACAGGCCGGTCGTCCCCGCTGCGCGCTGGCGGGTTGCGGCCAGTTCCGCCAGCCCCGCCTTGCCCGCCAAGGCGCGCAGCGTCGTCGGATCGAAGTTGTTGATGTGCCCATAGTGGAACAGCCGTCCGCGCAGGCGATTGCGGGCCTCCTCGGCGATGTCGGGCACTTCGACATACAGCACCCCGCACGGTCGCAGCATGTCACGCAAACGGCGCAGCGTCTGCAACGGGTCGCGCATGTGTTCCAGCACATGGCTCAACCGGATCAGATCAAAACTTCTTGGCGCGCAGCCACCGCTGTCCAAGGTGGCGCTGCGCACCGGCAGGCCCAGCGTCTGGCGGCTGTAAGCCGAATAGCCTGCATGGGGTTCGATCCCTTCGGCCTCTGCGCCCATGGACCGGGCCAGAAACAGAAACTCGCCGCTGCCGCTGCCAAGGTCCAGCCATCGGCCTTTGCGCCCATAGATGTCTCGAAAGGCGAGGATATGCTGTCTGGTCCGGTCGAAATTGCGCAAGACCTGTCGCAAACGCGGCGTGCTGGCCCCTTTGTAGCTTTCCCGATAGGCGCTGGCATAGAAGGCATCGAGTTCATCCGCCGTCGGCACCGGGTCATTGCGGATCAGACCACAGCCCGCGCAAAGCCGGGTGCAGAGCGGGGCCCCGTGGCGGTCCCGTTCCGACACCACCTCATACGTCATCCCGCCGCAGAGAATGCAGCCCGCCTCATGTCCCGTCATCTTTGTCCCTCGCCTGTCACGCTGTCTGCGACGTCTCCTTGCGTCGCTGCTGCGGGCGAGATATGAATCGGTGCGAACGAACCCAAGGCAGCCGCGGACACGTTTTTGTCAGACTGCGGGTTTCCAGACCGGGATCGACAGGCGCTGCCCGACCCCTCACGGCAGCCCTGCGCGAAGATGCCGCCCCCGGCCCGCCTTGCCGCCGCGTGGCCTGCGTGCCTAGCTGTTGTCATCATTGCCAAGTCACGAGGTCGCAGCATGAAATTCCTGATCCTCCCCGTCGCGGCGCTTGCGCTTTCCGCCCTGCCCGCCCTTGCAGGTGACGCCGCAAAGGGCGAAGCCGAATTCAAGAAGTGCAAGGCCTGCCACGCCGCCATCGCGCCAGACGGCACCGCCGTCCAGAAGGGCGGCAAGACCGGCCCGAACCTGTGGGGCGTGATCGGCCGCCCTGTCGCCTCGGTCCCGGGTTTCGCCTATGGCGAGTCGCTGCTGGCCGTCGGTGCCTCCGGCGCGGTCTGGGACGAGGCGTCGTTGACCGCCTATGTCGCCGACCCGGCCAAATGGCTGAAAGAGACGCTTGGTGATTCTTCGGCCAAGTCGAAGATGTCCTTCAAGCTGGCCAAGGGCGGTGCGGATGTCGCCGCCTACCTTGCCACCTTGAAGTGATCCCGAACCCGCCCCGGTGCCCTTGCGCCGGGGCGGATTCTCCGGTGCCGCAGGGATTTGCGGGGCTGAAGACACCGGGTGCTGCGCGAAGCGACAA
Organism: Paracoccaceae bacterium; assembly: GCA_027486345.1. Classification (GTDB taxonomy): domain Bacteria; phylum Pseudomonadota; class Alphaproteobacteria; order Rhodobacterales; family Rhodobacteraceae; genus Paragemmobacter. Next base: position 12,847 of record JAIXPH010000017.1, read on the forward strand.
TCCGTCGCTGCCAAATCAGGCCGTCGCCCGTCTTTTCTTGATCTGCGTCAAAGTCGGTCATTGCCTGCCCGTGGCCTCGGCACTAAACACAACCCCATAACGAAAGATGCGACCCGGCTGGTGCGAGGCCGGACTCGTTGGAATACGCAAAGCGGGAGACGCCAATGGCCGACGCAGCCATCCATGGCCATGACCATGACGAGCGGGGGTTCTTCACCCGCTGGTTCATGTCCACGAACCACAAGGATATCGGGATCCTCTATCTCTTCACCGGCGGCATCGTCGGTCTGATCTCGGTGATCTTCACCGTCTACATGCGTCTGGAACTGATGCATCCGGGCGTGCAGTACATGTGTCAGGAAGGCATGCGCTTCGTCGCCGACGCCGCCCAGACCTGCACCCCGAACGGCCATATCTGGAACACCACCGTCACCGCCCACGGCATCCTGATGATGTTCTTCGTGGTGATCCCGGCGCTGTTCGGCGGCTTTGGCAACTACTTCATGCCGCTGCAGATCGGCGCGCCGGACATGGCGTTTCCGCGCCTGAACAACCTGTCCTACTGGCTCTACGTCGCGGGCACCTCGCTGGCGGTCTCCTCGCTCTTCGCCCCCGGCGGTGGCGGCGAGCTGGGCACTGGCGCGGGCGTGGGCTGGGTTCTCTACCCGCCGCTGTCCACCACGGCTGAGGGCGGCTATGCGATGGACCTCGCCATCTTCGCGGTGCACCTGTCGGGTGCCTCCTCGATCCTTGGCGCGATCAACATCATCACCACCTTCCTGAACATGCGTGCCCCCGGCATGACCATGCACAAGGTTCCGCTCTTCGCCTGGTCGATCTTCGTGACCGCCTGGCTGATCCTGCTGGCGCTGCCGGTGCTGGCCGGTGCCATCACCATGCTGCTGACGGACCGCAACTTCGGCACCACCTTCTTCACGCCCTCGGGCGGCGGTGACCCGGTGCTCTATCAGCACATCCTGTGGTTCTTCGGCCACCCGGAAGTGTACATCATCGTGCTGCCCGCCTTCGGGATCATTTCCCAGGTCATCGCGACCTTCTCGAAAAAGCCGATCTTCGGTTACCTGCCGATGGTCTATGCGATGGTTGCCATCGGTGTTCTGGGCTTCGTCGTCTGGGCGCACCACATGTATACGGCAGGGATGAGCCTGCGCCAGCAGTCCTACTTCATGCTGGCCACCATGGTCATCGCGGTGCCGACCGGCATCAAGATCTTCTCCTGGATCGCCACGATGTGGGGCGGCTCGATCGAGTTGAAAACCCCGATGCTCTGGGCCTTCGGCTTCCTGTTCCTCTTCACCGTCGGCGGCGTCACGGGCATCGTACTGTCCCAAGCCGGCGTGGACCGCGCCTATCACGACACCTACTATGTCGTGGCGCACTTCCACTACGTGATGTCCCTCGGCGCCGTCTTCGGCATCTTCGCGGGCATCTACTACTGGATGGGCAAGATGTCGGGCCGCCAGTATCCGGAATGGGCAGGCAAACTGCACTTCTGGGCGATGTTCCTCGGTTCCAACCTGACCTTCTTCCCCCAGCACTTCCTGGGCCGTCAGGGCATGCCGCGCCGCTACATCGACTATCCGGAGGCCTTCGCTTACTGGAACTGGTTCTCGTCGATCGGCGCCTTCATCGCCTTCGCCTCCTTCGTGTTCTTCATCGGCGTGGTGTTCTACACCCTGTTCTTCGGCAAGCGCGTGACCGAGAACAACTACTGGAACGAATACGCCGACACGCTGGAATGGACCCTGCCCTCGCCGCCGCCGGAGCACACCTTCGAGCAGCTGCCCAAGCAGGCGGATTGGGACAAGTCCCACGCGCATTAAGCCGCGGGCAATCCTGAAAAATCACAAGGCCCCGGCGCAATCCGGGGCCTTTGCTTTTGCGTATAAGACAAGACTGGAAATCACCGGACCACGTCCCATGCCCTATGAATGGACCGCACCCACCGCCGATCATCCGGCGCGCCTGCAGCTTTGGCCCTACCGCTCCCTGCCGCAGCGGGGTTTCGTCGGCTTCTTTGCCATAACCATCGTCTTGGTCGCCCTGCCCCTTCTGTCGGTCCTCGGCTCGCCGGTGCTGTGGTTCATCCTGATGTTCATCGCGCTCGCGCTGTCGGGCATGTGGGTTGCGCTGAAACGCTCCTATCGCGATGCCGAGATCATCGAACACCTGACCCTCGACCGCGACCACCTGACCCTGACGCGCCACGGTCCGCGCGGGCGTCGGCAGGATTGGCAGGCCAACCCCTATTGGGTGCAGATCCGCCTGCACGAAACCGGCGGCCCCGTCCCGAATTACCTGACGCTGAAAGGCGACGGGCGCGAGGTGGAACTGGGCGCCTTCCTCTCCGAAGACGAACGCCTGATCCTCAAGGACGATCTGCAACGCCGCCTGAACGCGCTGCGCTGACCCCCCTTCCCCGTTGCACCAAATATCCTCGGGGGAGTCGCCCCTTGGGGCGACGGGGGGTGAGCCCCCCGATCCGCGGGCAAGGCGCGCCCCGCGCCGCAGACCGCTGATGCGCGTCAGGCGCGGGCCTGCCCGCGCCTGTCCGCCAGATCACCGCCGGCAGCTTAAGCCAGCAAGTCCTTCACCTTCGGCCCCACGGTGCCGAAATCCATCTGGCCGGTGTATTTGCCCTTCAGCACCGCCATGACCTTGCCCATGTCGCGGATGCTGGTGGCACCCGCCTCGGCGATGGCGGCCTTGATGGCGATCTCGACCTCCTCCGCGGTCAGTTGGCGCGGCAGGAAATCCTCGATGACCGAGATTTCCGCCAATTCCTTTTCCGCCAGTTCCAGCCGTCCGCCCTCTTCATAGGCGCGGGCGCTTTCATGGCGTTGCTTGACCATCTTGCCCATGATGGCAAGGATCGCCTCATCGCCCACCATCTCGGGCCCGCCTTCGCCGCGGCTGGCGATGTCGCGGTCCTTGATCGCGGCATTGATCAGGCGCAGCGTGGACAGGCGATCCGCCGCCTTGGCCTTCATCGCCTCTTTCAGGGCCGTTTGCAGCCGTTCGCGCAGTGACATGGCCGGGTTTTCCCTTCTGGTTGACACGGAGGCGCAGTCTAGCCTGTCGCAGGCCAAACGACAACCGAAGGCTGGGCAGACAAGGGCTTGAAAAGGCTTGCATTTCCTTTTGCCACAAAGGCTTGACCCCGCCCGCCATCACCACTAGATTCCGGCAGACTTTCCCATAGGAGTCGCCGATGACCGCGCAAGCCACCGCGAATGCGAAACCGACCGCATGCCTTGCCCTTGCGGACGGCACCATCTTCTACGGCCACGGCTTTGGCGCAACCGGTGTCACGGTGGCGGAACTGGTGTTCAACACCGCGATGACCGGTTATCAGGAAATCATGACCGACCCGTCCTATGCGGGTCAGGTCGTGACCTTCACCTTCCCCCATGTCGGCAATGTCGGCGTGACGGAGGAGGACGACGAAACCGGCGAACCGGTTGCCGCCGGCATGGTGGTGAAATGGGACCCGACCGAGCCGTCGAACTGGCGCGCACAGGGGGAACTGACCCAATGGCTAACGCGCAAGGGCCGCATCGGCGTCGGCGGCATCGACACGCGCCGCCTGACCCGTGCCATCCGCCAGCAGGGCGCGCCGCATGTGGCGCTGGCCCATGACCCTGCGGGCAATTTCGACATCGGCGCGCTGGTCGCCAAGGCGCGGGCGTGGAAGGGTCTGGTCGGTCTCGATCTGGCCAAGGATGTCACCTGCGCGCAATCCTACCGCTGGGACGAAAAACGTTGGGCCTGGCCCGAAGGCTATACCAAGCGCGAGGGCGAGGGTCTGCGCGTCGTCGCCATCGACTATGGCGCCAAGCGCAACATCCTGCGCTGCCTGGCCTCTGTCGGTTGCGATGTCACCGTGCTGCCCGCCTCGGCCACGGCCGAGGATGTCTTGGCGCTGAACCCCGACGGCGTGTTCCTGTCCAACGGTCCCGGCGACCCGGCGGCGACCGGTGTCTATGCCGTGCCGATGATCCAAGGGGTGCTCGCCAAGGACTTGCCGCTGTTCGGCATCTGCCTTGGCCATCAGATGCTGGCGCTGGCCTTGGGGGCCAAGACCGTCAAGATGAACCACGGCCACCATGGCGCCAACCATCCGGTCAAGGACCTGACCACCGGCAAGGTCGAGATCACCTCGATGAACCACGGCTTCACCGTGGACAGCCAGACCCTGCCCAAGGGCGTCAGCGAAACCCATGTCTCGCTGTTTGACGGGTCGAACTGCGGCATCGCGGTGGACGGCAAGCCGATCTTTTCGGTGCAATACCACCCCGAGGCGTCGCCCGGCCCGCAGGACAGCTTCTATCTGTTCGAACGCTTCGCCGAGGCGATCCGCGCGCGCCGCGCCGCCTGATCGCCCGTCCCGGCGGAATGCCGGGGCCGTGTTAACCTGCGCTTAACGGTCTTTGTCCAGAGTGAGGCTCTGGGCACAGGCGGGGCGGCATGGCGACGCGGCAGGAACGGACACGGCAAGATGGACATTTGGCCGATCCGGATGGGCATCCGGCACCGGCTGCTGTGGATGTCCGTGCCGGACTTGCGGCCTCGCCCGATGCGATGGCCTTGGCCCATGCCCTGCGGACAGATCCCGCGCGGGCACGCGGTCTGATCGCGCGACTGGCCCGCCCTCGGCACGCCACCCTGACCCAGACATTGGTGGCTGACGGCATCCTTGATGACATGGCGATGGCCGAACTGACCGCCACCCGCGCGGGGCTGATGGCGATCGATCCGCGCGAAGCGGCCCCCGATCCCCGGCTTGCCGACCGCTGGGGGCTGGCGCGCTGTCTGGCGGACCGGGTTTTGCCATGGCATGTCACCTCGACCGGGACGGTGATCCTTGTGCCGGACCTGCGCCGGTTTGACGACCTGCGCGATGCGTTGACCGCCAGTTTCGGCCCGGTCCTGCCCGCCTTGACCGCCCCGCAAGCGATGTCGCAGGCCCTTCTGGCCCAGCGTGGACCGCAGATCGCCCGGCTGGCGGAGACGCGGGTGCGCCCGCAGGACAGTTGCCGCGCGCTGGATGCCGCGCGATTGCGGCGGGCGATGCTGATCGTGGCGGTGCCTTTGGTGGCGCTGTTTCTGGTCAGCCCGCTCGCGCTGATGGCGCTGCTCTTCGGCTGGGCCTTCTTGTCCTTGGCGGCGGTCATGGGGTTGAAAAGCGTGGCCTTGCTGGCCAGCCTGTCGCGCGGGACCGGGGCCATGCCCGCACCCCGGCCGATCCTGACCACGCCGCATCCGCCCGACCTGCCACTGCCTGTCCTGTCCATCATCGTCGCCCTCTACCGCGAGGCCAGCATTGCCCCCCGTCTGGTGCGCCGGTTGGAGCGTCTGGATTATCCCCGTGACCGGCTGGAAATCCTGCTGGTGGTCGAGGATGACGACGATCTGACCCGCGCCGCCCTGACCTCCGCCGATCTGCCGCCGTGGTTCCGCGTCGTGCTTGCCCCGGCTGGTCGCATCCGCACCAAACCCCGCGCCCTGAACATCGCGCTGGACCAATGCCGGGGGTCGATTGTGGGGGTCTACGACGCCGAAGACGCGCCAGAGCCTGACCAGTTGCGCCGGGTGGCCGCGCAATTCGCCGCCGCGCCGCCAGATGTGGTCTGCCTGCAGGGCGTGCTCGATTTCTACAACAGCAATACCCATCCGATGGCGCGGCTCTTCACGCTGGAATATGCGGTCTGGTTCCGCCTGATGCTGCGCGGCTTTGACCGGCTGCGGCTGGTGCTGCCCCTTGGCGGCACGACGCTGTTCTTCCGTCGTGCGGCACTGGACCAGTTGGGGGCATGGGACGCGCATAACGTGACCGAGGACGCCGATCTGGGCATCCGGCTGGCGCGGCGGGGCTGGCGGACGGCCATGCTCGACTCGGTCACCTTGGAAGAGGCGAATTGCCAACCCTGGTCCTGGGTCAAGCAACGCTCGCGCTGGATCAAGGGCTACATGATGACATGGATGGTCCATTCCCGCGCGCCACGCCGGCTGTGGCGCGATCTGGGGCCGCGCCGCTTCATCGGGATGCAGGCGCATTTTGCGGGATCACTGTCGCAGGGCCTGCTGGCGCCTTTGCTGTGGTCGATGTGGGGGATGCTGGTCGGCCTGCCCCATCCGCTGCAAGCCATCCTGCCCGATCCCGTGATGATGGCTGCCGTCGGGCTGCTGGTGCTGTCGGGCCTTCTGGATATGGCCTGCGGGATCGTCGCATCGCGCCGATTGCGGGGACGGGTCGGGGCGTGGTGGCTGGTCATGCAGCCCTTTTACGCGATGCTGGGCACCGCCGCCGCCTACAAGGCCCTGTCCGAACTGGCGACCCGCCCGTTTTACTGGGACAAGACCACGCATGGCACCTTTGGCGGTTAACGGGTGCGAATCTCTCCGGCATCGACGCGAAGGCGCGTCTCATAGGCCTTGCTGATGTGCTGGCGCAGCGCCTGATAGGCGGCCTCGCCATCATGCGCCTCGATCGCGCGGACGATCTGTTCGTGCTCGGCCAAGGCCACCTCGTCCCGCCCTTCTGCGGCGAAAGAGGTGTTGGCCATCAGCGCCATCGACCGATGCACAAGGTCCAGTTGCTGCACCAGAAACCGGTTGTGGCTGGCCAGATGGATCTGTTTGTGGAACCGCTTGTTCGCCCGGCTGAGCCGTTTCGGATCGCCCCCCAAGAGCGCTCGGTCATCCTCGACCATGCCCTTCAAGACCCGGATTTCTTCATCCGTGGCATGGCGCGCGGCCAATCTGGCGGCCAGCCCTTCAAGCTCGGTCCGCACCGCGTAAAGCTCGGCCAGTTGGTTGTGATCGAGCGAGGCCACGATCAGGCTGCGCCCGTCGCGCGTCAGCATCGCCTGCGTTTCCAGCCGCTGCAGCGCCTCGCGCACCGGGGTGCGGCTGACGCCAAGGCGCTCGGCAAGCTCGGATTCCACCAGCCGATCCCCCGGTTTGTAAACCCCGGCGTCAATCGCCTCGACGATCAGCGTATAGGCATCCTTTTGCACCGGTCTTTCCCCTTGGCCTGTCGCCCCTCTGGCGGAGGCTGTCATCTTGGCGTGACACTAGCCGCCACGCCGCGCCGTTTCAACCCGGCCCCTCTTGCCCTGACCCGCCCCCTGCCCTAGCGTCGCGCCATGCCCGCAGAACACTTCCGCCACATCCGCACCTGGGTCTTTGACCTCGACAACACCCTCTATCCGCCCCGGATGCGGCTTTTCGACCAGATCGAAAAGCGCATGACCGCCTATGTTGCCCGCACCCTTGGCGTGACAGAGGCCGAGGCCGATCACCTGCGCGCCACCTATTGGCGGCTGCATGGCACGACGCTGGCCGGGCTGATGGCGGAACATGCCTTGGACCCGGACCCCTATCTGGCCGATGTGCATGACATCGACTTTTCCGTCCTGACACCGGACCCGGATCTGGCGGCCCATATCGCGGCCTTGCCGGGGCGCCGGATCGTCTACACCAATGCCGATGCGCCCTATGCCCGTCGCGTGCTGACCGCGCGCGGATTGGACGGTCTTTTCGATGCCGTCTATGGCGTGGAGCATGCGCGCTACCGGCCCAAGCCGGAACGTCAGGCCTTTGAGACGGTCTTTGCGCTGGACGGGCTGGACCCCGCGACGGCGGCGATGTTCGAAGATGACGCGCGCAATCTGGCCGCGCCCCATGCGATGGGCATGCGGACGGTGCACATCGCGCCCGACCCTGAACCCGCGCCGCATATCCACCACCATGACGCCGATCTGACGGCCTTTCTGGGCCGCCTGACCGCCGGGCTGTGACGCCGCGCCGCAGCGAAATTGGCGCGTGACACGCCCATATCCGGCGCAGAAAAACCGGAGTCGCCCATGTCGCTTAACCCCGCCGTCCCGCTTGCGCCCGTCCGCATCCCCGTGTTGGGCCATCTGGCCCGAGCGCTGGGGCAGGATATCAATCTGGCGTTTTACCTTGTGACCATCTTCGTGACCGCCATCGTTCTGGCCGTGATGACCTGGGGCCTGCCCGCACTGGTGATCACCGCCCTGGCCTTGGTGCCGCTGATGTTCGCGTGGTTCATCATCATCTCCCTGCCCTGATCCCCCCTTGCGGGACGCTTTGTCGCTTCGCCTTTCCCGGCGCAGGGCCTATGTCTGTTCTGAAAGACGGAGGCGACCATGACCCGCAGCACAACCGATATCCTGATCTCTGGCGGCGGCGTCGCGGGCCTGACGGCGGCGGCGGCCCTTGGATCGGCGGGGTTTTCGGTGATCTGCGTCGATCCCGAACCGCCCGTCACCGCGATGGAGGCTGAGGGTGCAGACTTGCGCACCACGGCCTTCCTGCAACCCTCCATCCCCGTCTTGCAGGCGGCGGGTCTATGGGAGCGTCTGGAACCCTTCGCCGCGCCCTTGCAAGTCATGCGGATCATCGATGCGGGGGGCGAGGTGCCGGAACCCCGGATCACCAAGGATTTCAACGCCGCCGACATCTCGGACCTGCCCTTTGGCTGGAACCTGCCCAACTGGCTTTTGCGGCGTGAGATGGTGGCGCGGCTGGCGGAACTCCCGAACGTCGATTTCCGCCCCGGCACGGGAACGGCGCGGCTTTTGACGCGCGAGGCTGAGGCGCTGGTCACCCTGACCGATGGCAGCCGCGTCTCGGCCCGGTTGGTGATCGGCGCGGATGGGCGCAATTCGCCCGTGCGGCAGGCGGCGGGGATTGGCGCACGGACCACCCGCTATGGCCAAAAGGCGCTGGCCTTTGCCGTCACCCACCCGATCCCGCATCAAAATGTCTCGACCGAGATTCACCGCTCCGGCGGTCCTTTCACGCTGGTGCCGCTGCCGGATCGGGACGGTCTGCCCTGTTCCGCCATCGTCTGGATGGAGGCAGGACCTGAGGTGCAGCGTCTGGCCGCTCTGCCGGTGCACGAATTTGAGGCGGCGATGAACACGCGCTCTTGCCACATCCTTGGCCCGCTGACACTCGCCAGCCGCCGCACGGTCTGGCCGATCATCAGCCAGATTGCCGAGCGGATGTCCGGCGAACGCGTGGCATTGATCGCCGAGGCCGCGCATGTGATGCCCCCCATCGGCGCGCAGGGGCTGAACATGTCGCTGGCGGATTTGCGGGAACTTTTGACGCTGTGTCAGACCGACCCCGCCGGGTTGGGATCAGCCAAGATGCTGGACGCCTATCACCGCAAGCGGCATCTTGAGGTGCAGGCGCGGGTCACCTGCATTGACGCGCTGAACCGCGCCTCGATGATGGGCGACCCGGCCTTGCGCGACCTGCGCGCAGCGGCACTGAACGCGCTGTATTCTGTTGCGCCCGTGCGGAAGACGCTGATGCGCGCCGGGTTGGGGGTGCGGTAAGCCGCCGAATTTTCCGCGAAAACTCGGCGGTCAGGTCACAGAACCGCTTCTACCGCCCGCTCCAACCGGGCGACGGTGGCGTCCACGTCCTTCAGCTTATCCAGACCAAAGAGGCCAAGCCGGAAGGTCTTGAACTCCGCCCCCTCGCCCACCTGCAAGGGCACACCGGCGGCGATTTGCAAACCTTGGGCGCGGAACTTGGCCCCGGTCTGGATATCGCCATCGCCGGTGTAGCTGACCACCACCCCCGGCGCGGTGAAGCCTTCGGCGGCGACGGACGCCACGCCCTTGGCCGCCAGCAAGGCCCGCACCTTGCGCCCCAAATCCCATTGCGCGGATTTGGCGGCGTCAAAGCCCATCGCCTTGGTTTCCAGCATGGCATCGCGGAAGGCGACGATGGCATCGGTCGGCATGGTGGCGTGATAGGCATGACCGCCGCCCTCATAGGCCGCCATGATCGCGCGCCATTTCTTCAGATCAATCGCAAAGCTGTTCGAGGTCGTCTCCGCCAGCCGCGCCTCTGCCAAGGGTGACAGCACCACCACCCCAGCCGCAGGGCTTGCCGACCAGCCCTTTTGCGGTGCGGAGATCAGCACATCCACCCCGGTCGCCGCCATATCGACCCAGATGCAGCCCGAGGCGATACAGTCGAGCACCATCAGCGCCCCCACCTCATGCGCTGCCGCCGCGATGCGGGCGATATAGTCATCGGGAAGGATGATCCCGGCACTGGTTTCCACATGCGGCGCAAAGACCGCCTGCGGACGGGCTTCATGGATCTTGGCCACGACCTCTTCCACTGGCGGCGGGGCATAGGGCGATTGCGCGCCATTGCCGGTCTGGCGGGCCATCACCACGGTGGTTTCCTTGGTGAAGCCACCCGCCTCAAAAATCTGAGTCCAGCGGTAAGAGAACCAGCCGTTGCGCACAATCAGCACCGAGCCTTGGCCGAACTGCCGCGCCACCGCCTCCATCGCATAGGTCCCGCCTCCGGGGACCAAGGCGACGGCAGAGCCCTTGTAGACCTCTTTCAGCAGGCCAGAGACATCCCGCATAACCCCCTGAAATCGCGCCGACATATGGTTCAGGCTGCGGTCGGTGAAGACGACCGAGAATTCCTGCAACCCTTCGGGGTCGATATGGGCATGCGGCAGTTGGGTCATGGTGTCCTCCCTTGGGTCAGCGTCAGAGTATGGCGCGCCAAACGGCAAAAGCCAGCCCTGCGCTGCCCCGGTCTTCTCTGTTGAAATATCCTGCGGGGGTTTGGGGGGCGCAAAGCCCCCCATCGGGTCAGCTACCCCAACGGTCCCGGCCTGCGCTCTTCGGTCAACAGCACATTGGCCTCGACGTTGCCCACCCCCGGCAGGGTCATGATCCGCCGCCGCAGCACGCGTTCAAAGTCGGCGATGTCGCGGGCCACGACGCGCAGGCGGTAATCGAACAGGCCCAGCACGTGCTGCACCACCTGCACCTCGGGGATGGCCTGCACGGCGCGTTCGAAATCCTCCAGCGATACCCTCCCCCGCGTGGCCAGTTTCACCCCCAGAAACACCGTCACGCCAAACCCGAGTGCCGTGCGGTCCACCTCTACCCGTCGGCCTGCGAGGATGCCCGCCTCCTCCAACCGCCGCACGCGCCGCCATGCGGCGGGTTGCGACAGGCCAAAGCGGCGGCCCAACTCGCCAGCCGAGACATCCGCCTCCAGCGCCAAAGCGCGCAGCAGGGCGCGGTCGGTGTCATCCAGATCGATCACAGCGGCAAGGCCTCGGCGTCCTTGATGGTCGAGATCAGCATCAACGCCTCCAGTTCCGCGATATGCGGCAGGGTCAGGATGCGGCGGCGGTAGACCTCTTGGTAATGCGCCATATCGCGGGCGATGACGTTCAGGCGCACATCGACGCGGCCCAGAAAGGTCTCGATCGCCACCACCTCTGGCACCTCACGCGCGGCGGCGATGAAATCGTCAAAGGCGCGGGGGAAGGTCTTGTCGAGGGTGAAGCGCAAGCTGACCTCCACCTCATAGCCCAATCTGCGCCAGTCGATCCGCGCGCCTTCGGACCGGATCACCCCGCCCTCGCGCAGCCGGTCCAGCCGCCGCGACAGGGTGGCCGCCGTCACCCCGGCGCGGTCGGCCAGATCGGCGCGGGCGAGGTCGGGATCGGCAAGGTAATGGCGCAGCACCCTGCGGTCGGTTTCGTCCAGTTGCATGAATTCGTCACCATATGCAGAATGCGCGCATGATCTTTTGCATAAAACATGTAAATCGTCAAACAATGCACGGGATGACACGGAAAACCCCGTATTGTGCGGCCATCTTATCAACGAAGGAACGCCCCAATGCGCGTCTATTATGATCGTGACTGCGACATCAACCTGATCAAGGACAAAAAGGTCGCCATCCTCGGCTATGGCTCGCAAGGCCACGCCCATGCGCTGAACCTGCGCGACTCGGGTGCGAAGAACCTTGTCGTGGCGCTGCGCGAAGGCTCGCCCTCGGCCAAGAAAGCCGAAGGCGAAGGCCTGAAGGTGATGGGCATCGCCGAAGCCGCCGCTTGGTGCGACGTGATCATGTTCACCATGCCCGACGAGCTGCAGGCCGACACCTACAAGAAATACGTCCATGACAACCTGCGCGAAGGTTCGGCGATTGCCTTCGCCCACGGCCTGAACGTGCACTTCGGCCTGATCGAGCCGAAAAAGGGCGTCGATGTCATCATGATGGCCCCCAAGGGCCCCGGCCACACCGTGCGCGGCGAATACACCAAGGGCGGCGGCGTGCCTTGCCTTGTGGCCGTGCATCAGGATGCGACCGGCCGCGCGATGGAAATCGGGCTGTCCTATTGCTCGGCCATTGGGGGCGGGCGCTCGGGCATCATCGAGACCAACTTCCGTCAGGAATGCGAAACCGACCTGTTCGGCGAGCAGGCCGTGCTCTGTGGCGGTCTGGTCGAGCTGATCCGCATGGGCTTTGAGACGCTGGTCGAAGCTGGCTATGAGCCGGAGATGGCCTATTTCGAATGCCTGCACGAAGTGAAGCTGATCGTGGACCTGATCTACGAAGGCGGCATCGCCAACATGAACTACTCGATCTCGAACACCGCCGAATATGGCGAGTATGTCTCGGGCCCGCGTATTCTGCCTTACGCTGAGACCAAGGCCCGCATGAAAGCCGTGCTGACTGACATCCAGACCGGCAAGTTCGTGCGTGATTTCATGCAGGAAAACGCCGTGGGCCAGCCGTTCTTCAAGGCGACTCGCCGCATCAACGACGAACACCAAATCGAGAAAGTCGGCGAAAAGCTGCGCGCCATGATGCCGTGGATTTCCAAGGGCAAGATGGTGGACAAGTCGCGCAACTGATCGCGGTTTGGTTCAAGATGGAAGGCGCGGGGGAAACCTCGCGCTTTTTTCTGTTCATACGTCAGCCAAGGGGCGCGCGTGAGATGGGTGCGCAATGAATGCGCACCCTACAGCAACGCCAGCCAAAGGGGCGCGGCCGTCCTGCCGGGGTGGTTGCACGTATACGTGTGGCCGCCCCGGGGGGGCGGGACGGCCGCGCCCCGATGCTTTGGGCATCGGGGCAACACAAACCGTCGCACTCTAGGTGTCGTTCACAACCACCGCACCATCGCGCCGATCATCCGTCGCACCCTCGCGCCATAGGGCGGGAACACCAGCGGCAGCAATGATCCCCAATTCCGCAGCACGGGTTTCAGGTGGCTGAAGGTCTCAAACCCCGCCCGCCCATGCGCGGCCCCCATGCCGGAATTGCCCACCCCGCCGAAGGGCAGGTTGCCGTGGCTGAAGGTCATCACCGTCAGGTTCACCCCGACCGACCCCGACGATGTCCGCGCCGTCACCAGATCGACCAGCCCCCGGTCACGGGCGAAGATATAGAGCGCCAGCGGTTTGGGCGCGGCGGTGATCCGGGCGATCACCTGTGACACATCGTCAAAGGGGATCAGCGGCAGCAAGGGGCCGAAGATTTCCTCGGAGGCCACCGCCATCTCTGCGCCCTGCCCCTCGATCAGCCGTGGCGCAAGGCGCAGCGCCGCAGGATCATCCCTGCCAAACGAGGTCACCACAGCCCCCTTGGCCACAGCATCCTCTGCCAGACCCACCAATCGCGCATGGTGGCGCGGGTTGGCGATGCGGGGGACGTCGCCGCCTTGGCGGGCAAACTCGGCCACCAGCGCCGCGCGCAGGTCGGCCATGCGGCTGGCATGGACGAAGACATGATCCGGCCCCACACAGACCTGACCCGCGTTCATCACCTTGCCCCAGACGATCCAGCGCGCGGCCTGCACCAGATCGGCATCCGGGCCGACGATCACCGGGGATTTGCCGCCCAGTTCCAGCGTCACGGGCGTCAGGTGCCGGGCTGCGGCCTGCATCACCTTGCGCCCGACGGCAGGACTGCCGGTGAAGAAGATGTGGTCAAAGGGCTGCTCCAGCAGCGCCTGCGCCACCTCCACCCCGCCCAAGGCCACGTGGACCAGATCGGCGGGCAGCGCCTCTGCCACCAGACGCGCCAAAAGCTCCCCCGTCGCGGGGGTCAGCTCAGAGGGTTTCACCACCGCCGCATTCCCCGCCGCAAGGGCAGAGACCAAGGGCGCCAAGCAGAGCATCAACGGAAAGTTCCACGGTGCAAGGATCAGCACCACGCCCTTCGCCTCTGGCACCACATGGGCAGAGGTGCCCAGCATCGCCACCGTCGGTGCCGCCCGGCGCGGGCGCATCCAATGGCGCAAGGCTCGGCGGGTGTGGCTGATCTCGGTCAGGATCGGCAGCAGTTCGACCAAATCCGTCTCGGCCTCTGGTCGGCCCAGATCGGCGCTCAGGGCGGCCCCGATGGCGGCGCGGTTGGCGCGCAGCACACGCTCCAGCGCATACAGGGCGGCGCGGCGTTCGGTCAGGCCAAAACTTTGGCGGCGCCGGTCCGTGCCAGCGGCAAGGGCGGCGAAAGCAGCGGCGGGGGAGGTCATGTCTTGCATGGCGCAAGACTGCCCCCGACCCCGCCCCCCAGCAAGCCCCGGCCCGCGTGACGCAGCGTCAGACCGCGACAGCCTGCACGGCAGCGACGATGCCATCGACCACTTCGGTCAGCATCACCTCATCCTCGCATTCCGCCATCACCCGGATCAGGGGTTCAGTGCCCGACTTGCGGATCAAGAGCCGCCCCTTGCCGTTCAACCGCGCCTCAGCCTCGGCGATCACGGATTTGACGCTGCCCACCTCAAGCGGTTTGGACCCCGCACCGAAACGGACGTTCTTCAGCAGTTGCGGCACGGTTTCGAACTGGTTGACCAGTTCATCCGCGGGCTGACCGCTGCGCGCCATTTCGGCAAGGAATTGCAGGCCCGCCAGCAGGCCATCACCGGTGGTGGCGTAATCGGTCATCACGATATGGCCCGACTGTTCGCCGCCCAGATTGAAGCCGCCCTCGCGCATGCGTTCGACCACATAGCGGTCACCGACCGAGGTGCGCTCCAGCCGCAGGCCGCGCGATTGCATGTGACGCTCCAGCCCGAGGTTGGACATCACGGTGGCGACCAAGGCCCCGCCCTTCAGGCGGCCATCATCGGCCCAGCGCGCGGCGAGCAGTGCCATCAACTGGTCGCCATCGGCCACGCGGCCATATTGGTCAAGGATGATGACCCGGTCCGCATCGCCATCGAGACAAATGCCCACATCGGCGCCCTGTTCAAACACCGCGCGGGCGGCGGCTTCGGGATGGGTGGAGCCACAGCGGTCGTTGATGTTCTTGCCGTTGGGGCTGACGCCCAAGGGGATCACGTCGGCCCCCAATTCCCACAGAACCTCGGGCGCGGCCTTGTAGGCGGCGCCATTGGCGCAATCGATCACCACCTTCAACCCGTCCAAGCGCAGGCCCGAGGGGAAAGTGGTCTTGATGAATTCCTGATAACGGCCCTGCGCGTCGTCGATCCGCTTGGCGCGACCGATATTCTCGGCCTGCGCCAGACGGATTTCGCCCTCGACCATACGCTCGATCTCGATTTCGGCTTCGTCGCTGAGCTTGAAGCCGTCAGGGCCGAAGAACTTGATCCCGTTGTCCTGATGCGGGTTGTGGCTGGCCGAGATCATCACGCCCAGATCGGCGCGCATCGATTTGGTCAGGTACCCCACGGCGGGGGTCGGCACCGGCCCCAGCAGCAGGACGTTCATCCCCGTGCTGGTCAACCCCGCCGTCAGCGCGTTTTCCAGCATGTAACCCGACAGGCGGGTGTCTTTGCCAATCACCACGCGGTGGTCCGGACTGCCGTCGCGGCGGAAATAGCGCCCAGCGGCGGCCCCGAGTTTCAGCGCCATCTCGGCGGTCATCGGAAACTGGTTGGCGCGGCCCCGCACGCCATCGGTACCGAAAAGTTTTCTCGTCATTGGGAAATACCCTTGTTCAAAGCCTGCCACAGGAAAAGCGCCTGCCGCGTTTCACTCACATCATGCACACGAAGCATTTGCGCCCCCTGTGCCACCCCCTGCAATGCCACCGCGAGCGATCCGGGCATGCGCCGGTCCGCCTGCGGTTCCTGTCCGATGGTCCCGATGAACCGCTTGCGCGACGCACCCAGCAACACCGGCACACCCAAGCCGTGAAACAGGGACAGGCCCCGGATCAGGCTCAGGTTATGCGCCAGAGTCTTGCCAAAACCGATGCCCGGATCAACCATGATCCGCGCGGCCGGGATGCCCGCCGCTTCGGCCTGTGCGATCCGCGCGGCGAGGAAGTCATACACATCCAGCAACACGTCGTCATAGACCGGATCGTCCTGCATCGTGGCGGGTGTCTTGATCGAATGCATCAGGATGATCGGCGCGCCTGCCTGCGCGGCCACCCCGGCAATCGCGGGATCAAATCCCATCGCCGCCACGTCATTCACAATGCCCGCGCCTGCGGACAAAGCCGCCTGCGCCACAGCGCCTTTGCGCGTGTCGATCGAGATTGCCGTGGTCAGCCCCGCCGCGCGCAGGGCGGCTATCACCGGGGCGGTGCGGGCAATCTCTTCGGCCACCTCAACCTCGGCCGCGCCGGGGCGGGTGCTTTCGCCGCCGATGTCCAGCACATCCGCACCGAGGGCCATCGCGCGCGCTTGGGCAATGGCGGCGTCGGGATCGGTGAAGCGGCCCCCGTCCGAGAAACTGTCCGGCGTCACATTCAGGATGCCCATCACGCGGGGGGCCGCCATCGACAGCCCGGCAAAATCGAGGCGCGGGGCGGATAGCCGGTCCTGCCAGTCAGAGGGCAGGTCACGCGCCGCCACGATGCGGGGAGCCTCATGGCGCGACAGCACCTCTGCCCGGTCAAACCAGCACCAGCCACCCGCCAGCGGCAGGGCCGCATCGGGGCGTGACAGGTCGGTCATGGCAATCGGTCTGACGTAGTCCATGACAGCGGCATTAGGGCCGCGGGGCGCAGCGCGCAAGACCCGAGGCTCAGGCGCGCTGAACCGTCACGCGGCTTCCTGCCGGGACTGCAACATCGCCGTGAACGACGATGCCCGCCGCCGCCATCATTTCGGCCAGCCACAGCGCCAGCGCGACGGGATCACGGCTTTGCGGGCCGTCCACCGCATCCAGCACCAGCTTGGACGGGGCCCAGACGATCATCTGGCCATGCTTCACCGCCCAATCAATCTCGGTCCGCGTCGCAACCACGACGCAGCGGTCATCCCGCGCGGCAAGGGTCCATGCGTTCTGCTCGATGGCCAGAAGGTCGATCCGGCGCTGCGTCGGCTTGTGCCCGGTCTGTGGGCGGGCCAAGTCCGGCAGCCCCACCGTCAGGATCACCGGCAGGCCGCGCGATTGCAGATCGTCCAGCGTGTCCGACAGGTCAGGTGCCGCGATGGCGGCATTGTCCAGAAACGCGACCAGGGGATGCAGCGCCTCTTCGGTTCCATCCTGCCCCACGGCCCGCAAGGGCGCCTCGGCCCGCGAACGCACGATCTCCACCCCCAGCTTGCCGGGGCCGCGGTCAAGCTTTTCGATGCGGACAAAGGCGCGCATGGCCTGCGGCTCGGCCAGGATGCGTTCGGCCACCCGTTCGGCCAGCGTTTCCAGAAGATTGAGACGCTCTGCCGAAAGTTCCGCCGCGATGGCCTCGGTCAGGCGGTCATAGGACAATATCTTGTCCACATCGTCATCCAGCGGCTGCGGCTGGGGGCGCACCTCGACGACGATGTTGAACTGGATGCGCTGGGTGGTGCCGCGTTCCTGCTGGAAGGCGCCAATCTCGACCTCGACCACATGATCGCGCAGGGAAATGCGGTCGCGCGGGTCTGCACTGGCGGATGCGACCGAGCGTTCTTCGGGATGCGCGAAGGCGAGGCGGATGTCACTGGTCATGTCGGCCCCTTCCCGGATCGGCGCAGTCTGTCTTGCCGCCCGGTATAGCCCCGCGCCGCGCCCCGTCCCATGCCCGAAGGCGTCACTCTACGCAAGCGCCGCGACGCAAGGGACGGTTCCCGACGGATTTGCCGCGCTGTCAACAGGCGTTGCCCTGGCCCGCCCCGACGCCGGGGATCACTGCTTGTAGAACAGATGCGCGCCGATGGCAGCCGTGCGGGCAAAGCGGCGCGACCAGTCCGGACGGACTCCCGTGGTGTGGAAATAGGTCGCGCCCAGCGTCAGCGCGCGGGGGGCGCCGTCCAGCATCACGCGGGCGATGCGCCCGGCGCGGTCGATGGACTCGGGATCACGCATCGAATCGGCATGGCCGTCGCAGGTGTAGGAGAATTGGCAGCCGCCATTGCCGCGCTGGTTGACCACGCCGCAGACCGTGGCGGGATAGCGGCCGCTGTCGGCGCGGTTCAGGATCACCTCGGCCACCGCGAACTGGCCCTTGATCGATTCACCGCGTGCTTCGAAGTAGATTGCCTTGCGCAGGCATTCCCATTGCGCGTCGCCCGTCGGGGCGGGTTGGGCGGAAAGGAAGGCGCTGTCATATCCGATCAGGCCCACGCTGCGGGCCGGCGCTTCGGTCTTGGCGTTCGGGGTGGTCTTGGTTTCCACCTTGGGACCAACGGCGAGCGAGGTCAGACGTTCCTCTGGCATCGCGTCGAGCACCTTGTGCTCTGCCCCCAGAAGGTTGGCCATCTGCGCGCCAAGCTGCAGCGTCGGATCGTTGGACTGGCTCACCGTCACGTCGGCGAAGGCCGCTCCAGTCATGGCGGCAAGGGCGGTGGCCCCGGCAGTCAGGATGAGTCGCAAGCGCATGTTTTCGTGTTTCCCAGTCAGTTCAGCGTCTCTTCGTCCCGTGCCAGAGGGCAAAACCGCCCGGCACAAGGGTGGGGAGCTAGACGAGAGCCGCCGCGCCGGTCTACCGCCGTGGCAGGATTGCCACAGATTCCGGGCCGGGATGCGCGAGATTTCGCCTAGTCTTTTTCCAACCAGTTTGAGAATGGTGAACTAAGCTGTTGACACGGGGTGCTAAATCGCGATGCGCGACTCCGGGTCCCGCAGGGCCAGATGCGCCGCCGCCAGCCGTGCCAAGGGCACGCGATAGGGCGAACAGCTGACATAGTCGAACCCGGCCTTGCGGCAAAAGGCGATTGATTCGGGGTTGCCGCCATGTTCGCCACAGATCGACAACGTGAGATCGCCGCGCGTGCGCCGCCCGCGTTCGGCCCCAATCAACAGGAGCTCCCCCACCCCGTCCACGTCGAGGATATGGAACGGGTCCTCGGGGAAGACACCCTGCTGCACATAGGTGTTCATGAACCGCCCGGCGTCATCGCGTGACAGGCCATAGGTCATCTGGGTCAGGTCATTCGTCCCAAAGGACAGGAAAGAAGCATGCTGCGCAATCTCTCCGGCCCTCAGTGCGGCACGCGGGGTTTCCACCATCACGCCCAGCCGATAGGCGAAATCGGTGCCCGCGCTGGTGCGGACCTTGGCGGCCAGCGCATCGATGCGGGACTTGACCAACTCGACCTCGCGCTTGGCCGAGACCAAGGGGATCATGATTTCCGGCACGACGGCAGAGCCGCGACGGGCCACCTCGACAGTCGCCTCAAAGATCGCTTGGGCCTGCATGTCATAGATCTCGGGCAGCACGATCCCCAGACGCACGCCGCGCATGCCCAGCATCGGGTTGAACTCGGCCAAAGCCTCGGCCCGGCGGGTGACTTCGGACAGGGGCCGGTCCAAGGCTTCGGCCAATTCGCGCAGGCCTTCGCGGCTGTGGGGCAGGAATTCATGCAAGGGCGGGTCGAACAGCCGGATGCAGACCGGCAGGCCAGCCATGATTTCAAAGAGTTGGATGAAATCCTCGCGCTGCATTGGCAAAAGCCGCGCCAAGGCGGCGGCGCGGTCCTTGGCGGTGTCGGCGAAGATCATCTCGCGCATCACGACCAGACGGTCATCCTCGAAGAACATGTGTTCCGTGCGGCAAAGGCCAATCCCCTGCGCCTCGAACTGGCGCGCGGTGGCGGCATCGGCAGGAGTGTCGGCATTGGCGCGGATGCCGATGTCGCGGAACGCGTCCGCCCACCCCAAGAGCGTGCGGAAGGTCTCATCCAACCCCGGCGGCAGCATGTCGGCAGCCCCCACCAAGGCCTCGCCCGTCGTGCCGTCCACCGTGATGATGTCGCCCTCGACGAAAACACGGCCCCCCGGCGCGATCAGCTTTTTCTCTTTGGTGTCCAGCTTCAGGTCCGACGCGCCCACGATGCAGGGCAGACCAAGACCCCGCCCGATCACCGCCGCGTGGCTGGTCATGCCGCCGCGTTCGGTCAGCACGCCGACGGCGGAATGCATGCCGCGGATATCTTCGGGCGCGGTTTCGCGGCGGACAAGGATGCACGGCTCCCCACGTGCGGCGCTGGCTTGGGCGGCGGCAGAGGAGAATACGATCCGCCCAGTCGCCGCACCGGGACTGGCGGCGATGCCCTTGACGAAAGCATCCCTTGGCCCGCGCGGATCGACCTGCGGGTGCAGCATTTCGGTCAGGGCGCGGGGTTCGACGCGCAAGACGGCCTCTTGCCGGGTGATGATCCCATCCTCGGCCAAGGCCACCGCGATCTTCACCGCCGCACGGGCCGCGCGTTGCACCTTGATCGCGTCCAGCACGGCCAGACGGCCGTCCTCGACCGTGAATTCGATCTGCATCTCTTCGCGCAGTTTGCGCCGACAGGCCGCGCCATGGCGGACCAGTTCGGCAAAAATCTCGGGCGCGATATCCTCCAGCGAGGGGCCGCGCGGATCGCGCGTCAGATAGATCGCCTCGGTCCGGGTCAGGGCGTCGCGGCCCTGACTTTGGCCCAGATAGCGCCCTGTGACCTGCGGATGGCCGGTGACCGGATCGACGAACTGGATCACGCCCGAGCCGGAGATGCCCCGCGCGATGCCTTGGGCCATTTCCTGCACCACCAATCCCAGCGCCGCGTCCTCGGGCGCGCCCTTGGCCTGACGCAGCAGGCGGGCAGTCGTGCCCTCCCACGCGCGGGCCATGGAGCGCAGCACTTCGGAGAGTTGCCGCGCCGGGTCTTGCGGGAAGGGTTCGTCCATCTCCAGCTCATAGCTGCGCAGGGCGTCGCGCAGGGATTCGGTGGGGCCGGAGCCGGGTTCGAACATGTCCGGGTCCAGCCGCGCCACATGGGTGGCATAGGAGCGCACGAAGCGCAGATAAAGCGCATCCGCCGCCTGCTGGCCGTGGATCGCGGCCAGTTCGCCGTGACGGGCGGCGTTCATCCCGATGTTCAGGATCGTCGCAGGCCCGCCCCAATCGGGGTTCGAGGGCGAGGGGCGGACGGAAATCAGCGCCTCTGGCCCGAAATGGCCAAGGATCGCCGCCACATCCACCTGATGGCCCGCCGCGATGGCACGGACCGCCCCGGCGGGCAGCGCAACCGTTTCGGGCACCGGCAGGTCCAGACGCACCAGACGTTGCAGACATTTCGCCCGCCAGCCATGGGCTGCGACCTGAATCTGGGCCGAAGGCGTGATCTCGGCAAAGTCTGGCAGGGAGTCGGGCTTGGCGTGCGGCACGGGCGGGAACCTTTCGTTCTGGCCCGCAGGATAGTGACCCTGCCCTTTGGCGCAAGCCACGCAATGCCGCAGTGCGGAAATTTCTGTCCGGTCGGTTTCTGCAACGGCGCTCTGGGGACAAGCGCCGGGAGGGGCTCACCCCTCCCGGACCCACCCGAGGAGATTTGAGCAACGGGGAAGGAGGGGTCAGCCGTCCACGCGCGTCAGGTCCGCCACGCCGGTGCAGACGGCGCGGATGCGGTGCAACAGGTTCAGACGGTTGCGGCGCACGATCTGGTTGTCGGTGTTGATCTGCACGGCGGTGAAGAAAGCGTCAATCGGCGCGCGCAGTTGGGCGATAGCCCCCATCGCGGCGGCGAAATCCTCGGCGTTCATCGCCGGGGCGATGGATTGTTCGGCTGTGTCCAGAGCGGCGAAGAGGGCGCGTTCTTCGTCGGATTCGGCAAACTTCGGGTCCGCGCCGAAAGAGTATTCGACGCCATCCTTGGTTTCGGCTTGGCTGAGGATGTTGTTGGCGCGTTTGAAACCTTGCAAGAGGTTGGTGCCGTCTTCGGACGTAAGGAACGCCTGCAGGGCGGTGGCGCGTTTGACGAGGAGCGTCAGGTCATCCGCACCGGGCATGGCAAGGCAGGCGTCGATGACGTCATGGCGGATGCCTTGGTCTTTGAGGAACACTTTGAGGCGGTCGTGGAAGAAGGAGACCAATTGGTCAGGTGCCGAATTGTAGGTCTCATAAGCAACCTTCTGTTTGAACAAAGATTCAATAAGATTGGCAGCATGAGAAGCTGCCCCCATCATTTTCAAGCGATTTTCGATTTCCGCCTTTGAATCTGCTGAGTCAGGTTCGAACTCACGAAGGATTTCAACGAACTTGCTTATCTCTTCGGTGGGAGATTCCGACGCAAGACGGTTCATAGCCTTCAAATCCAAGTGCAGCGCTAGACCAGACCTTGACATGCGCAGCAGTTTTGAACGCACCCCATTCCCCAGCACCAACCGAATAACCCCCAGCGCCGCGCGGCGCAGCGCGAAGGGGTCCTTGCTCCCGGTGGGTTTTTCGTCAATCGCCCAGAAACCGGTCAGCGTGTCGATCTTGTCGGCCAGCGCCACGGCGACCGACACAGGATCAGTCGGCACGGCGTCGGACGGCCCCAAAGGCGCGTAATGGTCGCGGGCGGCTTTGGCCACGGCCTCGGGCAGACCGGCGGCCTGCGCGTAATACATCCCCATCAACCCCTGCAATTCGGGGAATTCGCCGACCATGGCAGAGCGCAGGTCCAGCTTTGCCACCTCTGCCGCCTGTTTCGCTACGGCCGCATCCGCGCCGACCAAAGGCGCGATTTCGGCGGCCAGCGCCGCGATGCGGGCAATCCGTTCCGCTTGGCTGCCGAGTTTGTTGTGGAAGGTCACAGCCTCCAGCCCCTGACGCCAGACGGACATGCCCGCCTTGGCCTCTCGCAGGTCGTTCTCCCAGAAGAACTTCGCGTCCGACAGGCGGGCGGTCAGCACCTTTTGGTTGCCCTTCAGGATCGCGGCCCCGGCATCGGCGGCTTCGATATTGGCGACCGTGACAAAGCCTTCGATCCGGCCCGTCTTTGGGTTGCGGGCGGAGAAGAACTTTTGGTGTTCCTTCATGCTGGTTTGCAGCACTTCGGGCGGCAGGGACAGGAAGGCGTCATTGATCCGACCCAAGAGCGGGACCGGCCATTCGACCAGACCGGCGACCTCGGCCAGCAAGCCACGATCCTCGACCAGTTCAAGCCCCGCCGCGAAAGCGAGGTTGGTGGCCCCCTGCCAGATCACGGCTTCACGCTCTGCGGCGTCCAGCATCACCTTGTTCTTCAACAGTTTCGCGCGGTAATCGTCGAAATTGCTGACCGCAAAGCGCCCCGCGCCCATGAAGCGGTGGCCTTCGGTGGTGTTGCCCGCGCGGATGCCGTCAACCTCCATCGGGACGATGGTGGACCCCGCCTCATCCGACATGAGGCAGAGGATGGATTGCAGCGGGCGCACCCAACGCAAGTTGCCGGACCCCCAGCGCATCGACTTGGGCCACGGGAAACTGCGGATGGCGGAGTCGAGCACCTCGGCGATGATCTCTGCCGCTTGGCGACCGGGCTTTTCGATCACGGCGAAATAGACCTGCGCCTTCTTGTCGTCGCGCACCTCTAGCTGGTCTTTGGACAGACCGGTGGAGCGCAGGAATCCGTCCAAGGCCGCCGCAGGGGCATCAGTGCGCGGGCCTTTGCGTTCTTCGCGCACGGGGCGGCTTTCCGCCGTCAGCCCCTCGATCGCCAAGGTCAGGCGGCGCGGCGTGGAAAAGGCCCCGGCGCTGGCATAGGTCAGCCCGGCGGTCACCAGACCGTCAGTCACCAGTTTTTTCAGGTCCTCACGGGCCTTGGCCTGCATCCGCGCAGGGATTTCTTCCGAGAAAAGCTCGATCAGCAGGTCGGGCATGGTGTCACTCGCTCGCGGCGTTCAGTTGGTGCCAGGCAAAGGCCCGGCCATCGGGGAAAACCGCGACGACGCGGTCCACACCGGGATGAATATTGGCTTGGGACAGAAAGGCGATGGCCTCGCCCTTTTCCAGCGCCGCGCCGATGGCGGCGGCGTCAAAGCAATCGAACCAGCCCGGCGCGGTCAGGGGTTCGGGTTTGTCGTAGATCTTGTAGGTTTCGGTCAGCATCGCCTGCGTCAGCGGCGTTTGGAAACAGGCGCGAAACCGGATGGGCGAGCTATCGGCGTCGATGCCCGTCACATCCTCGGCCAGGATCGCCTCGGGCTGGCCGGACTCGATGGAGGTCAGGGTGATTTCCTGCCCCGGCACGAAGGCCGCGTCCTCGTAGAAGGCATAGACCTGCAACCAATACATCGCGATGCCCGCGACGGCCCCGCTCAGCACCAGAAACCCCGCGATGATCCGGCCATTCACGCCACCGCCTCCGGCTGCCAGCCGCCCGCTTCGGTCTGCACGAAGGCATCGGCGCATTTCTTGGCCAAGGCCCGGACGCGGCCGATATAGGCCTGCCGTTCGGTGACAGAGATCACGCCGCGCGCGTCCAGAAGGTTGAACAGGTGGCTGGCCTTGATGCACTGGTCATAGGCCGGATGCGCCATGACGATCCGCTTGCCCGAGTTCGGGTCTTCGGGGGCGAAGGAGAGGATGCGCTCACATTCTGCCTCAGCGTCCTTGAAGTGCTGGAACAGCATGTCGGTCGTGGCGGCGTCAAAGTTGTGCCGGCTGTATTCCTGTTCGGTCTGGCGGAAGATATCGCCATATTTCAGCGGGATCGGCGCGTCGGGATCGTTGAAGGGCATGTCCATGACATGGTCGATGCCAAGGACATACATCGCCAGACGTTCCAGACCATAGGTCAACTCACCCGACACCGGCTTGCAGTCATGACCGCCGACCTGCTGGAAATAGGTGAACTGCGACACTTCCATGCCGTCGCACCACACCTCCCACCCCAGCCCCCAGGCGCCGAGGGTGGGCGATTCCCAGTCATCCTCGACAAAGCGGACGTCATGGATCATCGGATCGAGCCCGATGGCGCGCAGCGAGCCCAGATACAGCTCTTGCAGGTTCGGTGGCGAGGGTTTGATCAGCACCTGATACTGGTAATAGTGCTGCAGGCGGTTGGGGTTTTCGCCATAGCGACCATCGGTCGGACGGCGCGACGGCTGGACATAGGCCGCGGCCCAGGCCTTGGACCCCAAGGCGCGCAAGGTGGTGGCGGGGTGAAAGGTGCCGGCCCCCACCTCCATGTCATAGGGCTGCAACACGGCGCAGCCCTGCCCGCCCCAATAGGTTTGCAGGCGCAGGATGATTTCCTGAAAGCTGCGGGGCAGCGCGGTCGGTTCGGCCATGGTTTTGCACCTCTTCGGCAATCGCCCTCTCCATAGGCACAAGGCCCGAAAGGGTCAACCGGGACGCGGGGGCATAGGGCGTCCGGGTCCGCAGCGCACGGCTCTGTGATCGGACGGCGGCGGTGGCGTGAAAAGCCGTGCATCCCGCAGGCAAGGCGGCTAGTGTCCGGTCGCCGGAAAATGCCCCTTTTTCGCCATCAGGGGCCGTGCCGCCGGTGTTTCCTGAGACTGCCCGATTGGATGCTCCGAATGAAATTTGCGCCGTTGCGCCTGTGCGTTGTTCCCGTGACTGCCCTGTCCCTGTCCCTTTCTGCCAGCGCGCTGCTTGTCACCGCCCCTCTGGCTGCCGCACAGACCGCGCCGTCGGTCGAGGCGGTGGCGGCGACAGCTTGGGTGCAGATCGAAGCCCAGCCTGATGCCTTGCTTGCACAGGAACGTGCCGCCGCCTGGGCGGCCGTCTTTCCGGATGTGCAGGGCTATGCCTTGGGCAATGGCTGGTATGCCATCGCCCTTGGCCCCTATGATGGCGTGCAGGCCGAGACACGGCTGCGCCAACTCAGGGATGAAAACCTGATCCCGCGCGACAGCTTCCTTGCTGATGGCAGCGATTTCGGCCCGATGTTCTGGCCCGACGCCGGCGCGCCGCCGGAGATCTCTTCCGCCCCGCTGGACACGATCGCCGTGGCCCCGCTGGAGGAGACCGCGGGGACGCCCACGCCCGTGCCGACCCTGCCCGACGAAACCCCCGAAGAGGCCCGCGCCAGTGAAAGTCTGCTGACCCAGACCGAGCGGGAGGATTTGCAGACCGCCCTGCAATGGTTCGGCTTTTATGCCTCGACCATCGACGGGGCCTTCGGGCGCGGCACCCGCGCCTCGATGGCCGCGTGGCAAGAGGCGCAGGGGCTGGACCCGACCGGCATCCTGACCACCGCCCAGCGCGTGACGCTGACCACCGCATGGCGCGATGAAACCCGCGCCTTCGGGTTCGAGATCCTGACCGAGGCTGAGGCGGGGATCGAGGTGACCATTCCCGCCGCCTTGGTGGAGTTTGACCATTACGAGCCGCCCTTCGTGCATTTCCGCGCCAAGGACGGATCGAATGTGCGGCTGGTGCTGATCTCGACCCCCGGCAGTTCGGCGACACTGTCGGGGCTCTACGACACGCTGCAAACGCTGGAAATCATGCCGCCCGAGGGGCCGCGCGCCCTGGGCGAGGACAGCTTTACCCTGCAAGGGGCCACGGCCGATGTGGTGACCGTGGCCGAGGCGACCGCCAAGCGCGGATTGGTCAAGGGCTGGATGCTGTCCTATCCCGCCACCGAGGCCGCGCGGATGGAGCGGGTCTTGCAGACCATTCGCGCCAGTTTCCGGGGTGTGGGCGACCGCGCCTTGGACCCCGGCATGGTGCCCCTGGACGAGTCCGCACGGCAGGGGTTGCTGGCGGGGCTGGAGGTGCGCCACGCGCGCCTGTCGCGGTCGGGGTTTTATGTCGATGCCGCGGGCGCGGTGCTGACCACGGCAGAGGCCGTGGCGCAATGCGGGCGCATCCTGCTGGACGGCGTGACAGAGGCGACGGTGTCCGTCTCCGATCCGGGTACGGGACTGGCGGTCCTCAAACCCGCCAGCCGTCTGGCCCCCGCCAGCCATGCCGCTTTCGCCGCGGCGGCCCCGACCCCCGGCGCGGATGTGGCGGTGGCGGGCTACAGCTACGAGGACCGCCTCTCCGCCCCGGTCCTGACCTTTGGTCAGATGGCCGAAGCGGGGGGTCTGGACGGCGAAGCCGGGATCAACCGTCTGGCGATCACCACCCTGCCCGCAGATGCCGGAGGCCCGGTGGTGGCGCGGGACGGGGCAGTCATCGGGATGCTGTTGCCAAAGGCCGCGACAGCTGACCGGGTGCTGCCCGCCGATGTGGCCTTTGCCGCCGCGCCATCCGACATCGCGCGGGTGCTGGCCACCGCCGGTGTCACGGCGACGAACGCCCCTGCGGCTGGTGATCTCACACCCGAAGCGCTGACCAAGACCGCCACGGGCATGACGGTTCTGGTGTCCTGCTTCGACTGATCAACACCTCTGGCGGCGGGATCACCGCCGCCAGAACTGCGGCAAGACCAGAACGAAAATCGCCAAGAGGCCCAGCCGCCCCAACAGCATCGACAGCGTCATGATCCATTTGGCGGCATCGTTGAAATCGACGAAGGTGCCGGTGCGTTCGACCAGCGGGCCGAAGCCGTAACCGATGTTGCCCAGCGCGGTCCAGACTGCGAAGAGCGAGGACATCGGGTCCACCCCGGTCAGGGTCATGGCCACCGACATCACCCCCAGCGTCAGCACATAGCCCGAGATGTAAAGCACCAGCGCGTCGATCACATCAGGCTCCACCGTTCGGCCGTCGTATTTCACCGGCGCGACCCGGCCCGGCGTCACGATCTGGCGCACCTGCTGCACCAGCGCGGCAAAGGCGATCTGCGCGCGGAACACCGTCACCCCGGCGGCGCTGGACCCGGCACAGGCCCCGATGATCCCGATCAGGAAGGCCACGATCAGCATATAGCCGTCCCATGTCGGGAAGCTGCCGGAAAAGAACCCGGTCGAGGACATGATGGACACGAGGTTGAACAGCGACTGGCGGAACACCTCCTCCAGACCCATGTCGGATGAGCTCCACCGCCACAACGTGACAGAGCCAACGGCAAGGGCGAGGATCTTGACATAGGCGCGCAGCTGGCTGTCCTGCCACAAAGGGCGCGGATCGCCGTTCACCAACTGGACGTACCGCACATAGGGCAGACTGCCCAAGAACATGAACAACGCCCCGAAATACTCGCCCGCCCCGGTGTATTCGTTGAAGGACGCATCGCGCGGCGAAAATCCGCCCGTCGCGATCGAGGCCATGGCATGCACCGCCGCATCCAGCGACCGCATGCCGATGGCGGAATAGACCAGAGCCGCCACGACGATCAACCCGACATAGACCCCGAGCAGTTGTTTGGCGATGTCGGAGGCGCGCGGCAGCACCTTGCCGAAGGTGTCAAATCCCTCGGTGCGGAAGAACTGCATCCCCCCCACCCGCATCACGGGCAGAAAGATCATGGCGACAAAGGCGATCCCGAGGCCCCCCGCCGCATTCAGCAACCCCCGCCACAGGTTCATCCCCGCAGGCAAGGCATCCAGCCCATAGATCACGGTCGCGCCGGTGGTGGTCATGCCGGACACGGCTTCGAAATAGGCTTCGGTAAACTGCAGATGCGGCGCGCCCAGCATGAAGGGCAGCGCGCCAAAAGCCGGGGTGAACAGCCAGATCACCGCCGTCAAGAGATAGGCCTGCCGGATGTCATAGCTCTTGCTGGCCCCGCTGGCGGTGGCAAGCACCAAGAGCACCCCCACCCCGGCCGTCACGATGGCGCTTTGCAGGACGTCATCCGCATTGCCATTCCCCGCCCGCCAATCGACAAACGCCGGGGCCAGCATCAGGACCGCCAGCACGATCAG
>JAIXPH010000055.1 GCA_027486345.1 Paracoccaceae bacterium
AAGGGTTGAAGACGGGCCATCTGCACGTCGGTCAGCCAGAAAAGGTTGCTCATTGATCGGTCTCCTTGCGGAGGCTGAATCATGCCGCAACAGCAAGATCAATAGGTCCTGACCCTAGCAGAGGCAGGTCTGCCAACGCCATGCGACGAGACAGACCGAATTGACCTTCGTCGACTGAAGGCGCTTGGCATAAATCTCACATCTCGAGCGAATTTTTTTATTCTTGCTGCAATACTATGCTGTGCAAATGTTGTTGTTGCAAACTTTGATTTTTCCTGGCTAAAGTCAGAAATTGTTGATCTTCTTACACCCTTTAATTCTGCAGATTTTCGAATTTTAGAATTCGCAAAATTTATCTCTACTCAAATCCCTGTTTTTTTCCTTTTTGTGGTTCTAACTCTTGCGTTTGAAGCGGCTTACACCTTTTATCGGCTCGCAGAAACCATGCTAGCCGTTTTGGCAATTCGTAGACAGTACCTCTCGGCAAGACGTTAGATGAGTACTCACCCCACCCACCGTCCCGTCGCCCAGCACCCGGTCAGCAAATACCCCCCCGTCGGGGCTTCCCAGTCCAGCATCTCGCCGCAGACGAAGACCCCCGGCAGGGCGTGCAGCTCCAGCCGCTCGGTGACCGCTGCCCGTGTGACCCCTCCGGCGCTGGAGATGGCTTCTTCCAGCGGGCGGGGGCCGGTCAGTTGTGCGGGCAGGGATTTCAGCGCCGCCTCCAGCGGCAGCCCGCGTCCCCATTCCTGCACCAGTGCGGCGGCGGCGGGCGAAAGGCCGAGTTTGCGCAGCCGGTTCGCCGTACTCTCCCCCGCGCGCATCCGGGACAGGCGGGCGGTGACCTCGGCCATCCCCACATCCGGCATCAGGTCCAGCACCAGCGCGGCCCCGTCGCGGATCTGCGCCGACAGGGCGTAGATCCCCCCACCCTCCAGCCCGCGGGCCGAGATCACGAACTCCCCCCGTTCCCGCCTGCCCGCTGCCAGCAGCGCCACGCCTTTGACGGGCGTGCCAAAATGCCGCTGCATATGCGGCGACCACTCAACGCCAAAGCCCATGTTGGCGGGGCGGAAGGGCGCGACCTCCACCCCCTTGGCGCGCAGCCACGGCACCCAGGCGGCATCCGACCCAAGGCGCGGCCAACTCGCCCCGCCCAAGGCCAGCACCACCTTGGGCGCATGCAACACCTGCGGGCCTTGGGGCGTGTCAAAGGCGAAGCCGTCGCCGTCAAACCCCGTCCAGCGCCAGCGCGTGCGGATCACCACCCCCTGAGCCGCCAGCCGCGTCGCCCATGCGCGCAACAAGGGGGAGCCTTTCATCGCCACCGGAAACACCCGGCCCGAAGTTCCCGTAAACACCTCAGCCCCCAAGGTGCGGCACCAGTCCTGCACCTGCGCCGGGCCGAACGCCGCCAGCATCGGGGCCAGCCAGTCGGAGTCATACTGCGCGGCAAAGGCGGGCAGGGGTTCGTCCTTGGTGACGTTCAGCCCAGATTTCCCCGCCATCAGGAACTTGCGCCCGATCGAGGGCTTCGCCTCAGTCACCACCACGCGCAGGCCACGGGCGGCCATGGTTTCCGCCGCCATCAACCCCGCCGGCCCCGCCCCGATCACCAGCGCATCCATTGCTTGCCCCCTTTGGCCCCTGATCCCCCTGTGCCGGAAATGCGCCCACAGGACAACATCGCCGCCTTCCGGGGGATGGCGTCAAAACATCCCCTTCAGCGCCCGCCCATGCTCCAGCGAGGCCGCCAGCACATCGGCTGCCAGATCGCGGGCCGCGTCCATCAGCGCCTCTGGCGCGGCAATGCGGTTGACCAGACCCCAAGCCAGCGCCTCCTCCGCCCCGATCCGCGCCCCGGCCAGCAGGATCATCCTGGCGCGCGACGGGCCGATGAGGGTGGCGAGGCGTTTGGGGTCGGATGGCTGCGGGCGAAAGCCGCGTTTCATCACGGGGTAAAAGAAGGTGGCGGCGGGCACGCAAAGCCGCAGGTCACAGGCCAACGCCATGCCGAACGCGCCGCCCGCCAGCGTGCCATTCAGCGCCGCGATGGTCAGGCAGGGTGCAGTGGCGATGCGGGCCGACAGCGCCTCCCACTCCGGCGCGTCGCCCAAGCCCTGCGCCATGCCGTCCAGATCGGCCCCGGCGGAAAACACCTTGCCGGTCCCTGTCAGGATCAACGCCTTGGCGTCCTCGGCCACCGCCTGCGCCACGGCAATATCCAACGCGGCGAGCATGTCGCGGGTCAGCGCATTGGCCTTATCCGGGCGGTCCAGCGTCAGCGTGACCAGATCGCCCGCGCGCTCCACCCGGATCATGCGACCAACCCCACGGCGCGGCGCACGGAGTCGTCCCGCAAGGAGATGTCGCCGCCCAGATAGCCATCCGCCGCCGGACCGCACATCCACACCAGCGCGCGGGCGGGCCAATCCGGGGGGATGTGATCCGACCAGTCCAAGCGGCTGACCGCATTGACACCCGAAGCCTTGATCTGGCGCTGCATGTCTGTGGCCACGGTGCCCGGTGACAGGCCCAGCGCACGGACGCCGTGCTGCGCTTCTTCCAGATGCAGCGACTGGGTCAGCATCAGCGCCCCGGCCTTGCTGGCGCAATAGGCGCTCCACCCGTCAATCGCGCGGGTGGCGGCGCCGGACGAGACGGTGATCACCGTGCCCCCGCCTTGGGCGCGCAGGGTGGGGATGACCGCCTTCATGCCGTGAAAGACGCCCTTGAGGTTGACGTCCTGCGCGCGGCCCCAGTCGGCGGGGTCGGCCTCGGCGAGGCTGGCGATGGGGTCGATAACGCCGGCGTTGTTGACCAGCACGTCGATCCGGCTCCAACGCGCCAGAACGGTGGCAACGGCGGCTTGCACCGCGCCCCAATCGACCACGTCGCAGACCAGCGGCAACAGGCGGTCCGTGGGCAGGGCATCGGACGGCTGCCGGGTCAGTGCCGCCACCCGCGCGCCTGCGGCCAGAAAGGCCCCGACCGCCGCTGCGCCGATGCCGCGTCCTGCGCCGGTGATGATAACAACCTTGTCGTGCATTCCCTGTTCCCCTGTCGCGTAAAGCTGTGGCCTCGTTGGTGCCACATCGGCGAATCCGGTGTTAGACCCTTGACCCATCCCCCCGACCGACGGATGCTGTGGCCAAGGTATTCCGCTCGAAAGGTCGTTCCTATGGGTATTTCCACGCTGCGCGCCACCACGGCGCTTGCCGCCTTGTGTCTGTCGTCTCCGGCCTTTGCTGTCACACCGACTGAGGTGTGGCAATCTTGGCAAGACATGGCCACCAGCTATGGCCAGACCCTGACCAGCGAAAGCGTGGATGATGCGGGCGACAGCGTGACTGTCACCGGCCTGACCATCCGGCAGGAGCAGGATGGCGTGATTTCTGAAATGACCATGCCGGAACTGGTGTTCACCGACAACGGCGACGGCACGGTCGATGTCGCCCTTCCCGCCGAAATCCCGCTGACCGTCACCATGCCCCCGGCTGAGGGGGAGACCTCGCCCACCACGGTCACGGTCAGCATCACGCAGACCGATCTCTTGATGACCGCCTCGGGTGAGGCGGGTGCGGTGGGCTACGACTTTTCCAGCGCCGAGACGGTGATGAAACTGGACAAGATCGAAGGCGTGAAGGCCGAAGCGATCGATCTGGTGGTTGAGGCCAAGCTGACCGAACTGGTCGGCAATTACAGCAGCGAAGGTGCCGGGGCTGATGCGACGCTGGGCTATGACGTGACGGCGGCCAGCCTGAACATCACCGTCGCAGGCAAGGACATTGATCCGTCGCCCGCCCCGGATGGCACCACCGCCGGTCCGTCGGATGTGAATGTGGCCATCAGCATGGCCGATCTGGCCATCTCGGGCGAAGGCACGCCGGTGAATGCCGCCATGGTGGAAAACTTTGCCAAGGCGCTGGCAGATGGCGCGAATTCCTATGGGGAGATCAACGCCGGTGCGACCACGATGGTCTTTGACGTGGTCGAGGCGGGCAAGACCACGCATATGGAAATGACCGGCGCCTCCACCGGGCTTAGCTTTGGCTTGGGGTCGGATGGCTTTGGCTATGGGGCCAGCGCCAAGGATGTGAAGATGATGCTGAAGGGCGATGACATCCCCTTCCCGCAGATCGACGTGGCCTATGCCGAGGCGGCCTTTGATCTGCAACTGCCGATGGTCAAATCCGAAACGCCGCAGGATTTCATCCTGCTGTCCAAGCTGGTCGATTTTACCATTTCGGATGAGATCTGGGGCATGTTCGACCCGACCGGCCAACTGCCGCGCGATCCGGCGACCTTGGTGATCGATACCAAGGGCACCGCCACGATCACCGCCGACATCACCGATCCCGCCGCGATGGAGGCGATGGCGACCCCGCCCGGCGAGGTGAATACATTCGATATCACCGAACTTCATGCCAAGGTGGCCGGGGCGGAATTGACCGGGGCCGGGGCTTTCACCTTTGACAACACCGACATGGTGACCTTCGGCGGCTTCCCCGCGCCGACCGGCAAGCTGGACCTGAAGCTGACCGGGGGCAACGGTTTGCTGGACAAGCTGGTGGCTATGGGCATGTTCGCCGAGGATGAGGCGATGGGCTTTCGCATGATGCTGGGCATGTTCGCCAACACCTCGCCCGACAA
The DNA here is from genome assembly GCA_027486345.1 of Paracoccaceae bacterium. Lineage (GTDB taxonomy): Bacteria > Pseudomonadota > Alphaproteobacteria > Rhodobacterales > Rhodobacteraceae > Paragemmobacter. Next base: position 4,654 of record JAIXPH010000055.1, read on the forward strand.
GGATGAGATGACCTCGACCTTGGAGTTCAAGGACAAGGGCTTCTACGCGAACGGCCAGCGTCTGCAATAACGGGCCGGAAACGGCTTTCAGGGGGCGTCCGTGGCAGCACGGATGCCCCTTTTCCACGCCCGCGCTTGCAGGCGCCGGATGGGCGGACTACCTCAGGCGGGCAGCGCCCCGCGCAAGGACACCAGATGACCGACCAGCTTTCCGACCTGACGACCCGCCTTTTGGACGCCGCCCGCCGCGCCGGGGCCGAAGCCGCCGATGCGCTGGCCGTGACCGGCAGTTCGGTGTCCATCGATCTGCGCGCCGGGCGTCTGGAAACCGCCGAACGGGCCGAGGCGACAGAGGTCGGCCTGCGCGTGCTGATCGGTGGGCGGCAGGCCTGTGTGTCGGCCTCTGATCTGTCGCAGCGCACCATCGACGCTTTGGCCGAACGCGCGGTGGCCATGGCACGTGAGGCCCCCGAAGACCCGACCGCCGGTCTGGCCGATCCCGCGCAACTGGCGCAGGGCTGGGATATCGCGGCCTATGAGATGTTTGATCCGACCGACGAACCCTCGGCGGCAACGCTGGAGGATGACTGCCGCGCCATCGAATCCGCCGCCCTGTCGCGCACAGGTATCCGTCAGGTCGAATCCTCGGCCGGGTATTCGCGGCGCGCGATGCATCTGGCCGCCAGCAACGGCTTTGCGGGCGGGTATCAGCGCACTTCGCGCAGCCTATCCGCCGTGGCCTTCACCGGCGAAGGCACGGGGATGGAGCGGGATTGGGCCGGGGAGTCGCGGGTGTTCCAGTCCGACCTTCCGGGTGCGACAGAGATGGGCATCCTTGCCGCCGACCGGGCGCTGGCGCGTCTGGGCGCGGTCAAGCCGGTGACGGGCACCTATCCGGTGCTGTTTGACGAACGCATCGCTTCTTCCCTGATCGGGCACCTTCTGGGCGCGGTCAACGGCATGGCGATTTCGCGCGGGGCAAGCTGGCTGCGCGATGCCTTGGGTCAGCAGGTCTTGCCCAAGGGCCTGTCGGTGATCGAAGACCCGCACCGTCCCCGCATCCCCGGCAGCCGTCCCTTTGACGGCGAGGGGTTGCCGACCCAGCGCCGCGCGATTGTGGATGACGGCATCCTGACCGGCTGGACGCTGGACCTTGCCACCGGGCGCAAGCTAGGGATGGCCTCCACTGCCAATGCCTCACGCGGGACATCGTCGCCGCCGTCGCCATCGACGTCGAACATCGACCTGACGCAGGGGACGCGCAGCCGCGATGACCTGATCCGCGACATGGGGACGGGGCTTTTGGTCACCTCGATGATCGGATCGACGATCAACCCGACCACGGGCGATTATTCGCGCGGTGCGGCTGGCTTCTGGGTCGAAGGCGGTGAAATCCGCTATCCGGTCAACGAATGCACCATCGCGGGCAATCTGCGTGACATGCTGCTCAGGATCATCCCCGCCAATGACGCGCGGGCGCATCTGTCCACCCGCGTGCCGTCGATCCTGATCGACGGGCTGACCTTGGCAGGGGCCTGAGGGTTGGGGCGGAATTTCACGCCGCAAGAAGACCTCGCGCTGCTGATCGAAGCGGCGCGGATCGCGGGGCCGATTGCCCTGCGCTATTGGAAGCGTGATCCGCAGGTCTGGGACAAACCCGGCGACGAAGGCCCGGTGACCGAGGCCGATTATGCCGTGAACGACGCGCTTTCCGCCCATCTGCGCGGCGCGCGGCCCGGCTATGGGTGGCTGTCCGAGGAAAGCACGGATGATCCGGCGCGGCTGGACTGTTCGCATGTGTTCATCCTTGATCCCATCGACGGCACCCGCGCCTTTATCGCTGGGGAGGACAGCTTTTCCCACTCGCTCGCCGTGGCGCGGGACGGGGTGGTGACGGCGGGGGTGGTGTTCCTGCCCGCGCTGGACCGGATGTTCGCCGCCACCTGTGACGGCCCCGCCACGCTGAACGGCAGCGCCATTGCGTGCAGCCCGCGTGAGGCGCTGGAGGGTGCCACCTTCCTGACCCCCGCCGTCAACCTCAAGCCCGATCTCTGGCCCGGTGGCGTGCCGCCGATCAGCCGCAGCTTCCGCCCCTCGGTCGCGTATCGTCTCGCCCTTGTAGGGCAGGGGCGGTTTGACGGAATGCTGTCCTTCCGAAACGCCTGGGAATGGGACATCGCGGCGGGCAGCCTGGTCGCCGAACGCGCCGGGGCAAGGGTGACGGATCGCCACGGTCACGCCATCCGCTACAACAGCCCCACCGCGCGCACCCAAGGGCTGATCGCCAGCAATACGGCGCTCCATTCGGCGCTCATGACACGACTCTGACCTCGCTCCGCTTCCCCGTTGCTTAAATATCCCGGGGGTCCGGGGGCTGGCCCCCGGTTCTGCGCCATCAGTTCAAGACCCGATGGGCGATGGGGCTGGCCCCCGGTCCCGCCCTGTCAGCCTCTCCCACGATACCTGTGATGCCATCGTGGATGGTTTCCTTGTGCCGCATGTCCTGCCAGTTATAGGCCATCCGCCGCCATGACAGGACCGCCGCCATGACAGCTTTTGACCTGAACGCCGACCATGCCGAAATCCGTGCCGGTGTCGCGCGGGTCTGCGCCGAATTCCCCGGCAGTTACTGGCGCGATCTGGACAGCCGCCGCGCCTATCCGGATGAGTTTGTGCAGGCCCTGATCCGCGAAGGCTGGCTGGCCGCGATGATCCCCGAAGAATACGGCGGATCGGGCCTGTCCCTGACCGCCGGGGCGGTGATCCTTGAGGAAATCCACCGCCAAGGCTGCAACGCCGCCGCTTGCCACGCGCAAATGTACACGATGGGCACCGTGCTGCGGCACGGGTCTGCGGAACAAAAGGCGCGCTACCTGCCCGGCATCGCCGACGGCTCTCTGCGGCTGCAAGCCTTTGGCGTGACGGAACCCACCTCTGGCACCGACACGCTGTCCCTGAAAACCACCGCGCGGCGAGAGGGGGATGAATGGGTCATCAACGGCCAAAAAATCTGGACCAGCCGGGCGGAGCATTCCGATTTGATGGTCCTGCTTGCCCGCACCACGCCGCGCGAAGAGGCGACGTCCCGCACCGAAGGGCTGTCGGTGTTTCTGGTCGATATGCGCGGCAAGGTGGGCAACGGCATCGACATCCGCCCCATCCGCACCATGATGAACCACGCCACGACGGAAGTTTTCTTCGACAACCTCCGCATCCCCGCCGATGCCTTGGTGGGCGAAGCGGGCAAGGGGTTCCGCTACATCCTGTCGGGGATGAATTCCGAACGCATCCTGATCGCGGCGGAATGCATCGGGGACGCCAAGTGGTTCCTGAAAAAGGGCGCGGATTACGCCAAGGAGCGGGTGGTCTTCGGGGCCCCCATTGGCCGCAATCAAGGCGTGCAGTTCCCCCTTGCCCGCGCCCATGCCCATATGATGGCCGCCGAGGCGATCGTCTATCGTGCCGCCGCCCTTTATGACGCGGGCCACAATCCGGGGGTTGAGGCGAACACCGCCAAGATGCTCGCCGCAGATGCCAGTTGGGAGGCGGCAGAGGCCTGTCTGCAAACCCACGGCGGCTTTGGCTTTGCCGAGGAATATGACGTGGAGCGGAAGTTCCGCGAAGCGCGGTTGTATCAGGTGGCCCCGATCTCAACCAACCTGATCCTGTGCTACATTGCCGAACAGGTGCTTGGCCTGCCCAAAAGCTATGGCGAGGGGCGGGGCTGACCCCGCCCGGCCTTAGGGCAGGATGTGGCCTGCGGCGCGGAACAGGCGATACCACTCCTCGCGCGACAGGCGCACGCCCGCGCCTGCCACGCAGTCCCGAACCCGTGACGGGGTGGTGGTGCCCAGCACAACCTGAATGTCGGCGGGGTGGCGGGTGATCCATGCCACCGCAATGCCCGTGGGCGTCACGCCATGCGTTTCGGCAAGCTCGTCCAGAACATCGTTCAATTCCGGGTGGTCCACCCGATCCCCGACAAAGACGCCGTCAAAGAAGCCTTTCTGGAACGGCGACCAGGCTTGCAGCGTCATCCCCTTCAACCGGCTGTAGTCGAGCAGCCCGACATCGCGCGAGATGGATTGATCCAGCCCGTTCATGTTCACGGCCATGCCTTGGGCGATCAGGTTGGCATGCGTGATCGACAGTTGCACCTGATTGAACCGCAACGGCTGGCGCACGGCGGTTTTCAAAAGCTCGATCTGCCCCGGCGATTGGTTCGACACGCCGAAATGACGGACCTTGCCCGAGGTTTCCAGCGCGTCAAAGGCGGCGGCGACCTCTTCGGGTTCGACCAGCGTATCGGGGCGGTGCAAGAGCAGGATGTCCAGATAATCGGTCTTCAGCGCCGCCAAGGTCCCATCGACGACCTTCAGGATGTGTTCTTTGGAGAAGTCAAAGTAACCGGGGCGGATGCCCACCTTGCTTTGCAACAGGATGCTGTCACGTTCGGCGGCGGTCAGTTTCAGCGCGTCACCAAAGCGGGCTTCGCAGACATGGGGCGCGCCGCCGTAGATATCGGCGTGGTCAAAGAAGGTGATCCCCGCATCGCGCGCCGTGTCATAAAGCGCGCGGATGGCGGTATCCTCCATCGCGGCGATCCGCATCAGGCCAAGGATCACGCTGGACATATCCGGCCCTTGGCCGAGTGGCGTCATTTTCATCGGTCGTTCCCCCTTGCTGCTGGCATCCCGCCGCGCCGTGTTGCCGGACATTGAGGCGGCGTTGCCCGGCTTTGGCAAGCGGCAATGCCTTGAACCCAAACAAAAGGGGCCAACCTTGCGGCTGGCCCCTGTTCAGTTCGCGCGATCCGAAGAATCACTTTTTCTTCGGCGGCACGAAACGCTTGGAGGTGTCACGGGCATCCGTGCGCGGCTTGGCCGTGCCGGTGGCCTTTGCGGCATAGGCGGGTTTGCCACCGGCGGCACCGCGCGGGGCGGATTTGCCATAGGGCTTGTCGCCACCCGGACGGGCCTTGAACGGACGGCCGTCAGAGCCTTCGGCGCGGGGTTTGAAACCCTCGGTCCGGGGCTTGGCGGGGCGGTCGGTGCCTTCGGCGCGCGGCTTCCATTCGGGCTTGGCGCGGGCGGGACGGTCAGCGGTGCCTTCTGCGGCATGGCTTTTGAAGCCTGCTGCACGGGCCGGACGGTCCGCACCGCCGCCATGGCTTTTGAAGCCCGCGCTGCGCGGGGCATCGCCACGGGGGGCGTAGGGCTTGCGGTCGCCATCGTCGCGCGGGGCGTACGGCTTGGCGGCGTAGGGCTTGCGATCCCCATCACCACGGGGGGCGTAGGGTTTGCGGTCGCCATCTTCACGCGGGGCGTAGGGCTTGGCGGCATAGGGCTTGCGATCCCCATCGCCACGCGGGGCGTAAGGCTTGCGGTCGCCTTCCTCACGTGCCGCATAAGGCTTGGCAGCGTAGGGCTTGCGCTCTGCATCACCGCGGGGGGCGTAAGGTTTACGCTCGCCATCTTCACGTGCCGCATAAGGCTTGGCGGCATAGGGCTTGCGCTCTGCATCCGCGCGCGGGGCATAGGGCTTGCGCTCGGTGGTCTCGTGCGGGGTCCAGGCCTTGCGTTCCGTCGCCACGGGGGCCTCGTCATCTTCGACGATGCGCGGCGGCTTGCCGGAATAGCTGGGACGTTCGGCTTCGTCGCGCACGGGGCGCGGAGTCACGCGCCGTTCCGGCTTGTCGAAGGACCGTTCCGGCTTGCCCGCAAAGGTGCGCGCCGGGCGGTCGGGGCGCTGCATGTCGGGCTCACCGACCAGACGGGTCATTTCCAGACCAGCCTCCAGCACCAACGAGTCGCCGAACTTGGGCGCAACGTCATCGGCCAATTGCACATAGGTCACGTCCTGCTGCACGCGGATCGCACCGATGGAGTTCTTGGCAATCCCGCCCGCATCGCAGATTTTCGGCAAGATCCATCGCGCCTCGGCCCGGCCGGTATGGCCAACCGACAGCGCATACCAGACCGAGGGGCCGAATTCGGCGCGCGGCTTGGCGGGTTCGGACGACACGGACGGCGGCGGGGCGGAATCGGACAGTTCCTCGGGGGCAGAGCGGCCTTCGCGCCACAGGCGGATGAAGGCAGCGGCCACCTTTTCAGGGCCGAACAGGCCCAGCAGACGGTCGGCGGTGGCGGCTTCGTCGCCGACCTCCAGTTGCAGGGCGGGGTGTTCCAGCAGGCGGACATCATCCTTGGCCTGAACGTCATCGGCAGAGGGGGCCTTGCCCCATTCCGCCACGACTTTGGCCCCTTGCAGCAGGCGCTGGGCCTTGCGGAATTCGGCGGGTGGCACGATCAGGGCTGAGACACCCTTTTGCCCGGCGCGGCCCGTCCGGCCCGACCGGTGCAGCAGGGTTTCGGAATTCGACGGCAGATCGGCATGGATCACCAGTTCCAGACCCGGCAGGTCGATCCCGCGTGCGGCAACGTCGGTCGCGATACAGACACGCGCACGGCCATCGCGCAGTGCTTGCAGCGCGTGGGTGCGTTCCTGCTGGCTGAGTTCGCCCGACAGCGCCACGACCTGGAACCCACGGTTGCCCATGCGGGCCAGCAGGTGGTTCACGTTCACGCGGGTCTTGCAGAACACGATGGCGGTTTTCGCCTCATAGAACCGCAACACGTTGAAGATCGCGTGTTCACGGTCGCGGGGTGCCACGGAAATCGCGCGGTATTCGATATCGACGTGCTGCTTCGCCTCGCCCTGCGCGATGATGCGCAGCGCGTCTTTCTGGAAGGTGGCGGCCAGTTTTTCGATCTCTTTCGGCACGGTGGCCGAGAACATCAGCGTGCGGCGGGTGTCGGGGGCAGAGCCAAGGATGAATTCCAGATCTTCGGCAAAGCCCAGATCCAGCATCTCATCGGCTTCGTCCAGAACCACGGCCTTGATGCCCGACAGGTCAAGCGAGCCGCGTTCGATATGGTCGCGCAGACGGCCGGGCGTGCCGACAACGATATGCGCGCCACGTTCCAGCGCGCGGCGTTCGGTGCGGTAGTCCATGCCACCTACGCAAGACGCCAGATGCGCGCCCGCCTCACCATAGAGCCACTGGAATTCGCGGTGGACCTGCAGCGCCAATTCGCGCGTCGGGGCGACGACCAGCGCCAGCGGCTTGTCGGCGAACATGAGGCGGTCATTGCCGTTCAGAACCTCGGGCGCGATGGCCAGACCGAAAGCGACGGTCTTTCCCGATCCGGTCTGTGCCGAAACCAGCGCGTCGCGGCCATGTGCCTCTTCGACGAGCACGGCCTTTTGCACCGGCGTCAAGGTTTCATAACCCTTGGCCGAAAGTGCCGCTGCCAAAGGCGCGGCCAACATCATATCTGTCATGTCTTTTCCCAAAAGGGGCGCGGACCTGCCGCATCTGCCCCGTGAAGTGCCAGTGAAACGCGGCACCTCATTCCCCTTGGCGGTGGCTCCCTGCCCCCCGCCCCGGAATCTTTGGGCCGTGTATGCGGTGCCTTACAGCAAGAATGTCCGTCTGTATAGCTTCCATTTTGGTGCGCAGGGCTGCCGCCTTGGCCACAGGAAGGGTGCGGTCCTATCCAGATGCCGCCGAAAGGAGAAAAATCGCCTTTTGTCTGCATCTGGAACGGGAATTGCCGTCTGCCACCTAAGAGGGACGCGCGCCGTGACGTCCTGTTGAATGCTCAGACACAGGGGGAACGGGTGCAGCAAGACAAACTCAGCCAAGTGATTGGTCGCATCGGTCGGCGCGTGGAAAGCTATGGCCGGACCAATGACCAGATCGTGCTGCAATCCCACATCCTCGCCGTCAATTCGATGATCGAGGCGGCGCGGGCCGGGGCACAGGGCCGGGGGTTTTCGGTCGTTGCCGCTGAAATGAAGCGCATGTCGGACCAGACCAAGTCGATGGCCGACAGCTTTCGCCAAGACGTTCTGGGCATCGTCCAGTCGGCCGAGACAGAGACGGCGGAACTGGTGGCCGCGCTGGAATCCGCGGAACGCGAGCGGATGGTGGCGCTGGCGCTGAACCTCGTGCAGCTGATTGTCCGCAACCTGTTCGAACGCACCGCCGATGTCCGCTGGTGGGCGACCGAACCCGCGCTGTGGTCTGCGCTGTCCTTTGCCCAGAACGGCCCGGCGCGCGGCCCCATCGGCGAGGCGCGTTTGCGCCTGCAAACGATCCACCGCTATTACACCGTTTACCGTGACCTGATGCTGCTGGATCTGGACGGGCGCATCCTTGCCAACGCGGCAGAGACCGCCCAACGCAGCCTTTCGGCGGAGGAACGCGATTGGTTCAACCGTGCCGCCGCCCTGCGCTCGGGGCATGATTACACCGTCAGCGCCGTGCATCCCAATCCGCAGGACGGTGCGCCTTGGCTGGTCTATGCCGCCACGGTGCGTGACGGCGGCATGCCGGATGGCGCGCCGCTGGGCGTGCTGGCCGTCGCCTTCAACTGGGACCGCGAGGCCGGGTTGATCGTGCGCGAAGAGGCGGGGTTCACCACCGAGGAATGGACCCGGTCGCGCGTGCTGTTGCTGGACCATGACTTCCGCATTCTGGCCGATTCCGACGGCGCGCCTTTGGGGTCGCTGTTCGCGCTGAACCATGGCGGGGCGGACAAGGGCTGTGTGCAGGCCCCCGACGGCACGCTGACCGCCTTTGCCCGCACCATCGGCTATCAGGACTATGACGGTCTGGGCTGGTATGGCGTCGTGGTGCGCCGCCCGGTCAAGGGCTAAAGCCCCAGCCGGTCCAGCGCCGCATCCAAGGCGGACCAGTCGTCCAGCCGCAGCCGGACGGGCAGGGTCAACACCTTGGGGCGAAAGGCCGGGGGCAGGCGGACCGCGTCTTTCTCGGTCGTGACCAGTTGCGCCCCGGTCAGCTTTGCCTCGGCCTCAAGGCGCAGCATCAGCGCCTCGGACAAGGGTTGGTGGTCGTCCAGGGCCACGGCGCGGGTGATCGTCGCCCCTTCGCCGCGCAGGGTGGCAAAGAACTTTTCGGGATGGCCGATCCCGGCAAAGGCGATGACGCGGGTGCCCTGCCAATCCATCCCCATCTTCAGCGGGACCAGATGGCCGGTCAGATGCGGGAGGGGCGCGATGGACGACCCCCAATCCGCCGCGAACCGGGCCTGTGCCACGGCATCGCCGATGGACAGCACAAGATCGGCGCGGCGCACTCCTGCCGCGACGGGTTCACGCAAAGGACCGGCGGGCAGGCAGCGGCCATTGCCAAAGCCCTTGGCGGCATCGACCACGATCAAGGACAGGTCTTTCTGCACCGACGGGTTCTGGAACCCGTCATCCAGCACGATCACCTCGGCCCCCTCCGCCACCGCCGCGCGCACCCCTGCGGCCCGGTCCCGCGCCACCCAAGCCGGGCCGAAGGCCGCGATCAACAGCGGCTCATCCCCGACATGCTTGGCGCGGTGGCGGGTGTCCTGAACCCTGACCGGACCCTCCAGCGTGCCACCATGCCCGCGCGAGACGGCGTGGACCCGCCGCCCCCGCGCCGTCAGCCGTTCGATCAGTGCGATGGTGGTGGGCGTCTTGCCCGTCCCGCCCGCGTTCAGATTGCCGATGCAGATCACCGGCACCGGGGCCTTCCAGCCGCTCTGCGCCACCCGCCGCGCGGTGGCGGCGGCATAAAGCGCCCCCAGCGGGGCCAAGGCACGCGCCTGCCAAGCCGGGCGGTCGGGCGGGGTGAACCAGAAATCGGGCGCGCGCATCATTCTTCCCCGTCCATCACGCGCCGGATCAGCGTCATGATATGCTCTGTCACCTCTGCCCCGTCCGAGGCCACGGCCCAGGCCGCCTGCGCCAGACGCGCGGTGCGGTCGGGTGACAGCAGGTCGCCCAAGGCCTCGCCCAGGTCTGCGCCTGACGTCACCGCCCGCGCGGCCCGCGCCGCGCCCAAGCGGCCAAAGGTGGTGCCATAGGGGCCGGGGCGCGGGCCATAGAGGATTGCCGACCCCAAGGCCGCCGGTTCCAGCGGGTCACGCCCGCAGCCCTGCCCCAGAAGGGACCCCCCCAGAAAGGTGATCGGGGCCAAACGATACCACAGCCCATATTCCGATGCGGAGTCGGCGACATAGACCTCTGTCTCCGGCTCTGGCTCTTGTTCGGCAGAGCGCAGGGCGACGGACCAACCCTCTTCCTCTTCCAGCCTGCGCGCCAAGGGTTCGGCGCGGGCGGGGTCTTGCGGCACGATGATCAGCATGAGGCGATGCGCCATCCGCAGGGCAGCCCGATGCGCCGCGATGATCGAGGTTTCCTCCATCTCGGGCAGTGAACTGGCCAACCAGACCGGGCGGGTGCCCAGCGTCCGCGCGAGCGCGGCGCGCTCGGCCTCGAGACAGGGCAGGGCGGCGCTGTCCTCTTCCATCCGTCCGGTGATCTCGACCTGCGAGGGCGGGGCACCGGCCTTGCGAAAGGCGCGCGCCGCGGGTTCGTCAACCGTCAGGATATGCCGGAACAAGGGCAACACCCCGCGCATCAGGCCGGGATACCAGCCGTCGCGGTCGCGCAGGAATTGCGGTTGCTGTCCCCCGACGATCATCAGCGGCAGCTTGCGCTGGGCCGCTTCGGCCACAAGGGCGGGACGAATTTCCCCCTCGGCAAAGACCGCAAGCTCGGGTGCCCAATGTCCAAGGAAGCCCCGCGCCTCGGCGGGGGTGTCGGCGGGGGGCGGTTGGCGGATCAGACCGGGACGCGCCCGCTCTGCCGGATCGCCACCCTGCGACGAGGTCAGCAGCACATGCACCCCGTCTTCCTCCCACAGGCGCGCGGCCAGCCTCAGCATCGCCCGCAGACATTCCTGCCCCGGCGCATGCAGCCAGACCAGCCGCCCCACCGGACGCGCCGGACGCTCCGACGCAGAGCCTTGCTCGCGCCGGTTCGACAGGTTGTACAGCGTCAGACCAAGCGAGAGGGCCATCCGGGGGCTTTCCGTCCGTGGTGTCAGCTGTCCATTTCTTCGGTCTGCGATCCGGGCTGCGCCTCATCGCGCAGGCGGTGGATATGGGCGATGAAATAGCGCATGTGCGCATTGTCCACGGTGCGCTGCGCCTCGGCCTTCCAGGCGGAAAAGGCGCTGGCATAGTCGGGGAACATGCCGACGATGTGGATTTGCGAGACGTCGCGGAAGACGTTCTTTTGCGGGGTCACGAGTTCGCCGCCAAAGACGAGGTGCAGGCGTTGGGCCATGAAGATGCTCCGGGAGGAAGGAGTTTCGGGTGCGGGCAAGCTATCCGTCCCAAGGCGCGGCCTCAAGCCGTGGGCTGCGGTTTGTGATGCGGCGCTTTGGGTTGGCCGCGAGGGAGAGGCCGTTTCCCCCGCCGTCTGGCCTGTCCGCGTGAATGGCCCCCGCGCCGCGACCCCCAGAGAGGGCTGGGGGATGGTCGGACCCGTCATCCGAACGCGGACCATCCTGCCTGCCGGGCCGGTCGCGCGCGCCCTTGCCGAAGGAGCGACGCGCCGGATCGCCATCGGTTCATTCCGCGCGCTACCGGACTCGCACCATACCGATTCCATGCATGCCAGATACCTATGATCTGCCACCAAGAGTGCCAACATGATAAACCTCGGCCGATGAAAGCGACGATCCGCAGCGTCAGAGTCCGAGCAGCGCAATGACATCAGGCAAAATGTCCCGCCGTGTGTTCACGCGGGCGCTCGGCGTGGTTCCGGTGGTGATTGCCCATGCCCCGCAGGCTGAGGCGCAATCGCGCATCCTGACGGAGATGCTGGCCACAGTGGTGGATGTGATCGTTCCGGGCGATGAGACGCCTGCCGCCTCGGATTTGGGGATTCATGTGCGGCTGATCGATCAGGCGCGCCGCATTCCGAACTATCCGGCCCTGCTATCCGAAGGGCTTGGCTGGTTGGAACAGCGCGCCCGCACCGACCATGGCCTGCCGTTCCTGCAGTTGTCCATGGACAGGAAAGAGGCACTTTTCGCCTTGGCTTTTGACGCGGCACCGCAGAGTTTGCCCCATGTCTTCGCGCGGCGTGTGCGCGACGATGCCCTGACCGCCTATTACCGTGACGCGCGGGCTTGGGGCGGGCTTGGGTTTGACCAGCCCATCCAGCCTGCGGGCTATCCCGACCACCAAGATCCCCCCGCATGAGCGCCGAACATGATTTTCTCGTGATCGGGTCGGGTGCTGGCGGCGGGGCGGCGGCGTGGCGTCTGGCGACCTTGGGCCATCGTGTCACCGTGATCGAGGCCGGTCCGGTTTTTGATCCTGCCCTCGATTACCGGCTGGCCGACGCGGATTGGGAGCAGCCCTTCCCGAAAAAGCCGGGAAGCACCGGCCCCTATGACGTGGCGCCGTTGCAGCCGCTGACGCAAGAGACAGCCGACATCCGGTCGTGGAACGCGCAGAATGGGCCCTATGTGACCGGGGATCGGCGGCAGTCTTTTGGCTATCACCATGTGCGCGGGGTGGGCGGCAGTTCGCTGCATTTTACCGGTGAGGCGCATCGGATGCATCCGCGCAGCCTGCGCATGGCGTCGGACTTCGGTGTCGCGGCCGATTGGCCGATGGATTACGCCGCGCTGGAGCCCTATTGGTCGCTTGCCGAAGCGACGGTCGGTGTCGCCGGTCCGGACGAGGATCGGCGATGCCCCCGCTCTGGCCCCTATCCGCAGACGGCCCATCCCCTGAGCTATGCCAGTCGCGTGCTGGCACGGGGGGTGGAGTCGCTTGGGGCCCGCTGGCAGCAGAATGCGCTGGCGGTTCTGTCCAGCCCGACCGAGGACCGCCCGAATTGCAACCACTGCGGCGGGTGCCTGCGCGGCTGTCCCTTGACCGACAAGGGCAGTATCGACGTCACCTACCTGCGGCAGGCCGTGGCCACGGGCCGCTGCGACGTGCTGCCGGGGGTCGAGGCGTTGCAGATCCAGACGGATGGACAGCGCGTGACCGGGGTTCTGGTCGCGTCGCGGCAGGGGCAACAGGTGCTGACGGCGGGCGTGGTCATTGTCGCCTGCGGGGCGATCCAGACGCCGCGTCTCCTGCTCAATTCGGCGGATGCACACAGTCCGGACGGGTTGTGCAACGAATCCGGGCAGGTGGGCCGCAACTTCATGGAAACGCTGTTGACCACCAGCAGCGCCTTGCATCCAGAGCGTCTGGGCAGCCATCGGGGCCTTCCAGTGGATTGGGTATCGTGGGATTGGAACGCACCCGACGCGATTCCGGGCGTGATCGGCGGATGCCGCTTCGGTCCTGCGATGGCGGAAAGCGATCTGGTTGGCCCCGTCGCCTATGCAACGCGCGTTGTTCCCGGCTGGGGACGGGCGCACAAGCGGGCGATGCGCGAGAGCTTTGGGCGCGTGCTCTCCATCGCCGGTCTGGGTGAATCCCTGCCGCATCCGGCCAGCCGGATCAGCCTGTCTGACCGCACAGACCCGCATGGCCTGCCCGTCCCGCGCATCCATTCCTATCTCGATGACATGGCCATCGCGCGGCTGCGCTTCATGACCGAGACCTGCCGCGCGATCCTGTCGGCTGCCGGATGTGGCCCTGTGTTCGAGGAATTCAGTTCCGTCGACGCCTTTTCATCCACCCATGTCTTTGGCACCTGCCGCATGGGAAGGTCGCCGGACGACAGCGTCACGGATGCCTATGGCCGCAGCCACCGCTGGCGCAATCTCATGATCGCGGACGCCAGCCTGTTCCCGTCCAGCGGCGGCGGTGAATCTCCCGGCCTGACGATTCAGGCCCTGGCCCTTCGTGGTGTAGACCACCTTCTGGAGACTCCCTGACGTGTCCGTCTCAGTATCCCTGCCCGCCCTGCCGCGCTTGATCTTGGCGCGAGGGGCGCTTTTCTCGCCGAGGCTGGATTTCGTCCTGACCTCGGGCCTGTCGCTGGTCGTGGTCGGCGCGATGATCCTCTGGAGCCTGTTCCACACGGGTCTGGGGCAGGGTGCAGCGGCGCAGGACACGCTGGGCAGGCTGCTGTTGCTGCAGGTGCTGATCAACTGGCCGCATTTTGTGGTGTCGTATTGGGTGCTCTACTCGAACCGCCATGCGTGGCGGGACTATCCCGGCGCGACGTTGATCGTGCCCGCCGTGCTTTTGGCGATCGTCTATGTGGCATCCCTGCCCCCATTGGGCGGGCAAGGGGTCCATGCGCTGGGAATAGGGGTATCGACCGCGATCTGGATCTTCGCCGGGCTTTACCTTGCCTGGCATTACACCGGGCAGACATGGGGCGTGATGATGAGCTTCGCCCATCTCTCGGGCCTGACGCTGACGGGGACGGAGCGGTTTGTGCTGCGCAACGGGTTGCGCGTCATGGTGGGGTGGCATGTGGTCTGGGCCATCCAGACCTTGGCCCCCTTGCCCTATCTGGGCGTGTTGCAGTCCGCCATGGCCATGACCGTGCTGAACGTGGCCGCGCTGCTGGCCTTTGCTGCGGGTGCCGTCATGCTGTTCCGCGCGGCCCGGCGGGCGGGAGAGGTTGACCTCAGGGTCCTCGGCGCGTGGCTGGTGATGTATCTGTGGTATCTGCTTTTGTATCTCTGGCCCGAGGCATATCTGGTGGTGCAACTGTCCCATGCGTTGCAATACTTGGGCTTTCCGCTTCGGCTGGAACTGAACCGACCGGCCCGACTGCAAGGTGTGGTGCGGCTTGGGATGGTCTACACGCTGTGCGTTCTGGGCGGACTGGCCATCTTCCTGTTGCCCGCGCATCTGGTGGTGGATCACTCCAAACCAAGCCTGCTGTCGATGATTGGCGTGTTGATCAACATCCACCACTACTACACGGACAGCGCGATCTGGAAGCTCAGGCGTTCCAACGTGAAGTCCGGCCTGTTCGGCCATCTGAAGACGCCATCCTAGATCGTCGCGCCGTCACAGGGTTTCAAGAAAGGCGATCAGATCGGCCTTTTGCTGTTCCGTCATGGTCAGGGGCACCAGTTCGGACATGGTATCCACCCCGATCATGCGGCCATGCGGGCCAAGCGGTGCCGTCACGTAATGGTCGATGACCGCCCGCAGTGTCGGCAACTGGCCCGCATGGGCAAAGGGGCCTCGCAGGCTGACGCCGCGGAGCGAGGGCGTGCGGAAGGTGCCAAGCGTGCGTTCCATCGCCATGGAGATGTAGGTCAAGTCCGCGCAATCTGACTTGGCGGCATCGGAATGCGGACCGAGGCAGTTGAACGGGCTGCGCCTCAGGGGGCCGACTGTCGCCTGGCGTCCCATGTCGACCGGCTGCCCCTCGACGGCGGGAACGCCGGTGTTGTGGAAATCGCCATCGCTGAACAATGGCCCGGAATGGCAGGTGCTACAGCGTCCGGTGCCTGTGAAGACGGTGAAGCCGCGCAACACGTCCTGCGGCATGCGGCCGGGGTCACCCTCTGCCTCTGCCACCAGCCGGTCCCATGTGGACAGGGGCGGTGGCAGGGCGGCCTCATAGGCGGCGATGGCCTTGCCTGTCAGCACAAAGAGCGCGTCAACCCTGTCGCGCGTTGCGGGGTCCAGCGCGTCCCACGCCTGCCGTTGCGCCAAAGTCCCGATCGGAGAGGCAGGTGGCAATCCGCGCAGCAAATCAGCCTGCTCTGCAAGGCCCGCCTCCAGCGCGGCGATGGAGGTGCCGTATTGGTCCAGAACATAGGCCGCAATCTCGGTCCGGCTGAACCCGTGCTCGTCCGGATGTTCCAGCGGCACGAGCGCCTGTGACCACAGGCTGTCCTTGCCGCCGTCCCAGGTGAAGAAGGTCTGATAGGCCGCGCCCGCCACCGGCATCACCGTGCGGAACGCCCGTTCGGCCCCGGCGCGGCGGCTTTCGTTGGGAACGAAGGCGCCGTCCGTCACATGGCAGGTGGCACAGGACGTCGCCCCGTCCGCGCTGAGCCCCGGATCGAAGAAAAGCTGCTCTCCCAGCGCTTCGGCATCCGGATTGCCCGCCAGCCGATTGGACGGGTCCGGCTTGGGGCGGCTGTCAGCCGTCAGCACGAAGCCTTCGGCCAAGGCCATGATGTCGGCGCCGTCAAGGGTCTGGGCCTGCGCCCTGTGGACGCCGGCACATAGCACCGCCAAGGCCACCGCAAGAGGCCACATCATAGGGCGAAGGTGAAATCCACCGCGTCGATGACGGTGCCGCTGGTGACCGTCAGGCGCAACTGCCAGTCCCCACCCATCGAGAATTTCAGCCCCTTGATGACATACCGGCCCTCACCGAGGTCTTCGACCACCGGGCTGGTCGGCAGGCCATGACCATGCATCGCCATGCCGCCCGACACCGTGACCGAAGCCGCGGTCAGCGGCAGTCCACTGGCGTCCGTCAGGGTGAACGGCACTTCGATGAATGCGCCCACCTCGACCTGCGCGATGTCCAGCGCCAGATCGGCGAAAACCTGTCCCGCTTGGCCTGCGACCGGTTCCGCGGCCGCCAGATCCGACAGGCCAAGTGTCAGACCGATGGCGGCGATTGCCAGGATCTTCATGCGTCCGTTCTCCTCACTTGAAAACGTGGTTGGCGTTGGTCATCAGGCGGTGCGTGTGCGGCGTGGCATGGTTCGCCTCGAACCAGGTGCGCGCCTCGTCGCGGGCAAGGGCGGCCTGCTCCGGGCCCAGTTCGCGCGCGGCGATCGCCCGCAGGTAATGGGCGTCCAGCACGGCCGAGGTCGCCGCAAGATCCAGCCATTTGAACGCCAGATAGGCGTCATGCGCCACGGCGCGACCGTCCAGATACATCCGCCCCAGCAACATCTGCGCGTCTTCGTTCCAAGCCAAGGCGGCGGACGTGGCGAAGGTGAACGCCTGCTTGAGGTCCTCTTCCGATGACGTGGGGTCCATGTAGATCAGAGAGGCCACGGCATAGGCCGCATTGGCATTCCCCTCAGAGGCGGCGCGGGCATACCAATTGCGCGCTGCGGCAAGATCCACATCCCCCATCTCGCCAAAGGCAAAGAGATCGGCCACCCGCATGGCGCTTGCCAGATCGCCGTTGGCGTAGGCATCCTGATACATGGCCATCGCGCGCTTCGGATCGCGCCCGACGAAGGTGCCAGACAGGTAGAAGTCACCCACCATCGCGAGGGCCGGGGCAAACTTGCGCGAAGCGGCCAGTTGGATCTCGGTCATGGCATTGCGGATCTCGGCCGGTTCCCCGCCGATGATCAAGGTCAATTTGGCCCACATGAAGCGGGCTTCGATGTTCTCGGGGTCGGCCTTGGCAACGACGGCAAAGTTGTCCCGCGCGGCAGGCTCGTCCTTCGGGCCGCCGATTCCTTCGGCCTGCACATAGGCAAGGTCCACCCGCGCGAGGGTCAATCCCGCCTCGGCGGCCTCTTGCAGCCAGACACGGGCCTTGACCGGGTCGGACGCGCCCGCGCGTCCTGACAGGTGCAAGCGGGCCATTTCCCGCAGGGCCATCGGGTCTTTGTCCTCGACCATCGGGGTCAGGATCTGTTCGGCGCGGGCAAAGTCGCCAGCCTTGGCGGCGGCCTGCGCCTCGTCCACGGTCTGGGCGGTGGCGACGTTCGACCACAGCGCAAATATCAGGGCTGACGCGGTCAAGCGGATAAGGGTCGATGGCATTTCATTCTCCAAGGATGCAGAGGGCGGCGCGCCCGTTCCTGGCACCCTGATTTCCAAGTCCGGGGACCTGCCCGATCAGATCGGGCCGTCCAACTCCCGCTTGGCAGTGAATAAAGAAAAGCGCCCGTAGGCGCTTTTCCTGTTCGCAAGATGAGACTTAGAAGCGGGTCTCAAAGCCCAGAGCAAGGCTGTAGGTCGGCTTGTCGGTGTTGGCGGCACGTTGTGCGCCCGCGCGGGTGTAGATGCGCGAGTCGTGGCCAACTTCAAAGAACATCGTCACGTCAGCGCCGATACGGGTCGGGTTGACCACGCCCGGAGCGGTGATGTTGAACTCTGCCAAGTCGGCGAGGGCGGCGCTGCCGCTCACGACGTCAGCCGAGCGCGACAGGTCGCGCACCGCATAAAGGCCACCGACCATGCGGACGCTGCTGCCCAGACGGCGATCGGCGTTGACGCCGAGGGTCAGGGTAGTGAGCGTCTGGCTGTAGGCGTCATAGGTCACCGGGGCGGTCACGGTGTCGGTCTCGGTGTACCCGTCGCGTCCCATGCGGCTGTAGGTCAGGCGGCCGTAGGAGGTCAGCATCGCCTCGCCAAGCTTCTTGCCATAGCCGATTTCCAGCGCGGCGACGCGGCCGTTCAGGTCCGCATTGCCGGTTCCGGCTTCTGCACCGGTGATGCCCGCCGCACGACCGATGTCCGCGTTGCCGGTGGCGCCGCCGATGGCCAGTTTCCACTGCATGCCGATGCCGTCATCCGGGCGCTTGCGCAGGTAGACGCCGACGCTGGTCATGTTGCCGTCAAAGCTGAACCCGCCAAAAGCCAGGTCCAGACCGCGACGGTTGCCGTAGACGCCGATGTCCAGGTCGTCTTTCAGACCGTAAGCCACCACAAAAGACCCATTGCGGGTTTGGCCAAGGTCAGCGTTGCGGTCGAAGGAGCCTTCGGCGCGCGCTGCCCAACGATAACGGGCCGATTCACCCGAAGTGGACACCGACAGGCCAGAGGACGAAATCGACGGACCGGCGGTTTCAGAGAAGTTCACGTCCACTTCCTGCTCGGCGGCGCCGACCAGCATCTGGTTGGCCTGACGCAGGGCCTGATCCACGACGATGGTGGATTGATAGACCGACGCGGCGGTTTCATCGGGCAATGCGGGGCCATCAGATTGCGGGCCGCAGTTCGGCGGCGTGCACACCGAGCTTTGGTCAACCGGCCCGGACCCCGAACCATGCAGGTTCAGACCCGCCGCATCGGCAATCCGGTAGCCGGTCAGGGCGAAGTCACCCTGCACCGCCGTGAAGAGGATGCCAAATCCGTTCATGACGCCGGTCGGGGTGTCGCCATTCGCGGCCATCACCGCGTAGAACACGTCATAGGACTCGGTCCAGACATAGGTGCCGAGTTCCGACTCCGTCAGGATGCCATCGGAGTCGGCATCCGCCGCGGCAAACGCCACCGACGGGTCTTCGGTGCCATCCGCGCCAAAGAAGAAGGGCGCGATGCTGTCCATGCCGTCGGTGCCGAGGGCGATGACTTCGTCGATGTCGAGCCCGCCACCCGAAGTGGTGACGGTGGAGTTGAGGTCCGGCAGGAAGGTGCCCCACGCCGTGTAGGCGGGAATGTCTGCTTGTTCCAGTGTACCGTCACCGCCACCGTAGCCGTCATTGAACCCGCAGAAGGTGTAAGCGCAGGTATCGACCGCCTCGTCATAGGCTGCGGTCCAGCTCATGTTGCCAGATGCCGTTTGGATGGTCACCCGGACCACGTCGCCCGCGTTCCACTTGTACCAGTCGGGATCGGTCGTGTCGGTCCCGGCAGGAATGTTCGCCGGGTCGGTGAAGTAATCGTCGCCATCGTCAAAGTTGATCGAAAAACCGCCAGGGTCATAGTCATACTCTTCCGAGTAGAACTGCTCGACGAAAACGCCTTGGCCCTCTTGGAGCCAGACGGGCGTGTTCGTGTCGCCTTGGGTGAACAGGTGACCTGCAAACCCCGGTACCGTGGAGACCGCGACAAAGGCTGCAGCGAGTGCCAGCGCTCTTGATCGTAGCATATTGGGTGTTTCCTCAAGTAAGAATCTTGACGACGCCCACGTGCGCCGAGCGCAGTCGGGCATGCTGCCGCCGTAACAACCGGGTGCATCGCATGTTCACAAAATCGTGCGAAGCTGTGGAAACGATGGCTGTGGCGTACATTCGCAAAGGCGGTCGCTTTCGCGGCGCTGGCTTATCCTTCGAGATGTCTGGAGTGGCAGCACGAGAATGCTGATCTCGGACGAGGAGATTTTTATAACCCATGGAAGGAGTTAGGTAGGCATCACTATCCGGTCGGTGTCTGCGCCCGATTGGCGGTGCCATCACCGGTTGCGGCATGATCCGAGAGTGCCTTCGCGGCCAGTGTTTCTGGTCTCTGCCTTGGCATATTCCCCCGTCAGCGACGCAGATCCCGAGAACAAGAGGGCGGGCGATGGCGAAGGCGCGACGAACGGGACCGGCAGGCCGATGCAGCCCTTCGCCGTGCCGTTGCGCGGCAAGGGGGAGGACGGCATTTCTGACAAACGGGGCTGACCGCGCCGATGCCCATGGCGCAGCGCGCAGCGGGGGAAAACCTGAGGGCCGGTGCGGCCCTCAGACCTCGGCAGGATGGCAACCCGCTACGGAGGTTGCCTTTGAAGCGCAGACCGGGATGTGGTTCAGAACTGGAGGTCGCGGTCGCCGTCTGCGTCTTTCACCCGGTTGGGCAGACCCATGACGTTGAGCAGGTTCATGAACGGGCGCGGGTCGAGGTCTTCGACATTGGCCATCTGGCCGACATCCCACGTGCCATCGGCGATCAGCAGCGCGGCGGCGACCGGGGGGACGCCTGCGGTGTAGCTGATGCCTTGAGAGCCGACTTCCAAATACGCCTCTTTATGGTCGGCCACGTTGTACAGCATCACCTCGGCAGGTTGACCGTCCTTGGTGCCCTTGACGATGGTGGCGATGCAGGTTTTGCCCGTATAGGTCGGCGCGAGGCTGGCCGGATCGGGCAGCACGGCCTTGACCAGTTTCAGCGGGATCACCTCTTGCCCTTCGGCGGTCTTGACCGGCTTTTCGGACAGAAGGCCAAGGTTTTTCAGCACGGTGAAGACGTTGATGTAATGATCGCCAAAGCCCATCCAGAAGCGCACATCGGCGGCAGGGTAACGGGCCGACAGCGAATGCACCTCATCATGCCCGGTCAGATAGGCCTTTTGGTCACCAACCACGGGCATGTCCCAGACCTTGCCCACTTCGAACATCGTATTGGCCTGCCACGCGCCTTTCTGCCATGACCAGACCGTGCCGGTGAATTCGCGGAAGTTGATCTCCGGGTCAAAGTTGGTGGCGAACCATTTCCCATGCGAGCCCGCGTTGATGTCGACGATGTCGATGGCGGTGATGGTGTCGAGGAATTCTTCCTCAGCCACGCGCGCCCATGCGTTCACCACGCCGGGATCAAAGCCCACGCCAAGGATCGCCGTCACGCCCGCCGCGCGGCAGCGGTCGCGGCGCTGCCATTCGTAATTGCCATACCACGGCGGGGTTTCGCAGATTTTCGCGGGATCTTCGTGGATGGCGGTGTCCAGATAGGCGGCCCCGGTTTCGATGCAGGCTTCCAGCACCGTCATGTTGACGAAGGACGATCCGACGTTGATGACGATCTGCGCGCCGGTCTTGCGGATCAGCGCCGTGACGGCGGCGGGGTCCATCGCATTGACGGCATGGGCGGCAAAGACGCCCGGCACCTTCATCGTAGATTTCTCGTGGACCGAGGCGATGATCGCTTCACATTTCGCCGCCGTGCGGCTGGCGATGTGCAGATCGCCCAGACGGTCATTATTCTGCGCGCATTTATGGGCCACGACTTGGGCCACACCACCGGCACCGATGATCAGAACATTGCGTTTCACTTCGAACCGTCTCCTTCAAGGACAGAGGGAAGCGCCCCAAAGGGCAGGGAGGGCTGTGGCCTGTCAGCCAAGGTTGCCGACAAAGTCGCCATAACCAAATTCGCGCGCCACGGTCAGGGACCCGTCCAGTTCCTTGACCACGATGCTGGGCATCTTCACGCCATTGAACCAGTTCTTCTTGACCATCGTGTAACCGGCGGCGTCCGCGATGGACAGCCGGTCGCCGACATTCAGGGGGGCGGGGAAATTGAACTCGCCGAACACATCGCCCGCAAGGCAGGATTTTCCGCAGATCATGTAGGGGTGGGTGCCGTCCGTCTCCATCCGGCCGGAAATGCGGTAGATCAGCAGGTCGAGCATATGCGCCTCGACTGAGCTGTCCACCACTGCAAGGTCTTTGCCGTTGTTCAGGATGTCCAGCACGGTCACTTCCAGCGACGCGGCCCCGGTGATCGCGGCCTCGCCGGGTTCCAGATAGACCTGCACGCCGAAGCGGTCCGAAAACGCGCGCAGACGGGCGGCGAGACGGTCCACCGGGTAACCCTCGCCGGTGAAATGGATGCCGCCGCCAAGGCTGACCCATTTCAGGCGGGCAAGGAGGGGGCCGAATTCATCCTCGATCCGGGTCAGTTGGCGGTCGAACAGGTCGAAGTCGGCGTTCTCGCAGTTGTAATGGATCATGAAGCCGCTGATGCGGTCCATCACACGGTCAATTTTCGTCGCGTCCCATTCACCCAGACGGCTGAACGGGCGGGCGGGATCGGCAAGGTCGAAGCCGCTGGTCGAAAAACGCGGGTTCAGGCGCAGGCCGCGATTGATGCTGGCGGATTGGTTGTCGAACCGCTCCAACTGACCGATGGAGTTGAAGATGATCTTGTCGGCATATCCCACCGCCTCGGCCACTTCGTTGTCGGCCCAGGCGACGGAATAGGCGTGGGTTTCCTTGCCGAACTTCTCGCGCCCCAAGCGCAGCTCATACAGGCTGGAGGAGGTGGTGCCGTCCATATGCTCGCGCATCTGGTCGAACACCGGCCATGTGGCAAAGCATTTCAGCGCCAGCAGCGTTTTCGCGCCAGAGCCTTGGCGCAACTGATCCATGATGGCCATGTTGCGCGCCAGTTTGGCCCGGTCGATCAGGTAAAACGGTGTCTGGATCATCTGGCATCCCCCCTCGGGGTCAAAGGGAAACAGGAAGCGCGCTATCTAGGACCAAGGCCCATGCGGCGCAAGCCCTGTCCATCCGGGTGTAACGGGGGGATGACGGTGTTGGTCGCTTACACCATCCGGATCGCGTCTTTGCCGACGGCCAGCACATAGCCGCGGCGGGCGATGGTTTTGACCAGCAACTCGCTGACCAACTGATTGCCAAGCGCGTCGCGCAGGCGTTTCACGCGCGTCGCCCCGGCGGCCTCTTCGCAATCGGCCTCTGAGCGGCCAGAGATCACGGCCTCTAGCTGCACGCCGGTCAGCACTTCGTCGTCCATCCGCGCTTCGGCCAGCACCGAAAGGGTCTCAATCGCGGCTTCGGTCAGTTGAAATTCCATGTCGTTGATATAGACCGCCCGGCCCTCGCGGTTGATCATCAGGCTTGAGACTTGGATGCCGGACCGCTGGATGGCCGACATGCGGCGGTTCAGGGTGATGATCGTCACCAGAAACACCAAGGCTGCCAGCAAGAGCGCGGTGGAAAACACCAGCAGCACAAAGATGACCATGCGGTAGCTTTGCAGCACCTCGGCGAATGCCGTGCCGGACTGGGCGAGGATTTCCAGAAGCTTGATCTCTGCCCCGGTGGTCAGGTTGTCGTTTTCCACGAACAGGCGTTCCACCCGCGCGTTGAAGGCGTTGGCGTCAGGCAGGCTGGAAAACAGGAAGACCGCCGCCGCCAGCAGGATCAGGACGATGGCGGCAATACCAAAGGCGACGACGCGGTTGCCCGCGCGCAGGTTGTCAGAAGCGGAGGAAGTATTCTCCTGCACTCGATCTCCTTTCCTCCAGTCCTTCGGGGCCAAAGACCGAGAGCACGTTCAACAATTGCCACCCGTCCCCAGCAAGACGCGGGGCGATTTCGGCCCCCGGATCGCTGCCCCCGGCGCAGGCGGCATCCGACACCTGTGCCACACCATAATGCAGGCGCAAGGGATCATCCTGCTTGGCCTTGTAATCTGCGAAACATTCCGCCGAGGCGGGCAGGGCGGCCAGCGTGATCAACGTGGCAAGAATGAGGGTCAGGCGCGGCATCGCGGCACTCCTTGGGCTTGGGTCCATGATGCGGAAGGCGCGGCTGTTAGGCAATGTCCTAAGCCGTTTCGGGCGCTGTTATCGCATAGCGGCGCGTCGATATTGCTTCACTTTGGCAGGGCGGCCGAGGATTGGCGCTGCCGGGACAGACCTTTGCCCGGTGCAATCCAGCCGCAGGTGCCGCAATGATGCCCGTGACCGACAGAGCCCAGACCTTGCAGGACAGCCCCCGCTCCGGTGTGCGCACCCGGCCGCGTCCCGCCGTGCGCCCCATCGGCGCGCGGGAAACCGCACTGGTCGCGGTGCTTGCGCTGGCGCTGGGCCTCGCGACGGCGGTGCTGCTGCCGCCCGATCTGGTGCCTGCGGGTGACGCGGCGCAGGACACGGATCAAGTGCGCTGACCCGCGCCGTGGTCGGGGGGCCGGTTCCTCCCCCAAGGGCCGGTCATGACGGAGAGGGTGGCTGAGCATCGCCCACCCCTTTTTCTTTTGCCGCTGCGGCGCATCCGGGCTATCGCGAAGCGCATGTCCAACGCGAAAGTGCCCATGCCAACCTTTGCTGACTTCTCCTTTGAACGCGCCGCACTCGCACAGGGGTTTCGCTGTGTCGTTGGGGTGGATGAGGTGGGGCGGGGTCCGCTTGCCGGGCCGGTCACGGCGGCGGCGGTGCGGTTGGACCCTGACCGCATTCCCGCAGGTTTGGCCGATTCCAAGGCGCTGACGGCGGCGCGGCGGGAGGCGTTGTTTGCGGCGCTGATGGGTTGTGCCGAGGTGTCGGTTGCCCATGCCAGCGTGGCCGAGATCGACGCGCTCAACATCCTGCGTGCCAGTCATCTGGCGATGGAGCGGGCGATTGCGGGTCTGCCCTGCACCGCCGATCACGCGCTGATCGACGGCAATCTGATCCCGCGCGGGCTGACCATTCCGGCGCAGGCGATCATCAAGGGCGATGCGCTGTGCCTTTCCATCGCGGCGGCCTCGATCATCGCCAAGGTGACGCGCGACCGGATCATGGTGGATTTGGCGCAACAGCACCCCGGCTACGGTTGGGAGGGCAACGCCGGTTACCCGACAAAGGCGCATCTTGAGGCGCTTCTAAATCTTGGTGTGACCCCACACCATAGGCGTTCGTTCAAACCCGTCCACAATATCTTGTATCAAGAACAAACTGTAAGTGGTTGATTCAAAAAAGAATTTGACGGCGAATCGCTCCTGACTCATCCTGTGCACAACGATCCGGCCACCAGATGCGGGACGAAGAGGCAGAGAATGGCGAACAAGACCAAACAGGCGGAAGCGGTTGAGCTTCCGTTGAACCAGATCCTTGCGGGCGACTGCATCGAGATGATGAACAGCCTGCCTGCGGGCAGCATCGACCTGATTTTCGCGGACCCGCCCTATAACTTGCAGTTGAAGGGCGAGTTGCATCGCCCCGACAACTCGTTGGTGGATGCGGTCAATGACCATTGGGACCAATTCTCCAGCTTTGCCGCCTATGACCGCTTCACGCGGGATTGGCTGGCGGCGGCGCGGCGGCTCTTGAAGCCGAATGGCGCGATCTGGGTGATCGGCAGCTATCACAACGTCTTCCGCGTCGGGGCGGCCTTGCAGGATCAGGGCTACTGGATGCTGAACGATGTGGTCTGGCGCAAGTCGAACCCGATGCCGAACTTCAAGGGCAAACGCCTGACCAACGCGCATGAGACGCTGA
The DNA here is from genome assembly GCA_027486345.1 of Paracoccaceae bacterium. GTDB lineage: Bacteria > Pseudomonadota > Alphaproteobacteria > Rhodobacterales > Rhodobacteraceae > Paragemmobacter. The sequence goes on from JAIXPH010000055.1 coordinate 30,076, forward strand.
TCTGGGCCAGCCGGGACGAAAACTCGAAATACACTTTCAACTACGAGGCGCTGAAGGCGCTGAATGACGGGGTGCAGATGCGCTCTGACTGGGTGTTGCCGATCTGCACCGGGCATGAGCGGCTGAAGGATGAAAACGGCGACAAGGCGCATCCGACGCAAAAGCCGGAATCGCTGTTGCACCGCATCCTGATTGCCACCACCAATCCGGGCGATGTGGTGCTGGACCCGTTCTTTGGCACCGGCACGACGGGCGCCGTGGCCAAGATGCTGGGCCGCGATTTCATCGGCATCGAACGCGAGGAGGCCTATCGCAAGGCCGCCGCCGAGCGCATCGGGCGCATTCGCAAATTTGACGCCTCGGCGCTGGAAATCACCGGATCGAAACGCGCAGAGCCGCGCGTGCCCTTCGGACAGGTGGTGGAACGCGGCATGCTGCGGCCGGGGGAAGAACTGTTCTCGATCGGCAGCCGCTTCAAGGCCAAGGTCCGCGCCGATGGCACGCTGATCGGCAATGACGTCAAAGGGTCGATCCATCAGGTCGGCGCGCATTACGAAGGCGCGCCAAGCTGCAACGGCTGGACCTATTGGCACTTCAAGCGCGATGGCAAGATGATCCCCATCGACATCCTGCGCCAGCAGATCCGCTCCGAGATGGAGGCCGATCAGGCCAGCGCCCGTCACTGACGGCGCTCCGGTTCGGTCATTTACGCCTGCACCGTGGTCCGCCTGCGGTGCAACCTCCCCGCCATGTCCGTCATGGCGGGGTCTTTTCGTCGGGTGCCTTGGGGACGATGCTGATCCCGCCGCCCACCTCCAGCACGGCGAAATCGATCTGATCCAGCCGTTTCAACCCCTGTGTCGTCCGCGCGCTTTCCAGGATTTCGTCCAGCGTGACACGAGAGCGGCGCAGGGCCCGGGGTTGCACCACGCCTTGCGCAATCAGCACGGTGGGCGTCCCGTCGATCACCGCCCCCGCACCGGGCCACAGGGCCTTGGCATAGGACAGGGCGACATCCACCAGAACCAGCGTCACGATCACCACCAGCGTGTTGGTGACCGAGGAGTCATCGCCCACCAGCGCTTGGCCAGAGGTTTCGGCGATGATCAGCAGCAGGACGAAGTCGAACACGGTGACCTGCGCCAAGGTGCGCCGCCCGGCGCTGCGCGTGACGATCAAGAGCGCAAGGTAGATGCCAAGGGCGCGGAGCACGCTGTCCATGGCGGGCTACGGCAGCACGGTCACGTGGAGGGGCAGGGCCGTGCCATCCAGCGTCAGGGTCGTCTCAAGGATGCCGATCTGCCGCGCGCGCAGGGATAGGTCTATGTGGTGGGGCGGCGGGCCAAGGGCGTTGAAGTGCAAGAGCACCCCTTGCGGCGACGCGATCTCCCGCGCGGGGCGGGGGGTGATGCTGTCGATCTCGAACCCGGCCAGAAAATCGGGGGGCAGGATCAGGCTGTGCGCTGTCCGTGGTGCCGCAAAGTGCAGGGTGATGCGGTCAGAGGCGAGGCGTCGGGTGATGCGCGGAGAGTCCAGCGTTGCCATTGGTGCGCGCATGGTTTGATCCGCAAGCGGCCCGCCTTGGCCGGTGGCCCCCGCCAGCGCCCCAAGCACGGTGATCAGGCACAAGATCCACAGCCCCCGCTGCACGATCCAGATCACGGATTGCAAACGCGGCCTCTCATCCAGTTGAAGACCGTCGAGGCGCACAGGAATTTCGTCGTTTCGGGCGGTCATATCGCGTCTTTCCTGCACATGGTCTGTGCAAACGCGCGCGTTAGACGCTGGTTCCGGCGGTTATGTGCGCCGGATGGAAGAAGTTTCGCGATTTCAAGGGGGGTCTGGCGCTATTTACTGAACGATCACGTTCATTTTATGGATTGCATACGGAAGCGTTCAGGATATCTTGGGTGGCAAGACGAACGATCCAGACGGAGACGCCGATGACATGCACCAACGGATGACCGACTGACCTGACTTTCCTTTCGGGCAGCCTGACACCCAAGACAAACTGCCCGACCCGCCCACCGCATCGCTGGCCCGAATGAACCGCCCTGATGGCGCGGACCAGAGGATGCTTGACCGCAACCAACCAGACGCTTTCGGCACGATGCCGATCCATGAAACCCTGAAGGAACCTGAAAATGAAAACGCTTTTGACCTCTGCCCTGATCATCGCCACCCTGTCGGGTGCCGCTTTCGCTGCCTCCCCGGTCGCCGGTGTGTCGGCGGGTGAAGCCCAACTGGCGCTGGCCGCCGGTGTGGAACCGGGCCGCCTGAGCAAGGCCGACCTGTTGGCGCTGATCGAAGCCAAGCGCGACAATGACGCCGCCGCGACCGCCTTCTATCTGTCCGGTGCGAACCAGTCCTCCAACGTTGGCAATGACAACGCCGGTGCGGCGCAACTCGCCCTGTCGCTGGGCGTGGAGCCGGGCCGTTTCACCACCGCCGAGCTGCTGGAGATTCAGGATGCCAAGCGCGACAACGACCAGTTCCGCATCAACGCGGTCCTGTCCGGCGCGACCCGTGACTCCGGTGACCGCGGCGTGACCCCCGGCAAGGCGCAGCTGGCCGCGCTGGTGGGTGTGAACGCAGCCGACTACACGCTGGCCGAACTGGTGGCGATGCAGCCGAAGCCGGACACCTACACCGCCAACTGATCCCCGCACGCGGGATCGGACCGCAGCGGTCGGCCCCGAAAGGGCCGGCCGTTTGCCATTCGGATGGAACCCAAGCCATGACTTGTTTCGACAGCTCCGGCCCCCTAGTCTCGCAGTCTGGATGCAGCACGGCATCTGGCGGGGAATCGATGACGGCACTTCGGGCACCGGGCCGACCCAAAGACCTTGAAAAGCGCGGGGCCATTCTGGACGCCGCCCAATCCCTGTTTGCCGAACGGGGTATCGACGGCGCGCCCATCGAGGCCATCGCCGCACGTTCGGGCGTGTCCAAGGTGACGGTCTATGGCCATTTCGGGGACAAGGCCTCGATCTTTCAGGCCCTGGTCGAGCGGGAGAATGAACGCTTCACGGAACGGCTGGCTGCGGTCACCCAAAGCGAAGGCAGCATGGAAGCCCGCCTGACGCAATTGGGCGAGACGGTGATTTCCGTGATGATGGAACCCTGCCATCTGGCGCTGGACCGCATCGTGGCGCTGGAGGCGCAACGCAATCCCGAGGCGGGCCGCCGCTTTTATGACAACGGGCCGGGGCTCTTGCTGGCACATATGCAGGCGGTTCTGTCCGAAGGTCAGGCACGGCGGGAGATCGGGCCGGGCGATCCGGACCTGATGGCGCGTGATCTGATGTCGCTGTGGTTCGGTTTTCAGGCCATCCAGCAGCGTTTTTGCGGGACCTGCATTCCGACCGAGGCTGAGTTGCGCCACCGTGTGACCCATGCGGTCCAATTGCTGCAACGCGCCTATCCTGTCGCCTGACCCCTAACGCGGCGGCGGATTGAGCGCCTTGTTATAGGCGTGCCAGTCGGTGATGTCGGGATAGAACTGCCGCCGCCATGCCTTGACGCGGTGGTTCATGATCCGCTTCCACAGGGGCGGCACCATAGCGGCCAGCGTCATCAGGGGATAGCCGAAGGGCAGTTGCGGGGCATCATCCGTGCCGTAGGTTTGCAGCAAGGGAAAACGGCGGTCAGGCTTGTAATGGTGATCCGAATGGCGTTGCAGGTTGATCAGCAGCCAGTTTGACGCGCGGTGCGCGGCGTTCCAACTGTGGCGGGGCAGGACATGTTCATACTTCCCCTCGCCCAGATGGCGGCGGGTCAGTCCGTAATGTTCGATGTAATTGACCAGCTCCAACTGCCAGATGGCGACGCAGGCCTGCCACAGGAACAAGGCCAGTCCCAGCCAGCCGCCAAGGGTCAAGGCCAGCGCCAGCATCACCGCCTGCAGGACGGCATAGCGCCAATAGGGATTGCTGCGGTGCCACCAAGGCAAGCCGCGCCGCGCCAGCATCGCCCTTTCCGCGCCGAAGGCTGACCGGTGGCACTGCCACAGCACGCGCGGGAAAAAGCGGTGGAAGCCTTCGTTATAGCGAGCCGTCACCGGATCGCTGGGCGTGCCGACGTAAAGGTGATGCACCCGCAGGTGTTCGCTGCGGAAATGGCTGTAGAGCACCATCGCCAGCAGGATGTCGGCCAGCCAGCGCTCAAGCTGCGATTTCTGGTGCATCAACTCGTGGCTGTAGTTGATGCCGATCGTGCCCGAGATGACGCCCATCCCGAAAAACAGCGCCACCTTTTCGCCGAGGCCCAGATGGTCAGCCTGCGGAACATAGAGGATCAGGCCAAACAACAGCACCGTCTGGACGGGCACCCAGACCAGCGTGACCAGCCGGTACCAGAACAGGCCACCCTCCGGTGTCGCGGTGTCGGCATTGTCCTCGTTCAGGCCGGTCAAGGCGTCAAGCAGGGTGAACAAGCCCCAGGATGACAGCGGCAACAGCGCGATGGTCCAACCCCCCACGGTCGCCGCGACCAGCGTCACCGGCACCAGCAACAGCGAAAGCCAAAAGGGCAGGGCGTTTTGCAGCCTGACCACCTCTTGCACCGCGATCCGCATCGGTCACTCCGTCCAACAGTTCACCGCGTCCTGCAGGAAGAATACGGCAGGTTCAGGGCCGATCAACCGCGCGAATCGACGCTGGCCGCAAGGTCATGCGCCTTTCGCATCACCGTTGGGAGGTCGGCAGGCCGGAAATCGGCATGGGTCATGAACTGACCGCGCCGGGGGACGGCGTCCAGCGGTGTCCTGGCCACAGACAGGCGCAGAATCAGGTGGAAATGGGTGAAGGTGTGCCGCACCTCCCCCACATCCTGCCAATCGGCGGCAATGGGTTCCGGCCCCCCGGCCCCGTCCCAATCGCTGCCCGGAAAGCCCAGCATCCCGCCCAGCAACCCCCGATCCGGCCGACGCTCCACCAGCCACGCGCCATCGCTGCGCCGCGCCAGCCAGAGCCTGCCGTGCCGCACCGGTTTGGCCGTCTTTTCCGCCTTGCGCGGCAGGGTGGCCTGCACGCCTTCGGCCCGCGCGCGGCAGGGGGTGCGCCACGGGCAGATGCCGCAGGCCGGGTTGCGCGGGGTGCAGATGGTGGCGCCAAGGTCCATCACCGCTTGGGCATAATCGCCGGGGCGCTGCGGCGGGGTCAGCAGCGCGGCCAGCCGGGTCAGTTCCGGCTTGGACCCCGGCAGCGGGTCCGTCACCAGCCACAGCCGCGACATCACTCGTTCCACGTTGCCGTCCACGACCGTCGCCGCCTCATCATAGGCAATCGAGGCGATGGCGGCGGCGGTATAGGGACCGATCCCCGGCAAGGACAAAAGCCCATCGCGTGAGGTCGGGAACACCCCGCCATGATCCCGCACCACCGCCCGCGCGCAGGCCAGCAGGTTCCGCGCCCGGGCGTAATAGCCCAAACCCGCCCATTCGCCCATCACATCGGCATCCTCGGCCGCGGCCAGATCGGCCACGGTGGGCCAACGGTCGGTGAATCGGCGGAAGTAATCGCGCACGGCGGCCACGGTGGTTTGCTGCAACATCACCTCGGACAGCCAGACGCGGTAAGGGTCAGGCCGGACGCCCGCCTTCTTATCCTCAGGCGGCACCCGCCACGGCATGACCCGCGCATTGCGGTCATACCACTCCAGCAATTCACCACTCAGCGCCGCCCGTTCACCGTCACGCATTCTTTATGCCTTGCCCTGCCGGGTTCATTTGCCCATCCCCCTGTTGCCCGCATAGAATAGCGGGAACAGGCGTCAGGACCAGATGAGCAAGAAACCCCTTCCCCCGCCCAACCCCACCCGCCGCATGCGCGGGTTCGAGGCGACGGCCACCTTCGTCCGCGACCCGATCCGCGCCGTGGGCGAAAGCCGGGGCTTTGCGGTGACGCGCCTTTTGACCCATTGGGCCGAAGTGGCGGGTGATGACCTTGCCGCCGTCACCCGCCCGGTCAAGGTGGGCTATGGCCGTGACGGACTGGGGGCGACGCTGACCGTGCTGGTGCGCGGGGCCCATGCCCAGATGGTCGAGATGCAGAAAGAAAAGCTGCGCGAAAAGGTCAACGCGATCTATGGCTATGCCGCCATCTCGCGCGTCGTGCTGACCCAGACGGCGCCCGTAGGCTTTGCCGAGGGTCAGGCCGAATTCACCCCCGCCCCCAAGGCCCCCCCGCCCCCCGATCCGGTCGTTCAGGCCAAGGCCGCCGAAACCGCCGCCGTCATCGGTGACCCCGGATTGCGGGCCGCCCTTGAAGCCTTGGGGCAAAACATTTTAACTCGTCGCAAAAGATGAAAAGGCAGATGTCCATGCTCAAGAAACTGGCCGCCGCACTGGCGCTTACCCTTCTGGCCTTTGGCCCCGCGCAGGCGCAAGAGGCCAGCGCCGACGCCCCCGCCGCGGCGGTTGAGGTCAAGGATTTCTCGCTTGGCCCCGCCGATGCCAAGGTCGAGGTGATCGAATATGCCTCGTTCACCTGCCCGCATTGCGCGGCGTTCCACGCCGATGTCTATCCCAAGCTGAAGGCGGACTATATCGACACCGGCAAGATCAAGTTCACCTACCGTGAGGTGTATTTTGACAAATACGGTCTCTGGGCCGCGATGGTTGCCCGCTGCGGCGGTGAGATGCGCTATTTCCCCATCGCTGACATGATCTTTGACCAGCAGCGCGAATGGGCGGCGTCGGATGATGCCACCGTGGTGGTGGAAAACCTGAAGCGTCTGGGCCGTGCGGCAGGTCTTGAGGATGCGGCGATGGATGCCTGCCTGAAGGACGGCAAGATGGCCGAAGCGATGGTGGCGCATTATCAGGAAAACGCCACGGCGGACGGTCTGGAGGGCACGCCGTCCTTCAAGATCAACGGCACCATGCACACCAACATGTCCTACGATGAGATGAAGGCGATCATCGACGCCGAACTGGCGAAGTAAGCGATGACACCCCTGCACGGTGTGAAGGTCGTCGAACTGGCGCGGATTCTGGCTGGCCCCTGGGCGGGCCAGACCCTTGCCGATCTGGGGGCAGAGGTCATCAAGGTCGAGGCTCCCGAAGGCGATGACACCCGCCGTTGGGGGCCTCCGTTCATTGAACGCGAAGGGGACCGATCCGCCGCCTACTTCCACGCCGCCAACCGGGGCAAGAAGTCGGTCGTCTGCGATTTCCGCACGCCCGAGGGTCAGGACTATGTCCGCCGTCTGGTGGCCGACGCCGATGTGGTGATCGAGAATTTCAAGGTGGGCGGTCTGGCCAAGTATGGGCTGGACTGGCCCTCCTTGCAGGCTGTCAATCCGCGTCTGATCTATTGCTCGATCACCGGCTTCGGGCAGGACGGGCCCTATGCCCATCGCGCGGGCTATGATTTCATCATCCAGGGCATGGCCGGATTGATGAGCGTGACGGGCGAGCCTGACGGCCAGCCGCAAAAGGTGGGCGTCGCCGTGACGGATGTCTTCACCGGGGTCTATGCGGCGACGGCCATCCTTGCCGCGCTGCATCAGCGGTCGGTGACCGGGCGCGGGCAGCAGGTCGACATGGCGCTGATGGATGTCGCTTCCAGCATCATGGCCAACCAGAACATGAACTATCTGGCCACGGGGAAGGCCCCGCAAAAGATGGGGAACGCGCATCCGAACCTCGCGCCCTATGCGGTGTTCGACTGCGCCGATGGCTGGATCATCCTCGCCACCGGGAATGACGGGCAATACCGGCGGCTTTGTGGGCTGCTCGGCCTGCCGGACTTGGCCGAGGCGGCGGCCTATCTGACCAACGCCGACCGGGTGAAGAACCGTCTGGCGCTGACCGAGGCACTGACGGCGGCAACCCTGCGCTGGCAGAAGGCCGATCTTCTGGCCGCCTGCGAGGCCGAGGGCGTGCCTGCCGGACCGATCAACGATCTGGCTGAGGTCTTCGCCGATCCGCAAATCAGCGCGCGCGGGATGAAGATCATGCCGGATGGGATACCGGGGGTGCGGTCGCCCTTTACCTTTTCGGATGCCGAACTGGCCCTTGACCGTCCCGCGCCAAGACTGGGCGAGCATCAGAACGAGGTTTGATCAAGCAAGCGCTGTCGCAGGCCCCCTCACCCCAACCCTCTCCCCCGAGGGGAGAGGGGGCGCGATTTGGTGGCGCTCGGGATGATTTTCAAGTTTTGCCAAACGCTTGCCCGAGGAGCATTCCCTCTCCCCTCGGGGGAGAGGGTCAGGGTGAGGGGGCGCGATTACAGGTCCATCTCCACCAACAGCGGATGATGGTCTGACGCCACGCAAGCGTTGTCCACCGACACCGACCGCACTCGCCCGGCCAGATCGCCGGTGACGAAGCAATGGTCCAACTGCCGCAGCCGCTTTTCCCCCGCAATCACCTTTTCATGGCTGTGCAGACTGCCCGGCTGTCGCCCCGCCGCCGCGACGGCATCGACAAAGCCGGAGGCATAGCGCGCGCCGGGGTGATAGGGGGTCGCGCCGCAGATGCGGCTGTATTCCGCGCTGAACGGTTCGGAGTTGAAATCGCCCATCCAGATGGCGGAGAGGGGGTTTTCCGGCTCCGCCTGCCCTTCGGTCCAGTTGCGGGCGGGTTCGTCGTCGGTCCCGCTCCATGGTCCGCCCTCAAGGGGCGCGCGGTTGTGCCGCGACAGAAGGAAATCAATCTCTTCCATCCGCTCCTCCACCCCCACATGGGCCAGATGGATCGACAGCACCCGCAGCGGACCGGCATCCGTGCGGATCATCGCCTCAAGCGCGGCGTTCTGGGTGTTGAGAGGGTCAATCATCCGACGCTTGGGCAAGGGCCAGAGACGCGACCAGACAATCGGCAGGCGCGACAGGATCATCGTGCCGAACTGACGCCGCCGGTTCACCACGCGGCCATCCACCACCTCAGAGGAATCCATGTCAAAGGCGGGGCCATAGACCCAATGATGCTGCGGAAGAAGGTCGGACAGGATCGCGGGTTGGTCATCCATGCCGCTGCGGGTCCAGTTCCGCTCGACTTCTTGCAGGCAGATGATGTCGCCGCCTGCGATCACATCGGCAATCCGCCGCAGGTCATAGCGGCCATCGCTGCCAAACCCATATTGGATGTTGAAACTGATCAGCCGCATCCTGCCGCATCCTTGCCCGCCCTGCCCGGAGACTTTGGGGCAGGCGGCCAGAAAAGGCGCAAGTCCTGTGCTTGGCAAGGCGGTTCCAGCGCATCGGTGGCCCTGAAAACCAAAAACCCGAGGCGAACCCCGGGTCTTTGATACAGTGGTGAGCCGGACAGGATTCGAACCTGTGACCCGCTGATTAAAAGTCAGCTGCTCTACCAACTGAGCTACCGGCCCTCTGTGAAGCGGGTGATTATGGGCTTACGCCGGGGGGGTCAAGGGCAAAAAATGCGGCCTCTGGCAGAATCTTCGCAGCTTGCGTATATCGACGCGCATGACGGAACAGCGTGCCCCCCTTGGCCTGCCCTTCATGAAAATGCATGGGCTTGGCAATGACTTCGTGGTGATCGACTCGCGTGGGCGCGAGGCGGTAACGACGCCTGCGCTGGCGCGGGCGCTGGGCGACCGCAATCGCGGGGTGGGGTTTGACCAGTTGGCGGAAATCCGGGACTCGGATGTCGCCGACTTTGCCTTGGATTTCTGGAACTCTGACGGTAGCCGCGCCGGGGCTTGCGGCAATGCCACGCGCTGCGTGTCGGATTACATGATGCGGCAGTTGCGGCGCGATGCGGTGACGCTGGTCACGGTGCGCGGCGGGCTGTCAGCGCGGCGTCAGGCGGACGGGCTGGTGTCGGTGAACATGGGGCATCCGCAACTGGATTGGGCCGATGTGCCGCTGGCGCAGGCGATGGACACGCTGCATCTGCCTCTGTCCGGTGATCCGGTGGCGGTGGGGATGGGCAATCCCCATGCGGTGTTCTTCGTTCCCGATGCGACGGCGGTGGATGTGGCGGGGCTGGGCCCTGTGGTCGAACATGACCCGCTGTTCCCGCAGCGCACCAATGTCGAATTTGCCAGCCTGACCGCGCCCGACCATATCCGCATGCGGGTGTGGGAACGCGGGACGGGCATCACGCTTGCCTGTGGGTCGGGGGCTTGTGCCACCGCAGTGGCGGCGCATCGGCGGGGCCTGACCGGGCGGCGGGTGCTGATGGATGTCGATGGCGGGCGGCTGGAGATTGACTGGCGCGCGGATGGCGTCTGGATGACCGGACCCACGGCGCATGTCTTTGATGCGGTGCTGACTCCCGCCTTTCTGGCAGCCCACGCATGAACGCGCCCGTTTTCGCCACGCTGGGATGCCGCCTGAACGCCTATGAGACTGAGGCGATGAAGGAACTCTCCGCCGCCGCCGGGGTGGAGAATGCGGTCATCGTCAACACCTGCGCCGTCACGGCAGAGGCTGTGCGAAAGGCCAAACAGGAAATCCGTCGTCTGTCCCGCGAAAACCCCGGGGCAACGATCATCGTCACCGGCTGCGCCGCGCAGACAGAACCCGAAACCTTCGCCGCCATGCCCGAGGTAGCCAAGGTGATTGGCAACCATGAGAAAATGCAGGCCGAGACGTGGACGGGCCTTGCCGCTCGCGTGCCGGACCTGATCGGCGCGACCGAAAAGGTGCAGGTCGATGACATCATGTCCGTGCGGGAAACGGCGGGGCATCTGATCGACGGTTTTGGCCGCCACCGCGCCTATGTGCAGGTGCAAAACGGCTGCGATCACCGCTGCACCTTTTGCATCATCCCCTTCGGGCGCGGGAATTCCCGGTCGGTTCCGGCGGGCGTGGTGGTCGAACAGATCAAGCGGCTGGTGGGAAATGGGTTCAATGAGGTGGTGCTGACGGGCGTTGACCTGACCTCTTGGGGCGCTGACCTGCCCGCGCAGCCGCGTCTGGGTGATCTGGTGCTGCGGATCTTGAAGCTGGTGCCGGACCTGCCACGGTTGCGCATCAGCTCCATCGACTCGATCGAGGCGGATGAGGCGCTGATGCAGGCCATCGCGACCGAACCGCGCCTGATGCCGCATCTGCACCTGTCCTTGCAAGCGGGGGATGACCTGATCCTGAAACGGATGAAGCGCCGCCACCTGCGCGATGACGCCATCCGCTTTTGCGAAGAGGCGCGGCGTCTGCGCCCCGACATGGTCTTTGGGGCCGACATCATCGCGGGTTTTCCGACCGAGACCGAAGAGATGTTCGCCCAGTCGGTCAAGCTGGTCGACGACTGCGGCCTGACCTTCCTGCATGTCTTCCCCTTCAGCCCGCGCAAGGGCACGCCCGCCGCGCGGATGCCGCAGGTGAAGGGCCCCGCGATCAAGGACCGCGCCGCGCGGCTGCGCGCCGTGGGGGATGCCGCCTTGCAGCGGCATTTGCAGGCGCAGGTCGGCCAGACCCATCGCATCCTGCTGGAAGGACCGCGCCTTGGCCGGACCGAACAGTTCACCGAAGTCAGCTTTGACCGCGACATGCCCGAAGGGGCCATCGTCTCGGCCCGGATCACAGGCTGGCAGGGGGATCGGCTGACGGCTTGAACGGTCCGGGGGACAAGGATCGGCGGGCAGTTTCGTAAGGAAACTTCGCCCAGCCAGCATTCCCCCGGAACCGGAAGCCATCAGGGCGTGTCGCCCTCTGCCTTGGCCAAAGCATAGTCGATCCCCTGTCGTCCTTCAACGAAATCGCGGATGCGGTGCAGGGTCGTGTCTGACATGCCCGACAGATGCAGGATATCCGCCGCGTCCGGAAGCGATGCAGGGAACCGGCCCGGAATGTCCGGGCGGATGTGCAGGCAAACGAGCTTTGCCTTCGGGTTATGGGCCTTGATCCGCCGCCACGCTGGCGTCATGGGCGGGACCGGGCCCGTGTTGCCCCAGTCGGCATTGGCCGTCACGATGACCACCAGATCGATGGGCTTGCGCTCTGCTATCAGGCTGTCAAGCGCTGCGGCCATGTGGCTGGACCGACCTTGCACGGCGGCGAGGCGTCTGGACAGGTCCAGAACGCCCCCGGCGGGATGTGGTGCCACGGGTTTCGGACCCTCGGCATAGGGCCGCAGCCGGGCGGCGCGATTGCCCTGCGTCAGCGCCAACACCATCAGGGCCGCCGCATCATGGCACCGCACCGCTGTCGCAGCACCACGGGGCAAGGCGGTCGCCCGGCGCGTCATCACGCCCGAGACATTGGGGCAGACCACCACCGCGCCCGCGAAAGGCGGTACCCGCCCCACTGCGCGATGCAGCGCCGCTTCAGCCGCCGCGCGCAAGGGGGGCGGGGCGTCAGGGTGCAGGGCTCGCAACAGGCACAGCAGGCGGAACGGCCCCACGCCCGCAGCCTCGATCCGCGTGGGGTCGTCCAGCCGGTCTATGACTTGGGCCAAGGTTTCAGGATCATCAAACGCTTTCCGGCGCACCAGCGGGTTCAGGTTCCGCAGCAGCGCATCCAAGGGCAGCCGCCGCGCCACTGTCGCCCATTGTGCTGGGGTCAGTTTCAGACTGACCAGCAGGTCAAAGGGCACCTCGGGCGGGTCACCGATGGGCCGGGCGCGAAAGGCCAGATAGTCCTGCACCAGCGGCGGCAGGGCCGGATGCTGCGCCTTTGGATGGACCAGCCAGCCATACAGCGCCGCGCGCGCCTCGGTTTCCGGTTTGGGGTGCACCATGCGGATGATGTCCCCCAGCGAAGGATCATGGCCGACCGAGGCCGCCAAAAGCTCCGCCTCTGTGGCCTGCTCAAGCCAGTCGCGCACCAGTGCCTTGGGGCGTGCGCCAAGTGACCGCCGCCCGCTTGTGCCCGCGCGGATGCAGCCGACAAAGCGGCGGAGCTTCATGCCAGACGTGATGATCTTGCGAAAAGCCTGCGCGAAGAGCGCGGGGTCGCGCCGCGACAGGACGGCCAGCAGCAGCGCGGCAGGTTCGTCCTTGCCCGCCCCATCCGCCTGCACGGCAAGGCGCGCGACGTCGGCAGGCTCTGCCTTTTCTGCCCAGCGGATCAGCCGGGGCCCCTGTTGCCCAGTTCCCATCTTGCGACCACACACCCGGAATACACCACCAAACACACCCCAACGGGCGGCCCAGTATTGGCCCGGATGCGCCGGGCTTGTCACCGGTCATTCGGGGCCGGCTCAGGGCGTCAGCGTGGTTCCCGTGATCTGGCTGACCGGCGAGAGGATCACCCGGGTCGCCCGCCGCACCGTCAGCACCACCCCCGGCAACAGCCCGGTGCGCGCGGCCGCATCTCCCCGGAAGGCGGCGTTCACATCCTCGATCCGGCCCAGCACACGGATCAAGCCCGGAGAGGTGCCTGCCGTGAAATGCCCCGTCCCATCGCGGAAGGCGGCGACATCCAGATAGGTCACATCGAGATCGGCCAGCCGCGAGACATCCTCCAACGCGCCCAGCCGCCCTTGCTGGCCGGTGATGAAGCCCGACAGGCGCAACACCCCGTCACGGGGAGAGCCGAAGATGATGAAGGGTTCGGGCAGAGTGCCGATCACCTTGGCCGTCATGCGGAATACATCGACGTCGATATCGGGCGAGATCAGCACCACCCCGTCGATCCGGTTCATCAGGCCCCGGTCACCGCGCAGGGCGATCTGGCGCAGCGCCTCCATCGTCAGATGGCCGCCCATGGAATGGGCCACCAGCACGATCCGTTGCGCCCCGGCGTTCGAGACGTCGCGGATCAACTGCTCCAGCCCGTCACGGGCAAACAGCGCGGAGTCGCGGTCCTGCACATAGCCAAGGGGCTGCGCGGCAGAGGGCCAGGAGTAATGCACCGCGACGCCGGGAATTTGCAGGTCGTGGTCCAACTGGGCAAAGCGGTAGAGCCCTTCGGCGAAGGTGTTGTTGAAGCCGTGCACGAAGATGACGGCCTCATGGTCGTTGACGGCAAGGGCGCGTGACAGGTCGGTGCGAAAGCGGGCCTCGGTCGGGTAGAACACCTGAGCGGTGGTCAGGAAATCGGTCTGCGGATCGGGTTTCGTGGGCCGTTTGGGAAACACCACCTTGCCCAACTGCCGGGCGGGCGGAATGGCGATGTCATAGCGCGCAAGGTTCAGCGTTTCCGACCGTTTCGGTCCGAACACTCCGCCCACATCCAATTGGCGGGTGGTCCCGACAAACAGGTTCACGATCGGACCGGGCACCGTCTCAGGCGGGACGACCGTGATCGTCCCGCGCGGGGTGCAGGCGGTCAGCAAGGCCAGCGCAAGGGCGGGCAACAGGCGGCGCAGGGGCTGGATGTTCATGCCCCAGATGTCCCGCGTTGTCCCTGCGGGGTCAAGCAAGCCATTCCCCCGCACCGTTCACAGCTCAGAGAACATAGCGTGACAGGTCGGCAGACCGCGCCAGTTGCCCGACATTGGTTTCGACAAAGGCGGCATCGACCGTGACGGATTGGCCGGACCGGTCCGGCGCGGTGAAGGACAGCTCTTCGAAGACGCGCTCCAGAATGGTGTACAGCCTGCGCGCGCCGATGTTTTCCACGCTGCGGTTCACGTCCGCCGCAATCCGGGCCAAGGCGGCGATGCCATCGGTGGTGAAGGTCACCGTCACCTCTTCGGTGGCCATCAGGGCGGTATACTGGCGGGTCAGGGCATTGTCGGTTTCGGTCAGGATGCGGACGAAATCGTCTTCGGTCAGCGGCTGCAACTCCACCCGGATCGGCAGGCGGCCTTGCAATTAGGGCAACAGGTCCGACGGTTTGGCGATGTGGAAGGCACCCGAGGCGATGAACAGGATATGGTCGGTCTTGACGGGTCCGTATTTGGTGGAAACCGTGGTGCCTTCGATCAGCGGCAGCAGGTCGCGCTGCACGCCTTCGCGGCTGACATCGGCCCCGCGCGCGTCGGACCGGGCGCAGATCTTGTCGATCTCATCCAGAAAGACGATGCCGTTTTCCTGCACGGCCTCCAGCGCTGCGGCCTTGACGGTTTCATCGTCCAGCAGCTTGTCCGCCTCTTGTCCCAGCAGGATGTCGTAGCTTTCCGAAACGGTCATCTTCTTGCGGGTCGACCGCCCGCCGAAGGCCTTGAACAGGTCTTGCAGCCCCTGCATCTGCAGTTCCATCCCGTTGCCGCCGGGGAACATGCCCATCGGCGGGGTGGTGTCCTGAATTTCCAGCTCGATCACGGTGGCGTCGAGTTCGCCGCGCTTCAGCTTGCCGCGGAACATCTCGCGCGTCTGGTCGCGGGCATCCTTGCCCGCCAAGGCTTCGATCACGCGGTCTTCGGCGGCTTTCAGGGCGCGGGCCTTCACCTCTTCGCGCATGCGGGCGCGGGTTTCGACCATGGCGGCATCCACAAGATCGCGGATGATGCTGTCCACGTCGCGGCCCACGTAGCCCACTTCGGTGAATTTCGTGGCCTCCACCTTCAGGAAGGGGGCTTTCGCCAGCTTGGCCAGACGGCGGCTGATCTCGGTCTTGCCTACGCCGGTTGGGCCGATCATCAGGATGTTCTTGGGATACACCTCATCGCGCAGGTCGTCGCCCAATTGCTTGCGCCGCCAGCGGTTGCGCAAGGCCACCGCCACCGCCCGCTTGGCGTCGCGCTGGCCGATGATGAAACGGTCAAGTTCCGACACGATCTCGCGCGGGGTGAGGCTGGTCATGATGGCATCCTGTCTGGTCCGCCACCGATGTAATCCTTGCCGGGGCGAAGGCCAAGGGCGGGTTGAATTGTATGGACGGATTGTATATACAGGCCCGAGGTTGATCGTGTTTAACCGTGCCTTAACCCTGACGCGGCACCCTGTCCCCACGGCGGCACAGGGACCGGACATGGAGTTTGAGTGGGATGAGGACAAGCGACTCAACGTGCTGGAAAAGCACGGGATCGATTTCTGGCGTGCGACTGAGCTGTTTGAAATCAATCATGTGATCCTTCCGGCGCGCAGTGAGCAGGAACTCCGATGGACCGCGGTCGGTCTGCTACAGGAATCGTGGGTGGCCGTGATTTTTACACTCAGAGGTGATCGGACGCGCCTCATTACGGCACGAAGGGCGAGGGACCATGAGCAAAGAGCGTATCGTTCGATATACAACTGAAGAGGTGCAGGATCTTCGGGATATCGAAGACCGCACCGACTGGGCCCGCCTCCGTGCCGAGGAAGCGGCAGGGATCGAGCCGGAACTCGATGAGGATGAGATCGGCATCGAATGGGATTGGGACAACGTCAAACTGGTTGTTCCGCCAGTCAAGCAAGCCGTTTCTGTCCGTCTGGATCAGGACGTGATCGCGTTCTTCAAGGCGCAGGGGCCGGGATATCAGACCCGGATGAACGCGGTGTTGCGGTCTTACATGCTGGCGAAAAAGGACAAGGCCTAACCCTTGATGGTTTCGACCGTCAGGTTGCCATTGGTGTAAACGCAGATGTCGGCCGCAATCGCCATGGCCTTGCGGGCGATCTCTTCGGCAGGCATGTCGGTCAGCATCAGCCCGCGCGCGGCGGCCAGCGCGAAGTTGCCGCCCGATCCGATGGCGGCGACGTCATGTTCGGGTTCCAGCACATCCCCGGCGCCGGTGATCACGAACAGGTCGCGCCCGTCGGTGACGATCAGCATGGCCTCAAGGTTGCGCAGATACTTGTCCATCCGCCAATCCTTGGCGAGGTCCACACAGGCACGGGCGAGTTGTCCCGGCGCGGCCTCCAGCTTTTTCTCCAGCCGCTCCAGCAGGGTAAAGGCATCCGCCGTCGATCCGGCAAAGCCGCAGACCACATCGCGGCCCCCCGGTGACAGGCGGCGCACCTTGCGCGCAGTGCCCTTGATGACGGTCTGGCCAAGGCTGACCTGACCGTCCCCCGCCACCACGACTTCGCCACCCCGCCGGACGCCAAGGATGGTGGTTCCGTGCCAGCCGGGGAATTTTTCGTCGCTCATGGGGGTCTCCGAATGTCTGGTGGGACTATGGCGGGGTGGGCGGGCCGAGACAAGCGGGCCGGTCGTTCGTGTTGGGCGGCAGAAGTGGGGGTTTCACACCCCCACACCCCCGTGGGATATTTGCGCAACGCGGAAGGGGAAAAGCAAAAAAGGGCGGCCCCCCGGACCGCCCTTTCTTTCCGGTCTGAGACGATCAGATCGCCGTCTGGATCCAGTTGGCCAGCGCGGCCTTGGGCGCGGCACCGACCTTGTTGGACACGACTTGGCCGTCCTTGAACAGGAACAGCGCCGGGATGCCGCGCACGCCCAGTTGGGCCGGGCTGTCGGGATTTTCGTCGACGTTGACCTTCACGATCTTGACCTTGCCCGCGTATTCCACGGCAAGTTCCTCCAGCGCGGGGCCGATCTGACGGCAGGGGCCACACCATTCGGCCCAGAAATCCACCACGACCGGCACGTCGGATTTGCGGACTTCGGCATCAAAGGTGGCATCGGTGACGGCTACGGTCGCGGCGCCCATCGTCATTTCTCCTGATTGGAATTCGGCCACAGAAGCTAGGCATGTGGCGCAGAGTCGTCAAGCTATCGTGGTGCGCGACAGGGCCGCACTCACGATATCGGGATGGGCGGGCATCATTTGCCCGGTGCGGGTCCACAGGATCGCGGTCTCGATGCGGCGGTCGGGATAGATCTGCGACAGGGCCAGCGCATAGGCCCCCAACTGCCGCAGCACCCCTTCTGGTGCGGCTTCGGGCCGGTCCGGGATCATGCGGTTGGACTTGTAATCCACCGCCAGCACGCGGTCCGGCGTGATCACCATCCTGTCGATGCTGCCCAGAATGGCGCGCGCGCTGCCATCGGGAAGGGTCAGTCGGGCGGTCACCGTCACCTCGGCCAGCGTGCCGGGGGCGAAGAGGGGGGCAAGGGCGGGATTGTCCAGAAGCGCCACGGCTTCGGCCAGCACATCGGCGCGAAGCGGGGCATCGCCCACCAGCGCCGCCGCCGCCGCAGGCCAGTCGGCGCGGGGACGCTGGGGCAGATGTTCCAGCAAGAGATGCAGCGCGGTGCCCCGGGCCTTGGCGTCGATCTCGTCCAGAGCCTCTCCCTCACCGGGAAGGGCTTTGGCGCCGCCCAGATCGGACGGGGACAGCGGCGGCAAGGCGCGCGGGGCGGGCGGGGCAGGCTGGCGAACCCATGCGGGCAGGGCGAGAGCGTCCGGAAGTGCAACCGGTGGCTGCAACATCGGCGCGGGCCAGTCGCCAAAGGCATGGCGCAGCCGCCCCCCGGCGAGGGGTACCGACCCCGCAGCCTGCATCCCCTGCGCGACCAGACGATACCACGCGCCGTCCTTCTTTGCCTCTCCGGCCCCGCAGACGATCAGCCAGACGCGGGCGCGGGTCATCGCCACGTAAAGCAGGCGCAGGTTCTCATCCTCGGCCTTTTCGTCGCGGGCGGCCAGAGCGGCGGCCATCGCGGCGGGGCGTTGGTCTTTGGGCACTTTCCAGACCGGATGGCCGCCGATCAGCGCCACCTCTTCCCGGTCCTGCGGCTTGCGGTCCACGGTTTCGGGCAGGATCACGATGGGCGCTTCCAGTCCCTTTGATCCATGCACGGTCATCACGCGGATGCGCTGGCCTTCGCTGTCCATCTGGCGCTTGACCGTCACCTCATCCGTCGACAGCCAGATCAGGAAGCCGGTCAGGCTGGGCACCTCAAGGCGTTCATAGGCCATGGCTTGGGACAAGAGTTCGTCGATGCCGTCCTCGGCCTCTGCCCCCAGACGGGCGATCAGGCGCTGGCGGCCCTGGTGACGGGTCAGGATGCGGTCCAAGAGGTCATAGGGCCGCAGGAAATCGGATGTGTCGCGCAGGTCTTGCAGGGTCATGTAGGTCTGGCCGATCAGCCCGCCGGCACCGGCCCTGTCGCGCATCACCTGCCACAATGGCCCCTGTCGGCCCCGCGCCAGCGCGTAAAGCTCCGCTTCCGACCAGCCAAAGAGCGGAGAGCGCAGGACCGCCGCCAGCGACAGGTCATCCTCATCGGTCGAAAGGAACGACAGCAGCGCGCTGAGGTCCCGCACCGCCAGTTCCGCGCCCAGCTTCAGCCGGTCCGCCCCGGCGATGGGCAGGCCGCGGGCCTTGCAGGCGCGGATGATCTCGGCGAACAGCATCGAGCGGCGTTGCACGAGGATCAGGAAATCGCCTGCATGGGCGGGGCGGTCGCCGTTTTCGGTGGGGATCACCAGACCCTGTGCCAGAAGGGTATGAATCTCTTCGGTAATCTGTTCGGCCAATCGGGCGTTGTGGTGGCTTTCGGTCACCAGATCGACGGGGTTTTCCCAATCATCGTCCGGGGTTTTCTCGGCCGGGTCGATCAGCGGCCACAGGTCCACCCGCCCCGGCATCGCGCCGCGAAAGGCGATGTGGCCCACGGCCCCGCCCATCGCCTGCGGAAAACGGTCGGCAAAGGTGTCATCCACCACCCGCAGCACGGCGGGCGAGGAGCGGAACGAGTATTCCAGTTGCAGAGTCTGGAACGCCCGCCCGACGCTGCGGAACCGCCGTTCGAAATCGCCGTGCTTGGCGTCAAAAGCGGCGACATCGGCGCCTTGGAACGAATAGATCGACTGCTTTTTGTCCCCCACGACGAACAGCGTGCGGTCCACGTCGCGCGCGCCGCTGCCTGCGGTGAATTCGGCGGCAAGGCTTTCGATCACGCGCCATTGGTCGGGGCCGGTGTCCTGCGCCTCGTCCACCAGAATATGGTCGATGCCGCCGTCCAGCCGGAACAGCACCCAAGCCGCAACGGACGGATCGGTCAGCACCTTGCGGGCGCGGGAGATCAGGTCGTCAAAGTCCAGCCAGCCGCGCGCGGCCTTGCGCTGTTCATAGAGCGGCAAAAAAGCCGCGGCAAAGCGGTGCAGCACAGTGGATTTATCTGCCGCGCGCAAGGCGATGCGGGTCAGGCGGGCGGATTCCACCCGGCGCATCAGGTTTTGCAGCCGGTCGCGCAGCGCGTCCGGCAGGGCGTTGCGGATGTCCTTGGTGGGCAGGGCGTCCAGTTTGGCGGTGAAGGGTTCCTTTGCCCCTTCGCCAGTCAGGAACAGGTCTTCCAGCGTGGCCAGCAGGGACAGCGTCGGGCGGGACAGGTCCAAGGCCGCGAGTTTTGCCGCGACCTTGGCATCGGTGGCCTTGCCGCCCGCCATACGGGCGATCAGGTCGGGCATCCACGCGGGTTCATCCCCCAGAAACACCGATGCCAACAGCGCGTCGGCGCTGTCCCCCGCCGCCAGCCCGAACAGCGCACGGCATGCGGTGGCGTCCAGCGGCGGGGCGAAACTGTGCCGATGGCCTGCAACCTGCTCCATCAGGGTTGCGAAATCCTCACCGGTCCAGGCGGCGGCCAGATCGGCCATCAGGCCGGGGTGCAGGTGATCGGCCATGTCCTGCACGATCTCTTCGCGCAGCAGTTTCGCGGCCCGGTCGTCCAGCTCGGTGAATTGCGGAGAGACCCCGGCCTCAAGCGGGAAGCGCCGCAGAAGGGTGGCGCAGAATGAATGGATGGTCTGAATCCGCAACCCGCCCGGCGTTTCGATGGCGCGCGCAAAGAGTTGCCGCGCACGGGCCAGACGGTCGGCGGTCAGGTCCGCGCCCTCGCCCAGGTCCGCCAAGGCGGCGCGCAAAGCGGGGTCGGGTTTCATCGCCCATTCGCCCAGACGCTTGAACAGGCGGTTCTGCATCTCTGAGGCGGCGGCCTTGGTGTAGGTCAGGCACAGGATGTGCTGCGGTTCCACCCCGCCCAGCAGCAGACGCGCCACGCGGTCGGTCAGCACGCGGGTCTTGCCCGACCCCGCATTGGCCGAAAGCCATGTCGAGGCGTTGGGATGCGCGGCCTCGACCTGACGCGCGCTGGCGGCTTTCCGGGCGTCGGTCATGGGGCGTCCCCTTCGGTGCCGACATCCTCGGGCAGGGGGGTATCGGTCAGGTCCCATTCGCCAAAGCGCGACAGGTGGTCGTAATCCCCCGCCTCCCGCGTGGAAAACAGCGCCCGCCGCGCGGTATAGCCTTTGCCGCGCTTGGCATAGCTGCCGATCAGGCGGTGGAGGCCTTCCCAGACCTTGCCGATCACCTCTTCGGTGATCTCGGTTTCCACCTTCTTGGGGTTGGAGCCAAGACCGACATAGGTGGTGCGCGCCACCTCTGACCCCGCAAGCGTTGGAAAGGCGCCGTGGTGGATCATGGCGGCGATCAGCAAAAGCTGTTTGTCAAAGTTCGCCTGCATCGCGGCGGTGGGCGGTTCGCCCGTCTTGTAATCGATCACGGCCAGACGGCCATCCGGCAGGCGGTCGATCCGGTCGGGTTTGCCTTCGAGTTCAAAGTCGAAGGGGTCCAGCCGCAGCTTGTGGCTCATTTCCTCGAGCAAGATCGGCGTGCCGCTTTCGGCATCGGTGGACAGGAAGAAATCCGCCGCCCGATCCAGCCGCGCCAGCCACAGCAGACGGGCGGCGGGCCAGGGCACCTCTTCCGCCAGCACCTGACGGGCGGTGTCCAGCAAACGCAGACGGGCGGCGGGGCGATCCTCGTCCATGGGCCGTTCGCGGACGAAGCGTTCAAGGATCAGGTGCAGGATTTGCCCGCGCAAACGGGCATCGGGCTCGGCCCGCAGCGGGTCCAAAGGTCTCAGCCGCAGGATATCGCGGGCATAGACGGCATAGGGATCACGGATCAGCCGGGCGATGCGCGTCACCGGCAACAGCTTTGGCCGATGCGCAACGGGCGGGCGGGGCGAGGGGCGCTTGGCCAGATGCAGCCGTGGGTCACTGGTCATGTCCGCCGGGGGCAGGTCCAGCGCCGCCGCCATGTCCAGCCAACGCCGCCCCCGCGCCTGCATCGCCGTCAAGGCGCCTGGCCCGTTGCGCCCTGGCAGACCTGACATCAGGTTGGTCAGACGGTTCAGCCAGCGGGATGGCACGGTTTCCGCCTCGGCATCCCGCGTGGCATGGGTCAGGATCACCTCTGGCGCGGCGATTGCCTGCTGGTAGTCATGCGCCGACAGGCCGATCTGGCGTTCCGGCAGCAACAGGCCCGCTTTCTTGCGCATCTGGCGGTTCAGCCATGGGTCGGGGTCCGGCAGGCGTGGCCATGATCCATCGTTCAACCCGCCAAGGATGACCAGATCGCTGCCCGCCTCGCGTGCCTCTCGCGGGCCCCAGATACGGATGTGCGGATGGGGCTGGGTGTCCGACCGCACCTCACCCTGATTGACCAGCGCGTCGAACAGATCGCGGTAATCGGCCACGGTCAGGATGCCGCCGTGCTCCGCCTCAGAGGCCAGAGCGTCCATCAGTTGCACGGCCACCGCCCCGGCGTCCTTTTCCCAGATTTCGCCGGTTCCCGTGCCCGTGCCGCGCGACAAGGCCTCGGCCCGCGCGCGGTGGCGGGCGATGTGGTCAGCCAGCGGCAGGGGGGTGGCGTCCTCGACACCGTCCAGCGCGGCGATCAGCGCGGCGGCCCAATCCGATGCGCCGGAGTCGCGATGATTGGCCGCAAAGTCGCACAAGGTTTGCGCGGTCGGGAATGCCGGACCCTTGGCGCGCAGACGCAGTTCAAGGCTGCGGGTCAGCTTCAGGTGGATGCCCCGTTCGCCGCCCGTGAAAGTGAACGGATGTTTCAGAATGACCAGCAGCGCGTCAGAGGTTAGCCGTCGCCCCTGCAAGGCGGCAACATGGCGCAGGAACCGGCCCGGCGGCGACAGTGCCAAAGGCTTTCCGGCGGAATCGTCGGGCGTGATGCCCCAGCGGTCCAGCGCCGCCGTGACCAGACGGCCAAGGTTGCGATCCGGAGTGATCAGCGTGGCGCTGCGGCCATCCTCTGCCGCCTGACGCAGGATCAGGGCGATCGACAGCGCCTCGGCCCGTGGGGTCTGGGCCTCGATCAGGGTCATGCCGTCGGTCGCAGCCAGAAGGTCCGGCAGGTGCTGGCCTTCGGTCAACCATTGATCTGTCACCGGCGCAGGGCGCAGGGACAATGAAATCAGCCGGTTCCGCGCCGCACTGGCGGGTGCGTCATCGGTCCAGCGCCGCACGTCCTGCGGTCCGGCGTCCAAGGCCGACAGCAGGCGGCGAAAGCGGTATTGCGGATGATCCTCGGCGGTCAGGACATCGTCGAGGCGATCCCAGACCGGGGCGGGCATTTCGAAGTCAAAGCCGGGGAAAACCAAAACGCCGTTCGGCAACCCAGCCACCGCCTGCATGAAGCGAAAGACCGTCCCGCGCGATCCGGTCGATCCGGCCACGATCACCGGTCCCGAAGGCGGGGCCACCTGCCAGAGGGCGATCAGGCGATCCACGATCATGCGTTGCCGTGCGCCACCATCGGGCTGGGTGCTGCCATCAAAGAAGCCATTGACGATGCGCAGAAAATTCTGTGTCCGCGCCCAATGGGCAGAATGGTCGCTGACATCCAGCGCGGAAATGCGGTCGGGCGGGACGCCTTCGACCTGCATCTCCTCCATCAGCGCGGCCAGACTGTCCGCCAGATCGTAAAGCGCCGCGCGCGGGGCAAGGTCCGGCTGGGCCTGCAACAGCCGATCCACCAGTTGCGCCAGCTCCAGCCTGCGCCGCAGTGGTGGCACGGCCTCAGGGATATCGGCAAAAGGCAGATCAGGCGTGATATCGGTCAAGACCCGCAGGCGCGGCAGGATCATGGCGCGTTTGGCAAAAAGATCCCGGACCCGCGCCCGCATGCGATTGGTGTTCAGATACAGCGTCACCCGCGCCATCGCCTCGGGCGGTTGGTCGGCCATCCGGCGGATCAGGCCCGCCACCAGCGCGCGCGGAAAATCGACGCCGGGCGGAAGGGCGAACAGCCTGTCAGGCATCTTCGGCGCTTTCCGTCAGCATCTGCTCGGCCGTTTCCAGTCCTTCGGGCGTGCCGACGTCGCACCAGCCGCCCCGATGGATCAGGCCAAAAGCCCGCCCCCGCGCGATGGCGATGTCCCACAGGCGGTTCAAAGAGAACACGGGTTCGGGAATGTCGGCCAAAGCCTCTGTCCGGATCAGTTGCGTGCCCAGATAGGCGGTCGAAAGCTGACCGTTTGCGCGTGCGATGTGGCCATCAGGCCCCAGCAGGAAGTCTTTGCCCGCATGGCAGCCCGCCTGACCGGCGGGAAGCAGCATGACCAGAACATCCATTCGGGAGTCATCCCACTCTGCCATCAGCCGCGTCAGGGGGTTTTCCCCGGTCCAGACGGCATCCGGGTTCAAGGTGAACACCGGGCTGGCATGTCCCAGCAACGGCAGCGCCTGTCGCAACCCGCCCCCGGTTTCCAAGGGGGCGGCCCGCTCCCACGACAAGGCCAGATCGCGCCCGGCAAGGTGGCGTTCCAGCATCTCGCCCTTGTAATGCAGGTTAACGACGGTGCGGGTGATCCCGGCATCGGCCACCATGTCCAGCGCCCGGTCGATCAGCGGACGTCCGGCGACGGGCAGCAGCGGCTTGGGCCGGTCGGCGGTCAAGGCACCCATACGCGTGCCCAGACCGGCGGCAAAGAGCATCAGCGGTGGGGGTGTTTGCCGCATTGCGCGCCGATCCTTGTGATGATGTCGGGGGTGGGCTCGGGCAGCAGGGTTTCGCAGATCGCGCGCAGGTCCGCCAGTGCGGGATGGGCCAGATTGCGCTGCAACTGTCCCCAGACGCGCGGCAGCAGCGGCAGATAGCCCGCTTTTCCGCCTTTCAGACAGAGCCGCGCGAAGATGCCGAGGATGCGAAGCGCCCGTTGCGCGCCAAGGACGGCATAGCTTGCCGCAAAGGCCGCGGGGTCGGTGGCGGTGGCGGTGGCGAAATGGTGCTTCAGCGCGTGTTCCAAGGCGTCGGGCACGTCGCGCCGGGCGTCTTGCAGCAGCGACACCAGATCATATCCGGGCTGCCCCATCTGCCCCAACTGAAAGTCGAGCAGCCCCATCTGCCGCAGGCCGCCGCGGTCCGGCAGCCACAAAAGATTCTCGGCGTGATAGTCTCGCAGGATCAGCACGCGCGGGCCGTCGGCATGGGCGCCCAGCAGCGCGGTCAGTTCGGTTTGCAAGGCACCCCGGTCCCCGACGTCCCCGAGGGCAGCGAACCGGTACCAGTCCGGGGCAAAGCCCGCTGCCGCCGCCCAATCCGCCGCCGAAAGATCGGGCAGGCCGGACGGGGCCGGGTGGGCTTGCAGATGGATCAGGACATCGACCGCCAGCCGGTAAAGCCGCGCCTCAAGACCGGGCTCTGCCGCCTCACGCGCAACGAGACCGTCTCCCAGATCCTCAAGCAAAAGAAAGCCATGCGTCAGATCGCGGGCCAGAATGCGCGGCGGGGACAGGTCAAGTGCGGCCAGATGATCGGCGATGCGGATGAAATCGGCGGGATCATCCCCCTTGCCGGGCGGGGCGTCCATCAGCACGGCGGTGGCCGTCCCAAGGGTCAGGCGATCATAGCGGCGGTCCGATGCATCCCCGGCAAGCGGGTGGCGCGTGGCGGCCCCCCAACCCGCGCTTGCAACAAACGCCTCTGCAAGGGCGCGGCGATCCATCATTCGGCCCCCCAATCACGGCACAGCGCCTCGGTCAGCCCGGGGCGGGGGCCGGGGGTCACCTCGGCCCGGCGCTGGTCGCCGTCGGGGATCAGGCGCAGATGGATGGCGTCGGCGGGCAGCAGCGCACCCATCCGCTCGGGCCATTCGATCAGGCAGATCGCGCTGTGAAAGGCATCGTCTAGCCCCAGTTCAAGCACTTCGTCCGGATGGGTGAGGCGGTAGAGATCGGCGTGCCACAGGTCCACATCCGCCCCATAGGTCTGGATCAGGGTGAAGGTGGGCGAGGGCACGTCCTCGTCCCGGCCCAGCCGCGCGCGGATCAGGGCGCGGGCGAAATGGGACTTTCCGGCCCCGATGGGACCATGCAGCGCCACGACATCGCCCACGCCAAGTTGATCCGCGAACCAGCGGCCAAGGCGGGTGGTGTCCTCTTCGGACGGAAGGGGAAAGGTCAGCGCTGCGTCGGACATGCGGCGGAGTCTATCGCGCCCAACGCTGGCCGCAAGGCGCGGCGGTCTAAGCCCGCCGTTTCAGGGCGGTGAACGTCGCCATTTCCCCCGGATCGGTGGCAAGCCGGAACGTGGCGAGGGTCGCGCCGCCAGAGAGTGCCTTGACCTCGCAAAAGATCAGGCGACCGTCGGTCAGGCGGGTCACATCTTCCCACGCGGGGCTGTCACCGTCCCGCGCCACGAAATCGGCGATGCGCTGCCAGATCGGCGAGGGTGCCCCGCGCGATTGCCAGAAGCCCACAAGGTCCGTCACGGCGGCGCTTTCGAGGCCTTCGCCATGGTCATGGCCCCAAAGCCGCCCATAGGCCGCGTTCGACATGGCCAACTGGCCCGAGGGTGCAAAGACCGCGATGGCGTCATCCACCGTGTCGATGACCGCCTGCCCCAGGTCCAGATCGGCGCGATAGCGTTGCACGCGGGTCATCTCGGTCGAGATGTCGTCGATCATCAGCACCAGCGACCCATCCGGCTGCGGACGACCGACGACATGATAGGTCTGACCGCCCGGCATGTTCCATTCATCCTCGTACATCCCGGTGGCGCTGGCATCTTCCATCCCCGCCAGATGCCGCCGCCACGACCGGTAGTCGCGCGGTTCGGGCAGCAGATTGCGGTCGCGCATGGCGTCCAGCATCCCGATCAGGGTGGGACGCGAAGACAGCACCTCGACCGGCAGACCGGTCAGGTCGGTCAATGCAGGGTTGAACATGGTCAGCCGGCGCTGGCGGTCAAAGATCGCCAGTCCCACCGGCACATGGGAAAAGGCACGGGTGAGGTTCTGCATGAAGTCATGCAGCATGGTTTCCGCCCGCACCGCACCATCGGCAGGCAAGGCAAAGCACAGCCGCGCGGCGCCGAGGTCGACCGTGGTCAGCTCATACCACTCGCGTCCGCCTTCGCGCCGTTCGATCGACTGCCGGGGCGTGCGCCGCGCGCCGTCGTTTTCCGCCGTGAAAAGCCGCGGCAAGGGCCAGCGGATCACCGTCTGTTCCGGCAGGACATCTTCCAGCTTCAGCAGATAGGCCGCATTGGCCCAGGTCACCTCGCCCCCCGCGCGTTCGCGCCAGCACAGCCACGGGGCGTGCAGGACGACGTCGCGCAGCCCCTCCACCTCATCCGTCAGCAGGGCGACGGAGACGGGCGCGCCGCGGCGGCCATCGGGGGTGGGTCCGGCCTCAGGCCCGGCGGCATCGGCGATCGTGATGCGCAACAGGCCCCCGCGCAATTCCGCCTGCAACACCAGCGCCTGCGGGGCATCGTCGGCGGTGGCGAGGGTGAAGCGCCCCTGTTGCCCCAGCAGGCGTAACCTGTCTTCGGCGGTGGGGAAGGTCAGCGCCAGCCATTCTGACAAGCGCTGCCACGGCGAGCCGCGCCCCTGCCGGGTGGCAAGGATGGCGCGCGCTTCGGGCGAACAGTCCAGCAGCGATTCGCCGTCAAAGATGAACACCGCCTCATTCCGGCTGTCGTCAAACAGCGGTCCGTCACGGCTGGCGAAGAGGTGGCCGGGCACGAGCGACAGCAACAGCATGCCGACCGCCACCGCCGCCACCGCGGCGGCAAGCATCTGCACGAAAACCGTCAGTCCACCCGTATCCATATTCATCCAACTCTGTCCCGGTGTCGCAACCTTGACGCGAGTCGGTTAATGGGCCGTTAACGCCATCGGATAAGGGGGCCTCAGACCTCGATCCGGGTGTTGTCGCCCAGACCGCGCCGTCCGGCGCTGGGGGCGGTGATCGCGGCCAGATCCCAGACCACCACCACGATGGCCCCGCAGCGCTCCGGGCGTTCGGCCGGGGTCAGGAACGGATCGGCGGCGTTGGCGAAGGACAGGTCCGCCCCGGTGCGTTCCAGCAGCGTCTTGGCGATGAAGAGGCCAAGCCCCATCCCCTCATATTCAGGGCGGCGGGCAAGGTCCTGATCCGCGCGGCGGCTGCGGACGAAGGGATCACCGATCCGACCCAGAAGGTTGGGCGGATAGCCTTCGCCATCATCGACGATGCGCACGATCAGACGGTCGGCGGTCCATTCCCCGTCGATCCAGACCGCGCTGCGGGCAAAATCGACCGCGTTCTGCACCAGATTGCGCAGGCCGTGGATCAATTCGGGCCGCCGTTGCACCAGGGGTTGGCGTTCGCTGCCGCCGGGGCCGGGTTCGCAGCGGAATTCCAGCCGCTTGCCCCGGTTCAGGTGCGGTTCTGCCGCCTCGCGCAGGACGGCATCGAGGGGGGCTTGACGCAGGTGCAGATCGTCCTTTCCGGCCCGGCCCATCGATCGCAGGATGTCCCGGCAGCGGTCCGCCTGATCGCGGATCAGCTTGGCATCCTCCAGCAGGTCGGGGCGGTCGGCGAGGTCTTCGATCATCTCGGCGCTGACCAGTTTGATGGTGGCCAGCGGCGTGCCCAACTCATGCGCGGCGGCGGCGACGACACCACCAAGGTCAGTCAGTTTCTGTTCCCGCGCCAAGGCCATCTGTGTGGCCAAGAGCGCATCCGACATGGACCGGATCTCCAGCGCGACCCGCCGCGAATACAGGCCGAGGAATACGATCCCGATCACGATGGCCAACCAGAAGCCGAACTCGAAGAAGGTCGGGATCTCCAGCACGGCGCCGGAATCAAAGCGCAGCGGCACATTGATCAGCGCGATGGCCGTGGTGAACAGAACCGCCAGTGCGCCCAGAAGCAGGGTCGTCCGCAATTCAAGGGCCGAGGCGGAAATGGTCACCGGCGCAAGGATCAGCAGCGCGAAGGGATTGGTCAGGCCGCCGGTCAGATAGAGCAGGAAGGCCAGTTGCGACAGGTCGAACAGCAGGGTCAGCATCGCCTCGGGTTCCGACAGGCGCTTGTTCTGCGGATAGACGAAGATCGAGATCAGGTTGGCGATGACCGATGCGCCGACCGCCATGTAGCACAGGCCCAGCGGCAATGAGACGTTGTACACCCAATCGGCCACGGTGATCGCGGCCAGTTGCCCGCCCATGGCCATCCAGCGCAACAGGATCAGGGTCCGCAGTCGGACCCACTCGCTGCGCGTGTCGCGGAAGACATGGCCAAGGCCCGGACCGTTCATTGTTTCCGCCTTTGGCGTGACCACATTACGCATTGTTAAGCCCAGCCGCATCAGGGATCAATGCGGCCTGAAGGTGCGGGCCATGGCAGGAGACGGACGATGACAAGGCTTTATGCGGGTTTGGCCGCAGCAGCGGTGGCGGGATTGCTGGGCGGCACTGCGGGATATGTCTATTTCGCCGGCGGTGATGATCCCTATGCCGAATGCCGCGCCGGGGCCGTGGGTGGCGGAGATATCGGCGGGCCGTTCACGCTGATCGACAAGACCGGCAAAGCGGTGACCGACAAGGACGTTCTGACAAAACCCGCGTTGGTCTATTTTGGCTATACCTTCTGTCCGGATGTCTGCCCGCTCGACATGGCCCGCAATGCCGAGGCGGTGGATCTCTTGCAGTCCAAGGGTCTGTCCGTGGTGCCTGTGTTCATCACCATCGACCCCGACCGTGACACGCCACAGGTCGTGGGTGAATTCGCCGCCAATATCCACCCTCAGGCCATTGGCCTGACCGGTTCTGCCGATCAGGTGAAAGCGGCCTCGCAGGCCTACAAAACCTATTATCGCAAACAGGAGGGCGATGATCCGGAATTCTATTTGATGGATCATTCCACCTTTACCTACCTGATGCTGCCCGGCGGCAAATTCGGCGATTTCTTCCGCCGTGACGACACGGCGCAGGCGATGGCGGATCGCGTGCAGTGTTTCCTGAACAAGGGCTGATCGCTGCGATTTGACGGCGACGGCAAAGCCCCCTACGCTTGAATTCGGGTGCGATGCGATCAGATGTGACATCGCAGATGGGGTGCGCCGGATCACCGGTGCCCGGAATGGAGTAGACACCGATGGCAGAGGATCTCGCGGAACTGGGACCGGACAGGACGCTGCTTCTGGTGGACGACGACGAGCCTTTTGTGAAGCGGCTTGCCAAAGCGATGGAGAAACGGGGATTTATCCCTGAAACGGCGGAAAGCGTCGCCGCGGGCAAGGCCATCGCCCTGACCCGCCCCCCCGCCTATGCCGTGGTGGACCTGCGGCTTGAGGATGGAAACGGACTGGACGTGGTCGAGGCGCTGCGCGAACGGCGTCCCGATTGCCGGATCGTGGTGCTGACCGGATATGGCGCTATTGCCACGGCGGTGGCGGCCGTGAAGATCGGGGCGACGGATTATCTGTCAAAACCCGCAGATGCCAATGATGTGACCAATGCCTTGTTGTCGCGCGCTGAAAGCCTGCCGACGCCACCGGAAAACCCGATGTCGGCCGACCGCGTGCGCTGGGAACATATCCAGCGCGTCTATGAAATGTGTGACCGCAACGTATCGGAAACCGCGCGCCGCCTTTCCATGCATCGTCGCACATTGCAGCGAATTCTCGCGAAACGCAGTCCGAAATAGAAATCTATTTGCTTGGAACCAAAGCAGTGGTAAATCGCTTTCACCACTGATTTTGGGATGGGGAATTATAATGGATATCAACCTGAATTCGATGTCGCTGAAGGAGCTGAAAGACCTTCAGGGGCAGGTCTCGCGCGCTATCGCGTCATTCGAGGACCGCAAAAAGAAGGAAGCGTTGGCCGAGTTGGAAGAGAAGGCCCGTGAAATGGGCTTTTCCCTTGCCGAACTGACCGGCGCACAAATTCCGCGCAAACGCGCTCCGGCTGGCGCCAAATACGCCAATCCGGCCAATCGGTCGGAAACCTGGTCGGGTCGTGGCCGCAAACCGCGCTGGTTTGCAGAAGCCATCGCGCAGGGCCGTTCGCCTGACGAATTGTCGGTCTGACCGGTCAGGCTGCCGAGAGCAGCCAATCCGCAAAGGCCCGGGCCGATGGGGATAACCGGCCCGGTGTGCGGACCAGAAAATAGGCGGGCAGCCGGTCACGGCTGTCATGCACCACCACCAGTCGGCCCGCTGCCACGTCATTTTCCAGCAGCGCCAGACTTTCCACCACTAGACCCAGTCCCTGCCGCGCGGCGGCGATGGCCAATTCCTCGGTCGCCATATCGGTGCGGCTGAGGCTGGAGGGGTCCAGTCCCAGACTGCGCAGATAATTGTCCTGCTCTGGCCAATCTCGCGCCAGCACCCAATCCGCCGCCGCCAGATCCGCCGTGGTCAAGGCTGCGCCTTGCACCATGTCGGGTGAGGCCGCCACCGCCAAGCGGGCAGAGGCAAGGAACGTCGCCTCCAGCCCCGGCCATTTGCCGTCGCCGTAGCGGATCGCCAGATCGACCCCTTCGGCACGCAGGTCCACAAGACGGGGATCGGGATGCAGTGACACGCCGATGTCGGGATGTCGGTTCCAGAAGTCGCGCAGACGCGGCATCAGCCATTGCGCGGCAAAGCCTGCGGTGAGGGACACCCGCACCGGGCGGTCGGCCTGATCGGCGCGCAGATCGGTCACGGCGGTGGCGATGGTGGCAAAGCCGTCGCGCAGGGCGGTGGCCAGACGCGCGCCCTCGGGCGTCAGGGCCATGCCCCGCCCCTGCCGGGCGACAAGGCGCAGGCCCAAATCCTCTTCCAGCGTGCGGACCTGCTGGGCGATGGCGGGGTGGGTCACGTTCAGCACCCGCGCTGCCTGTGACAGGCTGCCATGTTCGGCCACCGCCGCAAAGGCGCGCAGGGCAGAGAGCGGGGGCAGGGCGCGCCAATCCAAGGTCATATGTAAGCCTGACTTACAGTGCGAAAACTATTCCTGAGTCGGAATTGCCCAATGAAAGGCGTATAGCCACGGCACGGCAAGCAAAAAGGAGTTAGCCCATGTTACAGATTTTCGCACAGGCCCTGTTGTTGACAGTGCAGCGTCCGGCCCCGATTGGCCCCCATACCGCCAAGCGCCGGGGTTAAGGCGTGCAGTCCGACAGCAGTTCCCCATGTCGTGACACATAGTCCGCCCGCACTTCTGCGGGCGGGCGCAACCTGATTTCCAGACCGCGCAAGAGCAGCGCATCGGGCTTGCCAAAGAACTCATCCGCCTCGGCCCGTGAAAACCCCGCGATCTCAACCGCTTCGGCCCATGCCGACACGCGATCCGCCGCCTTGATCGCGGCCTTGATCGGTGCGGGCAATTCGGCAGGCAGGCCAAAGCGCAGATGCACCGCCGCCGTCAGACGCGCATCCAGCACCGCATAGCCCGGACCCACCGCCGATTTCACCGGGCTGATCATGTCGCCGATGACATATTCCGGCGCGTCATGCAGCAAGGCCGCCAGACGCCAGCGCGCCGCGATGCCGGGATTGGCGCGGGCGAACAGGCGTTCCACCAGAAGGGAATGTTCGGCCACCGAATAGGCATAATCGCCCCGCGTCTGTCCGTTCCAGCGCGCGACAAAGGCCAGACCATGGGCGATGTCCTCGACCTCGATGTCCATCGGCGTGGGGTCCAGCAGGTCCAGCCTGCGGCCCGAAAGCATGCGCTGCCACGCGCGGGGGTGTTTCATGTCGGTCCGGGGGTTGGTGGAATAGGTGGAGGACCATAGCCGCCCGCCCCGCCCGCGATCAAGCCCGCCGCCGCCAAAAGCCTTGCGGGAACGCTGCAGCGCTTTAGGCTTGCCCCGTGTCTTTAACCCGTGGGGGCTGATCATGAGCAAGCGTGACGAACTGGTGGCGAAATATGCCGAAGACCTGAAGACCAAGTGCAAGATGGTGCCTGACCTTGCGCTGTTGGAAAAGGTGACCATCGGCTGCGGCCCGGCGATCTACAGCGCCGATGCCGAAACCCTCGCGGCCTCTGACCCCGAAGAACTGGCCCGCGTGCGACAGAACTTCCTGATCAAGAAGCTGGGCCTGAAAGACGATGAAAAACTGACCGAGGCGCTGGACGCCGCCATCGACATCTATGGCCGGTCAGAGCGCAACAAGTATCGCGCCGTGGTCTACTACATGCTGGTCAAGCACTTCGGCAAAGAAGCGGTTTATGCCTGATTGACGCAAAGCCTAAGGTTTTAGGGGCTATGGCTTTGAGTGGCCCACGGTTTCGATCTATGGTGATCCCTACGGGCAGGACGCCCCGGACCCTTTGATTTCGAAACACGTGTGGTGCTTGGGGGCACGTGTGGGTGGAAGGAGGGTCCCGTTGTGGGTTCGGGGCCCTCCTGACTTTCAGGGGCTTCAGAACAGCGTCAGGATCAAGCCCATCACCGTACAGCCAAGGATGGCATAGCCGCCGTCGATCACCATCAGCGCCGTCTTGCGCATGGAATAGCCGTAGCAGAGCACCAGCCACGGGGTGATCAGGAAGGCTCCGATGCCGAAGCCGCCCATGATCCCCTCGATTGGGGTATCCAGCGCCGACATGGCAAAGACGTGGCGCATCATGCCCGCCACCAAGAGCGTGCAGACAAAGCCGATGATGAAGGGGCGCACCCCGTTATCGCCGCCCACTGGCCGCCCATTGGGGCCCAGCGGCAGGCCCGTCGCCGCAAGCCATGGCTTTGACAGCGTCATGTAATAGGCCGCGCCAAGGGCATAGGCCCCGACGGTGGCCGCCAGAACTTGCAGAAATCCCATGTGTCCCTCCGGTTGGTTTTTCCGGTCAGGATGCGCCCGTTTGCGCTAGGCGTCCAGCCCGCCCAATCGGCAGATGATCTCCCACTCCGCCCCCGTCACGGGCTGCACCGACAGGCGGCTGTTGTTGATCAGCACCATGGCTTCCAGCCCCGGTTGGACCTTGCAGGTGTCAAGGCTGACAGGACGGGCAAAGGGCATCACGGCGCGGACGCAGACGCAATCCCAGCGCGGATCGTCGGTGGTGCTGTCAGGGGCGCTTTCGCGGATCACTTCCATGATCCCGACCACGGCCTTGCCGATGTTGGAGTGGTAAAAGAATCCCCGGTCGCCGACCTTCATCGCGCGCATGTTATTGCGGGCCTGATAGTTGCGGACGCCGGTCCATTCCTCTCCGGCCACGCCCTTGGCCGCGAGGTGGTCCCAGCCGAACACGTCGGGTTCGGATTTGAACAGCCAGTAGGCCATCAGCCGATGACCTTTTTCCATTCGCGGACGTCGACGGACTGGAACAACCCGGCCTTGGCATAGGGGTCATTCGCGGCCCAATCCTGCGCGGCGGCAAGGTCCGGCACGTTCAGGATCACCAGACTGCCGATCATGTCCCCTGTATCCGACAGGAATGGCCCGGCCATCTCCACCACGCCAGAGGCGGTGATATGCTCAAGATGCGCGGGGCGGTTTTCCTGACGGACATGCAGATGTCCGGGCTTGTCGATGCAGATCAATGCGGCGCGCATGGGGTCACTCCTGTTTCAATGGGCGCGACAGTAACGTGGCTACCGCGTCGTTCAAGGTGGTCTGCCCGGCCACCAGCGCGGCAACCATCGCCGTGACCGGCAGGTCCAACCCTTCGCGCGCCGCAAGGTCGGTGACGGCGCGGGCAGTCGCGGCACCTTCGACGGTGACCGTGGGATCAAAGGCCTGCCCTGCCCCCAGTGCCTGCCCAAAGCGGAAGTTGCGCGATTGGGCGGATGTGCAGGTCAGCACCAGATCCCCCAAACCCGACAACCCGGCCAGCGTTTCGGCCTTCGCGCCCAGATGCGTGGCCAGACGGACCATTTCGGCATAGCCCCGCGTCATCAGCGCGGCGCGGGCGCTGTCGCCCAGACCCGCCCCGATCACCACACCTGCCGCGATGGCGATCACGTTCTTCAACGCGCCGCCCAGTTCCGCGCCGATGGTATCCTCGGTGCGATAAAGCCGCAGGACGGGGGTGGAGAGCAGGTTTTGCAGGCGTTCCCCCTGCGCCGTATCCGCACAAGCCAGCGTCAGCGCCGTGGGCAGGCCGCGCGCGATGTCGGCGGCGAAACTTGGCCCGGTCAGAATCGCTGGGGTAGATGTGGGGCAGGTCGCGCGGATCACGGCCAAGGGTCCGGTCAAGGTGGACAGGTCCACGCCCTTGCAACAGGCGATCAGCGGTTTGCCATCCAGCACCGCCCCCGGCCCGGCGAGAAACCCGCGCAAGGCCTGCATCGGGGTCGAGATCAGCACCGCCTGTGCCTGCGCCAGATCGTCCAGCGAGTCGGTCGCGCGCAGCCCATCGGGCAGGATCACCCCCGGCAACCGCCGCTCATTCCGCCGCGTGGCCTGCATCTCTGCCGCCCCGTCGCGCGCCCACAGGGTGACGGCCCGCCCATCCCGCGCCAAGGCCACGGCCAGCGCGGTGCCAAAGGCCCCGGCGCCAACGACGCCGATCACGCCTTGGCCCCCTTCTTGCCCGAACCGATCATCGGCGCGGCGGTCTGGTCCAGCGGCCAGCGCGGGCGGGCGGTCAGGTCCATCCCGTCGCGCCCGCCCGCCCGAAACCGTTCGATCCCGGCCCAGGCGATCATCGCTGCATTGTCGGTGCACAGGCGCAACGGGGGCGCAAGGAACCGTACCCCTTGCGCGGCGCACACCGTCTCCAACGCCTGCCGGATGGCGGTATTCGCAGCCACCCCGCCCGCCACGGCCAAAGCCGGGGAGTCGGGCGCGCGCTCAAGATAGACCGCAATCGCGCGGCGGGTCTTTTCGGCCAGAACTGCCGCCACCGTGGCCTGAAACCCGGCGCAGATGTCGCGGCGGTCTTGCACCGTGATCCCGCCCTTTTCCGCCACCAGCGCATCCCGTGCCCGCAGAACGGCGGTTTTCAGGCCCGAGAAGGACAGATCACACCCCGGACGGTCCAGCAGCGGGCGCGGAAAGGCGAACCGCTTGGCGTCACCCAAGGCGGCCTCACGCTCCACACTCGGCCCGCCGGGTTGCGGCAGGGCCAGCAGCTTGGCGATCTTGTCAAAAGCCTCTCCGGGCGCGTCGTCGATGGTGCCGCCAAGGCGCTGGAACGACTCCGGACCGTCGGCGATCAGGAATTGGCAATGCCCGCCACTGACCAGAAGCATCAGATAGGGAAAGGCCAGCCCATCGGTCAGGCGCGGGGTCAGGGCGTGGCCTGCCAGATGGTTCACACCGATCAGCGGCTTGCCCGATCCGGCGCTTAACCCTTTAGCCAGCATCACGCCCGACAGCACGCCGCCGATTAGCCCCGGCCCAGCGGTGACGGCGATGCCGTCGATGTCGGCCAAGGTCAGCCCGGCCTGTGCGAGTGCCTGTTCCACACAGCCATCCAACCGCTCGGCATGGGCGCGGGCGGCGATTTCGGGCACCACCCCGCCAAAGGCCGCATGGAGCGCGGTTTGGCCTTCGACGACAGAGGACACGATGTCCGCCGCCGCGCCTTCGGCATGGCGCACCACGGCGGCGGCGGTGTCGTCGCAGCTTGATTCGATGCCAAGGAAGGTCAGCGTTGCCATGTCTGTTGCCCAATGTGCTGGGGACGGGGTAACACCCAAGCCATGACCCCGCAATCCCGTGCCATTCCGGTGATCCTGACCCGCCCCGCCGCGCAGGGCGACCGCTTCGCCGCCGATCTGCGCGCGCGGTTTGGCGACGCGGTCGATGTGATCCTGTCGCCGTTGATTGCGCCGGTCTTTCCCTCCGTGGAACTGCCAGATGCGGATTTCGGCGCGGTGATCCTGACCTCGGAAACCGGGGCACAGGCGGCGGCACGTTTGCCCGGCGTGCCGCACCGTGCGTGGTGCGTGGGGGACCGAACGGCGGCGGCGGCGCGGTCGCTTGGGTTCGACGCGCGCTCTGCCGCCGGGGATGCCGAGGCGCTGGTCGCGGCGATCGTGGCGGCGGGCGAGTCCGGTCCCCTGCTCCATCTGCGCGGGCGTGACAGCCGGGGCGATGTCGCCGCGCGCCTGACCGCGCAGGCCGTGCCGACGGTCGAGGTGATCGTCTACGCCCAAGAGGCCCAGCCCCTGACCGATGCCGCCCGCGCCGTTCTGGCCGGGCATGGCCCCGTCATCGTGCCGCTGTTTTCCCCACGCACGGCACAGATTTTCGCGGCGACGCGCCCCGCTGCAGCGCTTTACATCGCGGCGCTCAGCCCCGCCGTGGCAGCGGGTTTGGGCGATCTGCCCTGCCG
Organism: Paracoccaceae bacterium; assembly: GCA_027486345.1. GTDB lineage: Bacteria > Pseudomonadota > Alphaproteobacteria > Rhodobacterales > Rhodobacteraceae > Paragemmobacter. Next base: position 67,063 of record JAIXPH010000055.1, read on the forward strand.
AATGCTGCGCTGCGCCGCAAAGCCCGAGGCCGCGGCCCTGCTTCAAGCACTTGTTCCGCTGATTGACGCCGCCCGCGCTTGAACCTGCGGCTTCCGGGGGGTTAGGGTGGACCAAAGGCGGATGCCGCAGGGCAGCAAGGGGACACACGATGGCGCGGAAACCGAAAGCCACGGATGACAGCATCGATGCGACTCCCGCTGTAGAGCCGGTTGATACGGCGCTGATGGCGATGGTCGAGGCGACCGATCCCACAGCCCAGACCCCAGACCCCGCGCCACAGCCCAAGGCGATGCCGGAGCCTGCGCCCGAACCGGAACCGGCACGCGTGGCACCATCCCCGCCGCCCCCTGCGGCGCGCCGGTCCTCTGGCGGTGGTCTGGTCGTCGGGATGATCCTTGGTGCGGCCATCGCCGCGGGGGCGGGCGTGGGCGTGGTCCGCTATGCGCCCGCGCTTTTGGGTCAGGCCCCCGCCGCGACAGACCCCGCCACCGCGCAGGCGCTGGCCGATCTGCAAGCGCAGGTATCCGACCTGTCCGCGCGATTGGACGCCCTGCCCGCCGGGGATGGCGGTCTGGCGGATCGGGTGGTCAAGCTGGAACAGGCCACCCCGCCCGACACCGCCGCGCTTCAGGTACAGATCGATGCCTTGTCCACCCGGATCGATGGCTTGCCTGCCCCCGTCGAAGGGGCGGCCCCGGCGTCGGCAGAATTGCAGGCCCTGCGCGACCAGATTGCCGCGCTGCAATCCGGCGCGGTCGTGTCCGACAAGGCCAATGCGCTGGCGGCAGAGGCCGAACAGCGTCTGGCCGAAGCCCGCGATGCCGCCGAGGCGTTGAAGACTGCGACCGAAGCCGCGACCGCCGCCACCCTGCGCCAAGCTGCCATCGGCCGCATCGGCGCAGCGCTGGAAACGGGCGTTCCCTATGCCGCCGCGCTGGGCGATCTTGGTGCCGATGTGCCCGCCATTCTGGTGGATCATGCCGAAACCGGCCTGCCCGCCCTCTCCACGCTGCAAGCCGCCTTCCCCGAGGCCGCGCGCCGGGGGCTGGAGGCCGCGATCAACGCCGACATGGGTGCAAGCTGGACCGAGCGTGTGACCAATTTCCTGCGCACCCAGACCGGGGCGCGGTCCCTGACCCCGCGCGAAGGCGATGATCCCGACGCCATCCTGTCGCGGGCCGAGGCGGCGCTGACCAAGGGCGATGTCGCGGCGGCACTGGCAGAGATTGCCACCCTGCCCGACCCCGCCAAGGCGGCTATGGCGGATTGGACGGCGCAGGCCGATCTTCGGCAACAGGCTGTGCAGGCGCTGACCGCGCTTGCCGCCCAAGGGTAAGGGGCGCGCGATGCTGTGGTCCCTTGCCAAGGTTCTGATCTTTGTCGCGGTTCTGGCCGCGCTGACGCTGGGTGCGGCCTTCCTGCTGGATGCGGGCGGGGCGGTGCGGATCACCGCCGCCGGGTGGGAGTTGTCGCTGGGTCCTCTGCAACTGTTGATCGGGGTGCTGGTCCTGATCGTCGTGCTGTGGCTGGTGATGAAGCTGGTCGGTCTGCTGGTCGCCGTGCTGCGCTTCCTGAACGGGGATGAGACCGCGATCTCGCGCTATTTCGACCGCAACCGCGAACGCAAGGGCTATCAGGCGCTGTCCGAGGGCTTGTTCGCGCTGGCGGCGGGCGAAGGGCGGCTTGCACTCGCGCGGGCGCGCAAGGCCGAATACTATCTGGACGACCCGGCCCTGACGACCCTGCTGGTCGCGCAAGCCGCCGAGGCGGCGGGTGACACCGCCCGCGCGGCAGAGGCCTATAAGGAGATGCTGGCCGCGCCCCACACCCGCTTTGTCGGCATCCGGGGGCTGTTGCAGCAGAAGCTGGCCGAAGGCGATACGGCCACCGCGCTGAAGCTGGCGGAAAAGGCCATCGAACTGCGGCCCAAGCATACGGAAACGCAGGATATTCTGCTGCGCCTGCAAACCGAACAGCGCGACTGGAAAGGTGCCCGCGCCACGCTGGGGGCCAAGCTGAAGGCAGGCACACTGCCCAAGGACGTCTATCGGCGCCGCGATGCGGTGCTGGCGCTGCAACTGGCGGCGACCGTGTTGGACGAGGATGCCACGATTGAGGCGCGTGAAGCGGCGATCGAGGCGAACAAGCAATCGCCCGACCTGATCCCCGCCGCCGTGATGGCCGCGCGCAGCTATATCAACAAGGACAACGCCAAGAACGCGACGCGGGTGCTGAAAAAGGCATGGGACGCCAAACCGCATCCCGACCTTGCCGCCGCCTTTGCCGAAATCGTCCCTGATGAATCGCCCGATGCGCGGATCAAGCGCTTCAAGACACTGGTCGCCAACCACCCCGATCACGAAGAAACCCGCCTGTTGATGGCAGAGCTTTACATCACGGCCGAGGATTTTCCGGCAGCGCGGCGGTCTTTGGGCGATCTGGCAGAGAAACATCCGACGCAACGCTCCATCGCCATCATGGCCGCCATCGAACGCGGGCAGGGGGCAGAGGATGCCGTGGTGCGCGGTTGGATGGCCCGCGCCCTGACCGCGCCGCGCGGTCCGCGCTGGTGCTGTGACCGCTGTCAGGCGATCCATGCGAAATGGGACCCGATCTGCGAAAACTGTGGCGGGTTCGATACCCTGTCATGGCGCGAACCGCCCGAAACCTCTGGCCCCAGCGCCACAGGGGCGGAGCTTTTGCCGCTGTTGGTCAAGGACCGCCCCGCCCCCGCGCCAGAACCCGAACCAACCCCGCCGCCTCCGCCGGAACCCGAGGTCATCGACCTTGAGGCCATCGTGCGCCGCGGTGGCTGAACCCCGCCGCCCGCCCCAGTTTTCGTAGCGTCACTCTCCAAGCTGGCTGGACAGACTTTTCAGGGCGTGCATTCTGGTGCTCCCTGCAAGGTTGTAGGCCCGCCCAAGCGTGGCCGCCAAAGTTTCAACGAAAACGGGAGGTTGTTTCAATGGATCGTCGTTCTTTTCTGACCAAGGCCGCCTTGGGTGGCGCCGGTGCTGCCGCATTGGCCGCGCCCGCCCTCGCCCAGGCCGCGCCCAAGGTGACGTGGCGTCTGACCTCGTCTTTTCCCAAGTCGCTGGACACCATCTATGGCGGGGCGGAAGTCCTGTCGAAGTATCTGTCCGAAGCGACGGACGGCAACTTCCAGATCCAGGTTTTCGCTGCGGGCGAACTGGTCCCCGGCCTGCAAGCCGCGGATGAGGTGACGGCGGGCAATATCGAAGCCTGCCACACCGTTGGCTATTACTACTGGGGCAAGGACCCGGCTTGGGCCGTGGCGGCGGCGGTGCCGTTCTCGCTGTCGGCGCGGGGGATCAACGCATGGCACTACCATGGCGGCGGCATTGATCTTTATAACGAATTCCTTGCACAGCATAACATCGTGGCGCTGCCCGGCGGCAACACCGGTGTGCAGATGGGTGGCTGGTATCGCAAGGAAATCACCACCGTCGCCGATCTGTCCGGCCTGAAGATGCGGGTGGGCGGCTTTGCGGGCAAGGTGCTGGAAAAGCTGGGCGTCGTGCCGCAACAGATCGCGGGCGGCGATATCTATCCCGCGCTGGAAAAGGGCACCATCGACGCTGCCGAATGGGTCGGCCCCTATGACGATGAAAAGCTCGGCTTTGTGAAGGTCGCGCCCTATTACTACTACCCCGGCTGGTGGGAAGGTGGCCCGACCGTCCACTTCATGTTCAACAAGGCGAAGTACGAAGAACTGCCGCCCGCCTACAAGTCGCTGCTGCATACCGCGGCGCAGGCGGCGGATGCCAACATGCTGCAGATGTATGACTTCAAGAACCCGACCGCGATCAAATCGCTGGTGTCACAGGGCGCGCAACTGCGGCCCTTCACGCCCGAGATCCTTGAGGCCTGCTTCAACGCCGCCAATGAGGTCTATGCCGAGATGGAGGCGACCAATCCCGCCTTTGCCAAGCTCTGGGGGTCGATCAAGGCCTTCCGGTCCGAGCATTACACCTGGGCGCAGGTGGCGGAATACAACTACGACACCTTCATGATGCTGCAACAGAACGCCGGAAAGCTGTAATCCCGGCCGATGCCAGACCTGCGCCCCCGGCCCTGCCGGGGGCGCTTTCGTTTACACAGATCACATTTGCGACGGTCCCGCCCCTGCGGACAGCGCGACGAAGCGATAGGCATTCCCACGGCGGGCGTTTTCGCATATCCTTTGGCAAAATATAAACGTGCGAGGGGCAATGAGCAGATTTCTCCGCGCGTCGATCCTGTTGCTTTTGCTCGCCTCTTGCGGGGGCGGCAGGTATTCGGCGCCCCGTGATCTTGATGACGCCTGTGCCATTCTGAATGAGCGGCCGAAATACTATCGGGCGATGAAGGCGGCAGAGCGGCGCTGGGGTATCCCGGTCCATGTCCAGATGGCCACGATCCATCAGGAATCAAAGTTCATCGGCAATGCGCGCACACCGCACCGCTATGCCCTTGGCGTGATCCCGATGGGACGACAATCTTCGGCCTTTGGCTACAGCCAGGCTCTGGACGGCACTTGGGACGAATACCGCGACGAAGCGGGCGGACGCGGTGCGCGGCGGGATGACATCGGTGATGCCACCGATTTCATGGGCTGGTACATGGACGAAAGTACGCGCGAGCTGGGCATTTCCAAGTACGACGCGCAATCGCAGTATCTGGCCTATCACGAAGGCCGCAACGGCTTCCGCAACCAAAGTTATCTGGGCAAGCCGTGGCTGATCGATGTGGCCGCCCGTGTGGGGTCACGGGCAGAGATGTATCGCGGCCAGTTGGCAAGCTGCGGCAAGCTGTAAGCGGCGGGTCAGTTCCGCCGCTGCTGTTCCGAGGTGATGCTGAAGGTGGACGGCGGGAAATCCGCCGTTGCCGCCAGATTGCCAAGGATCACCGTGGTTTGCGCGCCCATGTCGTCGGTGATGATCCATTGGCGCAGTTGCAGCGGCTGGTCGGTGAACACCAACTCGATCGAGCCATACTCCGGGTGTTCGGGATCTTGCACCGCGACACGGGTGGTGCCCTCAACCTCGGCATGGCCGACGACGGTGTTGGCGCGGGCGAGGTCAACGGTGGGCGACAGGATCAGGTTCAACGGCGTGCGCGTCAGCGGGTATTGTTCCGGTGGCTGGTTCGACTTTGCGTCGAAGATCGCCACCTGACCGGCGCTGGCCAAGACAAGCGAGGCATCCGGCGGGGCATATTCGAACCGCATCCGCCCCGGCCGCTTGATCTTGATCGTCCCGGTCGAAATCGAGCCATCCGCATTCACCTGCGTGAAATCCGTCTGCGCCGTGGTCAGGCCGTTCAGATAGGCGCTGATCCGGTCAAGCGGAATGATCTCTGCCTGTGCGGGCAGCGCAAACAGGACGGCGACAAGCGGGGCGAAAAGCGCGGATCGGTTCATCATAAGCGGAATATAGCCCTGCCTGTGAAGTCTTGCACCTGTCCGTTGCAGCCTGTGCCGAGGGCGTGAAGCGGTGTGAGAATCAGCGCCCCGCGTAATCCCGCGCACCGAACAGGGCCGAGCCGACCCGCACATGGGTGGCCCCGGCGGCGATGGCGGCAGGAAAGTCACTGCTCATGCCCATCGACAGCCCCGTCAGGCCGTTGCGCGCGGCCATGTCAGAGAGCATCCGGAAGTGCGGCGTGGCATCTTCGGACTCCGGCGGGATGCACATCAGGCCGACGACGGGCAGGTCGCGGCGACGGCAATCGGCGATGAAGGCATCCAGCGCCTCGGGCAGGATACCCGCCTTTTGCGGTTCTGCACCGGTATTGACCTGCACGAACAGGTCGGGTGATGCGCCGCGCGTTTGGGCCAGCGATGCCAGTTTGTCCGCCAGCGAGGGCCGGTCCAACGAATGGATGGTGTCGAACAACTCCACCGCGACCTTGGCCTTGTTGGTCTGCAACGGGCCGATCATATGCACGGCAACGGTGCCGAACTGGGCGCGCAGGTCTGGCCATTTGCCCAAGGCCTCTTGCACGTAGTTTTCACCGAACAGGCGGTGCCCATACTCCAGCACGGCGACCACTCGCTCCAGCGGTTGGACCTTGGACACGGCAATCAACTGTACCGATCCGGGCGCGCGGCCAGCGGACTGTTCCGCATGGCGGAGCTTTTCCAGAATCGTTGCCAGTGCCGTTGTCATGCCCGTCCCTCGAGGTGATTGCGTGCAGAACATAGCGCCGTCGCATCAGGACGCCATCCCCTTGGCGGCAAAAGAAAAGGGGCGGACCCGAAGGTCCGCCCCCATCCACAGCGCCGAAGCGCGTTGGATCAGAACGAGAAGTTCACGCCCAGATCGGCTTTGGTCGCGCCATCGGCGTTGGCGATGCCACCAGCCAGGGTCGCGCCGCCGCCCAGCGAGTAGGAAGCGCCGATGCCTTGGAAGTAGGCG
>JAIXPH010000052.1 GCA_027486345.1 Paracoccaceae bacterium
CCTTGAAGGCCGCGTCGTGGTTCCTGCGTTTCGACATGTCTGTTCTCCTCGTTCTTGGAGACCAGCAGACTTTAGATCGTAGCTTCCGTCACTGTCCAATTTTCGGGGGGTAGCTCATGATCGGCACGGCCGGACAGCGCGTGCGGCAATCCTTGAAATGACAGTGAGAGGGTCGCCAAGCGACCGCGCAGGGTGAGTGCAATCATGCTGGTTCGGCGGTGCCAGCCCGAGCCGAGATATAGAGTGCCGAGGCGATCAGGATGCCAACGCCAAGGATGGTCCAGCCATCGGGCAGGTCTCCGAAGAACCACCAACCCAAGACCGTGGCCATGACGATCTCGGTATAGGCCAAGGGTGCCAGCAGCGAAGCTTCGGCGTTTTCATAGGCGCGGGTGATCAACAAGTGGCCCAAGGTGGCGATGCTGCCCACCATGGCAAATTGCACCCATTGCCAAAGGCTTGGCGCTTGCCAGACGAAAATCACGCCTGCGGTGGTGAGGATCGCCCCCATCAGACTGGTGTGGAACATCGTCACCACCGGGGTGGTGCGGCCCTTCATCAGGCGCGTCACCAGCATGTAGAGGCCAAGGCTGATGCCCGACCCCAGGGCCAGCCATGATCCGGGACCAAAGGCCGACAGGCCGGGGCGCAGGATGATCAGCGTGCCGACAAAGCCCACGGCGACGGCGGCCCAGCGGTTGAGGCCGACGCGTTCCTTCAGCACCAAGGGCGACAGCGCCGTGACGATCAGCGGTTGAACAAAGAAGATGGCCAAGGCATCGGCGATGGCCATGGTTTTCAGTGACCAGAAGAACAGGAAGGTCGCGGCGATCAGGAAGCCTGCGCGCAACAGGTGCCACTGCGGGCGGTCGGGGATCAGGCTGCGCGGCCCGCCCTCGGCCAGCACGAAGGGCAGCGTGAGCATCACGCCAAAGGCCATCCGCGCCCAGACGATCATCAGGATGGGCACACCGGCTTGGCCCAGATACTTCGCCACCACATCCAGAAACGGCAAGAGCGCCATCGCGGCGATCAGCATCAGCACGCCTTTCAGCGACGATGTCGGGGGGTGGGTTTGGCCTGTCATCCGCAGGACTTAGCCGCCGCCCTGCCCCGCCGCCCGCCTGTTCGCGGCATCGGGCGTCGGGCGTTGCACCTGTGCCGTGATCCAATCGCGGAAGGCGGCAAAGGGCGGGCGCGGCGGCGTGTCCTTTGGCCATGTCAGGTAATAGCTGCCTGCGGATCGTTCCGCCGCGCCGATGGCCTTTAACCGTCCAGCGCGCAAGTCGTCGGCGATCAGGAAGGTCGGCAACAGCGCCACACCAAGGCCGTGGATGGCCCCCTGTTGCATGGTGGCGAATTGGTCAAACAACATGCCGCGCGGTCGTTGTCCCGGCATCCCTTGGGCGGCGAACCAGCGGCCCCAATCCCCCGTGCGGCTTTCGATCATCAACAGCGGTTGGTCCAGCAGGGCTTTGGCCTCTGGCGCACCACCCGGCAGAAAACCGGGCGCAGCGACGGGAATCACCTCTTCCTCCATCAACAGCAGGTGGTCCGCCCCCGGCCAATCGGGGCGACCGTAGTGGATGGCGGCATCAAACCCCTCGGCCTCCAGATCAAAGGGGCGCAGGCGGGTGGACAGGGTCAGCGCCACGCCGGGATGGGCCGCGCGAAAGCCGGGCAGGCGCGGGGCCAGCCAATGCATCCCGAAGGCGGGCAGAATTGCCAGCGTCAGGCTGCCCCCACCCGGAGAGCCGCGCAGCCGCGACGAGGCGGCAGAAAGCGTCTCCAACGCCCGCCGCACTTGGGCGATGTAATCCCGCGCCGCAGGCGTCAGGCGCAGGCGCTGGTGATCCCGGATGGCAAGCGGCACACCCAACTGCCCCTCCGCCTCTTTCACGGCGCGGCTGATGGCACCAGGGGTCAGGTTCAGGTCTGCCGCCGCCGCCGTCACGGTGCCGAGACGGTCCAACGCCTCAAGCGCCAGAAGCGAGGCGGTGGAGGGGAAGTGGCGGCGCGGGGCCAGCATGTGCGCAAACCTCAACAAGTCATCATAAGGTTTCGATAGATCATCACAAGATTTCGGGCAATAGAGGGCGCAAGATATGCATCACGCATCACAGGGGATGGGACCATGAGCCTTGACGCACCGAAACTGAAGTCCAAGGACAAGCCGGATCTGGCCAGCTTTGATTGGGAAGACCCCTTCCGCCTGAATGACCAGTTGACCGAAGAAGAGCGGATGCTGCGCGACGCTGCCCGCGCCTATGCGCAGGAAAAGCTGCAACCGCGTGTGGTGAAAGCATATGAGACCGAACAGACCGACCCCGAGATTTTCCGCGAAATGGGGGCGATGGGGCTTTTGGGCGTCACGGTGCCGGAGGAATACGGCGGGCTGGGGGCCTCTTACGTGGCCTATGGCCTGATCGCGCGTGAGGTGGAGCGGGTCGATTCCGGCTATCGGTCGATGATGTCGGTGCAAAGCTCGCTGGTGATGTATCCGATCTATGCCTATGGAACCGAGGCGCAGCGGGCGAAGTATCTGCCGAAATTGGCGTCGGGCGAATGGATTGGCTGCTTCGGGCTGACCGAACCCGATGCCGGGTCTGATCCGGCAGGTATGAAAACCGTGGCCAAGAAAACCGCCAATGGCTACGTGCTGAACGGCGCAAAGATGTGGATTTCCAACGCGCCGATTGCGGATGTCTTCGTGGTCTGGGCCAAGTCCGAGGCGCATGGCGGCAAGATCAAGGGCTTCGTGCTGGAAAAGGGCATGACCGGGCTTTCCGCGCCCAAGGTTGGTGGGAAACTGTCGCTGCGCGCCTCGATCACCGGCGAGATCGTGATGAAGGATGTCGAGGTGGGCGAAGATGCCCTCTTGCCGAATGTCGAGGGTCTGAAAGGCCCCTTCGGCTGTCTGAACCGCGCGCGCTATGGCATTTCCTGGGGCGTGATGGGCGCGGCAGAGTTCTGCATGCACGCCGCGCGTCAATATGGGTTGGACCGCAAGCAATTCGGCAAGCCCTTGGCGGGGACGCAGCTGTATCAGTTGAAGCTGGCGAATATGATGACCGAGATTGCCTTGGGCTTGCAGGCGTCTTTGCGGGTTGGGCGGCTCTTGGACGAGGCGAATGCCGCGCCGGAGATGATCTCGATTATCAAGCGCAACAACTGCGGCAAGGCCTTGGACGCGGCCCGCTGGGCGCGGGACATGCACGGCGGCAACGGCATCCAGCAGGATTTTCAGGTGATGCGCCATATGGTGAACCTTGAGACGGTGAACACCTACGAAGGCACCCATGACGTCCACGCGCTGATCCTCGGGCGTGCAATCACGGGCGTGCAGGCGTTTTTCTGAGGGCGAAGGCTGCGTTCATTTAGAAACAGCACCCTCGCTGCAAGGCGGGGGTGTTTTGTTTTGGCACGCGGGTGGCCGAGAGGACCGACGCGGGAATGTCCAGTGGACATTCCCGCCGGTCCGATTGCGGCTGAGGGAACGAAGCCGCAAGGGGTGTCCAGCAATCCTGGAGCGTGGGGTACGGGGCGCGCACGACCGGGCGGGGGCGATTTATCGCGCCCGCCAAGGGGCGGGCGGGCGCGGCCCGTGCTGGAGCAGCACGGGCGGGCATGCTGATGTGTCGCGATGCGCGCGGGTCACTTGCCCCGCACGACTGAACCTCAAGCGACTTCGCCAATGACGTTTTTCCCCCTTTTCCCCGCCCCTCCTTCCCCTATCCTGCCGCCCATGACACAGACCCGCACCCCGGCCCGTTTGGGCGAAGTCTCTTATTGGTATGCCGATATCGGCATGCCCTCCCCCCGCCCGACGCTGCCAGGCGACACAACGGCGGATGTCTGCATCATCGGCGCGGGCTACTCTGGCCTCTGGTCGGCCTATTACCTGAAACAAGCCGCCCCCCATCTACGCGTCATTGTCATGGAAAAGCGGTTTGCGGGATATGGCGCCTCGGGTCGCAATGGCGGCTGGCTCTCGGGCGGCTTTGCGTGGAACCACGCGCGTTACGCCGCGCATGCCGGGGTCGAACCGGTCAAGGACATGGTCCGCGCCATGAACGCCACCGTGGATGAGGTGATCCGTGTAGCCGAGGCGGAAGGCATCGACGCAGACATCCACCGCACGGACGAGTTGATGGTCGCCACCACCCCGGCCCAACTTCACCGGGCAAAGGCCGAGGTTGCGCATCGCCACGCTTGGGCCGAAACCCGCGTCCGCATGATCGACGGGCCGGACCTCGCAGAGCGCATCCACATCCCCGGGGCCATCGGCGCGATGGTGGTGGAGGGCGTCGCCCGCGTGCAACCGGCCAAGTTGGTGCGCGGTCTGGCCGATGTCGTCGAACGCCTTGGCGTCACGATTGCCGAGGGCACCACGGTTCTGGCGATGGCCCCCGGCGTGGTCGAAACCGACCATGGCACGATCCGCGCCCGCCACATCCTGCGCTGCACCGAAGGCTTCACCGCCACCCTGCCGGGGCTGAAGCGCGACTGGCTGCCGATGAACTCCGCCCAGATCGTGACCGAGCCCCTGCCGCAGGATATCTGGGACAAGATCGGCTGGCAGGGCGCGGAGATTCTTGGCGATTTCGCGAATGCCTATTGCTATTGCCAGCGCACGCGGGATGGGCGGATCACGGTGGGGGCACGCGGCACGCCCTATAAGTTCGGCTCACGGATCGACGCAGATGGTGCCCCGGATGCCGCCACCGTGGCGCGGCTGACGGCGATCCTCAACCGCCATTTCCCCGCCGCCCAAGGCATCGGCATCGCCCATGGCTGGTGCGGGGTGCTGGGCGTGCCGCGCGACTGGTGCGCCACCGTGGGCCTTGATCCGGCGACCGGCATGGGTTGGGCGGGGGGCTATGTGGGGGTCGGTGTCTCGACCTCTAACCTCGCCGGGCGCACGCTGGCCGATCTGGTGCTGGGGCGCGACACGGCCCTCACCCGCCTGCCTTGGGTCAATCACCGGGTCCGTCGGTGGGAGCCGGAACCCCTGCGCTGGCTGGGGGTGCATGGCCTTTATGCGACGCTCGTCGCCGCCGACCGGCGCGAGGCGGCGTCAAACGGGCCGCCCTCGCGGCTGGCGCGGCTGGCAAATCGTGTGATGGGGCGCTGATCGGGCTTGCCCTGTTCGCCCCGCCCGCGTCAGATGCGCGCGGGTGAAGTGGGGGATGCGATGGCAGCCGTGATCTTTGATCTGGACGGGACCTTGGTGGACAGCGCGGCCGACATCCACGCCGCCGTCAACCTGCTGCTGGCCGAGGAAGGTCACCCCGGCCTGAGCCGCGCGCAGGTGACGGCTATGGTGGGGGCTGGCGTGGGCGTCCTGCTGGACCGGGTGATCGCCGCGACGGGACTGCCGGTGGCGGGGCGCGACCGTCTGATGACGCGGTTCCTGATGATCTATGAAACCGGCAGCGCTACCCTGACCAAACCCTATCCGGGTGTGCCCGAGGCCCTTTCCGCGCTGGCGGGTCAGGGCCTGACGCTGGGCCTTTGCACCAACAAGCCCCTGCGCCCGACGCGGGCGGTGCTTGCCGCGCAAGGCTGGCAGGACCGGTTTGCCTGCGTGATCTGCGGCGACAGCCTGCCCACGCGCAAACCCGACCCGGCCATGCTGCAGGCGGCCCTCGCGGGCGTGGGGGGCGGACCGGTGTTGTATGTCGGCGACAGTGAGGTGGATGCCGAAACCGCCCATGCGGCGGGGGTGGGGTTCCTGCTCTATACAGAGGGTTACCGCAAATCGCCGGTGGAGGCGCTGAACCCCTTGGCGAGTTTCAGCCATTTCGCGGAACTGCCCGCGCTGGTGGCGCGGTGGATGGCGTAAGGGGGCGCTCGCGCCCCCTCTGGGCCTGCGGCCCATTCACCCCCTGAGGATTTTTTTCGCAGAGAAAACAGGCGCAGGATCAGCTGGGGCTGGCTCCGGTGGGGCGGCTGATCTTGCCGCCACCGATGGCGGCGGGCACGCCGGTGGTGCCGGGGGCAGAGGTGGGCAGGCCGCGCAGCACGCGGGTGGCGAGGAAGGCGAAGGCCTCGGCCTCCAGCATGTCGCCGTTCAGGGCGGCGGTTTCGACGGGGTCCACAGGGTAAGGCAGGCGATCTGAAAGGGCGGCCATAAGGGTGGCGTTGTGGCGGCCTCCACCACAGACAAGCAGGCGGGTGGGGGGATGCGGGAAGTGCTCCGCCCCCCGTGCCACGGCGGCGGCGGCGGCGGCGGTCAGGGTGGCGGCGGCATCCTCAAGGCTCAGGTGGCTGGTGTCGAGGGCGGTGTGAAAGTCGTTCCGGTCCAAGGATTTGGGCGGGATGCGGTAGAAATAGGGGTGGGTCAGGAAGCGGTCGATGACGGCCTGATCCACGGTCCCTTTGGCGGCGGTCTCTCCGCCCGCATCCTGCGCCGTGCCGCTGCGGGCCTGCATCACGTCATTGATCGGCGCATTGGCCGGGCCGGTGTCAAAGGCCAAGAGCGCGCCGGGGCTGTCGGGGCCGGGGGCGCTGGGGTCAATCCATGTGACATTGCCCACCCCGCCGAGGTTCAGGAAGGAAATAGGGGCCGTGGCACCGATCCTGCGGGCCAGCGCGAAATGGTAGAACGGGGCCAAGGGCGCGCCCTGCCCGCCCATTGCCACATCGTTGCTGCGGAAATCCCAGACCACCGGCAGGCCCAAAAGGCGCGCCAGAAGATCGCCGTTGCCGCATTGATGCGTGCCACGCCCGCGCGGATCATGGGCAAGGGTCTGGCCGTGAAACCCCACCACATCGGCGCCGGAAAAACGCGACAGAAGTTCCGCATGGGCGGTTTCCACCACCTCTGCCGCCTTTGCCACATTGGGGTCGCCGGGCCATTGGCCAAAGGCGGCGCGGATCGTGGCTTGCTCGGCAGGCGTGTAGGGGCGATAGGCCGAAGGGCCGAAGTCCAGCACCGCGTGACCATCGGTCAGCACCATCGCCGCATCGACGCCATCCAGCGAGGTGCCTGACATCGTGCCAAGCGCCCACAGCGGTCCTGCCGTCTTCATCTTTTCCACGCCCGCATCTTTCACTCGATCCCCGGCCCCGTTATACGCCTTCGGGAGTTTAAAGCACGGGTGACCCATGACCTACCATGCGAAATCGGACTTCATGCGCGTGATGATGGAGCGCGGCTATCTGGCCGATTGCACCGATTATCAGGCGCTGGATGAGGCTTTCCTCAAGGGCGTGGTGCCGGGTTACATCGGTTTTGATGCGACGGCGAAGTCGTTGCATGTCGGCAGCCTGATCCAGATCATGATGCTGCGCTGGTTGCAGAAATGCGGCGGCAAGCCGATCGTGCTGATGGGCGGCGGGACGACCAAGATTGGCGACCCGTCGTTCCGCGCCGATGAGCGGCCTTTGCTGACCGATGATCAGATCAACGAAAACATCGCCGGGATCAAACGGGCGTTTTCGCCCTATGTCACCTTTGGCGACGGCCCGAATGATGCGGTGATGGTCAACAATGCCGAATGGCTGGACGGGCTGAACTACATCGGCTTCTTGCGCGACATCGGGCGGCATTTTTCGGTCAACCGGATGCTGAGTTTTGAGAGCGTGAAGTCGCGGCTGGATCGGGAGCAATCGCTGAGCTTCCTTGAATTCAACTACATGATCCTGCAAGCCTATGATTTCCTTGAGCTGAACCGCCGCTATGGCTGTTTGGTCCAGATGGGCGGGTCGGATCAATGGGGCAATATCGTCAACGGCGTGGACCTGACACGCCGGGTGATCGAGCATGAGGTTTATGGACTGACCTCTCCGCTGCTGACCACCAGCGATGGCAAGAAGATGGGCAAATCGGCCAATGGCGCGGTGTGGTTGAATGGCGAGATGCTGTCTCCCTATGAGTTCTGGCAGTTCTGGCGCAATACGACCGATGCCGACGTGGGGCGGTTCCTGAAGCTTTACACCGAATTGCCGGTGGCGGAATGCGACCGTCTGGGAGCGTTGCAAGGGTCCGAGATCAACGCGGCCAAAGTGGTGCTTGCCAATGCGGTGACCACCCTGCTGCACGGGGCCGAGGCTGCGGCGGCGGCAGAGGCCACCGCGCGCGAGGTGTTCGAAAAGGGCGGCATTGGCGACGATCTGCCGACCGTGGCCTTGTCGGTGGACGAGGTCTCGGACGGGGTGGGGATCGTGCAGCTGTTCGTGCGGGCGGGGCTGGCGGCCTCGGGCAAGGATGCCAAGCGGCTGATCACCGAGGGCGGCGCGAAGGTGAACGATGAGATCGTCACCGACACCTCGCTGCGCTACGGCGCGGGGGAATTGGCCGAGCCGTTGAAGCTGACCGCCGGGCGCAAGCGCCATGCGCTGGTGGTGATCGGGTAAGGCACGCCTGACAAAGATCGCGAAGCGGGGTGAAACTCTCTGGGAGAGAGTTTCACCCCGCTGTCGTTAGGGCCGCGTGCAGACCGCCGGGATGTGCGCCCTTGGGCGCGCAGACCGAGGGGGCGGTCTGCGCGCGGACCGGGACTTTGGGTCCCGGTCCAACACTGACCGTTGCGCTTTTGGAAATGAGCACCGCAAACGAAAAAGGGGGCCGCAGCCCCCCTTCCCCTTGCTCTACCCTTCAGGATCACTCCTGCACGGTGACTTTCGCCATATAGTCGGGATCGGCCACGGCGCCATTGGCGGCTTCGTCGCCCTTCTTGATGGCGTCCACCACCTCCATCCCCGAGATCACCCGGCCCACGACGGTGTATTGCCCGTCCAGATGCGGCGCGGGGGCGAACATGATGAAGAACTGGCTGTTGGCGGAGTCGGGGTCCATCGACCGCGCCATGCCCAGCACACCGCGATCAAAGGGCATCGACGAAAACTCGGCCTTCAAGTCCGGCAGGGATGAACCACCCATGCCCGCCATCGACACATCACCGCCGCGCTTGCCGAATTGCACGTCACCGGTCTGGGCCATGAAGCCGTCGATCACGCGGTGGAACACCACGTCATCATAAGCGCCCTCTTTGGCCAGGGCCACGATCTGCGCCACATGGTTCGGGGCCACGTCTGACATGAGATCAATGACGATCTGCCCGGTGGTGGAGCCCGCCACATCGATCACAAGGTTCGGGCCGGGGCCGTCGGTGACGTCCTGGGCCACCGCGCTGGACTGCGGCAGGGTGAAGGCGGCCAGAACCGCCAGACCAGCGGCGAAGAGGCCGCCTGCGATCAGACGATCACGCAACATCGGCGGCCACCCGGACGGTGATCATGCGGTCGGGGGTCTGCGGCGGTTCGCCACGGGTGATCTTGTCCACATGCTCCATCCCCGCGATCACGCGGCCATAGACGGTGTATTGGCCGTTCAGGAAATGGTTGTCCTTGAAGTTGATGAAGAATTGGCTGTTGGCCGAATTCGGGTTCTGCGACCGGGCCGCGCCCAGCGTGCCACGGTCATGCGGCAGCTTGGAGAATTCCGCCGGCAGGTCCGGCAGGTCAGAGCCACCCGTGCCCGCGCGGCGCAGGTTGAAGTTGTTTTCCATGTTGCCATTGGCGACATCGCCGGTCTGGGCCATGAAGCCGTCGATCACGCGGTGGAAGGCCACGTTGTCATAGGCCTTGGCGCGGGCGAGGGTCTTCATCCGCTCGGCATGTTTCGGGGCCACATCGGCCAGAAGTTCGATCACGACCTCACCATCCTTGAGGGTGATGATCACGGTGTTTTCGGGGTCTTTGATCTCGGCCATCTGTCATGCTCCGGGTTGTCAGGTTGTGGCGGAACCTAATGGCGCTTGTGCCGCATGGAAAGGGCAAATGGCTGCGGCACGGTTGACGAAAGGCGCAACTGCGCCGAAAGAGGGGGCGCCGTAACGGGGCGCCTGAAACATGGCGCAGGACATGGAGGGGCAGATGGCCTGGAAAACTCTGGACGACGTGGCACTGGCGGGCAAGACCGTGCTGGTGCGGGTGGACATCAACGTGCCGATGGAAGATGGGCGCGTGACGGATGCCACGCGGATCGAAAAGATCCTGCCCACGGTCGAGGATATCATCGCCCGTGGCGGCAAGGTCGTGCTGCTGGCACATTTCGACCGGCCCAAGGGCAAGGTCGTCCCGGAAATGAGCCTTGGCCATGTCGTCCCGGCGCTTGAGGCCGCGCTTGGGCGCAAGGTCGTGTTCGGGGCCGATTGCATCGGTGCGGTGGCGGCAGAGGCCATCGCCACGGCGGCTCCGGGCGAGGTGGTGCTGTTGGAAAACACCCGCTTCCATGCCGGCGAGGAAAAGAACGATCCCGCCTTGGCGCAAGGGATGGCAGCGCTTGGCGATGTCTATGTCAACGATGCCTTCTCGGCCGCGCATCGGGCCCATGCCTCCACCGCCGGTATTGCGGGGCTGTTGCCAACGGCGGCGGGGCGGCTGATGGAGGCGGAGCTGCGGGCGCTGGAGGCCGCGCTTGGCAACCCGGTGCGCCCGGTAGTGGCCGTGGTTGGCGGGGCCAAGGTGTCCACCAAGCTGGACCTTCTGGGCAATCTGGTCACCCGTGTGGATCATCTGGTGATCGGCGGCGGCATGGCGAACACCTTCCTTGTCGCGAAAGGGATCGAGGTCGGAAAATCCTTGGCCGAACGCGACATGGCCGACACCGCGCGCGAGATTCTGGCCAAGGCCAAGGTTGCGGGCTGCACCATCCACCTGCCCGTGGATGTGGTCGTGGCGCGCGAGTTCAAGGCCGGGGCCGCGAATGAAACCGTGGCCGCCGACGCCTGCCCTGCCGATGCGATGATCCTAGATGCCGGGCCACAGACGGTGGCGGCGCTGGCGGGGGTGTTCGGGTCGGCCAAGACGCTGATCTGGAACGGCCCGCTGGGTGCCTTTGAGATCGAGCCCTTCAACGCCGCGACCAATGCGGCGGCGAGGGCCGTGGCGGCGCTGACCCGTGCGGGAACGCTGGTCTCGGTCGCGGGCGGCGGCGATACGGTGGCGGCGTTGAACGCGGCAGGGGTGGCGGGCGATTTCACCTTCATCTCGACCGCGGGCGGGGCCTTCCTCGAGTGGATGGAAGGCAAGGAGCTTCCGGGGGTCGCCGCCCTGATGAGTTGAGGGCGCAGGACGGCCACACAGACAAAGCCCCGGCGTTTCCGCGCCGGGGCTTTTTCATGGCGTGATTCGGCGCGGATCGGCCTGTGCATGGGCGCGGCGGGTCCCGGACTGCATCCATGGATTGATCGCAAACCACCCCGAATTGCGCCTCTGCATCCGGAATTGGCATGGCATGCGCCGCACTTTACCTTGGGTTGCGGCCAATTCGGGAGTCAGATTACCGAAAGATCGGACGCATGGCGGGCCGTTTGTCAGGGACATTCGACGGATTTCATATCTTTCAATAAGTTACCACTGGATGCCGATACACGGGGCCAGCCGCTGTCATGAATACTTCATATCAAATTGGGAACTTTTTTGCGGCGAGGGATTGACGAAGATCTGTCATTACATCCATATGGCTGTATTGGATACGGCGATTGGAACGGTTTTTGTCACAAGGAATTTCCGCCTCGGGCGGTGGTGCGGTGCGAGTGGTGCGAGTGTTGCGGGTGCGTATCGTTTTGTAGATGTGAGTGTCCGGCTTTTTCCGGAGAGACGCCCGGCGGATATTCTCCGTCGGGCGTCTTTGTTTTTGCTTCCCTGCTCCGGGATCGGAGAGGGTGCAGGGAACGCAAGCCCCGCCTCGCGCGCTGTCCTGCCTCTGTCAGGAGCGTCGCGATGTCCCCGAAGACCACCATCCCCCCGTCCGGCTCTGATCCTGCCTTGATGGCGCGTGTGCTGGCCGCGTTGCAGGACCCCGCGCTGGCCAATCTGTCCGTCGAATACATCGAAGGAACGCTCGTCCTGCGCGGCACCGCCGGATCGGCCGAAGCCCGGGACGAGGCCACCCGCGATGCCCGCGCCGTGGCGGAAGGGGCCCCCATCGAGAACCGCATGCGGGTGGGCTGAGCGCGGTTCTGGAAAATTCAGCACATGTTGGCGCTAACAGATTTGCCACCGGCGGCTGTATTTCATAAGGGCAGGACAGGCCCGCCACCCCGATTTGACAAAGGGAACACATTCGATGCGCGCGACGAAAACCGTCCAGAAGATCCTGAGCCAATATGAAGGCGAAACCCCCGGCGTGAAGGCGAACCTGTGCCGCATGCTGATGGAGGGCAAGCTGGGCGGCACCGGCAAGATGATCATCCTGCCCGTCGATCAGGGGTTTGAGCATGGCCCCGCGCGCAGCTTTGCGCCCAATCCGGCGGGCTATGATCCGCATTACCACTATCAACTCGCCATCGACGCCGGGCTGACCGCCTATGCGGCCCCCCTGGCCAACCTTGAGGCCGGGGCCGATACCTTTGCGGGCCAGATCCCGACGATCCTGAAGATGAACCACGCCAACAGCCTGATGTCGAACACGGCGGGCAAGAATCAGGCCGTTGTTGCCTCGGTGCAGGATGCGCTGCGGCTGGGCTGTTCGGCCATCGGTTTCACCATCTATCCGGGGTCGGACATGGCGCTGGACATGTACGAAGAGATCAAGGAGCTGCGCGCCGAAGCCGCCGCCTGCGGCATCGCGACGGTGATCTGGTCCTATCCGCGCGGTGAGGCGCTGACCAAGGATGGCGAGACCGCCTTTGACGTGACCGCCTATGCCGCCCACATCGCCACCATGCTGGGCGCGCATATCATCAAGGTGAAGCTGCCCACCGACCATCTGGAACAGGATGAGGCCAAGAAGGTCTATCTCAAACAAGGCATCGACGGCTCCACCATGGCTGCCCGTGTGCGCCACATCGTGCAATCCTGCTTTGCCGGTCGGCGGCTGGTCGTGTTCTCGGGCGGGGCGGCCAAGGGCGAGGATGCGGTGTTCGACGATGCCCGCGCCATCCTTGCGGGCGGCGGCAACGGGTCGATCATCGGGCGCAACAGCTTTCAGCGCCCGCGCGACGAGGCTTTGGTGCTGCTGCAAAAGCTGGTCGATATCTACAAAGGCAAGGCCTGAACGCTTTACAGGCGCGCCTCGATGGGGGCAGGTTTCGGGGGTGGGCCGCAGGGCCTGCCCCCATTTGTTTTTGAAAGGTGTTTTTGATGTCGTTTCGATTTGCGCTTTTGGTTGTGGCCGCCCTGACCGCCTGCACCACAGGGAACACGATGCCGGATGGATCGGTGGAGGGTCCGGTGGTGCTGACGCCCGCGTTTGAACCGCCCGAAGGCTACCCCTACCCTTTGGGCGATCTGACCGGCACCATAGGCGGCACGGCTTACACGTTGAAATCCTATAATTATTCCGTGGGTGCGGTTGATCCGAATGTCTGGGTGGTGCAGAGCGACGACACTTGGCGGATGCGGGGCACCTTCGAGGATGCCACCGACCCCAAGGCGGAAACGCCGGAACTGACCTTCAAGGCCAATCCGCCCGGCGCGCTGGCCAAGGGGATGCGGTTTCCCGCCACGGTCGAACTGGTAAAAGAGGATGACAGGGAAGAGACGGTCCTGCTGCGCAGCGCGGAACCGTCAGAGGTGGTGATCACAGGCTTCACCGAAGGCGGCAGTGGTGCCTATGACCGCATCACCGCCACCCTGACAGGCACGCTCTGTGGCCCCTCGGGCGGCGGTTGCGTGCCGATGGCGCTGCGATTTGAGACCGGGGTTTACCAGAACGACTGGTGAGAGGTGTCACGCGCAAGCCGCGGATGGGGCGCGGTTTTCCGCCCCCATCCGTTTTTGGGGATTCACAGGCCGAATCGCCTGTGGCATAGTCTGCCAACACCCCCGTCAGAGGGGCAAAGAGCAGAACGGTCCGCCCATGAACACCTCGTCCTCGCGCCCGTCGGTCGGTGCGATTGTTTATTACCTTCTGTCGGTGACGCTGGGGCTGTATTTCACCTTCGCCGCCGTGCAGGGGGATTATGGTGTGTTCCGGCAGGTGGAAATCGCCGCCGAGGCCGAAGTGCTGCAGGCCGAAAAGGCCAAGCTGACGGCGGAGCTTGCCGCGATCCAGAACCGCACCAAACGGCTGTCTGATGCTTATCTGGACCTTGATCTTCTGGACGAACAGGCCCGCTCGGTTCTGGGCTATGTCCGCGCTGATGAGGTCGCCATCCGCTGAGAGGCGGGTCCTCTGCATCTGATTGAGGGTTTCCGTCAACGCATGGCAGCCATGCGCCGACCCGCTTTGGCGCGCGCGAATTTCCTTTGACCCAAGTTTTCCCGATGTTGTATGGATGGTTTAACGTTGAACTATCCATGCAAGCGAGGGGAGGTCGTCATCATGGCTGCGAAAAAGCCCGCCGAAAGACCGAACGTATCCAAAGACGAATTGCTGAAATACTACCGCGACATGCTGCTGATCCGGCGTTTCGAGGAAAAGGCGGGCCAGCTTTATGGCATGGGCCTGATCGGCGGGTTCTGCCACCTCTATATCGGGCAGGAAGCCGTGGTCGTCGGTCTGGAAGCCGCCGCCAAGGAAGGCGACAAGCGCATCACCAGCTATCGTGACCACGGGCATATGCTGGCCTGCGGCATGGATTCGCGCGGCGTGATGGCCGAATTGACCGGGCGCATCGGGGGCTACTCCAAGGGCAAAGGCGGCTCGATGCACATGTTCAGCAAAGAGCGCCACTTCTACGGCGGTCACGGCATCGTCGGCGCGCAGGTGCCGCTGGGGGCCGGTCTGGCTTTTGCCGACAAATATCTGGGCAATGACAACGTGACCTTCGCCTATTTCGGTGACGGGGCGGCGAACCAGGGCCAGGTCTATGAAACCTACAACATGGCCGAGTTGTGGAACCTGCCGGTGGTTTTCGTGATCGAAAACAACCAGTATGCGATGGGTACCTCGGTCAAACGCTCCACCAAATCGCCCTCCCTGTGGGAACGCGGTGCCGCTTACGGCATCAAAGGCGAAGCTGTGGACGGGATGGACGTTCTGGCGGTCAAGGCTGCGGGCGAAAAGGCGGTTGCCGCCTGCCGCGCGGGCGAAGGCCCCTATATCCTTGAGATGATGACCTATCGCTATCGCGGCCACTCGATGTCGGACCCGGCGAAATATCGCACCCGCGAGGAAGTGGAAAAGATGCGCTCTGAAAAGGACGCCATCGAACATGTGCGCGACCTGCTGTTGACCGGCGGTCTGGCCACGGATGACGACCTGAAAGCCATCGACAAAGAGATCAAGGCGACCGTCAACGACGCTGCCGAATTCTCAAAAGAAAGCCCGGAGCCGTCGGTGGACGAGCTTTGGACCGATATCTACGCGTAAGGGGGGAAACGACCATGGCAACGCAAGTTCTGATGCCCGCGCTTTCTCCGACGATGGAGGAAGGCACGCTGGCCAAATGGCTGGTGAAAGAGGGCGATGTGGTCAAATCGGGCCAGATCATCGCCGAGATCGAGACCGACAAGGCGACGATGGAATTCGAATCCGCCGATGACGGGATCGTCGGCAAGCTGCTGGTGGCCGAAGGCACCGCCGGCGTGAAGGTGAACACCCCCATCGCCACGCTGGTGGAAGAGGGCGAATCCGCCGACGCCGCCCCTGCCGCGGCTGCCGCTGCGGCACCCGTGACGGCGGCCCCGGCCACAGTGGCTGCTGTCGCCGCTGCCCCCGCCCCGGTCGCAGCACAAGGTTGGCCGCATTCCGACCTGCCCGAAGGTGTTGCGACCAAGACCATGACCGTGCGCGAGGCGTTGCGTGAGGCGATGGCCGAAGAAATGCGCGCCAATCCCAATGTCTTCCTGATGGGCGAAGAGGTCGGCGAATACCAAGGTGCCTATAAGATCAGCCAAGGTCTCTTGGATGAATTCGGCCCCAAGCGCGTGGTTGATACCCCAATCACCGAGCATGGCTTTACCGGCATCGCGGTGGGCGCAAGCTGGGGTGGGTTGCAGCCCATCGTCGAATTCATGACCTTCAACTTCGCCATGCAGGCGATTGACCACATCATCAACTCGGCCGCCAAAACGCTGTACATGTCCGGCGGTCAGATGGGGTCGCCCATCGTGTTCCGCGGGGCCAATGGTGCGGCGGCACGGGTCGGTGCGCAGCATTCTCAGGATTACGCGGCCTGGTATGCCGCCATTCCGGGGCTGAAGGTGGCGATGCCCTATTCGGCGGCGGATGCGAAGGGCCTCTTGAAGTCCGCGATCCGCGACCCGAACCCGGTGATCTTCCTTGAGAATGAGATCCTTTACGGTCGGTCCTTCGAGGTGCCGGTTCAGGACGATTTCACCATCCCCTTCGGCAAGGCCTCCATCCTGCGGGCAGGCTCTGACGTGACCGTCGTCAGCTTCGGCATCGGTCTGACCTATGCGCTGCAAGCTGCCGAGGAATTGGCGAAAGACGGCATCAGCGCCGAGGTCATCAACCTGCGGACCCTGCGCCCCATCGACTATGACACCATCCTCGCCTCGGTGATGAAAACCAACCGCTGTGTGACGGTCGAGGAAGGCTTCCCCGTGGGGTCGATCGGCAATCACCTGTCAGCCACGATCATGCAGCGCGCCTTCGACCATCTGGATGCGCCGGTGATCAACTGCACGGGTAAGGATGTGCCGATGCCCTATGCCGCGAACCTTGAAAAGCTCGCCCTGACGACGACCGCCGAAGTGGTCGCCGCCGTCAAATCCGTCTGCTACCGCTGAGGGGGGTTGAAATGGCTACGCAAATCCTGATGCCCGCCCTGTCGCCCACAATGGAAGAGGGCACGCTGGCCAAATGGCTGGTGAAAGAAGGCGACATCGTCAAATCCGGCCAGATCATCGCGGAAATCGAAACCGATAAGGCGACGATGGAATTCGAAGCGGCCGATGACGGCATCGTCGGCAAGTTGTTGATCACGGAAGGCACGGCCGGGGTGAAAGTGAACACTCCCATCGCCGTGCTGGTGGAAGAGGGCGAAAGCGCCGATGCGGCCCCTGTGGCTGCCCCAGTCGCTGCCGCTCATGCCGCTGCCGCGCCCGTGGCGGCGGTGTCCGCCCCTGCCCCGGCGGCCCCGGTCGCGGCGGCTGGCGCACGGGTCTTTGCCTCCCCGCTTGCCCGTCGCATCGCGGCGGAAAAAGGGATCGACCTGACCAAGGTTCAGGGCTCCGGCCCGCATGGCCGCATCGTCAAGGCGGATGTGGAGGGGGCGAAAGCCGTTCCCGCGCCCGTGGCTGTGGCGGCACCGACTGCTGCTGCTCCGGCCCCGGTTGCCGCTGCCGCTGCCGCGCCAAGCGGCGCTTCGGCGGAAACGGTGCTGAAGATGTATCAGGACCGCACCTTCACCGAGGTGAAGCTGGACGGCATGCGCCGCACCATCGCGGCCCGCCTGACCGAGGCCAAGCAGACCATCCCGCATTTCTACCTGCGGCGTGAAGTGCGCTTGGACAACCTGATGGCCTTCCGCGAACAGCTGAACAAGCAACTCGACGCGCGGGGCGTGAAGCTGTCGGTCAACGACTTCATCATCAAGGCCTGTGCCTTGGCGCTGCAATCCGTGCCGGATGCCAATGCCGTCTGGGCGGGCGACCGCATCCTGAAGCTGAAACCTTCGGATGTGGCCGTGGCCGTGGCGGTAGAAGGCGGGCTGTTCACCCCGGTCCTGCGCGATTCCGACCAGAAGTCGCTGTCGGCCCTGTCCGCAGAGATGAAGGACCTGGCCACCCGCGCAAAGACCAAGAAACTGGCCACGCATGAATATCAGGGCGGCAGCTTCGCCATCTCCAACCTTGGAATGTTCGGGATCGAGAACTTCGACGCCGTCATCAACCCGCCGCACGGGGCCATCCTGGCCGTGGGCGCGGGGATCAAGAAGCCGGTGGTTCTGGCGGATGGATCGCTTGGCGTGGCGACGGTGATGTCGATGACGCTGTCGGTCGATCACCGCGTCATCGACGGGGCGCTTGGCGCGCAGTTGATGAAAGCCATCGTCGACAATCTGGAAAACCCGATGGCGATGCTGGCATAAACCCAGCGCCAGACAAGAAAAAACGCCCGCAGGAGCGATCCTGCGGGCGTTATCCTTTTCCGGTGCTCAGCTATCCGCGAAACGGTGATCCATCGAGACCGAGGGCGTATCGCACCCCGCCTCGCCCACGATGCGCGCGGGAACCCCGGCCACCGTCTTGCACGGCGGCACGTCCTGCAACACCACCGACCCTGCCGCGATGCGGCTGCAATGGCCGATGTGGATATTGCCCAGCACCTTGGCCCCCGCCCCGATCAGCACGCCATTGCCGATCTTGGGGTGACGGTCGCCGTCCTCTTTCCCCGTGCCGCCCAGCGTAACGGAATGCAGCATGGAAACATTGTCGCCGACCACCGCCGTCTCGCCGATGACGATGGAATGGGCGTGGTCGATCATCAGCCCCTTGCCGATCTTGGCCGCCGGGTGGATGTCCACCCCGAACACCTCTGACACGCGCATCTGCACGAAATATGAAAGATCGCGCCGCCCCTGTTCCCACAGCCAATGTCCGACGCGGTAAGCCTGCACCGCCTGATAGCCCTTGAAGAACAGAATCGGCTGCAAATAGCGGTGGCAGGCGGGGTCACGGTCAAACACCGCCATCAGGTCCGCACGTGCCGCAGCACCAAGATGCGGATCGGCGCTATAGGCCTCATCGGCGATTTCGCGCAAGATCTGCTCGCTCATCTCACCCGAGGCGAGTTTCAGCGAAAAGCGATAGGCCAAGGCGCGTTCCATGGACCCGTGGTGCAACAGGCTGGAATGGACCAGCCCGCCCAGCAGCGGCTCAGTCCGGATGGTTTCCTGCGCTTCTTCCCGAACCCGCTGCCAGACCGGATCGACCTGAGAGACCTTGAATTTGGTTTCGAGCATGACATCCCCGCATCTGACAGAGCCTGAGCTTACCATATGGCGCGGCGGCGGGACAGGTCCAGCACTGCGCGCGGCCAAGGCAAAGCCCAGCGCACCCAGCGCGGCAAAGACCGACCGGGACAGCGGGACCGTCACCGGCGCGTCGGCGGAAAGGCACCGCGACATCAGGCTGCCATTCCCCCAAAGCGGATGGGGCACCCGAAAGCGGCGGAAATACTTGTGCGCGGCATGGGTTTCGGCCAGCAGGCGCAGGGGCGAGGTCTGTGGCGTTTCCGCCAGAAACCGCGCCGCAGCCAAGAGATCGGCCAAATGAACCCGCCGCATGTCTCAAACGGTCACGTCGATCCGCCGGAACGGCCCTGGCCCGAAGGTCTCGGAAAGCTGTGCGACCTCAAGGCTGTAGGCCCCGGTCACCCCGTCGGCACTGCGCATGGCCTCGGTGTAGTCGAAGGCGGGCACCCCGAGATCAACCTGCCGAACCGCGACATCCGACCGGAGAACCCGAAGACGGTAAGCCTCAATCCCCTCACCCAAAGGCACATCGACGATCCGCCATCCGTCCCCGTCCACCCGCGTCCGACGAATCCAGCCAAAACGGTGAGTCGTGCCGTCATCGATCCGACGGAGATGCGCCACGCGATAGGGTCTGCGCCCGATTGCCCAGAAGGCATCAATGCGCGTCACGATCTGCGGATCGGCATAGCCTCTGGCCAGAGAACCGACCCGATAGCTGCGCGGCAATCCGACTTCGGACTCGCGCAAGCCGATCTGGCGCACCTCAGGACCAAGCAGCACGAACAGGCACCCGGCAGGCCAGATCGGCGGCAAGGCGGCATCGGTCCCACATTGCGCACGCAAACAGCCGGAAATCTCCCAGATGTCCGGGGCCACGGGCACAGCGTTCAGGAACTGGATCACCTCCCAATTGCCGATGGAGCCGTCACCGACAGCGGCGAGGTTCTCGCCATTCAACAAGGCGTCCATAGTACAGGAGGCCAAAGTCCCCGCGCCAAGCCGAACCCGAAACCGCGCCGCGTGGTCGATCAGCCCCGGTCGCCCCATGCCGAAGGGCGTTGTGGTCTGACCGATGATCGCTGGTGCCCAAAGCTGCGTGTTCAGGGAAAAGCCGTCACTCCCCGGTGACGTCCAGACAGCGAGCCGCCCGGGCCATGGCTCTGCCGCCACGGCGACATGGGGTGCATGGGGCACCTCGTCACCGGTCAGCAGGGGAAGATCCAGAAACACCGGAAAAACCGCGGCCTCCGGTGCCGCCGGGGCAGGCAGCCGACGCGCCAAACGCACACCTGGACCCGCGGTCGTCCTGCTTTCGACGCGGACGGCCTCGACCGAGATGGCATCGGCAAGTTCCAGACGGTCGATGCGCCAAGTCTGGTCCTTGACGCGAAAGACATCCCCGGCACGCAGACCAAGGGCGGAATATGGAAGCTGAAAGCGCAAGCTGTCTTGCGCGATCTGCGCGGCGCTGAGGACGCCTTCGGCAAGATCACGCGCCGCCGACGGCGTCAGGACAAGCGGCAACTCACTGGAACTGACGTGGGCACTGGCCTCGGCGGCCTCTGGCAGGATCGCGGCCCCCACCGCGATCTGGTAATCCGCCTCGGCCTCGACATGGGTCAGCCGCAGCTCTTGCGGCAGGTCTGCCCCATTTGCCCGCAAGATCTCCAGCGCACCCTCCGCAGCATCCACGAACCGCCCCGGATCCAGCGCAACCGCCGCATGGACCCGCCGGGTCACGAAATGCAGGCGGCCCTCACGTTCATGGCAATCAAACCCATAAGCCATCATCAAGGGTTGCAGGGCCGCCCGTGCCGTATCCGCATCGCTGTCGGCATAGCCAAGCACTGCCCCATAAAGACGGGACGTGTCGGCATCCTCGACGCCGTACAGCGAGAGGATTTCCCGCACCACTTCGGACAGCGGCACCGCACTGGTCCGCCCGTTCAGCCAATGGCCCCTGTCGTAATTCTCGCCGTCCGACCAAAGGTCGGGCCGCCCCGGAAAGGCCGGAAAAGGCCGCGCGTCAAAGGCCCAGACATGGGCACGGGTCATATCCACCATCGGCCCGCCATACAGTGGCGAGACGGGGTTATGCGCCGGGTCCAGCCAGTATTCGATCGTGGCACGCAGATACTGCATCTGCATCAGATCGTCCCGCCGCCCGTTCGAGGCGCGGGCAAGCCCAGACTCCGAGGATTTGGCGTCCAGAAACAGGTTCGGCTGGTTCGCCGCCTTGTCCAGCGCCGCGCAGCCGAATTCCGTGAACCAGACGGGCTTTGACCCCGGCACCCAGGGCGAGGCCACCTCTCGCCGCACGCCGTCTATGCGGTCGTGATGCGGCAGGGCCCACCAACTGCGGATGTCCTTGTAGCGCCAGATCCAATCCTCGCCCAAGGCCTCGTCCCGGATCGGCAAACGCCGCTGGGCAGCCTCGCCTTCGGGACCGTTGTAGTACCAATCAAACCCCTCACCGCCGCCGATGTTGGATTTCAGATAGTCCAGATCATGCACGGACCCCGCCGCCGCATCGGCATGCGCCTCGCCATCGCGCCAATCGGCGATGGGCATGTAATTGTCGATGCCAATCAGATCGATGTTCGGGTCCGCCCAAAGCGGGTCGAGGTGGAAATACCGGTTGCCATCCGCAACATGGCCCCAGTATTCCGACCAATCCGCCGCATAGGTGATGCGCGTCGCCGGGCCAAGGATGGCCCGCACATCCGCCGCAAGCGACCGCAAGGCGTCAACCGCAGGGAAACTGTCCCCCGGCCCGCGGATCTGCGTGACGCCGCGCAACTCTGAACCGATGCAGAAAGTGTCCACGCCCCCCGCCATTTGGCACAGCCGCGCGTAATGCAGGATGAACCGACGGTATCCCCAATCCGTGACGCTAAGATGCCGGACCTCACCATTCTCGACGACGACCTGATCCGCCGTCGCCGTCCCGAAAAACGCCGCCACCTCGGTCACGGCCGCTGCGCTGCGATCCGGCGATCCGGGCCGGCCCGGGGCAACCGACAAGGTGATCCGCCCGCGCCAGGGCAGCACGGCCTGTGTCTGCTGGTCGCTATAGGGATCGGGCAGAGCATTGCCGGGGCCCTGCTCCATCAGGACGAAGGGATAGAACATCACCTCCTGCCCGCCCGCGCGCAGCGCCTGCACGCACTGCACGACGGACGCATCCGATGGCGTGCCGCCATAGACCGGACGACCCTCCAACAGCGGCACCACCTCCGCCTCGTCGCGCGCCAAACCGCCCGCGCGCCAGAGTTGCGACACACCCTCCAGCGCGGCCTGTTCCACCTTGGGCCGCACCCGGCACGCACCGCAGCGCAGATCATCCCCGAACCACGACACGACCAGCGAGACCGAGCCCAGATGCGGCACCTCGCCCCGCAACTGGCGCAGCGACACGTCGAAATCCGACCTCCGCCCGATGGAGTTGCGGTTGATCTCCACTTGCTTTCCCGGACCCTGCGGCAGGCGGACCACCTCGGTCGCCAACGCGTATTCACCCGTTCCGGGGATCAGCGCCACGGCGGACAGCAGACTTCCAAGCGTCACGCTGCCCGGTGCGTTCACCGCCTTGGCCCCGCGCACAACCTCGAAACTGAACTGCGGCACCCGGTTGCCAAAGGGGCCCAGCGGCAAATCCTCAAAGACCACATAGGCCGTGCCCCGATAGGCCGGGGCGCGGTCCGCCCCTTCGACCGCGGCGATTTTGGGATCGGGCAATTGGGCCTCATCCCCGGTGTAGACATGCATGGCATAGTCATCCGGGTCGATCTCGACCCCGTCCGCCCAGACCCGCCCCACGCGCAGGATCGGCCCCTCGCACAGCGCGACGGCCAGACTGACGGAATAGACATATTCCTCGACCTGCGCGCGGCGCGCGGCACCCTTCCCCCCGCCGCCACCATCCCGCGCCACCAGATCCTCGCGAAAGCGCGAGGCCCAGATCACCTGCCCCCCCACCCGCGCCCGCCCCCAGACGCGCGGAATGGCCGTGCCTTCGCTCGCCCCCATCATGCGGAAGCGGTCAATCTGCCCCGTCCGCACCGGCTCAGAGCCTGAGGCGAACAGCCTCTGGTCAATCACCTGCCCCAAGGTCGCGCCCACCGCGCGTCCGATCACCGCTCCGGTCAGGCCCAGCACGGTCCCCGTGCCGAAACTCGCACCGATCGCGGCCCCCGCCGCCGCCAAGACCAGCGTTGCCATGGGTCATCACTCCTCAAACGGAAAACGGAACCGCGCCACGATCCGGCGCGACCAGGCCGCGCTTAGCGGGCTTTCGACCACGCCGTGGCCAGTATAGGCATGGATCACAGTCGGACCTGCGGCCCCCGTCGCCGCAAAGCCAAGGTGTTTGGCCACTGCCCCCTCCCGCATGCGGAACAGCAGGATGTCGCCGTCCCACAACTCAGGCCCGGCCGGACGCAGCCATCGCAAGGCGGCGGCCCACAGCGCCTCCTGCCCCGACGCTTCGGACCAATCGCGGGTATAGGACGGCACGGCTTCGGGCTCCGGCCCAAGCATGTCGCGCCAGACGCCCCGCAACAGGCCCAGACAGTCACACCCCACCCCGCGACACGAGGCTTGGTGCACATAGGGCGTGCCCAGCCAAAGCCGCGCCCCTGCGACGACCCGCGCCCCGCTCATGGCCCGTTCCGGCTGCCGCCATCGCGCAGATCGGCGCGCGCGGGAACGGCGGTGATCCAGTCATCGCCCGGAATATCGGGGAACCCCCGGAAATTCGGAAAGTTCATGAACTTTTCACGACATGTTCCCGCCTGCCGGTCGCAACCCGCCTCCAGCCGGACGGCATCGCCCGGTGCGGGGGCAATCGCGGGTTCGCGCCAAAGGTCGATCCGGCGCGCCAGCGGCAATCCCCGATCAGCCTTGATCGGCACGCTCAGCCCCTGCGCCACACCGTCCAGAAACACCGCCCGCCCGTGCTGGAACCAGCCCGCCAGATAGGGCAATTCCGGCACCACCACCGAGGCCCCATCCAGCATGCCCGTCAACCGCGTCGCAACCGACCACTGCACGCCCGCCAGAGGCAGCCCACAGCGCCGGTCCCCCAAGACCGCCGTGCAATCGCGCTGGAACACCCGCCGCTGCGGACGGTTCAACGCTTCGGTCAGGCCGCGCAGTTCGGCCCGGAACTGGCCACCGGCCTGCGACACCTCGCCCACCGTCCCGCGAAACTGCAACAGCCGCTCCGCCGTATTGGCCCAGTTGACCAGCCAAAGCCGCACCTCGGCATTGTCGAACCGCCCCGCCCTGAGATCGGTTTCGGTGACAGAGGCATCGGACAAGGCCCCCACCGCCTCGCTGTTGTCCACCGCCAATCCGGTCGATTGCGCCAAGGCGCGCGCGCTCAGCCCGCTGCCCGCGCGAAACAGCACGCCTTCAAACCACAGATCAAGGTCATGATCCGTGAACCCAAGCACCACCCCGTCCCTGCGTGTCACCGCCCAACAGCGGCAGACCGTGGTGCACCCCGTGGCAAGATGTTGAACCAGCGTCACAGCCGCACCTCCACCACCGGAACCGATGGCACATCCCCGGCATGAAAGGACGCGACCGACACCGCGATGCGATCCGTGTCAAAGCGCACCGGCACATCGAATTCGAACCCCGCCGTCACGCGCGTGCCCAGATCCGGCGGATCGGCAAAGGTGATAACGCCCAGCGCGGCATCCAAGGTAAAGTCCAACCCTTCGGCCTTCACATCCTCGGCCACCGCCACCTGCACGGTCCCTGCCACCGGTTTTCGCACCGGTCGCAGATATTCCGCCGGACCCGAGACATAGCGTTTGCGCAAGGGGAACAGCCGGTTCACCCCGTCGCCGATCCCGATCAGCTGATCTTCCGGCGACAGGGCGCGCGACGGCGGGCAGGACCGGTAATCCGCCCAATCCTTCCAGCGGAACCCGAACAACTGCCCGCGCCGCGCCTCGAAAAACGCCAGCAGCGTCTCGACATCGTCCATCGACCGCAGGCCAAGCCCGGCGTCATAGCGCCGTCGCCCATGCGCCCAGGGGCTGTTGCGTTCCTCGAACCCGTTGGCCAGCGTGACGATATCGGTCCGCCGCTCCGGCCCGCCGACCGAGCCGAAGCTCAGGTTCGCGGGAAAGCGTATCTCATGGAATGACATGGAACCTCCTCAGCGGTTGCGCTGGCCCCGCGCCAACGCGCGGGCGGCCTGTGCGGCGATCTGGCTCTGGCTGCGCTGAAAGCCCTGCACATCGGGCGTGGTGATATTCATCACCACCGATACCGGACGCCCACCCCCGCCCGCCTGCACGCCCAAGCGCCCATCCGGGCCGCGCGCCAAGGGCATGATCGCCTCCGGCCCCGCCTCGCCCATCAATCCACGCCCACCGCGCATGGGAAAGCTGGTGGCCTGTGTCACAACCCCGCCTTGGGCGAAGGGCATCACCCGCCCTTGCGAAAAACTGCCCCCGGACGCAAAGGGCATCAGCCCGCCAAAGACTGTATTGATCCCCTGCGCCAAGGCCCCGCCCAAAGCGTTCTGCACCGGCCGCATCGCGGCGTTGTAGATGCTGGCCGACATGCTGGCCGCCACCTGTTTGAGCGCATCCGACAGGCGCATCCCGTCAAACACCACCCCGTCGAACGCGCGTTTCAGCCCCGACCCGAAGGTCGTCGAAAGCGAAGCCACCTCACGATTGGTGAACAGCATCGTCTCGCCCATCCGGGACAAGGCGCCGTCAAAGGCCACCGTGATCCCGGCTGTGTTCGACATCCGCGCCTCCAGCGCATCCAACTGATCCTGAAACGTCTCGATCGTCTCCATCCGCGTCCCGCCTTTTCATGTCCGGAAAAGCGGCGGCCAGTTCCGCCAGCCGCGCCCGCGTAAGGGGCGGAGCGATCTGCTCCGCCCCCAGCATCATCCGCAACTCAAGGGGCGTCAGCCGCCAGAACTGCTCCGGCGTCAGTCCCAGCCCATGCAGCCCCGCCCGCATCAGCGCGGGCCAGTCCAGCCGTCCGGTCATGATCCCGGCAGGGCAAAGGCCCGCGCCAGCAATTCCGCCGCCACCCGCGCCGCGCCCACCGGCCCGCCGCCGATCTCGACCGTCCGCAGATCCGCCGCCGTCCCCTGCCAACCGCCGCCGCGCAAACCGGCCACGATCAGCGCCAGAACATCGCGGCTGGAAAACCGCCCCGCCTCGAACCGCTCGGCAAGGGCTGCCAGACTGTCCGCGCCAAGCGCGCTTTCCAACTCGGCCAACGCGCCCAGCGTCAGCTTTGCCACTTGCGGCTGGCCGTCCAGATGCACCACCACCTCACCCGCATAAGGGTTCGCCATCACAGCGCCGTGAACAAAAGCTGCCCGGCAGAGGCAAGCGTGACCTCATAGGTCGCCTCGCCATTGTGGCTGCCCGCATATTCCAGCGCGGTGATCAGGAACGGCCCCTCGACGATGCCGAAACTGGGGATCACCACCTGAAACTTCGGCATCTCGCCATCAAAGAAGATCTGCCGCGCGCGTTCATCCGTCGCCGCATCACGGAAAATGCCAGAGCCAGAGATCGAGGCCGACTTCACCCCCGCCCCCGACAACAGCTCGCGCCAGCCCCCCGCACTTTCCAGACTGGTGACATCGACGGTCTCTGCATTGAAGGCGATCCGCGTCGCGCGCAGCCCCGCCACCGTCTCGAAATTCCCGTCCCCGGTCTGATCGACCTTCAAGAGCAGGTCCTTGCCATTCTGCACGGCCATGCCGTTCCCCTTTCCTGTTCAGATTTCGATGCGGATGCGAAAGGTCAGATCGATGCGCCGCCCGCTTCCGCCGTCCAGCCGCCGGGCCACGGCGCGGCGAAAGCCGATCGACACCACCCGCCCTTCGGTCAGCGACAAGGGCGGCCCCTCCAGCGCGGCGCAGACGCCCGCCGCAAGCCCCTTGGCCGCCAGAAACCCGGCCGCTCCGGACATCACGCTCAGCGTCACCCGGTGCTCCGCCCCCCCACCCGTCTTGTCAGAGGCGTCCATCACCTCTTCCGGACCGATCAGCACAAAGGTCTCCGGCACAGGGTCCAGCGGCTGGGCATCCAAGATGGCCACCCCGGCCAAGGCGGCAGCCCCGCTCAGCCGCGCAAACAGCGCCGATTGCAAGGCCGGTGCGGCAGCATAGCTCATTGCCCGTCCTCCTCGATGCAGTGGCAGGTCAGGTACAGCCCCCGCGGGTCACGCAGCTGGACGGATTGGATCGCATAGGCGCGGCCCCCTTCGCGGAACCGCTTGGTGCGGTCCGGGCGGGCGGGGTCCCCCTCTGGTGCGGCGCGCACGGTCACCTTCACCGGCTGTACCGTCTCCATCCGCTCTGCCTCGGCCACAGGGCGCGGCGCCCCGACCTCCAGCGAGGCCCAGACCGTGCCAAGCGCCTGCCAGACCGACACGAAGCCCCCCGCGCCATCCGCCGTGCGCGCTTGGGCCTCCAGCGTCAGACGCCGGTTCAGATGCGGGCGGATCATGCGGCACCCCCACCCAGCAGCCGCACCGTCCGCCAGCCTTCGATCAACCCCGCCACGGCCTTGGGCAAGGCCCCCACCGCCGCGCCGCCATCATGGCGATGCTCGTAAAACTCGGCCGCCAGCAGAAAGACCGCCTGCCGCAGGTCCGCAGGCACCGCGGCCCATGTCCCGAACCCGGCATCGAACAGCACCTCGGCCACGCCGCCCTCTGGCACCGGCGGGAAAAAGGTGGACACCGGCTCCAGCTTTGGCCGCTGGCTGTCCCGCCGCAGCCGCCACAGGGCATCCGACAGCACCACACGCCCGCCCCAGCCATCGACCAGCGCCACCTCGACCACCAGACTGACCGGGGCCAGCGGCAGCGCCTGCGCCCCCCCGCCGTCACGCCAAGAGGGCACCTCCCAGCGAAACCGGCGCGAGATCAACGCCTTGCCTATCCGCCCCTCGATCACCGCCAAGGCTGCCCGCAGATGACTGGCCAGCAGCCCATCCTGCAGCCCATCCGACGCAAAGCCTGTCCCCAGCCGCAGATGCGCGCCCAAATCCGCCACCGGCAAAGCCGATCCCGGCACCGGTTCCAGTTCCACTAACATCGCCCTCTCCTTTCGCCGCACCCCGGAAAAACCCGGCCCCCAATGGGGACCGGGCCTGCGCCATCAGGACACGGCGATCTTCAACAGCTTGATCGCGGCAAAGTCGGTGACATCGCCGCCCACACGCTTGCTGGCATAGAACAGCACATGTGGCTTGGCGCTGAACGGGTCGCGCAGGATGCGCAGGTCGGGACGTTCGGCGATGGTGTAGCCCGCCCGGAAATCGCCAAAGGCGATGGCATAGGCACCCGCCGCAATGTCGGGCATGTCCTCGCAAACCTGCACCGGATAGCCCATCAGGCGCGCGGGTTCCGCCGCCGCCAGACCGTCGGACCACAGGAAGCGCCCATCGGCATCCTTCATCTTGCGCACCGCGCCCGCGGTTTTGGAGTTCATCACGAACACCGCATTGGCGCGGTATTCCGCCCCCAGCGCATAGACGAGGTTGATGATGCAATCCGCCGCATTCACCGCCGCGAAATCCGCCGCCGCCCCGGTGGGCACATAGCCCAGCGATCCCCAGGCCCAGACCCCATTCGCCACCTTCGGCGCGGTCAGAAAGCCACGCGGCTTGTCCACACCGTCGCCACTGACAAAGGCCGCCGCCTCTGCCCGCTGGAAACGCTGCGCGATCTTGCCCGCGAGCCAGCCCTCGACGTCAAAGGCGCTGTCATCCAGCAGGCGCTGGCTGGCCTTGGGCATCGCCGACAACTCATGCAGCGGGATCTGGATGCGCTCCAGTTGCGGCGTCGCCGTCTCGCCCGTCGCGGTGGCCTCCGTCGCCCAGCCCGACCCCACTTCGCTGCGGTCGATCAGCACGTCAAAAGACGCCGCCTCCACCTCCACGACCGAGGCCACGGCGCGCAGCGATGCTGTAGAAAGCAGTTGCGCCCGGATCGCCTGCGCCGTTTCGGCATCCACCAGATAGCCCCCGTCGGCGGCCACGGCGGTGGACAGGGCCTTGCCCTCCAGCACCAGCCCACGCAGGCTGTCATCGTCACCCGTCCGCAGATAGGCGTCAAAGGCCTTGCGGTGCGGCGCACCCTGATCCGCCGCTCCGGTCAGCACCGGGCGGCCATGCGTCGTCGTCTTGCGGTCCAGCATCGTCATGCGGTCATCCTGTTGTTGCAAACTGACTTTCACTTCTCCCTGAAACGCCTTGAACTCGTTCAGGAATCCCTCCACGGCGGCCCGCAGCCCCGCGGCCGTTGCTTGATCGTCCATCGCTGTCTCCCGTTTCAGCACAGTCTCAGCCGTGCCGCGCCGCCAGATCGGCCCGCGCCGCGTCAAAGGCGCGGGCGATCTCCGCCAGCGCCGCCTCCAGCCCCTCGGCCTTCACCGCGACCCGCGCTTCGGGCAGCATGGGGAATGTCACCAAGGACACCTCCCACAACTCCACCTCGGCCAGCAGGCGCCGCCCCTTGGCATCGCGATCCGCCTTGATCGTGCGATAGCCAATCGACAGCCCGTCAATCGCCCCCGCAGCCAAGAGCGCCGCCGCCTCGCGCCCACGGGAAAGGTCGGTCAGCACCCGCCCCTTGACCCACAGCCCATGGGCATCCTCGCGGATCTCGTCCCAGACGCCCAAAGGCTGGCCCGGATCATGCTGCCACAGCATCTTGACCCGCCGCCCTTCGGCCCCCAGCCGGTTCAGACTGGCGGTATAGGCCCCGGGCAGGACAACATCCCCACCCTGATCCGCCACCCCGAAGACCGAGGCATAACCCTCGATCACCGCGCCATCGACGACCCTCAGCCCGGCCTTGGGCCGATGGTCCTTGTGTTCCAACTCCATGCCTCACCTCATCGCCGCGTTCAGAACCGTCTCGACGCCCTGCGCCAGCAGGAAAGCCAGCGCGCCATAGACACCCAGCCAAAGCCGCCGCTCCAACCGCTCCAGCGCGGCATCGATCTGCGCCAGACGGAAATCGAGGGCCGCCCAGCGTTCCTCGGCCACCCGTTCATTCGCCTCGATGCGCGCCTGCGCCGCGTCAAAGCCGTCGAACAGAAAGCGCGACCCGCCCGACACGCCGCGCGTCATGCGCTTTCCTGCGGCGGCAACCCCAGCACGGCCCGCTTTTCATTGGCCGACAGGAAATCCGCCGCCGCCACCCGCGCCCAAGCCGCATCCCGCTCCCCGGCCAGCGCCGGAATGTTGTCGAGGTCCGGCTTCAACTCCACCACCTCGCCCAGATGCTGCGACAGAAATGCCGACACCGCCGCCAGAACCCGCGCCGCAAGGGGTAGCACCGTCACGCGATAGAACGCCCGGTTCGCTTCGGCGTAATTGGCAAAGGTCGCCTCACCGGGCACGCCCAGCAGCATCGGCGGCACGCCAAAGGCCGTGGCAATCTCGCGCGCCGCCGCCTCCTTGGTCTTGTGGAACTCCATGTCGGATGGGGAAAATCCCATCGGCTTCCAATCAAGCCCGCCCTCCAGCAGCATCGGTCGCCCCGCATTGCGCGCGCCTTGGTGGTGGCTTTCCATCTCGGTCACCAGCCGGTCATATTGATCCGCCGACAGCGCCGATTGCCCATCCCCACCCCGGTAAACAATCGCCCCCGAAGGCCGCGCCGCGTTGTCCAGCAGCGCCTTGGACCAGGTTGAGGCCGCATTGTGCACATCCACCGCCACCGCCGCCGCCTGAAGCGGGGAGAACCCGTAATGGTCATCCTGCGGGTGGAAGTTGCGGAGATGGCAAATCGGCGGCACCTCGCCCGTCATCGAAAACCGATGCGTCCGGCCCGAAACGGTATAATCATAGGCCACCGGCCAGCCATCCGCCCCCGGCACGACCGACAGCCGATCCGCCCGCAGCACATGCAATTCCCCGGGCAAGCGCCCCGCACCGGGAACCGCCTCAAGATAGGCGTTCCCGTTCAGCATCAGATGGCCGTAAATCGCCTCGAACAACTCGGCCCGCCCCTGCGCCGGGTTCGGACGGCGCAGCAGGTCCAGCATCGGATGCACCTCATAGCGCCGCTCTGCATCCTGCAAGACCACCGGCAAGGCCGCCGCCGCCTCGGCCACCAGCTTCACCGCGCGGAACCCCACCGGATTGCCGGTAAAACCCTGCCGCGTCAGGCTACCCGCGTCGCGCGGGCTCCAGATCGCGCGGGCCCCGCCGCCCCAAGCCACCACCCGCCCGGCCGCCGAGGCCTTCTTTTCCGGCACTGCCGCCGGAGCCTCTCGCCGCAGAAACTGCCACACCATTCGCCACTCCCTTCGGTCCTGCGGGCAAGCCGGTCCCGCCCCCGTGCGCCATGCGCGCCGGGCTGTCCTGCCAGTCCACGTGTTTTGCTAAAGTCAGAGGCTGCGGATCTGGGGCCGCTGCCATGTCTCCGCAGGCATCAGGATCAACTCCGTCAGCGCCCAGACCAGCGCATCCACCCGGTCCGGGCTGCCCTTGCCCGCGTAGCCCGCCGCCGTCATCCGCACCATCTGATCCTCCAAATGGGTCAGCCCCCGCCGATGGACCACCCGGCCCTGTTCATAAAGCGCCGCCACAGGTTCCGCCCGCGTGACCTTGCCCCGCGTGGCCCGCACCGCCCGCACCGGCAGCGCAGGATCAATCTGCCGCAACAAGGTCTGCACCAAGTCGCCACCCTGATTGACCTCCGCCACCACCCGATCCGCCTGATGGCGCTCATAGGCCGCCACCACCGCCCGCGCCCAGACTTCGGGCGAGGCGCGGCTGACGCTGGCATCTTCCAGCACCACGGCCCGCCACGTTTGCGGCGGTCCCCGCATATAGACCCCCGCCACCACGATCCCGCAGTCGTCGGATGCCGCATGCCCCGTCACCGGCGGATCGACCGCCACCACGATGCGGTCGGGCGGATCCAGATCATCGCTTTGCGCCGCCTCGATCCGCGCCAAGGGCCACAACGCGCCCTCCACCTCTTCCAGCAGCAACCCATCCAACTCCTGCCGCCCCTGCGCGGTCCCGGCATAGCGCGCCGTCACCTCCTCAAGGAAGGACGCCGCCAGATAGGCCCGGTTCGCCACGGTCGGCGCATGGGTGATCACGGTTGAGGGGTTCTTCAAAATCGTCTTCAACGTCGCCACATTGCGCGGCGTTGTCGTCACCACCTGCCGGGGATTGTCCCCCAGCCGCAGCGCGAATTGCAGCATGTCCCAGGCCACCTCGGCCTTCTTCCACTTGGCCAACTCATCCGCCCAAGCCGCATCGAATTGCGGCCCCCGCAGGCTTTCGGGATCATGCGCCGAATAGGCCGTCGCCGTCGCGCCATTGGGCCAGACCAGCCGCTTCTTCGTCGCCTCCCACTCCGGGCGGCGATCCGGTGGAGAGCAGGCCAGAATCCCGCTGTCGCCAAAGACCATCACATCGCGGACCTGATCGACCGTCTCGCCGACCAGCGCCACCCGGCGCGCCCGGCCCGGATCACCCCGACGCGGCCCTTCCACCTCGGCGCGCACCCATTCGGCCCCAGCGCGGGTTTTCCCCGCCCCGCGCCCCCCCATCACCACCCAGGATTTCCACGCCCCCTCAGGCGGCAGTTGATGCGGCAGCGCCCAGAACTCAAACACCCAGGGCAAGGCCAGAAAGCTGCCCTCGGTCAACCCATGCAGGAACTCATCCACCACGTCCGGCGTCGCGGAGGCGAGCCAGACGGCGGCCGATCTCATCGCGCGCCGCGTCGAAGTCGAGGTCGTGCGTTCCGGCGATCCCGGCAATCTGAGTGCGGAGTTTGTCAACTCTCTCCCTTTCGCTCATCAAGATGCGGAACGCGTCCCGCAATTCACGCGCCGCTTGCGCGGCCAGCTTCGCAGCCCCCGGCTCGCCCTCAACGGCGCGCCGGGCCGCCTCTCCCAGTTCCAGCGCGACTTGGGCAAACTGGTCTTCCGCCTGCGACAACAGGGCTTCGGCCGATGTCGCAT
The DNA here is from genome assembly GCA_027486345.1 of Paracoccaceae bacterium. Classification (GTDB taxonomy): domain Bacteria; phylum Pseudomonadota; class Alphaproteobacteria; order Rhodobacterales; family Rhodobacteraceae; genus Paragemmobacter. The sequence goes on from JAIXPH010000052.1 coordinate 32,842, forward strand.
CCGGCAGGAATCTTTCTGTCATCCAGCACGCCCCACCTCTTTGCAGCCCCTACCGAGGAAAAAGGAAAAGCGGCACCGGGTTGCCCCGGGCCGCTTGCCCAATTCGTCCATCATGTCAAAATGAATACTTGGACCGCTCGCCAAAGTCAAGACAAAAACCGTTCCGGATCAAACGGTTAGCGCACGGTCCTTTAACCTTTTGTTAATCCGCGCCCTGCACGCCGTCCGTCTCCGCCTGTCCCTGCGCCCGTTCGATCTTGCGCCATTCGGCGACATTGCGGTTGTGATCGGCAAGGTTCGTCGCAAAGACATGCCCGCCAGACCCATCCGCCACGAAGAACAGGAAATCCGTCGTATCGGGGTTCAACGCCGCCTCAATCGACAACCACCCCGGGTTGGCGATCGGCGTCGGGGGCAACCCGTCAATCACATAGGTATTCCAATCGGTTCTGCGGCGAAGCTCACTCTGCCGCAAGCCGCGCCCCAACACGCCTTCCCCCTTGGTGATGCCGTAGATCACCGTGGGGTCCGTCTGTAACCGCATCCCCTGTTCCAGACGGTTCACAAAGACGCTCGCCACCTGCTTGCGCTCTTCCGGGATGCCGGTTTCCTTTTCCACGATGGAGGCCATGATCAGCGCCTCTTCCGGGCTGTCATAGGGCAAGCCTTCCGCCCGCGCGGCCCACAACTCGGCCAGGGTCGCGGCTTGGCGCTTTTCCATCTCGGCGATCAGATCGGCGCGCAAAGACCCGCGCTCCACCTCATAACTGTCGGGCGCAAGCGTGCCCTCCGCAGGCACCTTGTCGATCAGCCCCTCCAGAAAATCCGCCCGCCGCAGCGCATCGACCACCTGCCAGCTGGTCACGCCTTCGGCCAGCGTCACGCGCCAGCGGATGTCATCGGCTTCTGCCGCCGCCAGATATTCTGCCGGTGCCGCCACCTTGGCCGGATCGAACTTCACCACCTCGACGTAGCGGTTGGTCGCGGGGTCCAACTCACGCAAGACCACCTCAGCCTCGGCCACGGAAATGCGGAAATTCACCTCGCGCCCACAGGTCGATTGCCCGCTGGCTGTCAGGATGTCCAACACCTGCCCCATCGAGGCCTGCGCGGGCACCAGATAGGACCCGAACTTCAGCCCATCCGCCTTGCCCGAATAATCCGCCCCGATGCGGAAAATCCGCGCGTCACTGACGGCCCCCTGTTCGGCCAAGGACCGGCTGACCGCACTCAGGGACGCGCCCCGCTCCACCCGGAAACAGATCGCCGTCTCCAGCGGTCCCGCCCCGCTGAACTGCTGCCGCCCCCATGCCAGCAGCCCGGAGGCCACCACCAAGACCACGATGAACAGCGTCAGCGCGTTCGAGGCGACCGCGCGCCACATCAGCCCGCCACCTTGCCCAGCACGAGACTTGCATTGGTGCCGCCAAACCCGAACGAGTTGGACAGCGCCACATCAATCTTGCGCTTCACCGCCTTGTTCGGCGCAAGGTCCAGCTTCGGCGTCACCGCCGGGTTGTCCAGATTGATCGTCGGCGGCGCGATCTGGTCGCGCAGCGCCAGCACGCAGAAAATCGCCTCCACCGCGCCCGCAGCGCCCAGCAGGTGGCCAATCGACGACTTGGTCGATGACATGGTGGCCTGCGCCGCCGCATCACCCATCAACCGCTCCACCGCGCCCAACTCAATCGTGTCGGCCATCGTGCTGGTGCCATGCGCGTTGATGTAATCCACATCCGCAGGCGTCAGCCCGGCACGCTTCAGCGCCGCCGCCATGCTGCGATAGCCGCCATCGCCGTCTTCTGACGGTGCTGTGATGTGATAGGCATCGCCTGACAGACCATAGCCCAGAACTTCCGCGTAAATCTTGGCCCCGCGGGCCTTGGCATGCTCATATTCCTCAAGCACCACCACACCGGCACCTTCGCCCATGACAAAGCCGTCCCGGTCCGAGTCATAAGGACGGCTCGCCTTGGCCGGATCATCGCCGCGCTTGGTGGACAGCGCCTTGCAGGCGTTAAAGCCCGCAATCCCAATCTCGGAGATCGGGCTTTCCGCCCCGCCCGCGATCATCACATCCGCATCGCCCCATTGGATCAACCGCGCCGCATCGCCAATGGCATGCGCCCCCGTCGAACAGGCCGTCACCACCGCATGGTTCGGCCCCTTGAAGCCGAAGCGGATCGACACCTGACCCGAGATCAGGTTGATCAGCGCACCGGGGATAAAGAACGGGGACACCCGCTTAGGCCCCTTTTCCTTGATCAGCACGGCCGTTTCGGCAATCGAGGTCAACCCCCCGATACCAGAGCCGATCATCACGCCGGTCCGCAGACGGCTTTCCTCATCCTCAGGTTCCCAGCCCGCATCGCGCACGGCCTGCACCGCTGCGGCCATGCCGTAAAGGATGAAGTCATCGACCTTGCGCCGGTCTTTCGGCTCCATCCAGTCATCGGGATTGAAGGTGCCGTCGCTGCCATCGCCATAAGGAATTTCGCAGGCATATTGCGTGACCACGTTCGAGGCATCAAAGCGCGTGATCGGCCCCGCCCCGGATTGACCAGCCAACAGGCGGCTCCAGGTTTCTTCCACCCCGCAGGCCAGCGGCGTGACCATTCCCAGACCCGTGACGACAACCCGACGCATTCCGTCTCTCCCGGCAAATCCCAGTTTCTTGGGTGATACACGGGGGCCAAGCCCTGTGCAACAAGGGGCACAGAGGATCGGCGCAGGTCGGACGATCCAAAGGAAAAGGCCCGGTCGCATCAACGACCGGGCCCCGCAATCAGGTCAGACAGGGCGCATGGGTGCGCCCCGCGCGCTCAGGATCAGCCAAACACCCGCGTCAGCGCCGCATCCATCGCGCCGGTGATGTGATCGATATCATCCTTGGTCGCGATCAGCGCCGGCGACAGGCAGAGCGTGTTGTTCAGGCCGGGGATCGAGCGATTGGTCGCCCCGATGATCACACCCTGCGCCATGCAATCGGCCACGACGGCCTGCACGCGCTTTTCTTCTGCCGGTTCTTTGGTCGCGCGATCCGCCACCAGTTCCGCCCCAAGGAATAGGCCCTTGCCGCGCACATCGCCGATGACGCGATGCTTGTCCATCAACTCGCCCAGTTTCCCAAGGCAGTAGTCACCCATGTCGATGGTGTTTTGCAGCAGACCTTCATCCTCGATGATGCGCATGTTCTCGAGCGCCGCCGCCGGACCCGCCGTGCAGCCGCCAAAGGTCGAGATATCGCGGAAATAGCTCATCGGATCAGAGGCATCGTCCTTGAACATCTCAAACACCCGCTCGGTCGTCACGGTGCAAGAGATCGCGGCATAGCCCGAGGCCACGCCCTTGGCCATGGTGACGAAATCGGGCTGGATGCCGTAATGCTGATAGCCGAACCACGTGCCGGTGCGCCCGACGCCGCAGACAACCTCGTCAATGTGCAACAGGATGTCGTACTTGCGGCAAATCTCCTGCACCTTTTCCCAATAGCCCTTCGGCGGCACGATCACACCACCGCCTGCGGTCACGGGTTCCAGCACCAGGGCGCCGATGGTGTCCGGGCCTTCGCGCAGGATCACCTCTTCGATGGCCTCAGCCGCACGCTCACCGTAGTTCTCCACGTCCCACTGCTTGCGATACTCAAGGCAATGCGGAACGATCACGAAGCCATCGGGATAAGGCCCATACTGCATGGCGCGCTGGAACTGACCGCTGGTCGCCAGAGTGCCGATGGTGGTGCCGTGATAGTCCCGCTCGCGATACAGGATCTTCCACTTCTTGCCGCCATGGTGACGATGCGCGATCTGGCGCACCATCTTGTAGACCTTCTCATTCGCCTCGGAGCCCGAGTTCGAATAATAGACCCGCGTCAGCCCCGGCATCTTTTCGATCAGCTTCTGCGCGAAGATCGCCCCCGGGATCGACCCGGCAGCGCCCGCGAAATAGTTCATCTTCAGCAGCTGGTCGCGCACGGCATTGGCGATGCTTTCACGCCCATAGCCCACGTTGACGGTCCACACCCCGCCCGAGACAGCGTCGATATGTTCCTTGCCCTTGGCATCCCAAACCTTCATGCCCTTGCCTTCGACGATCACGCGCGGATCGACGCCGGTCTCATATTGCTTGTGCTGGCTCAGATGGTGCCAGACATGGGCGCGGTCGGCTTCGACCACTTCACTGATGTCGTTGAAATTCCCCATGCCTTCCATGTGGCGTGCTCCCTGAACGGATTTCGGTTTGCGGCAGAGTATCCGCCATGCGGGCGCTTTGCCTTAGGACCAGAGAACCATACGCCATAAGACCAGTGGAAGTCACGCCCAACCACCGCCGAAGGCAGCCGCCACCCCGCAATAACAAAGGATTGATTTTGCCAGCAGGCGCGGTATGACAACGGGACGCTCGGCATCCTTTCGGGCGAACCTCCGGTGACCGGGCCCCTCTGGCGAAAGTCTTGCGACGCTTTCGTGATGTCGGCACCACATGAGCAACGTCGCACGGACCTGACCGCAGCCCCACCCCGCGCCGCCGCGCCCTTTGGCCCCGTGCCGATCTGCGCGCCGCCCGCCCGTGCTGCTTGGCCCGCAAGGCAAGGACACCTTCCATGGCCGCATTGGCATCTTCGGACAAATCAAACCTCAGCTATTTCACCTGGGCCTTCATCGTCACCGCCATCGGGCTTGCGCTTGGCGCAATCCTGGGCTGGCAAAGCACCGGCACGTGGTCCGGCATGCTGTCGGTCTTTTTCATCTGCGCGGTTCTGGCCGTGCTGGAAATCTCGCTCTCCTTCGACAACGCCATCGTCAACGCCAACAAGCTGAAAGACATGCGCCCCGAATGGCAGCATCGCTTTCTGACCTGGGGCATCATCATCGCCGTCTTCGGCATGCGGATCGTCTTCCCGCTGCTGATCGTGGTGATCGCCGCCAAGATCGGCCCGTGGCAGGCCATGGTGCTGGCCGCCAGCCAGCCCGAGGAATACGCCCGCATCATGCATGAGGCGCATCTGCCCATCGCGGCCTTCGGCGGGGCCTTCCTGATGATGGTGGGGCTGAGCTATTTCTTCGACGCAGAGAAAGACGTGCACTGGGTGCATTGGCTGGAATCCAAGGTCGCCAAGACCGCCACCATCCGCGGGGTCGAGGTCGCCGTGGTGTTGGCCCTGATCCTGATCTTTTCCAAGTTCCTCGACGGGGCGGAAAGCACGGCCTTTGTCTCTTCGGCCATCTATGGCCTGCTGACCTTCCTTGCCGTCGAAGTCGTCGGCGGTCTGCTGGATCAGGCAGAAGCCACGATGAGCGCCGCCGCCAAGGGCGGTCTGGGCGCGTTCCTGTATCTTGAGGTGCTGGATGCCTCTTTCAGCTTTGACGGCGTGATCGGGGCCTTTGCCCTCAGCCAGAACCTGTTCGTCATCGCCATCGGTCTGGGCATCGGCGCGATGTATGTGCGGTCGATGACCATCATGCTGGTCGAAAAGGGCACGCTGGCGCAGTACCGCTATCTGGAACACGGGGCCTTCTACGCGATCCTGATCCTGTCGGTGATCATGTTCGCCCAGACGCTGACCCATATCCCCGAGGTCATCACCGGCCTTGGCGGGGCCGCCCTGATCGGTCTCTCGCTCTGGTCCTCGATCCGCTGGAACCGGGCACAACCCGCGGTGACCGATCCGCGCTGACAGCTTTGGCTGACCTGACAGGAGCGGGGGTTTCACACCCCCGCACCCCCGTGGGATATTTGAGCAACGGGGAAGCGGCAGAGAGTCAGCGCAGCCTTTGGCCGTCCTTGTCGAAATGGAAGGCGCGCGGCGGGTCGATGTCGAGGCTGAGCGCCGCGTCATACGCAAAATCATGCTCGCCAAAAAGGCGAAGCGTCACAAGGCCATGCGGATCGGTCTTGATGTAAACCAGCGTCTCGCCGCCCAGCTTTTCGACATGGCTGACAGTGCCCTTGATCTGCCCTGCCTCCGTAATCCGCAAATGTTCGGGGCGAATGCCCAACGTCTCGCCACGCTGGCCCAAGGCACCCGCCTTGAGGAAGTTCATCTGCGGGCTGCCGATGAAGCCCGCGACAAAGGTGTTGGCGGGGTTGTTGTAAAGCTCCATCGGGCTGCCCACCTGCTCCACCTTGCCCGCCCGCAGCACCACGATCTTGTCGGCCAGCGTCATCGCCTCGATCTGGTCATGGGTGACATAGACCATCGTTGCGCCCAACTCGCGGTGCAGGCGCGCGATTTCGATCCGCGTCGCCACCCGCAAGGCGGCATCCAGATTCGACAGCGGCTCATCGAACAAAAACAGCTTCGGCCGCCGCACGATCGCCCGCCCGATGGCCACCCGTTGGCGTTGACCGCCCGAGAGTTCCGCCGGGCGTCGGTCAAGATACGGGTCCAGCTCCAGCATGGCGGACGCCCGCTTGATCGCGGCATCAATCGCGGCGCGCGGTTCCCCAGCCTGTTTCAGCGCCAGCCCCATGTTGTCGCGCACGGTCAGATGCGGGTAGAGCGCATAGGTCTGGAACACCATCGCAATCTCGCGCTTGGCCGGGGCCAGATCGTTGATCCGCACCCCATCCAAGTTGACATCGCCGCCAGTCACATCCTCCAGCCCCGCGATCATCCTGAGCAGCGTGGACTTGCCGCAGCCCGAGGGGCCGACAAAGACGCAAAACTCGCCCTCTGCCACCTCAAGATCGACGCCCTTGATCACCTCGGTCTTGCCGAAGGATTTGGTCACTTGGGAAAGGCTCAATGCACCCACGGCGCGGTTCCTTCGTTTACAGTTTCACCGGCAGGCCCGAGCGCACGCTTTCATCCGCCGCAAGGCAGATGGCCAGCGATTGCACTGCATCCTGCAAGTGGCGGGTCAGATCGATATCCTCAAGGATCGCGCGCGCGACATAGGCTTGCTCGCGGTCACAGAGCGCCTGATGCCCCGGTTCATCCGCCATCGACAGATCCTCAGACCCCACCCCGGCCCGATGCACCCGCAAGACGGCGGTTTTGGTATGGGTATCGATATCATCGGACCGCGCATCATCCGGCATGCGGATCGATATCGCCCCACGCGGAGAGACCACATCCTTCACGAAAAACGCGGTGTCCGACATCATCGGCCCCCACCCGGCCTCATACCAGCCAAGCGATCCATCCGCGAAAAGCACTTGGAAATGCCCATAATTGTACATATCCGCCGCGATCTCATCAGACAAGCGCAGACCCATGCCGCGCACCTCAACCGGTTTGGCATCGGTGATCTGGCACATCACATCGACGTAATGCACCCCGCAATCCACGATGGGGGGTGTGGTCTGCATCAGCGCCTTGTGCACCTCCCACGTCGGGCCAGAGGATTGCTGGTTCAGGTTCAGCCGGAACACATAAGGCCCGCCCAAATCCCGCGCCTCGGCGATCAGCCTTTGCCAACTGGGATGATGGCGCAGGATATAGCCGACCACCACCTTGCGCCCGGTTTCCGCCGCGCACTCCGCCACCCGACGCGCATCGGCAACCGTGGTGGCCAGCGGCTTTTCGACAAAGACATGCGCGCCTGCCCGCATCGCCGCCACCGCATAGTCGGCATGGGTGTCGGAATAGGTGGCGATGCAGACAAGGTCCGGCTGCAACCGCGCCAAAGCCTCGGCGTAATCCGAACTCAGCGGATAGCCCTGCAATTCCGGCGGCAACTCTATTGCGGACCGGTTCACCAGCCCCACAATCTGGAACGCCGGATCATGATGATAGGCCAGCGCATGGGACCGCCCCATATTGCCCAAACCGGCCACTAGCACACGGATGGTCATTTCACGGCTCCTGCGGTGATGCCCCGGATCAGTTGGCGCGAGAAGATCAGATAGAGCACCAAGACCGGCACGATGGCCAAGGACAGCGCCGCCAGCACGGCGTTCCAGTTGGTGACGAATTGCCCGATAAACACCTGTGATCCAAGGGTGATCGTCTTGGTCTCCTCACTTGGCGCAAGGATCAGCGGAAACCACAGGTCGTTCCAGATCGGGATCATGGTGAACACCGCCACCGTCGCCATCGCCGGACGCACCAAGGGCAAGACCAGCGTGAAGAAGATGCGATACTCTGACAGCCCATCAATCCGACCGGCGTTCTTGAGGTCGTCCGAAACCGAGCGCATGAATTCCGACAGGATGAACACCGCCAAAGGCAGCCCCTGCGCGGTGTAGACAAGGATCAGCGCCGTCAGCGTGTTGACCAGCCCCCCCGCCACCATCATCTCAAGGATCGCCACGGTGCCCAACCGGATCGGGATCATGATGCCCAGCGCCAGATAAAGCCCCATCAACAGATTGCCGCGAAAGCGATATTCCGACAGCGCGAAGGCCGCCATCGCGCCAAAGAGCAGCACGAAGAACAGGCTGGCACAGGTGACAGTCATCGAGTTCAGGAAATACTGAAAGAAATCGCCCTGTTGCAGCACAGTGGTGTAACCCACCATGTCCCAATTGCCCGGCATCGGCGGCATCAGCGGCTCGGCAAAGATCGCCTTGCGGCTTTTGAAGCTGTTGATCACGATCACAAAGACCGGGAACAGGGCAATCAGTGTATAGGTCAGCAAGATCGCGTGGGCGGCGATGCTGCGACCCTTGCTGCTTCGGGGGCTTGTGCGCGCGCTGTGCATTACCGTCCCCTCAGAACTGATAGCGACGCAGCCGCGTCTGGATGGCGAAAAGGTAGATGCAGACCCCCAGCAGGATGATCCCGAACATGGCCGAGGCGATGGCCGCCCCCATATGCGGATCACCCAGTTGCAACTGGAACCCAAAGAAGGTGCGGTACAGGAACGTCCCCAGAATATCCGTGGCAAAATCCGGCCCCGCCAAGGCCCCTTGCGCCACATAGATCAGATCGAAAGCATTGAAATTGCCCACAAAGGTCAAGATCGAAATGATCCCGATGGAAGGCAGGATCAGCGGCAGCTTGATCTTCCAGAACTGCGCCCAGGCGCCCAGACCGTCCATCTCGGCGGCTTCGATCACGTCATCGGGGATCGACAACAGGGCGGCATAGATCAGCATCATCGGGATGCCGACAAACTGCCAGACCGACACCAGCGCCAGTGCGGTCAGCGCATATTCCGCCTTGCCGAGCCACGGTGCGAACAGCGCTTTCAGACCCACAGCATCCAGCATCCCCGGCGCAATGCCCCAGATCGGTGACAGGATCAGCTTCCAGACAAAGCCCACGATCACAAAGCTCAGGATCGTCGGGATAAAGATCGCCGTCCGGTAAAACGCCGCCATCCGCAGATGCGGGCTCGACAACAGCGCCGCCAGCAAGATGCCGATGGGGTTCTGCACCAGCATGTGAATGACAAAAAACCACAGGTTGTTGCCCAGCGCGTTCCAGAACGCCTCAGACCAGCGCGGATCGCCGAACAGCGTGGCAAAATTTGCCAGACCCACAAAGACCGGCCCGCCCTCACCCTTGCCAAACAGCGACAGGTTCAGCGTCCCGAACAAGGGGATGATCATGATCGCCGTATAGACCAACACCGCCGGGGCCAGAAACACCCCGATATGCCAGCGCACGGCCTTGCCCGACGCCATCCCCTGCCCCTTCCCCGTTGCTCAAATATCCTCGGGGGGTCCGGGGGGCAGACAGCCCCCCGGTCCCGAACGGTCAAACCGCGCCTCAGTTGGCGGGCTTATACCAGCTGTCCAGCCCAGCCTGCAGACGCGCGCCGGCATCGGCGGGCGTCTCGGTGCCCTTGATGACATTGGCCGAGGCGTTCCAGGTCTCGTTCTCCAGGTTCGGCGTGCCGCGCGACAGGATTTGATAGGTCGAGCGGATCGTCGACTGGCACTTGCCGCGCCAGGACACGAATTCCTGTGCCAGCGGGTCGGTCATGGTGACGGGGGTGGAGTTCAGGCTGAAGAAGCCCGGCAGGCTGTTGGCATAAAGGTCCGCAAACTCGGACGAGCCGACCCATTCGAGAAAGGTCTTGGTTTCTTCCGGATGCGCGGTCTTGGCGTTCATGCCCATCGCGATGTCGGTGTGGTCGCTGATGTAGCAGGTGTCGCCTGCGGCCTGCACTGGCGGGGCAAAGGCGCCCATCTTGAAGGTCGCTTGGGCGTTGAAGCCTGCAATCTCCCACGACCCGGCGGGATAAATCGCGGCGCGGCCAAGGGTGAACAGGTTTTGGCTGTCCGGATAGGTCTGGGCTTCAAAGCCGTCGCCCAGATAGTCCTTCCAGCGCGCCAGTTGCTCATAGGGGGCAACCCACTGCGGATCGGTCAGCTTCTGTTCGCCCTTGATCAGCGCCAGACGGCCTTCTTCGCCCTTCCAGTAGTTCGGGCCGATGTTGTTGTAGCCCATCGTCGCGGCTTCCCACTGGTCGTTGGTGCCCATCGCCATCGGGATATAGGTGCCGTCCGCCTTGATCTTGTCCAACGCGGCAAAGAACTCGTCATTCGTCGTCGGCGGCGCGATGCCCAGCGCTTCAAAGGCATCAGCATTATAGATGAAGCCGTGGATCACCGAGGCCATCGGCACGCAGAAGGTCGCCGCGCCATCATCCGTCTGCCACGCGGATTTCGCCACGGGCGAGAAATTCGCCATCGCCGCCAGACCCGACAGGTCTGCCAGATTGCCCTGGTTGTAGAGTTCCAGCGAGGCATCGAACGGACGGCAGGTGATCAGATCCCCGGCCGAGCCTGCGGCCAGCTTGGAGTTCAGCGCTGCGTTGTATTCGGCGGGCGCAGTGGGGGCGAAGACCACCTTGATGCCGGGATGCGCGGCCTCGAACGCCGGGATCAGCTTGTCCTGCCAGATGGTCAGGTCGTCGTTGCGCCAGCTTTCGATGGTCAGCGTCACATCTTCGGCCCAAGCCGCGCCCGACAAAAGGGTGCTGGTCAAAAGGGCAATGCGGAACGTCTTTTTCATGAGATACTCCCTGTGGTTATGGCCTGTTATGCGTCAATGCGGCGAGAGCCGGGCCAAGCCGCCCGCCGTTGTCCGAAATCAGCGCCGCCGCCCGATCAGGCGCAGCCCCGGCGGCGATCAGCACCGCCGGTTTCACCGCCCCGCCGCTCTGCGACAGGGCCACTCTTGCGGCATCCATCCCCTGCCCTGACAGGGCCGAAACGATGCGCGCCGCGCGATCCATCAGTTTGGTGTTATCCGCGATCAGGTTGACCATATAGCCATCCTGCACATGCCCCAGCAGCACCCCGATCCGCGTGGACAGCATGTTCAGCGCCACCTTCTGCGCCGTCGCCGCCCCCATCCGGGTAGAGCCGTTGACCAATTCCGGCCCCGTCTCCAGCGTCACGGCAATGTCAGACAGTGCGGCCAAAGGCGATCCCGCCACATTGGCAAAGCCCACCACCCGCACCCCCGTCGCCCGCGCCAGACGCGCAACCTCCAGTGTGTAAGGTGTGGTGCCGGAGGCCGACAGGCACAGAACCGCATCCCCCGCCCTCAACCCAGCCGCCGTAAAATCCTCCAAAGCCAGTTCCGGGTCATCCTCGACCCCGCCGGTCATATGCAGCAGCGCCGCAGCCCCACCCGCAAACAGAACCGGCGTCCGATCCGGCAGGATGCCAAAGGTGCCCGCCAGTTCCAGCGCATCCGCCAGCGCCATCAGCCCCGACGATCCCGCCCCGGCATAGCCGAGCTTGCCCCCCGCCCGCAGCACCTCCGCCGCCAGTCCCGCCGCCGCCTCGATCGCCGGAATCGCCGCACGCACCGCCGCCAGCGCCACCTGTTGCGCGGCCAGAAGCTGGTCCAGCACCACCACGCCCTCACGATCCTGCATCCCCGCCGAATGCGGGTGCCGACCTTCCGTCGCGCGCAGAGGCAGGGCAGCGTCCATCTGATTCCTCCTGTTGCTCTGACAATGCCAAAATAAGACCAATTGTAAAGCGCAGCATTTTTCTGCGCCTGCAAAGCCCATTTTCGCGCCGTTTCAGAAAGTCTCTTCACATCTGGTATTGCTTTGGTATTTCTGAGGGGCGGAGGACGCGGATGAACCTTTTCTTGGGAATCGATGGCGGCGGCACCGGATGCCGTGCGGTTCTGGCCGATGCCTCGGGCCATATCCTTGGCCGGGGTGAGGCGGGTCCTGCCAACATCGCCTCGGATTTTCCCGGCGCTTTGGACAATATCCTGACCGCAACACGGGCTGCCTGCGGCGCGCGTGACCTGACAACCCTCTCTGCCGGCCTCGGTCTCGCCGGGGCCAATGCCGCCGGGATGTCGGACCGCCTTGCCCAAGCCCTGCCCTTTGCCCGCTTGGCGATTGAAACCGACGCCATCACCGCCGTGCGCGGCGCCTTGGGGGCGACCGATGGCATCGTCGCCGCCATCGGCACAGGATCGGTCTTTGCCGCCCAGCGCGGCGGCCAGGTGCGCCAGATCGGCGGCTGGGGTCTGGTCTTGGGGGATGAGGGCAGCGGCGCATGGATCGGCCGCGCCATCCTGTCCGCCGCCCTACGCGCGGTGGATGGCTTCCAGCCCATGACACCCCTGCTGGCAGCCCTGATTGACACCCACGGCGGACCCTCCGGCGTCGTCAGCTTTTCCCTAAGCGCAAAGCCCGGCGAGTTTGCCCGCCTCGCGCCACAGGTGCTGGACAGCGCCGATCCCGCCGCACAGGCCGTGATGGCCAAGGCCGCCGCCGATGTCGCCGCCGCCATCACCCTGCTGCAAGGGGCCGAGGCCCTGCCCGTCGTTTGCCTTGGCGGTCTGGGGCCTGCCTATGCTGCGCGGCTGGCCGGACGCTGGAGGATGGAGGCCGCCAAGGGCAGTGCCCTTGACGGTGCGCTTGCACTGGCCCGCGACCTGAGGCAGGGGCAGGCATGATGGACGCGATCTTCTCCCCTGACGGCTTCGATGCCACCGGCGCAGGCCCGCTTTATCTGCAACTGCAACGCCGCATCGCCGATGCCGTGGCGGCGGGCCGTCTCTCCCCGGGCGACAGTCTTCCCCCTGAGCGCGATATGGCCGCGATGACCGGCCTCTCGCGCGTTACCATCCGCAAGGCGGTTGAGGGTCTGGTGACCCAGGGCCACTTGGTGCAAAAACGCGGCTCCGGCACCTTTGTCGCCCCGCGCGTCGAACGGATGGAACAGGCCCTGTCCCTGCTGACCTCGTTCACCGAGGATATGGCCCGCCGAGGCAAATCGGTCGACTCGCTCTGGCTCTCGCGCCGCATCGACGGCCCTGCACCCGAAGAGGTGATGGGTCTGGGCCTGCGCGCGGGCGAACGCATCGCCCGGTTGGAGCGGGTCCGCCGGTCGGACGGCGTGCCCTTGGCCATAGAACGCGCGGCCCTGCCCCTGTCCGTGCTGGACGCGCCGGAAGCGGTGACAGGGTCGCTCTATGCCGTGCTGCAAGCGCGCGGCATGCGCCCCGTGCGCGCTGTGCAACGCATCACAGCGGCGAACTTGGGCGAGCGGGACGCTGATCTGCTTGGTGTCGTCCCCGGTGCTGCGGGGTTAAAGATCGAGCGGATCGGATACCTTGCCAATGGCCGGGCGGTGGAATTCACGCGGTCCATCTATCGCGGCGATGCCTATGATTTCGCTGTGGAACTGAAGATCGCCGACAACGAAGGGACCCTGCCATGACCAGCCATATGGCCAATGAGGTGGCCGAGATTCCGCAGGCCCTCGCGCGGCTTCTGTCCGCCTCTGGCCCCGCCATCGCCACAGCAGGGGCGGCGCTGCGGGCCTTGAACCCCGGCCTTGTGCTGACCGTGGCGCGGGGATCATCGGACCATGCCGCGACCTATCTGAAATATGCGGTGGAACTGACGGCGGGCGTCCCCGTCGCCTCGGTCGGCCCTTCGGTCGCCTCGGTCTATGGCCGGTCGCTGCGGCTGTCGGGGGCGGCCTGTGTCGGCATCTCGCAATCCGGCCAATCGCCTGACATCGTGGAAATGATGCGCTCTGCCGGGGCCGGGGGGGCGCTGACCATCGCCGTGACGAACTTCGCCGACAGCCCGATGGCGCGCGTATCGTCCCATTGCCTGCCCTTGGCTGCAGGGGCCGAACAATCGGTCGCGGCCACCAAAACCTTTATCTGCTCTGTCGCCGCGGGCCTTGCCCTGCTGGCCGAATGGCAAGACGACCCCGCGCTGCGCGCCGCCGTCACCGCTTTGCCAGACGCCGCCGCCCAAGCCCTGACCTTGGATTGGTCGCCCCTGTCCGCCCGCCTGTCCCGCGCGTCCCAAGCCTATGTGCTTGGCCGTGGCCCCGCCTTTGCCATCGCCTGCGAAGCCGCGCTGAAGCTGAAAGAAACCTGTGGCCTGCACGCCGAAGCCTATTCGGCGGCCGAGGTCCTGCACGGCCCTTCGGCCATCGTGCAATCGGGCTTTCCCGTGCTGGCCTTGGCCGTTGAGGACGCGGCCCAACCGGGCGTGATCCAGACGGCTGAGCGGTTGGCAACCCAAGGCGCGGACGTGTTCCTGACCGGGGCCGTGGTCAAAGGGGCCACCACCCTGCCCGCCGTCACCGGCCTGCACCCCCTCGTCGCGCCATTGGTGCAGGCCGTCGCCTTCTACGCCTTTGTCGAGACCCTCGCCCGCAGACGCGGCTTTGACCCCGACGCCCCCCCGCATCTGCGCAAGGTAACCGAGACAGTGTGATGCCCCACTCCTTCCGCGCCGAGGCGGTCTTTGACGGTGTGCGCTTGATCCACAACGCCTGCGTGACGGTGGAGGCTGGCCGCATCACCGCCATCGGCCCCGCCAATGGCCCCGTAACCGACCTAGGCCCCGGCATCCTCGCCCCCGGTTTCATCGACCTGCAAGTGAACGGCGCAGGCGGGGTGCAGATCGCAGGCGATACCGACCTTGCCGCGCTAAGGACCGTCTGCGCCAGCCTCGCCCGATTGGGGGCCACGGGCTGCCTGCCCACGCTGATCACCGACACGCCTGCCGCAACGCGGGCGGTGATCGCCGCAGGCATCGCCGCCACCAAGGCACAGGTGCCGGGTTTCCTTGGCCTGCACCTCGAAGGCCCGCATCTGGACCCCCGCCGCAAGGGCGCGCATGACGCCGCCCTGATCCGGCCCATGGGCGCGGATGACCTCGACCTGATGCTTCACGCCGCACGCAACCTGCCCGCGCTGATGGTGACCGTAGCACCCGAGTCGGTGACCCTCGACCAGATCGCCACGATGGCGGCGGCAGGGATCATCGTCTCGCTCGGCCACACCGATTGCACCGCCGAAGACGCCCAAGCCGCGATGACCGCCGGGGCCCGATGTGCCACGCATCTGTTCAACGCCATGAGCCAGCTTGGCAACCGCGCGCCGGGGATGGTCGGGGCTGTGCTGGCGGGGGACGGCACTACCGGACTGATCGCCGACGGCATCCACGTCGCCCCCTTGGCGCTGCGGGTGGCCTTGGCGGCAAAGACGCAAGGCGTGTTTCTGGTGTCGGACTGCATGGCGCTGGCGGGAACGACGCTGACCGAATTCACCCTCGGCGGCAGGTGCATCCTGCGGGCAGAGGGGCGGCTGACGCTGGAGGACGGCACCCTCGCCGGGGCCGACCTGACCCTGCCGCAGGCCGTGGGGGTGCTGGTGGAACAGGCCGGCATCGCCCCGGAACGCGCCCTGAGCATGGCCAGCCGCATCCCGGCGCAGGTGATCGGCCGCACAGACCTCGGCCACCTCCACCCCGGCGGGGTCGCCGACATGGTCCACCTCACGCCCGAGTGGCGGCTCTCCGGGGTGTGGCAAGGCGGGGTGCGGATCGTCTGAGGTGCGCCAAGCCCGCACTGCACCACACCCGCGCCCTTGACCTGCCACAATCAGATGCTCAACCCTGACGGGAGGCCCCCTTTCCGACTGGCTTGGTCAGGGGCCAATGGGTTCGGTGGCGGAGTGTGACGAGTGGCAGACTGCATCTGGCTGAGCAATGTCTATGGCGAGAGTATGAGCGGGCGTGGGTTTTTCCCCTTCAGTGCCGACAAGCGCGGCAATGGGACGACAACGGCAGATTTAGACGCAATAAAGCGTGCAGAACGTGGGGAGTTGCTGGCGCCTGAGGAGGTTCCTCCGGACTTCTTTTCCCTTTCTGATTCCGCGGCCCACCGCAAAGCCCCGCTCCACATCTTCACCAACGGCTTTCTGATCATCACCGAGGCAAGCGCCACCGTCCTGCGCCAGTTCGACCTTGGCGAAAGCCGCCTGCATCCCGTCCGCCTCTGGCACCCCGACCGCAAGACGCGCTTCGGCACGGGGCACTACGTCCTGAACTTCGCCAGCCGCAAGGACGCCTTCCTGCCGGATCGGTCGCCTTTGGCGCGATATGAGGCCTACATCAATCGGCCAGCGTTTGCACAGGGCAAGCCGGGCTTCTGGATGTTGCCGCCGAACGAGGCCGACGACCAATTAGTGTTTTCCAAGGCCGCTCTCGACGGGCCTGACCTGTGGTGGGAACCCAGCTTCTTCAACCTGTTCTTCCTCAGCCACTGCCTCGCCCAAGCGCTGAAGGCGGCGAAACTGGCAAAGCACTGGCGGCTGTTCCGTTGTCCGGTGGTGGAGGGCTGAGCGCCCCCCTTACTCGGCCTTGCGCGCCTCGGCGGCGGCTTTCATCTTGGCCAGAAGTTCGGCCTTGTCCTCGCGCTTGCCGTAGGGGTTCTTCTTGCCGCCCGGCTCATTGTGTTCTTTGTGCTTGGGGCCTTTTTTCAGCATATTGGCCGCTCCTGATTTTGAATAGTCCATGATCTTCGCCCCTCTGGCTGCGTCCCACCATGCTTTGCCGCAAACCGGCGCGGGGGGCAAGCGCCCGGCGCATCAGGCCGCGCAGGGGACGCATCGCCGTGCCGGGTGATCCACGGGGGGAAAAACCCTCACCGCCCCTCAGCTACGTTGACGCAAGGGCCGTTTGCGGCATTAATGTTAGCGCAAACCGCGCGGCTGACGGACGGGAGGGTCCGGGGGCTGACGTGAAGAACAAGGCGGGACGTTGCGCGCCAGCGCCGATCCCGTCGCAGGGGAGGATGTGTGGAATGCGGGATGAAACCGCCGGCGGCACCGGCGTGCCTGCTGTCGAGATGCGGGGGATCGACAAGAGTTTCCCCGGCGTTCTGGCGCTGCGTTCGGTGCAATTCGACCTCTACCCCGGCGAAGTCCATGCCCTGATGGGCGAAAACGGCGCGGGAAAGTCCACGCTGATGAAGATCATGACCGGCGTCTATCAACGCGACGCGGGCGAGATGAAGGTGTTCGGCACCCCTGTCACCATCTCCGGCCCCCGTGCGGCGCAGGATCTTGGCATCGGCATCATCCATCAGGAACTGCACCTGATGAACCATCTGACCGTGGCGCAGAACATCTATATCGGGCGCGAACCCCGCAAGGGTTTTGGGATGTTCGTCGATGAGGCGAAGATGAACGCCGATGCCGCGGCCCTGTTCGCCCGGATGAAGGTGAACATCGACCCGCGCACCGAAGTGGGCACCCTGACGGTGGCCAAGCAGCAATTGGTGGAAATCGCCAAGGCGCTGTCCTTCAACTCGCGCGTGCTGATCATGGATGAGCCGACCTCGGCGCTGAATGAGACCGAGGTCGCGCATCTGTTCGCCATCATCGCGGACCTCAAGGCGCAAGGCGTGGGTCTGGTCTATATCACCCACAAGATGGATGAGGTGTTCCAGATCGCCGACCGCGTCACGGTCATGCGCGATGGGCAGTATATCCAGACCCTGCCCGCCAAGGGCACCACGATGAACACGATCATCAGCCTGATGGTGGGCCGCGAATTGGCCGATGCCACCCGCGCCCCCGCCTTCACCGGCACCGAAGAGGCGCTGCGCGTGACCAAGCTGAACCGGGGCAAGGCGGTGCGCGATGTCAGCTTCGTCTTGCGCAAGGGCGAAATCCTTGGCTTTGCCGGTCTGATGGGCGCCGGACGGACCGAGGTGGCGCGGGCCATCTTCGGGGCCGACACCCCCGACAGCGGCGAGATTTTCATCCACGGCCAAAAGCGCCGCATCGGATCGCCGCAGGATGCGGTCAAGGCGGGGCTGGCCTACCTGTCCGAAGACCGCAAGCAATTCGGTCTGGTCACGCCGATGACGGTGCGGGAAAACGTCACGATGGCTTCATGGCCGCGCTTCACCAAGGGCCGGGTCTGGATGCAGGACGCGGCGATGACGCGGACGGCCAAGGACTATGTGGACCTCTTGAAGGTGAAAACGCCGGGGGTGGAGCAGGAAACGCGTCTGCTGTCGGGGGGCAACCAGCAAAAGGTCGTCATCGCCAAATGGCTGCTGCGCGATTGTGACATCCTGTTCTTTGATGAGCCGACGCGCGGCATCGACATCGGCGCCAAGGCCGAGATTTACAAACTGCTGCAAGGGCTGGCCGATCAGGGCAAGGCCATCGTCGTGATCTCGTCAGAACTGCCGGAAATCCTGCGCCTGTCGCACCGCGTCATCGTGATGTGCGAAGGCCGGATCACCGGGGAACTCGACGGGCCGACCGCGACGCAGGAACAGATCATGACGCTGGCCACCCAGCGCCACCGGGCGGCGTAAGGCCGCAAGACAGGGACAGAACCATGACCAATGCCGCAACCGCGCCGGTGGGCGCTCCGAAAACCGGGCTGGACACGCTGGCCGCGCTGCAAAAACTGGTGGCCTTTGCCGTGCTGGTGGCGCTGTTGATCTTCTTCAGCCTCGCCTCGCCCCAATTCGCGCAGTGGAGCAACATCGTCAACATCCTGCAAGCCACGGCGGTGAACGGGGTTCTGGGGGTCGCCTGCACCTTCGTCATCATCTCGGGCGGGATCGACCTGTCCGTCGGCACGCTGATGACCTTCTGCGCCGTGATGACCGGGGTGGTGCTGACCAACCTCGGCCTGCCTTTGGGCGCGGGCATCGCCACGGCGCTGGCCGTCGGGGCGGCAGCGGGGGCAGTGTCGGGGCTGGTGATCGCCAAGCTGAAGATTCCGCCCTTCATCGCCACATTGGGGATGATGCTGATCCTCAAGGGGCTGTCGCTGATCATCTCGGGCGTCAAGCCGATCTATTTCAACGACACGCCCAGTTTCACCCTGATCTCGGCGCAAAGCTCGATCACCAACATCTTCCCGAACCTCGAGGTGCCCAACAGCGTCTTCATCCTGTTCTTCGTGGCGATCATCGCCTCGATCATCCTGAACCGGTCGATCCTTGGGCGCTACATCTTCGCGCTGGGGTCGAACGAAGAGGCGGCCCGCCTGTCGGGCGTGAACACCGATTTCTGGAAGGTCATCACCTATGCGCTTGGCGGCCTGATCTGCGGCATCGCGGGGCTCATCATCGCCTCGCGCCTGAATTCGGCGCAGCCGTCGCTGGGCCAAGGCTATGAGCTTGACGCCATCGCCGCGGCGGTGATCGGGGGCACCTCGTTGTCAGGCGGGCGCGGGTCGATCCTTGGCACCATCATCGGGGCCTTCATCATGTCCGTCCTGATCAACGGCCTGCGCATCCTGAGCGTGGCCGAACATTGGCAAAACGTGGTGACGGGCTTCATCATCATCGTGGCGGTCTATGTCGATATCCGCCTGCGCAAGAGAATGTAGGACAGGCCGCCCCCTGAGGAGGAGGGGGCGCATCCCGTCCGCATGAACGCCGCCAGCAAAAGGCGGCCAATACTGAAACGGTCCAACGGAGGAAGACCTATGAAGAAGACACTGCTGGCCCTTGCCCTTCTGGGCACCAGCGCGCTTGGCGCACCGGCGATGGCGCAGGATGCGCCCTATTTCGCCATCATCTCGAAAGGCTTCAGCCACCAGTTCTGGCAGGCCGTGAAGGCCGGTGCCGAAGAGGCCGCCGCCGCCAATGGCGTGACGATCACCTTCGAAGGCCCGGAAACCGAGGCCATGATCGACAAGCAGATCGACATGCTGAACGCCGCCATCGCCAAGAAGCCGGCCGGCATCGGCTTTGCCGCGCTGGACAGCCAGGCGCAGGTTCCGCTGCTGCAAAAGGCGGTTGATGCGGGCATCCCGATCGTCGCCTTCGACTCGGGCGTGGACAGCGACATCCCGCTGACCACCTGCACCACCAACAACGTCGTGGCGGCTGGCGCTGCCGCAGACAAGCTGGCCGAAGCCATCGGCGGCGAAGGCGAAGTCGCGGCGATGATCCACGACCAGACCTCGGCCACCGGCATCGGCCGCCGCGACGGCTTCCTGAACCGTCTGGCGGAGGCCTATCCGAACATCACCGTAGTGGACGTACAATACGCCAATGACGCGCTGAAGGCGACCGAAGGCATCAAGACCATGCTGCAGGCGCACCCGAACCTGAAAGGCATCTTCGCCTCAAACGAAGGCGCGGCCATCGGTCTGGCCATCGCGCTGAAGGAAAGCGGTGCCAAGGTTGTCGGCGTGGGCTACGACTCGGGCAAGCAGCAGAAGGACGCCATCATGGATGGCACGCTCCTTGGCTCGATCACCCAGAACCCGGTCGGGATCGGCAAATGCGTGGTGGACTCGCTGGCCAAGGCGGTGAAGGGCGAAACGCTCGAGAAGACCATCGACACCGGCTACTACTGGTACGACAAGTCCAACATCGCCGACCCGCAGGTCGCCGCCGTTCTCTATGATTGATCGCTGACGCCTGACGGCGTGGCGGACGCCCCCTGCCGCAAGGCGGGGGGCGTTTCCATTTGGACGGATGGGAGGGGTGGTCTCGCAACCCTTCCTCTATGCGCCCCGATGCTTTGGGCCCCGGGGCAAAACCAACCGTCGCAGCAGGACCGCAAACTTGCCCCCCCTCCGCATCCCCCTGCGCGGTGCCCCGCTGAAACCAGCGCAAGCCCCCGCCACATTTTCCACCCTCCCCGCAACCCCTGCCCCCTCTGGACGATTGCCCTGACCGGACCGTCCTTCGGTCCAGCGCTCAAGGAGGCACCATGCCCGGCACGATGACCCTGACGACCATGCCCACAGGCGGGCAAGACCCCATGACGGCCCTCGCGGGCGAGGATGCCTATCTGGTGTCGGACTGGCCTGCCGTGCAGACGCGCCGCGTGATCTGGTCGCCGGACAACGTGATCTTCCACCCCGATGGCAGCTTCGATCTGGCACTGACCGCCGCTCCGGATAGCACCTGGCGACCCTATCTGAGCGGCGAGGTCGCCTCGGTCGAGACGGGCACCCATGGCACATGGACGTGGAATGCGCAGGTCCCGCGCATGGTGGCGGGGGCGGTGTTCGGCATGTTCACCTTTCAGGCCGATGCCGCAGCACCCCGCGTGGAATTCGACTTCGAATTTGTCGGCGCCGACACCACCAAGCTTGAACTCAACGTGCACATGGCCGGGCCGGACGGCAGCAATGTGTCGTTGGCGGGGGGGCCGCTCACGGTGGACCTCGGCTTTGACGCGGCCGCCGCCCGGCATGTCTATGCGGTGACCGTGACCGAAGGCGCGGCGGTCTTTACCATCGACGGCACGGTGGTCGCCACCTTCGGTCCCGGGGACATGACGAATGGCGTCTGGCGCGAGGGCGAGATGCGGTCCTATGTCGATCTTTGGGCCGTGAATGATGACGGCATCCAGAATTGGGCCGGGGTGTGGGATGGCAGCGGCGTGCCGATGCTGGCCAGCGTCGCGGCGCTTGACGTGCCGGACGGGGAGTCCGTGCCCCTGCCCACCGATCCCGCACCTGACCTCCCCCCCGAGCCGCCGCCGCTCCCCGCGCCGGACGCCCAACCGAGCACGACGGACGGGGACAGTCCGGACATGGCGACACCGCCCGCGGTGTCCCTGCCCGGATTGCAGCAAGGGACGGACGGAGCCGATGTGCTGATCGGGGGGCGCGGAACGGATGTGCTGCTGGGCGGCGCGGGCAATGACTTTCTGGCCGGAGAGCGTGGCGACAACGTGGTCGATGGCGGCGCGGGTAACGACTGGCTGAGCCATGCCTTCGCGCGCAAGGCGTTGCAGATCGACCTCTCCGACCCTCTGCCGCAAGCGACCGGCCGCAGCACCGACCTGATCCGGGGGGTGGAGAACCTGCAAGGCGGCAAGGGCGGCGACCGTCTGACAGGCGACGCGGGGGCGAACATCCTTGACGGCATGGGGGGACGCGACCGGATCAACGGGGGCGCAGGCGCGGATGTGATCATCGGCGGTCGCGGACGTGACTGGCTGGACGGCGGCGCGGACCGCGATGCCGACACCTTCGTGTTCCGTCAGGCCGCCGACAGCCCACGGGCGGGCGGTGGAGACCGGGTGCTGAACTTCGTCTCGGGCATCGACCACATCGACCTCAGCCGCATCGACGCCCGACCGGATCTTGCGGGCAGCCAGAGCCTTGGCCTTGCGGACGGTCCCGCCGATCACGCCGTCTGGCTTCAGGCGGGGGCGCGCGGCACCGCCGTGCTGGCCGATGTGACGGGCGACGGCAGGGCGGACCTGCGGGTCTTCGTGCTGGGGATCGTGACCGTGGATGACCTGATCTTGTGACCGGCCGGGCCGGTCATGGCCCGCGCGACAAGCCCTGACCGCACGCGACGGTCAGGGCCGGGGCGTCACCCGCCCGTCACCGTCTCCACGCAAAGGACCGTGGGCAGATGTTGCGCGATCTGGTGCCACTGGTCGCCCTCGTCGAAACTGGCAAAGACAGAACCGGAATTGGTGCCGAAATAGACTCCGGGCGCGGCCATCCGGTCCGTGGCCATGGCCTGCCGCAACACGGTGAAGAAGCAGTTCTTGTCGGGCAGGCCCTGCCCCAGCCCTTGCCAGTTGGCACCGCCATCGCGCGACCGCCAGACCTGCGCGCGCGCATCTGGCGGAAAGCGCCCCTTGGTGTCGCCGTTCAGCGGCAAGACCCACAGCGTCTGTGGATCGCCCGGATGCACCGCCACCGGGAAGCCGAAGGTCGAGGGCAGTCCTGCCGTGATGTCATCCCAACTGCGGCCCCCATCATTGCTGCGATAGACCCCGTGGTGGTTCTGCTGATAGATCAGGTCCGACCCTTCGACCCGCACCATGTTGTGCACGCAATAGCCGATCTCATGCCCGCAGGCGCCGGTGTGCTCATGGGCGTGATCGGTCGCCTCATTCGACAGCCGGTTGCGCCGTTCCCATGTCGCGCCTCCGTCCTCCGAGGCGAAGACCCCGGCGGCGGAAATGCCGACCCACAGCCGGTCCGGCCGCGCCACATCCGTCAGGATAGTGTGCAGCACGAGGCCCGCCCCGCCCGGTTCCCAACTGGGGCCAGAGGGGTGGTTGTTCAGCCCCTCCACAGCCGTCCAACCCGCCCCGCCATCGGTGCTTTCATAAAGCCCCGCCGGTTTGGCCCCGGCGTAAAGCCGGTCGCCGACGCGACCAAGGCTCCAGAGCGTCTTGATCGTCTTGCCAAAGGGCGCGGGAGGCGATGCGGTCAGGCCGACGTAGGCCGCCCCTTCCGGATCATTGGCCAGCCAGTCATCCATCTGCCCATTCGACAGCAGCGACAGTTCCCACGTCGCCCCGCCATCATCCGACCGCCAGACCCCCGCCCCGTGCCAATCGCCCCCGCCCGCCGCCCAGAGCGTGCCGGTCGCCGGATCGCCGATGGCATGGTTGATGGGCCAGCCGCCGCAGAGGGGGCCGCTGACCTCCCACGTCTGGCGACCGTCGGTCGAGGTCAGGACGAAAAGCCCCTTGGTGGTGCCCGCAAGCACCCGCACCCTGTCTGCCATCGGTTCCTCCCCTGCGACAGTTCAGGGGCAGGTTATCACGGGTTTTGAATATGTCATTCGCTTTGGCCGAACATATCGGCAAGCGTCAGCCGTTGGGCAAAAGGTAACCCGCCCCAAGGCTTTCGGCCATGATCACACGGCCGTTGGGCAGGTCATTGCCATCCAGCTTCCACGCGATTTCATCCGGCGTCAGGTTGTAATGCTGCCAGCGCGCGGTCAGGCGGGCGCGCAGCACGGGTTCGGGCACGGTTACCAGCACCTTCACATCGAACAGCGGCATCAGCCGGGTCCAGGGCGCGCGATTGAGCAGCAGGTAGTTCCCCTCCGCCACGATCACGCGGGTGGTGGCGGGGATCAGCCGGGCCCCGGCGCGGGCAATCTCGATGCTGCGGTCAAAGACCGGAACGGCCACGAAATCCTCATCCCCCGCGCGCAGGCGTTTCAGGGTGTGATAAAGCCCGCCGACGTCAAAGGTATCCGGCGCGCCCTTGGTCGGGCGCAGACCGGCGGGGACGAGGTGCAGGTCGTCATAGTGATAGCCGTCCATCGGCAGCACCGCCGCCAATCCCGGTTCGGCTGCGTTCAGCCGGTCCACCAGCGCTTCGGCTTGCGTGGA
Organism: Paracoccaceae bacterium; assembly: GCA_027486345.1. Lineage (GTDB taxonomy): Bacteria > Pseudomonadota > Alphaproteobacteria > Rhodobacterales > Rhodobacteraceae > Paragemmobacter. The sequence continues at coordinate 57,122 of JAIXPH010000052.1, forward strand.
TTTGCCCGATCCCGGTGCCCCGGCGATGGCCGCAATCACCCGCGCGCCACCCGTTGCACGCCTTGCCAGCAGATCAGCCAGACCTGCGATGTCGATGTCCGGGGTCATGGCCCACTCCTTTTTTCCGTGATCCTAATCGCGTGCGGACCACGCCTCAACCCATCCGCGCCGTCTCGAACAGCGCCGATGCCGACTCGCGCACCAGCGCCGCCACCCCGTCCAACTGCCGCGCGAGGGGGCTGGAGCGCCGCCAGACCATGCCGATCGTGCGCCTTGGCTTCACCCCGGCAAAGCGGGCCACGCTGACGGCGGCGGATCGCGTCTCGATTCCCACCGCCATGTCGGGGATCAGGGTCACGCCCAGCCCCGCGCCCACCATCTGCACCAGCGTGGACAGCGAACTTCCGTCCAACAGCTCACGCGGCGCGCTGCGCCCCATGTCGCAGAACGAGAGCGCCTGATCGCGGAAACAGTGCCCCTCCTCCAGCAGCAAAAGCCGCATCTCGCGCAGGCGGTCGGGGCTGGGCACGGGTTGCCCGGCATCGGCCAAGGGGCGGACCAGCACGAATTCTTCGGAAAAGAGCGCCACCTCGGTCAGTGCGGGTTCCGACACCGGCAGCGCCACGATGGCGGTGTCCAAGCGCCCCGCCTGCAATTCCACCAACAGGCGCGGCGTGACGGTTTCGCGGATGTGGATATCAAGCCCGGCATTGGCGCGCGTCAGCCGCCCGATCAGGTCGGGCAGCAGATAGGGCGCAACGGTCGGGATCACCCCCAAGCGCAGCCGCCCCACCAGCCGGTCCTGCGCGGCGCGGGCAATGTCGCCCAACTCCTCCACCGCGCGCAGGATGTCATGGATGCGCGGGGCAAGGCTTTCGCCATATCCCGTCAGCCGCACCGCCCGCGAGTCGCGTTCGAACAGTGCCGCGCCAAGGGTCTGTTCCATCTCGCGGATCTGCATCGACAGAGCGGGTTGCGAGATCGCGCACACCTCGGCCGCGCGGCCGAAGTGTCCGTGGCGGGCCAGCGCCTGAAAGTAGCGCATCTGTTTCAGGGTCAGGTTCAACATAAGCCCATCTTATAGCCCCTATCAGGAAATCCAAGTTAAACTAATCGTTCAGACCTGTTAGGCGAGACGCATTGGAACGGGCCGATTCTGGCCCTACATCCTCAAAAAACCTGTTCGGAGGACATCATGGACGGAAACAGCGTGGGCAAATGCCCCGTCATGCACGGCGTGGCCAAGAACACCATTCATTCGGGCCGGTCGAACAAGGACTGGTGGCCGAACCAGTTGAACCTGCGGATTCTGCATCAGAACACCGCCCTCTCGAACCCGCTGCCGGATTTCGACTATCCGCAGGCGTTCCAGAAGATCGACTACACCGCGCTGAAGGCGGACCTGACCGCGCTGATGACGGACTCTCAGGATTGGTGGCCCGCCGACTGGGGTCACTATGGCCCGTTGTTCGTCCGTATGGCTTGGCACAGCGCCGGCACCTACCGCACCGCCGATGGACGCGGTGGCGCGGGCACCGGGCAGCAGCGTTTCGCGCCGCTGAACTCCTGGCCGGACAATGGCAACCTTGACAAGGCCCGCCGCCTGCTGTGGCCGATCAAGCAGAAATACGGCAATGCCCTGTCCTGGGCCGACCTGATGATCCTTGCTGGCAACGTCGCGATGGAGTCGATGGGCTTCAAGACCTTCGGCTTTGGCGGCGGCCGTGCCGATGTGTGGGAGCCGGAGGAAGACGTCTATTGGGGTTCGGAAACCGAATGGCTCGCGACCAGCGACAAGCCCAACAGCCGCTACTCGGGGGACCGCGATCTGGCGAATCCGCTTGCCGCCGTGCAGATGGGCCTGATCTACGTCAACCCTGAAGGCCCGGATGGCAACCCCGATCCGGTGGCGTCGGGCCGCGACATCCGCGAAACCTTTGCCCGCATGGCGATGAATGACGAAGAGACCGTCGCACTCGTCGCGGGCGGTCACACCTTCGGCAAGGCGCATGGCAATGGCCCGGCCTCGGCCGTGGGTGCCGAACCCGAAGCCGCGCCGATGCAGGCGATGGGTCTGGGCTGGCTGTCGTCGCACGGCACCGGCAAGGGCTATGACACCATCACCTCTGGCATCGAAGGCGCGTGGAAACCCAACCCGACGACCTGGGACATGGGCTATTTCGACATGCTCTTCGGCTATGAGTGGGAATTGGTGAAATCCCCGGCGGGGGCCAACCAGTGGGCCGCGATCGACGTCAAGCCCGAACACATGATCCCCGACGCCCACAACCCGGCGATCAAGCACCGCCCGATGATGACGACCGCCGACCTTGCGATGCGGTTCGACCCGATCTATGGCCCGATCTCCAAGCGCTTCCACGAAAACCCGGAGGTCTTTGCCGATGCCTTCGCCCGCGCGTGGTTCAAGCTGACCCACCGCGACATGGGGCCGAAGGTGCTTTATGTCGGCCCGGAAGTCCCCGCCGAAGACCTGATCTGGCAAGACCCGATCCCGGCGGTCGATCACCCGCTGGTCGATGCCGCCGACATCGCGTCGCTGAAGGCGCAGGTGCTGGCCTCTGGCCTTTCGGTGCAGGATCTGGTGCTGGCGGCCTGGGCCTCGGCCTCGACCTTCCGGGGCTCGGACAAGCGCGGCGGGGCCAATGGGGCGCGTGTGCGTCTGGCGCCGCAGAACGGGTGGGAGGTCAATGAGCCCGCCAAGCTGAACGCCGTGCTGTCGGTGCTGGACGGCATCAAGGCCAAGTTCGACGCCTCTGCCACCGGCGGCAAGAAGATCTCGCTGGCGGACCTGATCGTTCTGGCGGGCGGCGCAGCGGTTGAGGCGGCGGCCAAGGCGGGCGGCCACGCGGTGGAGGTGCCCTTCACCCCCGGCCGCATGGATGCGAGCGCCGAGCAGACCGATGTGGACAGCTTTGCCGTGATGGAGCCGCAGGCCGATGGCTTCCGCAACTGGCAGAAGGTCAAAATGTCGGTCGCGTCCGAGGAGTTGTTGGTGGACAAGGCACAGCTTCTGACGCTCTCCGCGCCGGAAATGACCGTGTTGGTCGGTGGCCTGCGTGCCATCGGCGCGACGCATGGCGCGTCCTCGCAAGGCGTGCTGACCAGCCGTCCGGGCGCGCTGACGACCGATTTCTTCACCAACGTGCTGGACATCGGCACGGTCTGGACGCCGGTTGGCGATGAGGAAATGGCGTTCGAAGGTCGCGACCGCAAGACGGGTGCCGTGAAGTGGACCGCCAGCCGGGTGGATCTGGTCTTCGGCTCCAACTCGCAACTGCGGGCGCTGGCCGAGGTCTATGCACAGGCCGACAACGCGGGCCGCTTCGTCGCGGATTTCGTCAAGGCCTGGGTCAAGGTGATGGAGCTGGACCGCTTCGACCTGCGCTGAACAGTGTGACACGACGAAGGGCGGCGCGAGGGGTTCGCGCCGCCCTTTTTGTTGCCGTGGACGGTGCGCAATGAATGCGCACCCTACGGTCGGCGGTAGGGTGCGCATTCATGGCGCACCACCCCCCGTCAATCGGCGATCACGTCCTGCCGCTGCTGGCCGAGGCCGGAAATCCCCAACTCCACCACATCGCCCGCCTTCAGATAGCGCGGCGGTTTCATCCCCATGCCCACGCCGGGCGGGGTGCCGGTGGAGATGACGTCGCCGGGATGCAGCGTCATGAATTGCGACAGGTAGCTGACGACATGGGCCACGCCGTAAACCATGGTCTTGGTCGATCCGTTCTGCACCTTCACGCCATTGACGGTCAGCCACATCGACAGGTCCTGCGGATCGGCGACCTCATCCCGCGTCACCAGCCACGGGCCGAGTTGGCCGAAGTTGTCGCAGCTTTTGCCCTTGGTCCATTGCCCCGCGCGTTCGGTCTGGAAGGCGCGTTCGGAAACGTCATTGGCCACGGCGAAACCGGCGACATGGTTCAGCGCGTCCTCCTTGGACACGTATTTCGCCTTGGTCCCGATGATGACGGCCAGTTCCACCTCCCAGTCGGTCTTTTCAGACCCGCGCGGGATGATGATCGGGTCATTCGGACCGCAGATGGCCGAGGTCGCCTTCATGAAGATCACCGGTTCCGGCGGCACGGCCATGCCGCTTTCGGCGGCGTGGTCGGCATAGTTCAGCCCTATGCAGATGAATTTGCCGGTGCCCGCCACGCAGGGGCCAAGCCGGGTGGCAGCGTCCACCACCGGCAGGGCGGCAGTGTCGAAGCCGCGCAGGGCGGACAGGCCCGCATCCGACAGCACCGCGCCGCCGATGTCGGGCACGATGCCGGTCAGATCGCGGATCGTGCCATCCGCGGCCAAAAGGCCCGGACGTTCCGCCCCGATGGGGCCATGACGCAACAGTTTCAAGGTCTTGTCCTTTCAGATATTGGCCCAGCCGCCGTCGATCACATGGGCGACGCCGGTGGTATAGCTGGATTCGTCGGATGCCAGATAGAGCACCAGCGCGGCGATCTCTTCGGCCTTGGCGATGCGGCCGATGGGTTGGCGTGCGATAAAGGCCTTTTTCGCCGCCTCATAATCCCCCGTCGCGCGCAAACGCTCGTCCAGTGACGGGCTCTCCACCGTGCCGGGGCAGATGGCGTTGCAGCGGATACCGCGCGTGACGAAATCGGCGGCTATGGATTTGGTCAGCCCGATCACGCCCGCCTTGGTCGCGCCATAGACAAAGCGGTTCGGCGCGGCGATGACCGATGAGGCGACCGAGGCCATGTTGATGATCGACCCGCCGCCGTTGTCCAGCATCGCGGGCAGGAAGGCCCGGCACATGCGATACATGGCCGTCATGTTCAGATCGAGCGAGAAGGCCCAATCCTCTTCGGAACAGTCAAGGATCGTGCCGCCCGCGACATAGCCCGCGCAGTTGAACAGGATGTCCACCGCGCCCACCTCTGCCGCTGCCGCCGCCACGGCCTCCTTGTCGCGGACGTTCAGAAGCCGCGTCTCAAGCCCGTGATCCGCCAGTTCCGCCAGCGTCACCGGGTTGATGTCGGCGGCGATCACCTGCGCGCCCTCGCGCGCCATCATCAGGGCCGAAGCACGCCCGATCCCCTGCCCGGCCGCTGTCACCAGTGCGCGTTTGCCTGCCAGACGTCCCATCACATCACCGCCCCGATCTGCCACGGCACGAATTCCGCGCCGCCAAAGCCCAAACCTTCGGATTTCGTCACTTCGCCCGATGCGGTGCGGATGAACAACTCAAAGAGTTCTTCCCCCTTGGCCCGCAAATCCACGCCCGCCGAGACGATGTCCCCGGCGTTCAAATCCATATCCTCGGACATATGGGTGTACATCTCGGTATTCGTGGCCACCTTGATGCAGGGCACCGGCTTGTAGCCCGAGACCGACCCGCGCCCAGTGGTGAAGACGATCAGGTTCGCGCCCGATGCGATCTGGCCGGTGACCGAGCAGGGGTCGTAACCGGGGCTGTCCATGAAGACGAAGCCCTTTTTCGTGATGGGTTCACCAAAGAGATAGACATCCTCCAGCGGGGCCGTTCCGCCCTTGGCCACAGCGCCCAAGGATTTTTCAAGGATCGTCGTCAACCCGCCGCGCTTGTTGCCGGGGCTGGGGTTGTTGTTCATCTCGCCACCGTTGCGTTCGCAATAATCCTCCCACCAGCGGATACGGGCGATCAGCTTTTCACCCACCTCCGGGCTGACGGCGCGGCGGGTCAAGAGGTGCTCCGCGCCATAGATTTCCGTCGTTTCCGACAGGATCGTGGTCCCACCATGCTGCACGAGGATATCCGACGCCACGCCGAGTGCCGGGTTCGCGGTGATGCCGGAATAGCCATCCGACCCGCCGCATTGCATGCCGATCACCAGTTCCGACACCGGGATGGGTTCGCGCACATAGGTCTCAGCCACCAAAGCCATCTCGCGTAGCGCCTCGAGCCCACGCTCAACGGTGCGGCGGGTGCCGCCCTCTTGCTGGATAGTCATATGGCGGAAGTTGTTGTCGCCCCGCATCCGGCCCTTGCCCACAAGGTCCGGCACCTGCATCACCTCACACCCCAGGCCCACCAGCAGGATGCCGCCAAAGTTCGGGTTCTTGGCATAGCCGCGCAGGGTGCGCATCAAGGTGGCGTAGCCTTCATCCGACCCCGACATCCCGCAGCCCGAGGCATGGGCGATGGGCACAATGCCATCCACATTCTTCAGGGCGCGGAACCAGTCGGTCTTTTCCGCCTCTTCCGCGATGAAGCGCGCGACGGAGCCGGAGCAGTTGACGGACGTCAGCACCCCCAGATAGTTCCGCGTCCCCGCCCCGCCATCTGGCCTGCGATAGCCCATGAAGGTGCGGGTTGCAGGCGCGGGCGGCAGGGGTTTCATATCCGCGCCAAAGGCATAGTCCTGTGCATGGTCCGACATGGCGATGTTGTGGACATGGACATGCGCGCCGGTGGCGATGTCAGCGGTCGCGGCACCGATGATCTGGCCGTAGCGACGGACATGCTCCCCCGCCGCAATCGGGCGGTTCGCCATCTTGTGGCCGCGCGCGATGCGTTCAGCCGCGGTCACGCCAAGGCTTTCCGCGCCCGCCAGCAGATCGGCCAGCGCGATATCGACATTGTCTTCAGGATGCAGGCGGATGGTCAGGGCCATGGGTTCCTCAGGAATTGGGGGCCAGCGTCGACAGGGCGCGGTCCAGATGGGTATAGCCGCCATCGACGAACAGCCATTGTCCCGTGGTATGCCCTGCGCGCGGCGACAGCGCAAACACCACGGTATCGGCCATCTCTCGGTCCAGCGTCATGCGTTGGCCCAAGGGGATGCGGGCGGTGATCTCAGCGAGTTTGGCCTCGCGGTCGGGCAGCGTGTTCAGCCAGCGGTCATAGAGGGGCGTCATCACCTCGGCCGGGATCACGGCATTGACGCGGACGCCGTCGCCCGCAAAGGCCGCCGCCCATTCCCGCGTCAGCCCCAGTTGCGCCGCCTTGGCCGCGACATAGGCGGAGGTGCCGCCCTGCCCGGTCACCGCCGTCTTGGAGCTAATGTTGACAATCGCCCCCTTGGTGGCCTTCAGGTCATCGCGCAAAAGGTGCACCAGCGTGTAGTAATGGATCAGGTTCTGCTCCAGCGAGGCGCGGAATGCCTCGGGCCCCGCATCCAGACCCACACCGTCATTCGCCCCGGCATTGTTGACCAAAGCATCCACCCGGCCCCAGCGCGCATGGGTTTCGGCCACCGCCGCGCGGCAATCGTCATCGCGCGACAGGTCGGCCTTGACCCACCCCGCACGCGGCGACAGCGCGCTCAGGCGGTCCAGAAAGCCGCCCTCTGGCGCGCGGCGGGCATAGATCACGGGGATCGCGCCCTCCTCGGCCAGCACGGTGGAAATCGCGGCCCCGATGCCCGATCCGCCGCCGGTCACGACCACGACCTTGTCCTTCAATCCCAGATCCATGCCACCCCTCCGCTGCCCGTCCCTTTGTGGCGCGACCGGCGGGGATTGCAATCACAATTTCACAGGCGCAAGGGAATTTTGCCAGCAAATCGGCGCTTCCTTGGGCATCAGACAGGACAGATCAGCGCATCACAAATGGATCGGGGATCGGATCGTCCGATGTCCGCAGCCAGACCGTCTTGACCGTGGTGTAATCCAGCGCCGCCGCCATCCCGCCTTCGCGGCCATGGCCCGACAACCCATGCCCGCCAAAGGGCGCGATGGGAGAGACGGCGCGATAGGTGTTGACCCAGACCACCCCGGCCCGGATGCCCCGGATCATTCGATGCGCCCGCGTCAGACTGCGGGTGAACACGCCCGAGGCGAGGCCATAGGCCGTGTCATTGGCAAGGTGCAGCGCCTCTCCCTCGGTCTCGAAGGTGACGACCGACAGGACGGGGCCGAAGAATTCCTCGGCCAGCGCCGGGGCGTCGGGGGCGTCGGAACAGTCAAGGATGGTGGGCGGGAAGTAGAACCCCGCGCCTTCAGGAACTGCGCCCCCGGTGACGAGTTTGGCCCCGGCGGCGGTGGAGCGCTCGATCAACCCCGCGATCCGGTCGCGCTGGCGAAGGGTGCAGAGGGGGCCGACCTCGGTCTCCATCCGGTCGGGGGGGCCGATCTTCACCGCCTCGGCCTTGGCCTTCAGCTTGGACAGGAAAGCATCCTTGACCGATGCCTGCACCAGAAGGCGCGAGCCTGCCACGCAGCTTTGCCCGGTGGCCGCGAAGATGCCCGACACCTGCGCATTGGCCGCGCTGTCGAGGTCCGCATCCGCGAACACGATGAAGGGTGACTTGCCGCCCAGTTCCAGCGAGGTGCGGGCGAGGTTTTCGGCCGATCCGCGCACGATATGCTTTGCCGTTTCCGGCCCGCCGGTGAAGGCGATGTGGGCGACCTTGGGGTGCGTCGCCAAGGCCTGCCCGGCATCCGGCCCTCCGGTCAGGATATTGACCACGCCCGGCGGAAAGCCCGCCTCCTGCACCAGACGGGCGAATTCCAGCAGCGGCGCGGGGCCATCCTCGGACGCTTTCAGCACCACCGTGCAGCCAGCGGCCAGCGCGGGGCCAAGTTTGACCGCCGACAGGAAGAGCTGGCTGTTCCACGGCACAATGGCCGCAACCACGCCCACGGGTTCACGGCGAAGCCAGACCTCCATATCCGGCTTGTCGATGGGAAGGTGCGCGCCTTCGATCTTGTCAGCCAAACCTGCGTAATAGCGGTAATACTCCGCCACATAGGCAATCTGGGCCGATGTTTCGCGGATGATCTTGCCGGTATCCCGCGTTTCCAGCGCCGCCAGACGCGGAGCCGCCGCCTGCACCAGATCGGCCAGACGATAAAGCAGTTTTCCCCGCGCCGAAGCTGTCAGCCCAGCCCAAGCGCTCCCCGTGAAGGCCCGCCACGCCGCCTGAACCGCCCGGTCCACATCGGCGGGCGTGGCCTTGGGCATCACCGCCCAAGCCTGCCCGGTGGCGGGGTCAAGGCTTTCAAAGCCCGCTTCCCCATCCTCAAACTTCCCGTCGATATAGTGCTGGAAACGGTCCATGGGGTCCTCAGGCGAAAGCGGGCATGACGTCGTCGATGAACCGGCGCAGAGAGTCGCGCTTCCTCTCAAAGCTCATCCCGCTGTCGATCCAGAGCGAGAATTCGTCATATCCCAGCGCCTCATAGCCCTTGATCCGGGCGATCACCTCATCGGGTTGGCCGACGATCTGGTTCTTGCGCATGCCTTCGGGCGAATAGAACGGGTGATTGCTGAAATCCTCTTCCGGCAGGTCGATCAAGCCTTGTGAGATCGGGCGCTCATTCTTGAACCATGCGCCGAAGTAGACGTAGAAGCGGTGCAGTTCCTCGGCCCCCAGTTGCGCGTCCTCTTCGCTATCCGCCACATAGGTGTGGCGCAGCACCATGATCTTGGGGCGTGGCTTGTCGGGGTGGTTGGCGCAGGCGGCGTTAAACTTGGCCATCAGGCTTTCAACCTCCTCATCGCCCAGATGCAGCGGCGTGCATTGCACGTTGCAGCCGTGCGCCACGGCGAAATCATGGCTGTTCGGATCGCGCGCCGCGACCCAGATCGGCGGGCCTGGTTGTTGCAGCGGCTTGGGCGAGGAGGTGGTCTTGGGGAACTGCCAATGCGCGCCCGCGTGTTCATAATCGCCTTGCCACAGCTTTTGCACGGCAGGGATCAATTCGCGCATCTTCTGGCCCGCGGTCCAGGCATCCAGACCAGGCGACAGGCGTTCATACTCAAAACTGTAGGCCCCGCGCGCCACGCCCAGATCCAGCCTGCCATCCATGATGATGTCGGCCATCGCGGCCTCGCCCGCCAGCCGGATCGGGTGCCAGAAGGGCGCGATCACCGTCCCCGTCCCCAGACGGACATTCTTGGTCCGCCGTGCCAGATCGACAAGGTTCAGCAAGGGGTTCGGCGCGATGGTGAAGTTCATGCCGTGATGCTCACCGGTCCAGATGGCATGCATGCCGCCCTCATCGGCCATCTGGCACAGCTCGATCATCTCGTCATAAAGCCGCCGCTCGTCCGCATCGGCCGAGACGCGTTCCATATGCACGAACAGCGAAAACTTCATTTCCGGGCCCTTTCACCGATGGGCTCCACCCGCCCGAGTTCCTGATTTCCGAAGTAGATACCGTAGTTGCCGATCCGGCTTTCCTCGGCCAGACGGTCCAGCATGGTCAGCATGGCGGGATCGGTCACATCCGCCAGCCCGCCGCGCGACAGTTCGACAAAGGTGCCGCGCCGGGGATGGCCTGCGCCTGCAGGACAGAGGAAGGCGATGTTTTGCTGGCTGCGCGCCACATCCTCATAGACCGCGTAGACAAAGCCCGGTGCCGCCGTCAGGCCGGTGCTGGCGATCAGCGCCGCAAGTGCCGCCTGCACGCCCTCACGCCCGACGCGCTGGGATGGCAGGGTCAAACCGCCCTGCCCGTCGTCCAGCAACAGCACCTTGCCCGCACATTCCAGAATGGCCGAAATCACCACATCCGGCCCGGTTTCCATCTGCTGGGCCGTCTGCGCCGGGGTGAAATAGCTGCCCCGGTAATAGCCAAGGCCAGCCGCCGAGCTTGCCTCAAACCCTTCGATCTTGCCGATCAGGATGGCATGGTCGCCCGCATCCACCACCTGATGCAGGGTGCAATCAAACCACGCCGACACGCCTGCGATGACCGGATGCCCCGCCGGTCCCTTGCGCCAATAGACGGCGGCGAAGCGGTCCTCGACCTTTTTCGCGAAGGTCGAGGAGATGTCCTTCTGCCCTTCGGACAGGATGTTGACCGCAAAGCCCTTGCCCGAGGTGAAGGCGGCATAGCTGGAGGATGTCTTGGCAATCGACACCAAGAGCAGCGCCGGATCGAGCGAGACGGACGAAAACGAATTGGCGGTAAAGCCGATGGGCTTGCCCGTGTCGTCAATCGTGCTGACAACCGTGACCCCCGTCATGAAGGCCCCGAAAGCATCGCGCAGGGCGCGCGGGTCGATGGTCGTCATGTCGAGGTCTCCTTCAGCCAATCCAAAAGCGCCGCGTTCACCTGATCCGCGGCGGTCAGGGTGAGCATATGGCGATGGCCAGCAATGACCAGTGCCCGTCCGCCGGGAATGGCATCGGCAATGGCATGGGTCATGGCGGGGGTCGAGTTTGCGTCGCCCTCTGCCGTCAGCACCAGCGCCGGGCAGCGGATGTCGGGCAAGCGGTCGGCATAGGTGGCATCGCCTGCCGCAAAGGCGGCATAGGCGGTGGCATATCCGCCGGGGCTGACGGTGCGCAGCATGTCAGCGCAAAGCGCGCGGGGGGCGGCTTCCTCGGCGGTGAACCACCGCGCCAAGGGGGCCTCTGGGTCACCCCTGCCCGCCGCGATGTCGGTGGCACGGGCCAGCACGGCGGCACTTGCCGCCGCGCTGCGGCGATGGACGGGGCAGAGCATGGCGACCCGCGCCACCAGATCGGGACGTGTCGCCGCCAAGCCTCCGGCGATCAAGGCCCCCATGGAATGACCGGCCACGGCGATGGGACCAAGCGCCAAGGCGTCAATCACCCGCGCGGCCCATGCGACGAAATCCGGCAGGCTTGCACCCGATGGCAGGGGATCACTTTCGCCATGCCCCGGCATATCCACCGCCAGAACCCTATGCGTGGCGCAAAGCGCGTCGATCTGCGGCCCCCAGACCTCGGCCCGCAGGCCGACGCCGTGGATCAGCAGGACCGGCGGACCATCCCCCGCAGACAGGACACGGAAGCGCGACCCGTCAGACAGCGGCAGGATTGCTGACATCATGCCCGAGGTCTTTCAAATCCTGATAGCGGTCGCCGATGCGGTGATGCGGACGCCCCCCGATAGAGGCCCCCAAGGCCACCACAATCTCATCCGCCGCAGGGGCATCGGGGATGGCGAACTGGATCGTCAGGTAATGCGACCGGCGGCCTTCGTCCTGCTTGTCCATCAAGGGGATCATGATCGGGCAATTGGCCGGACCACGGGTATTGGTGAAGGCCAGATAGGTCTTGGCCCCCACCGCCTGCCGGTAATGATTGCCAAAGCGCAGGGTGTGGATGAGGGCAGAGGCATGCTCCACCTCTCCCTCCAGACCCACCACGGCGGCTTTGCCATAGCCTTCGACCTTGTCGCCACCACCTGCCGCGTCGATGATCATCGCGGTCAGCAGGGCACCCAATTCAGGGGCGACATCGTGGATTTCCGGTTTAAGATCCTCAACGAAGCCCCTGCCTGCCCATGGGTTTTTCACCACCGCAGCGGCAGAGATGAAGGTCAGCGGGCGCGGCGCAGTGCGGCCGCCTTCGATCAAGGTGGTCTCGATGTTCAGCAAGGTTTTGCGGATGATCGCGGGCATGGAATCTGTCTCTTGGGATGTTGCCTTAGCTTTTGGTATACCATCAGACAGTCTGTCAAGTCTTGCCTTGGTGCGCGACCTGCGGCTATGTTTCGCGGATGACCGCAGAACCCGACGCCCTCAGGATCGACGCCCCGCCCCAGACCCTGCGCGAAATCGCGGTGGGTCGGGTGCGCAGCGCCATCATCCTTGGCCGCTTTGCTTCTGGCACGCGGCTGGTGGAACGCACGCTTTGTGACCAACTGGGCGTCTCGCGCTCTGTCGTGCGTGAGGTGATCCGCACGCTCGAGGCCGAGGGTCTGGTGGAAACCGCCCGCTCCGGCCCCATCGTGGCGCGGCTGGATTGGGCGCAAGCTGCGCAGATTTACGCCATCCGGCGGTTGTTGGAGGCTGAGGCCGCTGCCGCCTGCGCCACCCGCGCGGATGACGCGGTCAAGGCCGATCTGCGGGCGGCTTTGGCGGGGTTGCAGGAGGCCTTCACGCTTAAAGCGTTTGATGAACTTCACGCCGCAACAGCCCGGTTTTACAAAGTTATCTTTCGCACAGCAGGCCATGATATCGCGTGGGATATCGTGCAGCGCCTGAACGGTCGCATCTCGCGCCTGCGCAGCCTGACCTTAGCGACATCGGATCGTCGCATCTCTGGCCCGACCCGCATGGCGGCGATTTGCGACGCCATCTGCGCCAATGACCCCGAGGCCGCCGCCCAAGCGGTGCGCGACCACCTGACCGACGCCGCCGACATCGCCCGCCGCCTGCTGGAGGAGACCCCGTGAAAGCCTATTGGATCGCCCATGTCACTGTCACGGACACCGAGGCCTATAAGGTCTACCAAGCCCTTGCCCCCGCCGCCTTCGCCCGCTTTGGCGGAGAATTCCTTGCGCGGGGTGGCGATAGCGCGGTGATGGAAGGGCCGGACCTGTCCCGCCACGTGGTGATCGCATTCCCCAGCCTGCAAGCGGCCAAGGATTGCTACGTCAGCCCCGAATATACCGCCGCCCGCGCCGCCCGTGCGGGTGCGGCGACCGTGCATCTGACCATCGTTGAAGGGGTGGAACCGTGACCGAAGACGCATATGACAAGGGCCTGCGCATCCGCAAAGAGGTGCTGGGCGAGGCTTATGTGGACCGCGCCATGGCATCGGCGGATGATTTCAACCGCGATTTCCAACGGCTTGTGACCAGCTTTTGCTGGGGCGAAAGCTGGGGGCGAGAGGATGGGCCACTTTCCCGCCGCGACCGCAGCCTGATGAACCTTGTCATGCTCGGCTGTCTGAACCGGGGTGAGGAGTTCAAACTGCACGTCAAGGGCGCCCTGACCAATGGCGTCACCCGCGACGAAATCCGCGATGCCCTGATCCACCTGACCATCTATGCGGGCGTTCCGGCGGGGGTGGAGGCGTTCCGTCTGGCCCGCCAAGCCTTTGCCGAGGTGGATCAGGCCTGATCCAGCACCGCGACCAGATCGGTCAGCGACAGCGGCACGGGATTGCCCTTCATGGAGGAGGCTACAAGCGAGGCCTCTGCAACGGCAGGATGGCTCGCCGGGTCCAGACCCAGATCGACCAGACGCGGCATTCCCGCCGCCCTTGCCCATGCGGTCAGCGCGGCGGGCGCGGCGCTTGCCGCCACACCCAACCCCGCACCCAGAATGGCGCAAACCTGATCCACCCGCGCCCGCGCCGCGCCCTCTGTCCGCGCGCGGTTCATCGCCAGAACCGGCCCCAGCAGCGCCCCGCAAATCGCGCCATGCGCCGCCCCGGTCGTGCCGCCAATCACCCCGGCAAAGCCATGCACAGCGCCCAGCCCCGCATTGGCCAGCGCCAGCCCGCCGACAAGCGAGGTCCAGGCCAAGGCGTCCCGCGCGGCAGCATCTTCGCCCTCCATCAGGCGCATCAACGCCGCCAGACCGGGGGCGATGGCGGGCAAGGTGATGGCGTCGGTATAGGCATTGGCCTTGCAGGAGACATAAGGCTCGATCACCTGCGTCAGGGCATCGAGGCCCGAAGCCAGCGTGACGCCGCGCGGGCAATGGTCGGTCAGCGCAGGATCGACAATCGCCACACGGGCAATCATGCGGTCATCGCGCAAGCTGACCTTGCGGCCATGCGCAGGCAGGCCGATGACGGCGTTCTTGGTCACCTCGGCCCCGGTGCCGGAGGTTGTCGGAAGCGCGACAGAGGGGATGGGATTGACGGTCAGCGGCAGGCCCTTCCCCACCACCTCAAGATGGTCCATCGGATCGCCCGGTGCCGGGATCAACGCGGCCAAGGCCTTGCCCAGATCCATCACCGCGCCACCGCCCAAGGCCACAACCACATCCGGCGCGGCAGCGCGTCCGATGGCCAGTGCCGATGTCAGAACCTCCAATGTGGGTTCGGCACCGCAGGAGAGCCGGGTCACCACAGCCCCCTGCGCGGTCAGCCCATCCGCAAGCCAGTCCGCCCGCGCGGACGCAGCCCCGTGGACCAAGAGCACACGCCCCCCAAACCCACGCACAACGCCAACCGCCTGCGCCGCCACACCGCGCCCGAACAGGATGCGCCCCGGTTGAAGGATCGAAAAGCCCATGTCACCTGCCCCGCCATTGGTTCCCGCACGACAATGGCGGCGATCCCCTCCGGCGGCAAGGCGGGGTGCCCGTGGCGGCGGCGGTCAGGTGCCCACGCCGTCCGGCCCGTAACCGCCCGTGGTGCTGACATCGGGCTTGCGGCCATCCCGCAGCGCGGCCACAGCCTCGGTGATCCGCGCCTCGCACGCGGGGCAGAGCGTGAAATCCACCACATCCGGGTGGGGTTCGGTCAGCACCTCGGGTGGGGTCCAGTCCAGATCGGGCAGGCTGACCGAGCAGCAGAACGAACATTTCAACGCCTCGGCCCCGGCCTTGTGCTTCCACGGCGCGAAACTAACAGGAAAGGACTGCACATCGCGCAGGTCATGCACGAAGAGCACGCGGTGGTCCTTCATAGGCTGGATCGTCATCAAATAGCGCCGTTTCAGCGTCGGACTGTCGCAGCGGTAGTCGATCCGCAAGGCGGTCTGGGTGTCCTGAACCGCCTCGGCCATGGCCTGTGTCGCGCGGCGGGTGGGTTCGTCGGTGATGTGCGACAACAGCGAGGTGGACAACACCTCGTTCGAACGCGCGTCAGAGCCGCCGTTCGCCAGCGCGGCTTCGTCCCATTCCCCGCCAATCCACAGCAGGCGGAACTCTTCATCCACGACAAAGTAAACTTGTTGGAACTTCACCTGGCCCTGTCCAACCTATGCGAGTCGAACGCCTCCCCCGGCGCTGCATGACTTTCTCACGCAGGTTTACACTTTCGCAAGGGTGTTCCGTCGTATACCGAAGAAATTGTCAGGCCGGATGGACAGAACCCGCCACCCGCCGACCCTCTAGCATGTGGCGCACGGTGCGGGCGATGTCGGCGGCCGAAAGCCCGGCCCAGGCATACATCTGCGCGGGCGAGGCTTGGTCGATGAACCGGTCAGGCAGGGTCAAGGTCCTGATTGCGCGGCCCAATTCCAGCAAACCAGCCCCCGCGAGATGGTGCAGCACCAGCGCGCCAAAGCCGCCGGTCGATCCCTGTTCGATGGTCACAAGGGCCGGATGATCAAGGATCAGCCGGACGATCAGGTCCGTATCCAGCGGTTTGGCAAAGCGCGCATCGGCCACGGTGGCGGAAATGCCCTGCGCCGCTAACAGATCTGCGGCGGCCAGAACCTCGGACAGATGGGCCCCAAAGGACAAGAGCGCGACGTCGGCACCCTCGCGCAGGATGCGGCCCTTGCCGATTTCCAAGGGCTGTCCGATCTCTGGCATTTCGACGCCGCGCCCCTCGCCACGCGGATAGCGGAAGGCGATGGGGCCAGAGTCATGGACGGCGGCGGTGGCGATCATGTGGCACAGATCCGCCTCATCCCCTGCCGCCATGACGGTGAAGTTGGGCAGATTGGCAAGGAAGGCAATGTCGAAAGCCCCCGCATGCGTGGCCCCATCCTGCCCGACCAGCCCCGCCCGGTCGATGGCAAAGCGGACGGGCAGATTTTGCAGCGCCACGTCATGCACGATCTGGTCATAGCCGCGTTGCAGGAAACTGGAATAGATCGCGCAGAAGGGCCGCATGCCCGCAGCCGCAAGACCTGCGGCAAAGGTCACGCCATGCTGCTCGGCGATGCCCACGTCATAGACCCGCGCCGGAAAGCGCCGCGCCATGATGTCCAGCCCCGTCCCCCCCGGCATGGCGGCGGTGATGGCCACGATGCGCGGATCGCGCGCGGCCTCATCCGTCAGGCGCTGGCCAAAGACGCTGGTGTAGCTGGGCGCGTTGGAGCCTGCCTTGACCTGCGCCCCGGTGGCGATGTCGAACTTCGCCACGCCGTGATAGCGGTCATCGGCGCGCTCAGCCGGGGCATAGCCCTTGCCCTTGACGGTGACGCAATGGATCAGGACCGGGCCGGTCGCCCGCGTGCGGACGGCCCGCAAGGTGGCCAGCAATTGGCCCATGTCATGGCCGTCGATGGGCCCGATGTAGTCAAAACCCACATGTTCGAACAGGCTTGCCCCTTGCGGGGTGCCGGTCACGATGGCGCGGGCGCGGCGGGCGCCGTCGCGCATGGGGCCGGGCAGATGCGCCTCGAACCCTTCCGCCGCTGCTTTCAGCGCGGCGAAGGGGCCTTTCTCGGCCAGCCGGTTCAGGTGGGTCTGCAAGGCCCCGACGGGGGGCGCGATGGACATGTCATTGTCGTTCAGGATCACGAAGAGCCGGTTCTTCAGATGGCCCGCGTGATTCAGCGCCTCATAGGCCATGCCCGCGGTGATGGCCCCGTCGCCGATCACGGCGATGCAATCGCCCACCGGCATCCCCATCTCGCGCCCCTGCGCGAAACCAAGGGCGGCGGAGATTGAGGTGGACGAATGCGCCGCCCCGAACGGGTCGAATTCGCTTTCGGATCGTTTGGTGAACCCCGACAGCCCCCCCGCCTGCCGCAAGGTGGGCATGCGGTCGCGGCGTCCAGTCAGAATCTTGTGGGGATAGCATTGGTGGCCGACGTCCCAGATCAGCTTGTCGCGCGGGGTGTCGAACACCGCATGCAGCGCGACGGTCAGTTCCACGACGCCCAGCGACGATCCGAGGTGCCCGCCCGTCTGGGCCACGGTGCGGATGGTCTCGTCCCGCACCTCTGCCGCCAAGGCGGTCAGTTGCGGGTCCGTCAGCCCCTTCAGATCGACCGGCGCCGTGACGCGGTCCAGAAGCGGGGTGTTGCGGTCGGGATGTGCCATGGTGCTGACCCCTCTGGGGGAAAAGGGGTGCCGTGCAGGGACAGGCACGGCACCAGTTTCCTGTCGCCAACAGGAAGGGAACCGGGCTGTGGAAGCCGCGGGCCCGGGCCGGCAAATGGCCCGAACGGAAGAGCCGGGGGCGATACGTGCCGCCCCCGGCGATTGGATCAGGCCACGTCGGCGGTGGTGTCGATCACCAGCGCGCCATAGGGCGACGGGGCCTGTTTGCTTTCTTCGGGAAGCAGCAGCCCGACACCGTAGATCGCCCAGAGGATCAGACCGATCCCGATGACGAAGACGGCGGCGTAGAGCATCCCCTTGGCCATCTGGCCGGTCGCCCAGAACACAAGGCTCGTCGAGCGGTTTTCGGAGTAATAGTCGTCAGACATGGTCCGTTCCCCTTATTGCAACGGCGCGTAGCCGTGCTCCTGCGCCCAGACATACCAGTTGTCGACCACGGTGCCGGTCAAGAGGATGCCGATGCCGCCGGTCAAGGTGACCAGAACCGCGAACCACCACGCCCACCGGTGGATACCCTCCATCGTGGCGTTGAAGCCCATGGTCCAGCGCCAGAACAGCGCGGCGCGTTCCGAGGCGGTACCCCGGTCGGCGATCTGCTCCAACTCGCGGTCGCCACCGAAGCGCGACACCGCCAGAATGGTCGCCCCATGCATCGCGAACAACAGGGCCGCGCCATAGAGGAAGGCGATGCTCAGCGCGTGGAAGGGGTTGTAGAACAGGTTGCCATAGGTCAGCGAGAAGTTGTTGGTCCAGTCGAGGTGGCTGAAGATGCCGTAAGGCACGGCGTGGCTCCAGCTGCCCATCAGGACCGGACGGATCAGACCCAGAACAAGGAACAACCAGATGGCGCTGGCAAAGGCCCAGCTCACATGTTTGCCCATGCCCAGGGCCTGGGCCCGCAGGTAGGTGCGGACCCACCACGCGACGACCGAGACCAGAAGGAAGAAGGACGCGATCAGCCACAGCCCGCCTTCGGAGAGGGGCGCGAAGCCCAGACCGTATTCCTCGGCTGGCGGTTCAAGGCTGAACCAGAACAGATCGCGGGCAAAGACAGCCGGGTTGAAGCCCGCCTGATACCAGAACCACGCGCCGCAGAGCATGAACCAGACCGCGCCCGACATCAGCGAGACGACACCCATCGTGCCCAGATAGACCGGCCCGAGTTGTGCGTTGCCCAGCCAGCCCGCAAGGTTGGAAAAGCTGGCCGACTTGGTCCGGTTGCCCAGTTCCACGCCCTCGACCAGCCCCATTTCGGCGGGACCCCGGACCTGGACCTGGGTGAAGATGTTTTGATACTCAGCCATTCACGCCTCCTGCGATGTCGGCCCACCACGGCAGTTGCAGCCACCAATCCCACCAGACGACCCATTGGTCGAACCAGATCGTGCCCGAGATCACGATGCAGACCGCAGACCAGAAGCCCGCGTTCAGCGCCAGAAGCAGGCCCAGACGGTGGATGCCCAGCGTGCCGACCGAATAGCCGATCAGATCGCGGAAATAGGTGTCCTCATGATCCGGCGTCCGCATCTCCTTGCCCTTCTCGGGGTTGGCGGCGGACAGGATCAGCGCGCCATGCAGCGCCAACGCCAAGGCGTTGGTGAAGAAGAACGACACTGCGATCATGTGGGCGGGGTTATAGTGGAAGTTGCCATAGGTGTAGCCGGTGTTGGACACCCAATCGAGGTGGCTGAAGATGCCATAGGGGAACGCATAGCCCCAGGCGCCCATCAGCATCGGCCGGATCACGACAAGCGTGACATAGGCGAAGATCGCCATGCCGAAGGCAAAGGGAACATGGTAGCCCATGCCCAGCTTGCGGCAGATTTCAACCTCGCGCAGGGCCCAGCTTACGAAAGCCCCGATCGCGCAGATGGTGATGATCTGCCAAAGCCCGCCCTGTGCCAGCGGGGCGAAAGACAGCCCCATCTCGACCGGCGGGGGATTGATAGAGATAAGCCACGGGTTCCACGTGCCTTGCAGGATGGCGCCCCAAAGGATCAGAAGCGTGCCAAGCGCGGCAAAGAAGAAGGTCGTGACGCCAAAGAAACCGACGTAGAAGGGTCCGACCCAGAAGTCGAACAGGTTCCCGCCTGCCAGCGTGCCACCGGGCACCCGGTATTTTCGTTCGAAGCTGAGCAATGCCATGCCCGTGTCTCCGCTGTTGCGGGACAACCCCCCACCGGGCGCGAGGCCGGGGATCGTGCCGGATGATACTTGGGAAATCGGTCGCGGGCGGGCGGTTGAGGCGACCGCCCGCGACCCTGTGCAGGATTACTCGGTCGCTGCGGGAGCGTAGTTGTACTTCGCCGATGCGATCGAAAACCAGTTGTAGGCCGGGTTCGACAGCAGGACGAGGTGGATCATCGCCGCCAGGAGGAACAGGAACACGCCCTGTGCCACGAAGACGCGACGGGGATCGAAGATCAGCCAAATTTTGTAGAATTTCGACATGTCTTGATCCTCCTCAGAACCACGGACGCCAAATGTAGACCGCCAAGTGGGCGACCACGGCAATAGCTGCGAACAGCCAAAGCCCGCTCATGTAAACAGAGTGCAGTTCCTGCGCCTGCTCGTCGGTGAGACCTGTGAAGCTCAGGTCAGATTTATCAGCCATACTATCCTCCGGATTGTCAGACTGAGCCGCATCCCCTGCGGCTGGGCAACGGTCGGGCGTCATGCCGTTCCGCATTTCCGCCAGGGCCGAGGGTTCCCCCCCGCCCCTGTCGAACTTGTCACCTGACGGGCGGGCGCACCGCGTCGGGAAATATCACGTCCCTTTTCAGGGACGGAAAATCGTGGGCGTGATCACCCCGGCCTCGCGCCAGGCGCGGGCGAAGGGGCCCAGCACCGGCAAGCGGCGGTCGCGCAGCACCTCCCACAGCCACACGACGGCGGCGATGGGGATGGCGAAGAGGAAGATCAGCGTGAAATAGGTGTAGAACTCGGCACGCGGGGTGCGCGCGGGGTGGTGGTGCTGGGAAGAGGTCCCATGCCCGCCGCCAGCGGTATGATCGGTCATGTCGCTCCTCCTTTATGGGTTGAGTCGCGCCCGGGCGTGCCGCCCAAGGCTTCGACGAATTCCAGCACCACCCGCTCGGCCCCAAGGTCGAGCGCGTGTTTCTCGGCCGCATCACGCAGCGTGCGCGCGGCGGAAATCCGTGTGAGAACCGGATGTTCGGTGACGATCCGGTCCAGTTCGGCCTGCGCGTCGGCATCCCAGGGCATGTCGCGGCGCAGGCGTGTCGGCGTGGCCGCGGCGCTGTCCATGTCGGTGCCCAAGGGCAGGATGTGGAACAGCGCGTCAAACAGGCTGTTGCACACCTCTTGCAGCATCCAGACCGCGCCCGCGTAGCCCATGAAGGGCGTGCCCGTGGCGCGGCGGATGGCGGCACCGGGGAAGGACGCGGCGATGAAGCTGGGTTGCGGGCCAAAGCCGCCCTTCAACTCCGCCAGATACATTTTCTCGTTGATCGACCCCATCACGACCAAGGGCCGATGCTGTTTCAGCAGCGCGCGCACCTGTTCGTTGTTGGTCTTTTCCCCTGCCTTGCGGGCAACGGCAAAGGCGCAGGGCAGGCCAAGATCGGTTTCAAGGAAGTGCCGCACGCCACGGGCATAGGTTTCATTCGCGACGATGGCGAAATTCGCCGTCGCAAAGAAATCCTGCGTGACCGAGCGCCAGAGATCCCAGACCGGTTTCAGCGTCGAATGCTTTTCCTGCGCGATGAAGGGTTCGGGGTCCAGACCCAGCAACTCCCCCAGCTTGCGCAAGAATTTCGTCGTGGAATCAAGGCCAAAGGGCGCTTGCAGATAGGGCTTGCCCAGCACCTCGGCCAGACCGCGCCCGAATTCGCGATACATGCAGATGTTGACGTCGGCGTTCACAAGGTTCCGCATCTCGGCCAGATGGGCGCCCAGCGGCATCACCATATTGACCTCTGCGCCGATGCCTTCGACCAGACGGCGGATCTCATGCAGGTCCGACGCCATGTTGAAGGTGCCATACATCGGCCCAAGGATGTTCACGCGCGGCTTGTCATGTGCCTCGCGCTTTTTCTCGATGGGCATGCGGCCCTTGGTCATGCCGAATTCGGTGAAGATCCATGTCATCGCGCGGTCCGCGCATTGCCATTGATCCTCGTCGATGGTCCGCGGCAAGAAGCGCTGGATATTGGTGCCCATGGGCGTCACGCCGCCGCCGATCATCTCGGCGATGGAGCCGGTCACGACCACAGCGGGCAAGGCCGGATCGAGCGTTTTCCACGCCCGGCGCATCGCGCCCTCAGTCCCGTCGCGGCCCAGTTCTTCTTCGCCCAAGCCTGTGACGACAATGGGCAATTCATGCGGCGGCAGACCGTCGGTGTAGTGCAGCACGGATGTCACCGGCAGGTTCTCGCAGCCCACCGGACCGTCGATCACCACTTGCAGGCCCTTGACGGCGCAGAAGGCATAGATCGCCCCCCAATAGCCGCCCGCGCGATCATGGTCCTGGATCAGCATGGCGCACCTCCCGCTTGGCGGGTGGCGCAAATCTTTTCGAAAAGATTTGCAAATTCCTTCGAAGGAATTTGTGTCCCGGCGGTCAGACGGCGGATCATATCATTTCCTCCGCCTTGGCGGCTTTCGCCAGCTTGTCGAGTTTCTTTTGATGCGCGGCGCGGTAGTCGGGGCGCAGGTTTGGCGCGCCTTCCCAGATGCCGGCGGTGTCGCCTTCGCCCACGCCTTCGAAGAAGGCTTTCATGTCATCCATGCGGCCCTTGTTGCCCATGGCGGCATTGACCACCTGTGCCAGGCTCCCTGCCCCCGCCGGACCCATCAGGGGGCGGGCAGAGATCAGGTTGGTGAAGTAAAGCGACGGCACACCCGCCTGTTTGGCCTTTTGCACCACAGGCGTGGTTCCGATGGCGAGGTCGGGACGGAAGGCCTCCATCGCGGCCAAGTCATCCTCAAGGCTGGCGCGGTATTTGACGGTCACGCCGCGCGCTTCCAGCCAGTCGCGGTCCGCCGCGCTCCACTCCGTTTTGCCGCAGGCAGAACCGACATAAGGCACATCCGCGCCGCTTTCGATCAGCAGGCGGGCGACGAGGAGTTCGGACCCCTCATAACCCGACAGCGTGATGCGGCCCTTGATCGGGTTTGCTGCCAAAGCAGCCTTGATCGCGCCGCCAAAGGCGTTTTGGGCGGCGGCAATACGGGCCGGATCGACGTTATAGGCCGCACCAATCGCCGCCAGCCACTCCATGGTTCCGTCATGACCCACCGGGGCAGAGCCGACAACCTTGCGCCCGGCGGCCTGAAATTCGCGGATGCTGGCGGTGTAGAAGGGGTGGATCGCCGCCGCCACGCCGCAATCAAGCGCGGCATAAAGCTCGCGCCATTCCCGGCAGGGCACGACCGGCCCGGCGGCCAGACCCATCGGGGCCAGCATGGCGCCGATCATCATCGGATCGGCGGGGAACATCTCACCAAGCAGGGCCACAGTCGGGCGGTCCGCCCTGCCCTGCGCCGGGGTGGCAACGGGTCCGGCCTCAGCCTCGGCCCGCGCGAATTTCAGCATCGCCCCGGCGAGGACATCTTTCGCCTCGGCATGGGTCGGCACGCCAAAGCCCGGAACGTCGATGCCGACAATGCGGACGCCGTTGATCTCGGACGGCAGCAGTTTCAGCGGGACGCCCGATGCGGTGGGCACGCAAAGGTTCGTCACCACAACGGCGTCATAGCGTTCTGGGTCGGCCAGTTCATGCACCGCATCGCGGATGTCTTCGAACAGCTTGCCGGTCACCAGCGTTTCAGAGCTGAAGGGCACATAGCCAACGCTGCGACGCGCCCCGTAGAAGTGCGACACAAAGGTCAGGCCATAGACGCAGCAGGCCGATCCCGACAGAACCGTCGCCACACGCCGCATCCGAAGGCCGACGCGCAGCGACCCAAAGGCGGGGCACATGCTTTGCGGCTTGTCATGCGGGCCTTGCGGGTAGTCGGCGGCATAGCGGTCAAGGATTTCGGAATTGCCAGCCGCACGGGCCGCCGCTTCCATCTCGGCCGCCCCGGCATGGCAGCCCATGCCATCCGCTACCACGGGTGCGGCGGCATCGGCGGCAGAGGCCAGCGCCTCCAGCACCGGAGTGTCGCCTGCGTCATCGTAGCGGATTTCGGTTGCCATCACTTGCCACCCTTCGCCGACAGGGCGCGCAGGGCTTCTTCAAGCTTTTCAAGCAGGTGCAGGTCAAACATTGTCATACACCACTTCAAGGGATTTCGCCGCGACGGCGAACTTGCCGCGCATGTCGCCATCGGTCGCCGGGGTCAGCACGAAGTCGGCCCCGGTGGTTTCGGCATCGAACAGGCCCAGCAGGCCGTCTTGCGTCAGGGGCTTCGGGCGCAGCGGCGGGGCGCTGGCGACGTTTCCGGCCAGTTCTTCGAACAAGGCGCCCCATTGGGTCTGATGCGTGCCGACGATCTGATAGTTCGCCGATTTGCGGCGCAGGTCGTCATCGGCGGGGATTGCCGCGAGGATCGGGATATTCACAGCCTCGGCAAAGGCCGCAGCCTCGCCCGTGCCGTCATCCTTGTTGATGACCATGCCCGCGACGCCGACATTGCCGCCCAGTTTGCGGAAGTATTCCACCGCCGAGCAGACATTGTTGGCCACATAGAGCGATTGCAGGTCGTTTGAGGCGACGACGATCACCTTTTGCGCCATGTCGCGGGCGATGGGCAGACCAAAGCCGCCGCAGACCACGTCGCCAAGGAAATCCAAAAGGACATAGTCAAAGTCCCAGTCGTGGAAGCCCAACTTCTCAAGCAGTTCAAAGCCGTGGATGATCCCGCGCCCGCCGCAGCCGCGACCGACCTCGGGTCCGCCCAGTTCCATCGCGAAGACGCCGCCGCGCTTAAAGCAGACATCGCCGATCTTGACCTCTTCCCCTGCCAGTTTCTTGCGGGTGGAGGTTTCGATGATCGTGGGGCAGGCCTTGCCGCCGAACAGAAGCGAAGTGGTGTCCGACTTCGGGTCACACCCGATCAGCAGCACGCGCTTGCCCATTTCGGCCATCATGTGGCTGAGGTTGGCCAGCGTGAAGGATTTGCCGATGCCGCCCTTGCCATAGATCGCGATGATCTGTGTCTTTTTGGTCGGCGGGTCCATCGGAACCTCAAGCGAGGGTTCCTCATGTGCCTCATCGCGCAGGCGGGCGTCGAAGTCCTTGAGGTTCGGAATGTCGAGGGTCATGCAGCGTCACTCCAGTCGAGGATCATCTTCAGGCAATCGGCGTCTTCAAAGGCGGTCTGGTAGGCCTCCGCCGCGGCAGTGCCGGGGCGGCGGTGGGTGATCAGCCCGTCCAGTGACAGGGCACCGGCTTCGATCAGCGCGCGGGTCGCGGCCAGATCGGCGGGTTGCCATTCGGCAGAGATGCGCAGGCGCATTTCCTTCATGAAGGCAGGGACAAAGGCGAAGTTGATCGCCTCGGTGTAGAAACCGCAGAGCACGACCTCGCCGCCCTTTTGCAGGCGCGGGATCAGCGTATCCAGCAAGCCCGGCGCGCCAGAGGCGTCATAGATCGCGCGATAATCGCGGCGCGCATCGTCGTTCGGGTCCAGCACGGGATAGCCAACCGCGCCGTCGCGGCGGGCGGGGTTCACTTCCCAGACGGTCGGTGCAGGCGCACCGGCGGCAATGGTCAGGCGGGCCAGCAGGCGGCCCAGCGTGCCATGGCCGATGATCAGATCGGGCAGCGCGGTGTCAAAGCCCGCGATGGCATGACGCGCGGTGGCAGCCAGTGCCAGCAGCGCACCCTGCGCGCCGATCCCGGCATCCACCCGGCACACGCGGTTGGCGGGCGTGACCAGCCGGGCCGCAGCCCCGCCGAACAGTCCGCGCACATCGCCGCCAAAGCAATTCGCGCCGGGGACAAAGACCATCTCGCCGGGGCGATAGCCGGTCTCAGGCGCGGCTTCGACCACCTCGCCAAAGCTTTCATAGCCGGGGACCAAGGGGTAGCCCGAGCCGGGGAAGGCGGGCATCGTGCCCAGCCAGAACAGCTTTTCGGTGCCGGTGGAAATGCCCGAATGGCGGATGTCCACGACCAGATCACCCACGGTCGGGTCTTTCAGCGCGGCTGTTCCCAGCGCGATGTTCCTTGCCCCTGACATGATGACCGCCGCCGTCTGCACTTCATTCCCCCGTTGCCGGTCTGACTCGGAAATCCGGCCCGACCTCATATGTGTAAGTTTAAACTTACATACCGCGCTGTCAAACTTATTAGACACTTTCTGGGGATCAAACGACAAATAAGCGTGTTGACCCTTGTTTTTCAGGCCTCAGGCCCGACGCGCGGTCACCACCGATGTGATGAAGGGGCGCAGTGCCGCACGGGGCGGGTCGACCGAAAATCCAGCATTGCCAAGCCGTTGTGCGATGTCTGCCGCTGATCGCGTCCGTCCGGTCTGCATGGCGAGGGTGTAAACCGCAAAGTACACATCCGTGGCCGGATCGGGCTTGTCCCCGCCTGACATCGGCTCTGACACCACGATCCGTCCGCCGGATGGCAGGGCGGCGTGGGTTTTTGCCAGCAAACTGTCAACCTGCGCGTCGGCGTGATCGTAAAGCACCCGGATCAAGGAGATGGCATCCTGCCCGGCGGGCAAGGGACCATCGCGGAAACTGCCGGGGGCCACGGTCAGGCCGGGGATGCGTTGATCCGCCCCTGCCACCACCTGCGGCAGATCGAACAGCGTCAGCCGCAGCGCAGGGTAACGGACCGAAACGGCAGAGAGGAATCGCCCCGTTCCGCCGCCGACATCCATCAGGTGCGTGCGGTCGGCCAGATCGACCTGACGCAGGGTGTCTTCGGCGACCAGCCCCTGACTGTCGGCCATCAGCGCCGAATACCGTGCAGCCAGGCCCGCATCCTGATCCTTCAGCGCGCCAAAGACATAGGGCCAGAACCCGGCCAGTTCTGGCGTCGTCTCGCCCCGGAAGAACGCAACCGGATCGGCGAGATCGCGGTAGAGAACCGGGTGATGACGCACCATCGCCTCAAGCCCCGGCACGGTCAGGAAGGCCGCGCCGCGCGGGGTCAGATGCCACAATCCGCGCTTGAACCGCACCAGCTTCAACGCGGCCCCTGCCTGCATCAGCACGGCCAGACGCGGCAAATCCACGCCAGACAGGCGCGACAGCTCCGCCACGGGCAAGGACGATTCGGACAGGCGGTGCATCAGGCGCAACTCGACCAGCGCCAGAAGGGCCTGCGAATGCACGAAACCACCGACGATATCGAACAAGGCCCGCCCTTCGGCCCGCGCATGGCTGCGGACAAAGGGCAGGCGTTCGGCCAGCGCGTGAAAGCGCGGCGACAGGGCGAGACGTGTCAGCAGGCCCGGCGCGCGGCTGGGCGATGGGGTGGCGGCGACGATCACCTCAACCACGCGCGGCGGCCGTGGGGATATCCATGATCCGCCGTGCCGTGCCCAAGACCAACTTGGCCAACTCTGCCTCACCCGGACAGTGCGGAATCGAGGCGATGGCCCCGGAGAGGATATCCTTCAGGTGCTTTTGCGCGCCCTCCACCCCCATCGACCGCACGGCAGAGGGACGGTCCAGCGCCGCATCCTGCCCCATCGGCTTTCCAGCCAGATCGCTGGGCGAGAGCGCGTCTTTCAGGTCATCGGCGACCTGGAACGCCTCGCCGATCAGGGTGCCAAGGTCTTCCCACGGTTCGGCGTCGTGGCCGGCGGCCAGCGCACCCATCTGGGTCGCGGCGATGAACAGCGCCCCGGTCTTGGCGCGGTGATAGGCGCGAAGGTCCACCTGCGGCTCTGATTCCCAGGCTTGGCCCGCGCAAATGCCCTGCGCCGCGCCCGTGCGGGTGGCCAGCGTCGTGATCAACGCCATCACCCGATCCGGGGCCTGCATGCCGACGGCGGAGAGGGTCTGGAACGCGAGCACGATCAGACTGTCCCCCGCCAGCACGGCCAAAGGCTCGCCATAGGCGCGGTGCAGGCTGGGCTTGCCGCGCCGAAGGTCGGCATTGTCAAAGGCGGGCAGGTCGTCATGGGCAAGGCTGGCGCAATGGATCAACTCCAGCGCCGCCGCCGCCGCATCGCTGACCAAGGGGCGGTCATCGCCGCAGGCCCGCGCGACCGAGAGCAGGATCGTGGGCCGGATGCGCGCGCCCCCGGGAAAGATGGCATAGGGCAAGGCACTGGCCAACCGGGGCGGGGCCTCGGGGGCTGCGACCAGAGACAAGGCCCGCGCCAGAGAGGCGTCGATTCGTTGGTCGAGCGGCATGGGGCAGCACCTTTCCGGTCCATCTGTCCGATTCACTTTGGCATTCGGGCCGCAATGTGTAAACTTAAACTTACACGCCGATGTAATATGAAATTTACACCCCGAACAGGACTGCTGGATGTCAGCCAAGGAAAAGGCCGTCGTGATCGGGGCCGGAATGGGGGGGCTTGCCGCCGCCATCCGCCTGTCTGCGCTTGGCCTTTCGGTCACGGTGGTCGATATGGCCGATGCCCCAGGTGGCAAGGCGCGGGCGGTGGCCTCGGGTGCCGGACCGGTGGATACCGGCCCCACGGTGATGACCCTGCCCGATGTGGCCGATTCGCTGTTCCGCCTCTGTGGCACCCGTCTTGAGGATGAGGTAGACCTGATCCCCCTGCCCCGTCTGGCGCGGCATTTCTGGCACGGCAGCGCTCCGCTGGACCTTTTCCCGGATCGAGAGGCCAATTTCGACGCCATCCGCAGCTTTGCCGGTCTGCGTGAGGCCGAGGGCTTCGCGCGCTTTGACGCCCTCTCTGCCGGGCTTCTCGCCGCCTTTGACGCCCCGGTGATGCGCGCGGCGCGCCCGATGCTGGGTCCAGTGGCGCTGGCGGCCTTGCGCCAGCCGCGCCTATGGCCCGCGCTGATTCCCGGTGTGTCGCTGGAGCGGTTGATGAAACGCCACTTCCGCGACCCGCGACTGGTGCAGCTTTTCGGGCGCTACGCCACCTATGTCGGCGGCCGCCCCGCCCACTCCCCCGCTGTGCTGTCGCTGATCTGGCGGGTTGAGGCGCAGGGGGTCTTTGCCGTGCGCCAAGGGATGCATGGACTGGCCGCCGCCCTCGCGCGTGTGGCCGCCGCCAAGGGGGTGGAGTTCCGCTTTGCCACCCGCGCGCGGCGCATCGTGCGCCAAGGCGGTCGCGTGACCGGGGTAGAACTGGACGGCGGCGGCACCCTGCCATGCACCGTCTGCGTCTTCAATGGCGACCCGCTGGCCTTGGCCGAAGGCCATCTGGGCGACGCCGTCGCCGTCGCGCGCTCCGCCAAGCCAGCCAAGCGCAGCCTCTCGGCCTGGGTCTGGGCCTTTGCGGCAGAACCGCGCGGGGTGGACCTTGCCCATCACAACGTATTCTTCACCGCTGACCCCGCGCAGGAATTCGGGCCCATCGGTCGGGGCGAAATGCCCGTCGCACCAACGCTTTACGTCTGCGCCCAGGACCGAGAGCTTGGGACACCGCCGCCCGCGCTGGAACGGTTCGAGATCATCCTGAACGGCCCTGCAGGCCATCCCCCCCTGACTGACGAGGACGCCCTATGCCGAACCCGGACCTTTCCCGCGCTACGGGCGCAGGGGCTGACTTTCTCTCCCCCACCCGGTCCGCAGGCGCTGCTGACGCCGCATATCCTCAGCCGACGCTATCCGGGGTCGCAGGGGGCGATCTACGGCGGCTCGCCCGAGGCGGCGATGGCAGCCTTCCAGCGTCCGACGGCGCGGACGGCACTGGCGGGTCTTTATCTGGCGGGCGGGGGGGCGCATCCGGGCGCGGGGGTGCCGATGGCGCTGCTCTCCGGGGGGCACGCGGCGACGGCGGTCGCCGAGGATCGGATGAGGCAGACATTCGCGCCCCAGACCCGGGCACAGGCCAAGGGCCGGATTTCGGCATCCGCGTCAGCCCCGGCGGATATGCGTGGTGGTACATCGACGCCATCTCAGCCGACGGGACAAAAGCCGTCTCGGTGATCGGCTTCATCGGATCGGTGTTTTCGCCGTGGTTCCATTGGTCAGGCCGGGGCGATCCGGAAAATCACTGCTGCATCAACGTGGTGACCTCTGGCCTGAACGGAAAGTTCGCCATGACCGACCGGGGGCGCGCCGCGCTGAGCCGCAGCCGCAACAGCTTTCGCGTGGGGCCAAGCCGGATCGACTGGACCGGCTCCAGCCTGCGCATCACGGTGAACGAATGGGGGGCCCTGCCCATGGTCGGCCCCCTGCGCGGTGAGATCGTGCTGACCCCCGTCGCCCTGCCCGATGCCGTCTATGATCTGACCCCCGACGGCGCGCATCGCTGGCGGCCGATTGCGCCGATGGCGCATGTCTCGGTCGACCTCAGCCAAGGCCATAAGTGGGAGGGGCACGGCTATTTCGACAGCAACACCGGCATCCGCCCGCTGGAACAGGATTTCAAATTCTGGACATGGGGCCGCTTCCCGCAGCGCGACCGGACGGTCTGCTTTTATGACGCGATCCGCCGTGATGGCAGCCATCTGCATCTGGGCGCGGCCTTTGACCGCCAAGGCGGCGCGCAGGTGATTGAGCCGCCACCCCTGACCCGGATGGCGCGCAGCCGTTGGGCCGTGCGGCGCGAGTCACGCGCGGATGCGGGAACGGTGCCCAAGGAACGGCTGTCGCTTCTGGATGCGCCGTTCTATTCGCGCGCCTTGGTCGAAACCCGGATCGACGGCGAGACGTCGCTTGGCATGCATGAGGCGCTGGATCTGGACCGCTTCCGCCTGCCGATCCTGAAACCCATGCTCGCCGTCCGGGTGCCGCGCCGCGCGGGCTGGCCCAAGGGCGGCGCGGTCTAGGCCGACGCGCCGGGGTTCAACTGCCACAGCCTCAGGTTCAAGGCCCCGGCAATGCTGACCCATGTGATGTAGGGCACAAACAGCAGCCCCGCGACCCAGTCGATCCGCCAGAACAACACCAGCGTGGCCGCGACCGACAGCCACAAGAGCATCAGCACCACCAGCGCGGCACCCATCCGGCGCAGGCCAAAGAACACCGGCGTCCAGAGCGTGTTGAAGGCGATCTGCACGCCCCACAGCCCCAGCGCCAGCCCGACCGCCGCGCCCTGCGGCCCCCCGGCCAGCCCGGCGACACGGGCAGCGGCGGTGGACATGCACAGATAGAGCGTAGTCCATGCGACCGGGAACAGCCAGTTCGGCGGGTTCCAGCTGGGTTTTTTCAGCGCGTCATACCACGCACCCGGCGGAAACAGCGCGCCCGTGGCCCCTGCCCCGAAACATGTGCCAAGAAAGACGAAAAACAGCAGCCAAAACGACGGTTGGTCCAACATGCGGCGGCAATCCCCTAATGGCACGTCACCCGACATAGGTGGCGCGGGGCGATTGGCCAAGGGCAAAGCGCCAGACCGGGCCGCGACCCTGTCCCGGCGCTGCGGGTCAGATCATGCCACGGTCCCGCGCCTCCAGCTGGGCCAGAACCCGCAGAAGCGATTCGGACCGTGCCAGTCCGGGCCGCACCCGCGCTGCGGCTTGAACCAGAAAGGCGACCTCGGGTTCCGGCGGGGCGTGCAGCCGGGCCGATTGCGGCGCGACGGCGAGCACGGCGGTTTGCAACGCCGAGACCGTCAGCCAGCCCAGTTTCTGCCGGGCCGTGGTGCGGGCGCGGCGGGTGATGCTGTCATATCCGGCACGTGCGACCTCGGTCCCGATGGCGGAATAGACATGGCCCGCCGTGTGGATCGCCACACGGCAATCCATCGGCAAGCGGCGCACACCTGTCGCGGCACGGGAGTAGAGGTCCTCGGCCTCAGCCAGCAGGCGGGCGGTCATGGCGCGAATCTGCGGCAAAGGCACGGGGTCGGCAAGGAAGGCATCCGGACAGACCCCCGCCGCCGCCATCCAGTCGAGGGGCAGGAACAGGCGGCCCGCGCGGGCATCCTCGCCCACGTCGCGGGCGATGTTGGTCAGTTGCATCGCAAGCCCCAGATCACAGGCCCGCGCCAGCGCATCCGCATCGCGCACCCGCATCAACACGCACATCATGGCCCCCACGGCCGCCGCGACGCGGGCCGCGTAATCCTTCAACTCCGACAGGGTGGCATAACGCCGGTCCAGCGAATCCCATGCCAGCCCTTCCAACAGCGCCTCCGGCAAGGCGCGCGGCATGTCGAACCCCGCGACCACGGCGGCAAAGGCCCGGTCCGAAGGCGCATTGCGCGGGCGGCCCTGATAGATCGCGTCCAGCCGGTCCCGCAGGCGCAGCACGGCGGCGACCTTGTCGGTGCCTTCGTCCACCTCATCATCCGCCACCCGGCAAAAGGCGTAAAGCGCCAGCGCCGGATCGCGCACCCGCGCGGGCAGCGCCTTGGAGGCCGCGTGGAACGACAAGGACCCGGTGCGGATCATCGCGCGGCAGGCCTCCAGATCATCGGGCGGGATCATGACGGCCTTGGTCATTCGGCGGCAACCGGCAGGGAACGGGGCGGCACAGGGCGCGGGGCGGTGCGGGCCTGACGCGGGGCGTCGGGCACTTGCTGGGCCAGCACCTCGGCGCTGCCGATCACCCCCGGAACGCCAGCCCCCGGATGCGTGCCTGCCCCGGCCAGATAGAGCCCCGGCACCTCTTCGGATTTGTTGTGCGGACGGAACCACGCCGATTGCAGGATGCGCGGTTCGATCGAAAAACCCGACCCGAAGGGCGACAGATAGCGGTCCCGAAAGGTTTCCGGCGTGAAGACCAGACTTTCGGTGATATGGTCGGACAGGCCCGGCAACAGCCGATCCTCAAGGACTTTCAGCATCTTGGCGCGATATCTTTCTGACTCGGCTTGCCAATCGGTCGCCGTGTCGATCCCAAGATGCGGCACTGGGGACAGTGCATAGAACGTATCATCCCCATCGGGCGCGCAGGACGGATCGGTGACGCTGGGGCGATGGACATAAAGGCTCATGTCACCGGCCAGCTTGCCGCGCAGGAAGATGTCGCGGATATGGTCGCGGTAGCGCGGGCCGACCACGATGGAGTGATGCCCCACATCGGCCCATTTGCCCTTTGTGCCCTTGGTGCCGAAATACCAGACATACAGCCCCATCGACCAGCGCGACCGCGCCAGCTTGGCCGATGTCCAGCGCTTGCGAGGATGGTTGCGCATCAGCCGGTCATAGGTGTGGCCCGCATCGGCGTTGGAGACCACGACCTGCGCGGGCAGTTCCGCCCCGCCCACCAGACGCACGCCTGCCGCCCGACCTTGGGACAACAGCAGCTCATCGACCTCGACACCCAGACGCACCTCGCCGCCCTGGTCTTCGATCACGCGGGCCATCGCCTCGGCAATCGCCTGCACGCCACCCATGGCGTAATGCACGCCGAACGCCTTTTCGAGATGGCTGACAAGGATATACATCGATGTCACATTGAACGGATCACCGCCGATGAACAGCGGATGGAAGGACAGCGCAAAGCGCAGGTGTTCGTCACGCACGCGTGCCGCTGCATGGCCATAGACCGACCGGTCGGCACGCAGGGCGGCAAAGCGGGGCAGGACCTTGATCGTCTCCCACAGCTTGTCCATCGGGCGCTTGCCAAGGTCTTCGTAGCCAAAGCGATAGCGCGCCTCGCTGTCTTTCAGGAACCGGTTGTAGCCCTTGACGTCGCGCGGGCTGACGCGGGCGACCTCGGCCTGCATCGCCGCATCATCCTGCCGCGCGGTAAAGGTCTGGCCGTCGGGGAAGCGGATTTCATAGAAAGGGTCCATCGGGACCAGATTGACGTCACGGTCAAAATCGCGTCCGCAGGCAGCCCAGAGATCGCGCAACCCCTGTGGCACGGTGACGATGGTGGGGCCAAGGTCGAAACGGTGGCCGCCTTGGCTGATCGACGATCCCCGCCCGCCCGGACGGTCCAGCCGGTCGATGACCGTGACCTGCCAGCCCTTGGCCCCCAGCCGCATGGCGGCAGCAAGGCCGCCAAGCCCCGCGCCGATGACGATGGCCTTGCCCGAGTGTGCGTGGCCCGAGTGCGCGTGTGCGTCTGACTGCGAATGTTCCATGGACCTGACGATAAACTGTCCACTTTAATTTACAACCCTTCGCTTAAATGCCCGCGAAAACAGTCCTGAGACCGTTTTTCCCCTTTCCTGACACCGCACAAGGTGTAACATCAGGTTTACACCACCCCGCAAAAGGCCCGCCGGGCCAGAGGATGCCGCCATTTCGACCGTCACGCTCAGCCTGTTCCGCTTTGCCGGTCGCCTTGACCGGCTGTGGGTGCTTGGGCAGATGGCCTTGGCTCGGCCACGGCTGCGCCGCGAACCGGAGTTGCGATTCTTCAAGCTCTGCGGATCGGGCACCGGCGAAGGCTTCACGCCGCGCCCGAATTGGCAGGTCTGGGCGATCCTTGCGGTCTGGCCCTCCGAATCCGCCGCCCGCCGCGCCATCGCCCAAAGCCCGGTCTGGCAAGGCTGGCGCGCCCGCGCGGCCGAGGCATTCACGCTGTTCCTTGACCCAACCACCGCGCGCGGCAGCTGGTCGGGGGTCAATCCCTTTCTGCCCGATGGCACACCCGCCCGACACGCCCCCGGCGAGCCTGTGGTCGCCCTGACCCGCGCCACGCTGCGCCCACGCCATCTGGGCGGGTTCTGGCGGCGCGTGCCGGGGATTTCCCATGCCATCGGGGACAATGCCGATGTCGCCTTCAAGATCGGCATCGGTGAGGTTCCGTTCCTGCATCAGGTCACCTTCTCGGTCTGGCCGGATGCGAAAACCCTGTCGGCCTTTGCCCATGCCGACGGCCCCCATGCCCGCGCCGTGCGCGCCGTGCGCTCCGAAGGCTGGTTTGCCGAAGAGCTTTACGCCCGCTTCCGTCTCTTGGGCACCCAAGGATCATGGGAGGGCGGTAATCCCCTGTCCGCCCTGATCGCCGATACCGAAAGGACCGCCGCATGAGCGTCTCTGCCGTTCCCTTGTTGCGCCCTCTGCCCGACGTCGCCCGCCGCCGCGCGCCCTTTCCGTTTTCGGCCATCGTCGGGCAAGAGGACATGAAACTGGCGCTAGTGCTGACAGCTGTGGACCCCGGCATCGGCGGGGTTCTGGTGTTCGGCGACCGGGGCACCGGCAAATCCACCGCCGTGCGTGCGCTCGCGGCCTTGCTGCCCGAGATTGAGGCGGTCGAAGGCTGCCCGGTGAATTCCGCGCGGGTGGAGCAATGCCCGGACTGGGCGGGCATCACCTCTGCCCCCCTGATCCGCAAACCCACCCCGGTCGTGGATCTGCCCTTGGGCGTCAGCGAAGACCGCGTGATCGGGGCCTTGGACATCGAACGCGCCATCGGGCGCGGCGAAAAGGCCTTTGAGCCGGGACTTCTGGCCCGCGCCAACCGTGGGTATCTGTATATCGACGAAGTGAACCTGCTGGAGGATCACATTGTCGATCTGCTGCTGGATGTGGCCCAATCGGGCGAGAACGTCGTTGAACGCGACGGGTTGTCGATCCGCCATGCCGCGCGTTTCGTGCTGGTGGGATCGGGCAACCCCGAAGAGGGCGACTTGCGCCCGCAGCTTCTGGACCGCTTCGGTCTGTCGGTCGAGGTGACCTCACCCCGCGACATCGAAACCCGCGTGCAGGTGATCCAGCGCCGCGACGCCTATGACACCGCGCCCGATGCCTTCCTTGCAGATTGGCAACCCAAGGATGCCGCGCTGCGCGAGACGATCCTTGCCGCCCGCGCCGCCCTGCCCAATGTCACCACCCCCGGCACGGCGTTGCATGATTGCGCGGCGCTGTGTATCGCGCTTGGGTCGGATGGGTTGCGCGGGGAACTCACGCTCTTGCGCGCCGCCCGTGCACTGGCCGCGACCGAAGGAGCGACCGTCCTGCACCGCAGCCATCTGCGCCGCGTGGCGGGCATGGCCCTGGGCCACCGCCTGCGCCGCGATCCGCTGGATGAAGCGGGGTCTTCGGCCCGCGTCGCGCGGACCGTCGCCGAAATCCTGCCGTAAGATGGAAGACGGGTTCCTGAAGTCAGCGCTTGCCGTGCTGGCGGTGGACCCGGTGGCGGTGGGGGGCCTCTGGCTGCGCGCGCGCGCCGGGCCCTATCGCCAGCGCCTGTTGGAGTCGCTGTCCCTGTTGCCGTTGCCCCTGCCGCTGCAACGCCTCTCTCCGCAAACCGGGGATGAGGCGCTGTACGGCGGCCTTGATGCCGTGGGGTCTTTGCAAGCGGGTCGCCCCGTGCTGCGGCGCGGTCTGCTGGACCGGCCGTCGCTGATGGTGCTGACCATGGCCGAACGCTGCCCACCCGCGCTGGCCGCGCGCTTGGCCCAGACGCTGGACCAGCACCACCATGGTCTTCTGGCACTGGATGAGGCCGCAGAGGCGGGCGAAGGCCTGCCCGCCACGCTGTCGGACCGGCTGGGGCTGTTTCTGGACCTTGACGGGGAACGCGCGCCCGATGTGCTGCCCCTGCCCGACCCGCAGGCGGTGCTGGCGGCGCGGGCTTTGCTGCCGTCCGTGCGGTTGCCGCATGACGGTGTGATCGCGGTGGTGCGTGCCTGTGCCGAGCTGGGCATCGACAGCCCCCGCGCGCCGATCCTGACACTGGCCGTCGCGCGGGCCTTGGCCGCATTGGATGGCCGGTCAGCGGTGGAAACCGACGATCTGCGCCAAGCCGCAGCCCTTGCCCTGTCCCATCGCGCCGCGCCACAGGCCGAAGCGCCCGAGGCGCCGCCCGACCCCCCCCCCCCGGAGCCCCCGCCGGGTGATCAGGGGTCGGACGACCGCCCGGACGATCCACCGCCCGAACAAGACCTGCCGCTTGATGCGGATATGCTGGTCGAAGCTGCCCGTACGGCCCTGCCCGATTCCCTATTGCGCGATCTGGCCGAAAGCCGCGCTTCGCGTGCCGCCAAGGGATCATCCGGCAGCGGGGCGGAACGGGCGGGCAACCGCCGGGGCCGTCCCCTGCCCTCGCGCAAGGGCCGCCCGCGCGAAGGCAGCCGCATTGACCTGATCGCCACGCTGCGCGCCGCCGCCCCGTGGCAGGCGATGCGCCGGCGCGACGCGCCGCAGCGCGCGGGGCAAGTGCTGTTGGTGGAACCGGGCGACCTGCACATCCGCCGCGCCAAGGTGATGTCGGATCGCGTGCTGATCTTTGCCGTCGATGCCTCTGGCTCTGCCGCCATCGCGCGACTGGCCGAGGCGAAGGGGGCAGTGGAACTGCTGCTCGCCCGTGCCTACAGCCGCCGCGACCATGTGGCGCTGTTGACCTTTCGCGGGCGCAAGGCGGATCTTCTGCTGCCGCCGACACGCAGCCTCGTGCAGACCAAAAACCGCCTTCGCGGTGTGCCGGGCGGCGGGGCCACGCCTTTGGCCGATGGCTTGCGGCTTGCGCTGGACACCGCCGGTCTGGCACGGGCGCGGGGCATGACCCCGACGATTGCGCTGCTGACCGATGGCAAGGGCAACATCGCGCTGGACGGCAGCCCCGACCGCGCGCTCTGCGAAGCCGAGGCGAACCAGCTTGCCGCCACCATCCGGCGCGCGGGACTGTCGGCGCTTGTGATCGACCTTGGCCTGCGCCCGCAACCGCGTCTGGCCGATCTGGCCGCGCGGATGGGTGCGCGCTATGTGGTGTTGCCCCGTGCCGATGCCGGACGCCTGGCGCAGGTTCTGGGCGCATCGCTGGAGGCATAGGGTTTGGACTCCCGCTCTCTTCCCGTGGACTGGCCCTTCCGGTCAGCCGGTCGTCGCCTGCGGGCGGGGTCGGTGGAGTGGTGGGTCATTGATACCGGCGGTCCGGGTCCAGTAATCCTGCTGCTGCATGGGCTGGGCGCGTCCAGTCACAGTTTCGCGCGGATGATCCACGCATTGGCCGCGCGGTTCCGCGTGATCGTGCCGGACCTGCCGGGACAGGGGTGCAGCCGCTCCCTCTCCAGCGCGCGGTCCGGTCCGGTGGCGATGGCCGAGGATGTGGCGCGGCTCTGCGCCACCTTGGGCGTGGAGCCTGCCGTGGTGGTGGGCCATTCGGCAGGCGCGGTCGTGGCGCTGCAACTGGCGCAGGGCTGGCCAGAGGCGCGGGTGGTGGGCATCAACGCAGCCCTTGGTGAATTCGACGGCGCGGCGGGGGTGCTGTTTCCCGTGCTGGCCAAGGGTCTGGCGGCGTTGCCCTTTGCCGCCACCGGATTTGCGCGGCTGTGGGGCCGCGCCTCGACCGTGGACCGATTGCTGGATGGCACGGGGTCTCGGATCGACGCGGCGGGACGGGCGCAGTATCTGCGGCTGGTGCAGGACCCCGCGCATGTCCAAGGGGCGCTTGCGATGATGGCGCAATGGGATTTGCGCCCGGTCCTCGCCCGATTGCCGGACCTGCACAACCCCGTGCTGCTGATCGGCGCAAGCGGGGATCGCGCCGTCCCCTGCACCCTGTCGCGCGACTGGGCCGCGCTGATGCCCAAGGCACGGTATCTGGAACTGCCCGGCGGGCATCTTGTGCATGAAGAGGCCGCAGACGGTCTGGCCAGCACCATCACCGACTGGATCACCGAGGGTGCGGCCTAAACCGCCAACACCCCGTCAAAGATCATCTGACGGTGCTTTTCCATGTAGATCTTAAGCCAAGGCGTATAGCGCTCTGGCCGTGCCGAGAGGTCAGCCAGCAAGTCGGCCATCGGTTGCCATGCGACCTCGACCACCTCATCGGGGTTTGGGATGGCTTCCTGACCGGGCAAAGCCGCGGCGGTGAAGACATCCACCACCTCATGCTCGATCAGGCCGCCCTGCACATCGGCGCGGTATTCCACCACGCCTGCATGGCGCAGGGAAAGGCCGGTCAGGCCCAACTCCTCATCCACCCGCCGCGTGGCACAGTCCAAGGCGGGCTCGCCCCAATGCGGATGGGTGCAGACCGTGTTCGTCCACAGCCCCGGCGTGTGGTATTTCGACAGCGCCCGGCGCTGCATCAGCACCGCATCGCCGCGCAAAACAAAGACCGAGATCGCCGGGTGCCGCAGGCCACGCTGGTGCACCTCCAGCTTTTCGACCGGGGTCAGGCGGCCATCGACAAAGGCGGGGATCAGTTGTGCGGTCATGTCCATTCCGGTCTGACAAGGCCCGTCAGATGGGCCAGATTCTTCAAGCCGATCTTCAGATGCGCCAAGGGCCGGGCCGAGACAAGGCGCTTGTTCATATAGGCGTCAAAGGTCAGTTTTTGCACGTCGATGTCATGGCAGAGGCTGACGAAACGCTCGCGCCGGTCATCGCTTTTGTAATAGGCGTCTTGCATGGTGCGCAGCACCCGGAACACCGTGCCATGTTCGGCCATGAAGAGTTTCCGCGCCAGTTTCAGGTCCGACACGCGAGCGGTCCGCAAGAATGCCTGCGCTGCCGTTGCCGCCGCACGCCCCCCGGCCATGGCGTAGAAAATCCCCTCGCCCGACGATGGTGCAACAACCCCCGCCGCATCGCCCGCCAGCACCACATCGCGGCCATTGTCCCAACGGTCCAAGGGTTTCAGCGGGATCGGCGCGCCTTCGCGGCGGATCGTATTGCAGCCGGTCAGGCCTGACATCGCGCGCAGATCGGCGGTGGCTTGTTTCAGGTCCACCCCGTCCACCTCTGTCCCCATGCCGACGCTGACCTTGGAGCCATGCGGGAAGACCCAGCCGTAGAAATCCGGCGAGATGCGGCCATCATAGATCACATCGCAGCGGTCGGGATCATAGCCCGGTGCAGACTCCGGCGCGTCGATGATCTCGTGATAGGCGATGACATAGGGGATACGGTCGCCCCCCGGGACCTCGGCCCGCGCCACGTTGGAACGCGCGCCATCGGCCCCGATGACCAGCCGCGTCGCGCTGCGGCGCTCTTCGCCAGTTTCCTTGTCGCGCCAGATCACCTCGGTCTTGCCCGCGCTGCGGTCGATGCGCAGGAAGGTTCCGGTCAGGCGGTCCGCCCCATGCATCGCGGCGCGGTCGCGCAGGAATTCGTCGAAATCCTCACGATCTACCATGCCGACATAACCGCCCTCGATCGGGATATCGACTGAGCGGCCCTTGGGCGAGATCATGCGCGCGGATGTGATCTTTGCCACGATCAGATGATCGGGAATGGCGAAATCCTTGATCATGCGCGGCGGCACGGCCCCGCCACAGGGTTTGATCCGCCCTGCGCGATCCAAGAGCGCCACACGCAAACCCGCGCGGGCAAGGTCTTCGGCTGCGGTTGCCCCGGAGGGCCCGCCACCGACGATAAAGGCATCATATCCCATGTCACTCTCCCGCGATGACGGCTTGCGGCATGGGGCGCGCTTGGCGACCGGCCACGACCTGCGCCGCCATCAGGGCGGCGACAAGAAACAGAAACGCCTCGGCCAGAAAGACCGTGGCAAAGGCGGGGGCATCGCCCATCACCAGCCGCAGCGCATCGGCCGAGGCGGCGCCCAAGAGACCGCCAAAACCTGCGGCGAGCGCTTGTGCCGCACCCCACAGGCCCATGCGGGTGCCTTCGCGCGCCTCCCGCCCCTGCCCCGCCAGCGCCATCATCGCGCCGATGGTAGCGACGGCAAAGACGCCATTGCCAAAGCCAAGCGCAAAGGTCGCGGGCTGCATCAGGTCCAGCCCCACCATCCCCAGCCAAGCGATAAAGGCCAAGGCCAGCGCCGACAGCACGCAGCCGCCCATCACCCAGACCCGCAGCGATCCCAGCCGCAGCCCGGTGCAGGCGATACCCACGGTCACCATGCCAAGGAAGACCCCGCCATGCTGCACGCCCGAAAGCTGCGTCGATTGGCCGGGGGTGTAGTTGAACACCAAGCCGGCATAGGGCTCGAGGATCAGCTCTTGCAGGAAATAGGCGACCATCGACAGGAAGATGAACAACGTGAAGTCGCGCGCCTGCGGTTCGGCCCAGACCTCCGACAGACCTTGGCGCAGCGGCATCGGGGCCGCGTCGGACGGCGTGGCGATCACCCGCCGTTCGATCCCCCAGACCGCCAGCGTGGTCAGCACCACAGCCCCCAAAGTCACGATGCCCGTGACGACCAGCAGCCGCGTTGGGCTATAGGGGTCCAGTTGCGCCCCCACAGTGCCCGCGGTGGCGGCAATGCCAAGGATCATCATCAGCCAAGTGATCGTCGCCGCCGCCGCCCGCCTTTGCGGCGCGGTCGCCGTGGCCACCAGCGCGAGCAGGGATGTGCCAGAGGCCCCCACCCCCACCCCGATCAGCGCATAGGCGAAGATCGACAGCATGAGTCCGGGCCAGAAGGCCGCGCCCATGATCGTGACGGCGAAGGCCGCCAGAAACCCGCCAAGCGCCAGCACCGCCATGCCACCGACAATGAACCGCGTGCGATTGCCGCGCGTGTCAGAGCGGAACCCCCAGGCCGGGCGGCTGATCTGGATGCCGTAATGCAACGCCACCAACAGCCCCGGCAGCACGGCGGGCAAGGCCAGTTCGACCGTCATCAGACGGTTCAGCGTGCTTGTGGTCAGCACCACAATCGCGCCAAGGCACATCTGCACCAGCCCCAGCCGCGCGATCTGGCCCCAGCCAAGCGACTTGCCCATCATGCCAACCCCCTCAGTGCAAAGGCCGAAATCATCATGCCGGTGACGTAAAGAACAACGCCGGTCCCGTTGTACCAAGGCGCCTTACCTTTGGGGTCACGGAACAGCACCCGCATCGCGGCGATTTGGGCGACCAGCACCAGCGCCGCCCCGCCCGCATGCAAGGGCTTGCCGAACAGCACCAACAGCGCGATCACCAAGGCCTGCGCCATGCCCATGACGGTGCAGGCGATCCGCGCCGCCACCTCTGGCCCCAGCACCACGGGCAGCGAGCGGACGCCTGTCTGACGGTCTCCCTCCAAAGCCTTGAAATCGTTCAGGGTCATGATCCCATGCGCGCCAAAGGCGTAAAGGCAGGCGATCACCACCACCTCAAACCGTGGGGCGCTTTGCAGCAGGACGGCGGCCCCGGTGAACCACGGCAGGCCCTCGTAGCTGAGCCCCACCAGACCCGGCCCCCACCAGCCCGAGCGTTTCAGGCGGACAGGTTCGGCGCTATAAGCCCAGGCGGCGGCGACGCCGACGACGGTGGCCCAGAAGCCCCAGACGCCCAGAAGCGAGGCCACGGCCAAAGACAGGACCGTCATCGCCAGCGCGATCCACAGGCCCCAGCGGCCGGGGATACGGCCAGACGGGATCGGGCGGTCGGGTTCGTTGAT
Source organism: Paracoccaceae bacterium (assembly GCA_027486345.1). Classification (GTDB taxonomy): domain Bacteria; phylum Pseudomonadota; class Alphaproteobacteria; order Rhodobacterales; family Rhodobacteraceae; genus Paragemmobacter. The sequence continues at coordinate 98,996 of JAIXPH010000052.1, forward strand.
GGCATCGACATGGCGGTCGCACCAGTCATTCGCCGCCTGCGACATCCCGCAGACGATCGGACCGGCCAGCACCATGCCCAACAGGACCATGCCCCAATGATCACTCAGCGGCACACCCGCAGAGACGGAGCCGCAGAGATAGGCCCAGATCGGCGGAAACCATGTGATCGGCTTGATCAGCCGCAGCATGGCGCGCGGTTCGGGCAATTGGCGGGTTTGTATGGGGAGGCTTACACTCATGCTGTAAACTACACAGGATTGGCGCGAGTCTGACAAGGGAAATGTGTCAACTCAGCCTTACACATCCTGCGGCCTCACCGATGCGGGCGCAGTTCGAACCGGCAAAGGGCGGCCCCTTGGGCCTGACATTCGACCTCAGTCACCTGCGCCTCGGGCCAGACAAGGGCGCGGAAAAGGTGCTGGAACACCGCCGCATGCCACAGGCAGGGGTGGCCATCCGGGTCGCGCAAGGGGTTGTCACGGATCAGGAACACCAAAGGCCGCCCCGGCAGGACCGAGAACGACCCCGATCCAGCGAAGGTCCAGGCATGTTTGGCAATCGCGCCCGCCAGCACCCGCGCGGCGATGGGACCGGGCAGCAGGCGGATCACCGCCTTGGCAAAGCCGGGGATACGGTGGCGCAGGATATACGCCCCCGTCGCCTGCCCCGCCTGCCACAGCAGATCATCCGCCTGCCCCGGCACCTCGCGCCGCAAGGCTATGTGCATCGCGGCGGCGTCGGTTTCGGGGATCATCTCGGCCCCTGTGGGCATCGGCACAGCGGCGCGGGCCATCACCCGGTCGCGCACCGGCTGCCCCATGGCGCGGTCCAGCACCGCCACCGTCTGTAGGATGGCGTTGGGGCCGATGAGGGCTGGGGTCATTCCATCTGCCCCTTGCCGCCCCCGCAGGCCATCGGCGCAAGGTCTGGCACCCCGGCTAAAGCGGCGTTGCGTTCGGCGGCGCGTTCCTTGCCTTGGGCGCGCACCGCCTCTCGCCGCTCTGCCGCGCGGGCGGCCCGGTCGGCGGCGGCCTCCCAATCGGCGGTCTGGGCGGGGGCGATCTTGCGGCTGTCGTCAAAGTGGAAATCGACCGAGTTCTTGGTCTGCGGCCCCCAATAGCCCGCCTTGCCAAGGTCATAGAAGGTGCGCCCCACCCCGGCCTTCAGAAACGCCTTGAGACAGCCAAGCAGATAGCGGCGCCGGAATCCGGTGCCGCGCCACGGGTAATGCAACAGCGCCTTTTTCATGTAGAAACGGCGGTAGTTCTTCATCACGCCGTCGAGGAGTTCGCCCCGGCTCAGCGCCTCGGGCTTCATGATCGGGGTCACGAAGTTGTATTTCGAGAAGTCGAAGACCTCGACCTTGTCACGGATCTCTTGGAACAGCGGCGTAAAGGGCCAGGGCGTGTACATCGACCAGTTGGCCAGATCGGGCTGCCAATCCCAGGCCATGCGATAGGTTTCCTCAAGCGTTTCCGCCGTTTCGTTGTCCAGACCGACGATGAACTGCGCCTCGGTGAAGATGTCGGCTTCGCGCAGCAGCCGGATCGCCTCCTTGTTCTGGGCGACGGTGGTTTCCTTGTTGAAGAGGTCCAGTTTCAACTGCGCCGCGGCTTCGGTCCCCAAGGAGACATGGACCAACCCGGCCTTGCGGTAAAATTTCAGCAAATCGCGGTCGCGCCAGATGTCGGTGACGCGGGTGTTGATGCCCCATTTGATGCGGTCGGGCAGGCCGCGGTCGATCAGTTCCTGACAGAATTCGACGAATTTCTTTTTGTTGATGGTGGGTTCTTCGTCGGCGAGGATGAAAAACCCGACGCCGTGATCGTTCACCAGACGCTCAATCTCATCCACCACCTTCTTCGGGTCGCGCACCCGGTAATCGCGCCAGAATTTCCATTGGCTGCAGAATGAACATGTAAAGGGGCAGCCCCGCGCCATGTTGGGGATGGCGACCTTCACGCCAAGGGGGACGTAGATGTAGCTGTCCCAGTCCAGCAGCGACCAATCCGGGTCGATGGCATCAAGGTTCTTGACGGTTGAGGCCGCCTGCGTCGCCACGATCTCCTCTCCGTCGCGGAAGGCCAGCCCCTTGATCCGCCGCCGGTCCGCCGGATAGCGCCCGTCGCGCACGGCCTGCGCAAGGGCGGTCATGATCTCTTCGCCCTCGCCGCGCACGATCACGTCGATCCACGGCGCCTCTTCCAGCACCTGACGGAACATGAAGGTGGCGTGGATGCCGCCCAGTACGCGCAGGGCGTTCGGCACCACCTCGGACGCGATGCGCAGCACCTCTTCGGCCTCATAGATCGCCGGGGTAATGGCGGTCGTGCCGATGATGTCGGGTTGCAAGGCCGCAAGCTTGGCCCGCAGCGCCTCCGGCCCGATGTGGTGGGTCATGGCGTCGATGAAATGGATGTCGGTGAACCCCGCCGCCTTCAGCGACCCGGCCAGATAGGCCACCCAAGCCGGCGGCCAGTTCCCGGCAATCTCGGCCCCGCCGGAGTGGTAATTGGGATGGACGAAGACGATACGCATGGGAAACTCCGAAATGTGTCAACTTAAACTGACACTTTCTGGCTTCGGCGCATTTGATGCAGGTCAAAGAGGGCGAACCCCGCCAAAGAAAAACCCCGGCACAAAGGCCGGGGTTCTGACATATTCAGCGCTGGCGGAACGGATCAGTCGCCGTCCTTGGACAACAGCCCGAATTTCCGCAGCTTCACGTACAGCGACTGCCGCGACAGCGACAAAAGCTCTGCCGCCGCGACACGGTTGTTGCCGGTCAGGTCCAGCGCCGTTTCGATGCACATCTTTTCGATGATCTCGGTCGTTTCGGCCACGATGTCGCGCAGGGTGGAATAGCCCACCAACTGCATCACGTTGCGCAAGCCCTCATTGCCCGCCTGCTCTGCCGGCCAGCGGGTGGTGTCGGTCACGCTGACATCGCGGATCACAAGGGCGATGCCCGCATCGGCGCGGTCGGCGAAAGAAGTAGCCGAGAGTTCGACCGAGACCTGACCGTAGTAATCGGTGTTCAACCGCGTCGCGTAGCGGCGCAGATGGCCCACCCGCTTGACGTTGTCGAGGATCACGCGCAGGTCGATGGTGCCGCGGGACAGGAAGTCCCCGAAGGACCGCCCCACGACCATGGCAAGACTGTTGCTGTCGGTCAGGTTCAGGAAAGATTCATTGGCCGATTTGACCACGCCTTCGCCATCCAGAAACACCACCGCGTCGATGCCCTTGGCAAACAGCCGTTCGGTCAGGTCCGCCAATTCGTTGACCTGCGCCTTGCCGGTTTCCGACAGCCCGATACGGCACAGCAAAAGCCGGTCGCCCGCCGCGCGGAACACGCCCGCCGACACCAGCACCTTGGCCCGTGTCCGCCGCACCGTCAGTTCCAGTGCGCCATTGGGATCTGCCCCGGACAGCTTGGCCAGACTTTCCAGGAATTCGCCCCGCCGACGCCCGTCGAACTCTTGCGCCACGGCGGCATCCAGAAGCTCGGTCCGCGGCGCGCCGATCAGTTCGGCCGCCGTCGTGTTCAGGTCAATGATCTTGCCCGAGGACATGGACACGATCATCAGGGGGACCGGGCTCATCTCCATCAGCACGCGATAGCGGGTCTCCATCTCGCGCTGGGTCTCATAGTCGCGTTCCAGCGCCAGTTGCGCCTGCACCAATTGCTGCTGCAATTCGGCGATGGGGCGCAGATCATGGCCCACCATCAGGAAGGCACCGTCTGTCGCGGTGCGCGACACGGCATAGCGGATGGGGAATTGAAAACTTTGCGCGTCCGAATGGGTCAATTCGACGATCATCGGGCGGTGGGTGTCCATCTCGCCGCCGCCGAGGCGTTTGTCCAGCTTGATCCAGCTTTCCGGCGTCAACAAGGACTTGAGTGGCGCGCCCTGCCAATGGGCCACCTTGGCACCAATCCCCATCTGGGGGTTGACCAGAACCGAAATGACCTCGCGCTCTGCCGAGACGACAAGCGCCACGTCACAGGCAGAGGTCAGGATATCCACAAGCTGTTCCGGCGCAACCTCTGGCAAGGTGCCTCGTCTCAGCAGAAAGCGTCCATCTGAAGTCACGGCCGAAACCTTTCATGGGCCACTGCCAAAGTGCACAGCCCTCTTGTCTCACCATGCGTTTCGTTCCGACATCTGTTCATTCAATCCGAATTCCGAGATCACGGTTTCCAAGTCGTTCGTCACCAGATCGGCCCCGGCCGCTGTCAGAACATTTTGACAGCTTTCCACGACCGCCCCGCCGATTGCAACACGAAGCGCACCTTTGGTAATCTGTTTCAGGGTTTTTACCAACTTCACGCAAGTTTCAACCCTGTCGATAGACCCGAGCGTGACCAAAACGGCTTGAAACCGCCGATTTGCCAACAATGTGGACATATCATTGACGTTCGGCGAGATTTGCACGCTCACCGAAACGCCCCTACGGCGCAACATGGCGGCTGCCACCATTGCCCCTAACGTGTGCTGCTCTCCCGGTGGGATCAAGACCAGAACCGCCGATTGTGCTGCCGGGTCCGCCGCATCGGCGCGGTGATCCTGCTGCAATTGGCGCACCATCGCCTGAAGTCGGGCGGTGCCGATCGTGACCATCCCGAAGGTCAGCCTGTCCTCTTCCCATGCCGTGCCCAGGATGCGGGCCGCAGCGGGGATGTAATCCGACGTCACCGCATCCGGCCCGATCCGGGCGGCGCGGAACGACTCGAGCATGGCAGCCACGGCACCGGTCTCTGCCGAGCACACAGCCGCCACCAAATGATCTAGCAGAGGCTGTTGCAGCTTGCCTACTCCTGCCCGGCGCATGGAGGCCAGACGCTGAATGACCTCAACCGCAAGTCCGACATGTCCCGCCGGAGTTTTGCGGTCTTCTCTGGCTATTCCGCCTTCGTCCCGCATCCGTCCCCTCCCGGACAATTCGCCCAAAGCTGGCAACCTTTGCGTCGCCACGAGCATGACGGACCGGGCCAGTCCCTCACCACACCATCAAGCGCCCGATGCACGCGGATGTCCACCTAAATTTACACATACCAACGGGGAAATCCGGCCGCCCGACAAAAAATCCATGTATTTCAATGGAAAATCTTGGGTTCTCCCTTGCATCACGGCCCCTGCCCCATCGCCGGCCGCAGAATCAGCAAATGGCGCAAAAGTGTAAGTTTTGATTGACAGTTCTGCCCCCGAGTTTAACTTGATCCCAAGGAAGCCCTCGCTGCTTGCAGGGCTGGAACGTCGGAAGAGTCCGTGAAAACAACGCGCAAGCCCCTTTATACGACCGAACAACGCCAGCGCAGGGACTCATCTCGCTGGACGATTGTGCAGGGAATCCTCGCGCCGTTGCAGTTTCTGGCCTTTGCCGTGTCCGTTTTGCTGGTGCTGCGCTTCCTTCTGTCAGGCGACGGTTACACCGCGGCGACGGTGTCGATCCTGATCAAGACGGTCTTCCTCTTCGTCATCATGGTGACGGGCGCGATCTGGGAAAAAGTCGTGTTCGGCCAATACCTCTTTGCGCCCGCGTTCTTTTGGGAGGACGTGTTCTCCTTCGCCGTCATCACCTTGCATGTCGCCTATCTCTGGGCGCTGTGGACGGGTGCCTTGGGGCCGCATGGCCAGATGCTGATCGCGCTGGCGGCCTATGCCACTTACGTCGTGAATGCCGGGCAATTCCTGTGGAAGCTGCGGATGGCCCGCCTTGATGCCGCCCGCGACTCAGCGCCGATGGGCCGGGGGGTGGCGGCATGAGCCTCGATCTTCCCCTGTCGCCCGGATGCAGCGCCGCCCCCGTTCTGCGCGAACGCGGCCAACATGAGGTGTTCTGCGGCCTGACCGGGATCATCTGGCTGCACCGCAAGATGCAGGACGCCTTCTTCCTTGTGGTGGGCAGCCGCACTTGCGCGCATCTGCTGCAATCCGCTGCGGGCGTGATGATCTTCGCCGAGCCGCGCTTTGGAACCGCGATCCTTGAGGAAAAGGATCTCGCCGGTCTGGCCGATGCCAATGCCGAGCTTGACCGTGAAGTGGGCCGTCTGCTGGCCCGCCGCCCCGACATTCGCCAGTTGTTCCTTGTGGGCTCCTGCCCGTCCGAGGTCATCAAGCTGGACCTCGCCCGCGCGGCGGAGCGGATGAACGTCCAGCACGCGCCGCATGTGCGGGTTTACAACTACTCAGGCTCGGGCATCGAGACGACCTTTACCCAAGGCGAGGATGCCTGCCTTGCCGCGATGGTCCCGGCCCTGCCTGCCACCGATGCCGCCGAGTTGCTGGTGGTCGGTGCCCTGCCGGATGTGGTTGAGGATCAGTGCCTTGCATTGCTGAACGCCATGGGCGTCGGCCCGGTGCGGATGCTGCCGGCCCGCCGGTCGGGCGATATGCCCGCCGTGGGGCCGAACAGCCGCTATATCCTGACCCAGCCCTTCCTTGGCGACACCGCCGCCGCGCTGGATCGGCGCGGGGCCAGCCGGATCGCCGCGCCCTTCCCCTTTGGCGAAGAGGGCACGACGCTGTGGCTGCAAGCCATCGCCGATGTCTACGGCGTGACGGCGGACCGTTTCGACGCCGCCACCGCTGCTCCCCGCGCCCGTGCGCGCAAGGCCGTGGCCGCCCATGCCGCCACCCTGTCGGGCAAGTCGCTGTTCCTATTCCCGGACAGCCAGATGGAAATCCCGCTGGCCCGCTTCCTTGCCCGCGAATGTGGCATGCGCCCGCTTGAGGTGGGCACCCCCTATCTGCACCGCGCGCTGATGGAGCCCGAACTCGCCTTGTTGCCAGAAGGACCGATGCTGTCCGAAGGCCAGGATGTGGACAAGCAATTGGACCGCCATGGCGCGCAGTCCCCCGATCTGACGGTCTGCGGTCTGGGCCTGGCCAACCCGCTGGAATCGCAGGGTTTCACCACCAAATGGGCCATCGAACTGGTCTTTACCCCGGTGCATTTCTACGAACAGGCCGGGGATCTGGCGGGGCTGTTTTCCCGTCCCTTTCGGCGCAAGGCGCTGCTGACAGCGGGGGCCAAGCCATGAAACTGACGCTCTGGACCTATGAAGGACCGCCGCATGTGGGGGCGATGCGAGTCGCCACCGCGATGAAGGGCCTGCATCTGGTGCTGCACGCGCCGCAGGGCGATACCTACGCGGACCTGTTGTTCACCATGATCGAACGGCGCGACCATCGCCCGCCGGTGACTTTCACCACCTTTCGTGCGTCAGACCTTGGCGGCGATACGGCGGGGCTGTTCAAATCCGCCGCGCAATCGGCCTATGACCGGTTCCAGCCGCAGGCGATGCTGGTGGGGTCCTCCTGCACGGCAGAGCTGATCCAGGATGATCCGGGCGGATTGGCCAGCACGATGGGCCTGAATTGCCCTGTGGTGGCGCTGGACCTGCCCTCTTACAGCCGCAAGGAAAACTTCGGCGCGGATGAGACGTTCCTTGCCTTGGTGCGCGCCTTGGCCAAACCGATGGCGCGGACAGAGGCCATCACCTGCAACCTCTTGGGCGCGACGGCGCTGGGGTTCCGCCACCGCGACGATGTGGCCGAGATTACGGCGCTGCTGGCCAAGATGGGCGTGACGGTCAATGTCTGCGCTCCCCTCGGCGCGACCCCGGATGATCTGACCCGCATGGGACAGGCGCATTTCAACGTGGTCTTGTATCCCGAAACCGGCGAAGGCGCCGCGCGCTATATGGAGCGGGCCTTTGGCCAGCCTTTCACCAAGTGCATCCCCATCGGCGTCGGCGCGACGCGCGAGTTCATCCGCGAAGTGGCTGGCATTACCGGGCTTTCTGCGGATGTGGATGAAACCGGCCTGCGCCAACCGTGGTGGTCGGCATCCGTCGACTCGACATACCTGACCGGCAAACGGGTCTTCCTGTTCGGTGACGCCACCCATGTCATCACCGCCGCCCGGATTGCCGCCGAAGAGATCGGTTTCACCGTCGTCGGCATGGGCTGCTACAACCGCGAACAGGCCCGCCCCCTGCGCGCCGCCGCCGCCAAACATGGCGTCGAGCCGCTGATTTCCGATGATTATCTTGAGGTTGAGGCCGCGATTGCCGCCGCAGCACCCGAGTTGATCCTTGGCACGCAGATGGAGCGTCACATCGCCAAGCGCTTGGGCATCCCCTGCGCCGTGATCTCGGCCCCCGTCCATGTACAGGACTTCCCCGCCCGCTACTCGCCCCAGATGGGCTTCGAGGGCGCGAATGTCATCTTTGACACCTGGGTTCACCCCTTGGTCATGGGTCTGGAAGAGCACCTTCTGACCATGTTCCGCGAGGATTTCGAATTCCACGACGCCGCCGGGGCCAGCCATCACGGCGGCAAGGCCATCGCGCGGGTTGCAGAGCCGGAACCCGTCGCCGCCCCGGTCGCGGTTGCGGCCTCGGTCCCGGTCGTCGCCCCCTCGGGCGATATCCGCTGGCTGCCGGATGCGGAACGCGAATTGAAGAAGATCCCCTTCTTTGTGCGCGGCGTGGCCAAGCGCAACACCGAACGCTTTGCCGCAGGTAAAGGCATCGCTGACATCAGCGTGGACACCCTTTACGAAGCAAAGGCCCATTATGCGCGATGATCGGGCTGACATGACCGCCGGGGCGGGACCGGGCTACAACGTGGTGATCGTCACGTTGGATGCCCATGCCGCTGGCCCCGCGGCCCGTGTCGCCCCGCGTCTGCAATCCGATTTCCCCGGCCTGACCATCACCGTTCTGGCCGCGGCCGAATGGGCGGAAAACCCCGCTGCGCTGAGCGCCGCCCGTCTGGCCGTGGACCGCGCCGATCTGGTCATCGCGAACCTTCTGTTCATCGAAGAACACCTGACCGCCATCCTGCCCTGGCTGCAACGGGCGCGGGAGCGCGTCGATGCCTTTGTCGGCATGGTCGCCGATCCGTCCGTGGTCAAGCTGACGCGCATGGGCGATCTGGACATGTCCAAGCCCGCCTCCGGCCCGATGGCGCTGCTGAAAAAGCTGCGCGGGAACAAGAAGCCGTCCGCCTCGTCGGGCGAAAAGCAGATGTCGATGCTGCGCCGCCTGCCAAAGATCCTGCGCTTCATCCCCGGCACCTCGCAGGATCTGCGGGCGTGGTTCCTGTCGATGCAGTATTGGCTGGGCGGGTCGGACGACAATATCGAAGCGATGGTGCGCTATCTGGTCGGGCGCTATTCGGTTGGCCGCGCCTGGGGCAAGGTGCGTGCGGCGGCCCCGATCGATTACCCCGATGTCGGTCTTTATCACCCCGCCCTGCCCGGACGCATCGCAACGGATGCCACCCGCCTGCCCCGCCCCAAAGGGGCCACGGCGACGGTCGGGCTGTTGATGCTGCGCAGCTATGTCCTCGCCTCGGACACCGCGCATTATGACGCCGTCATTGCGCAATTCGAGGCGGCAGGCATCGCCGTGCTTCCCGCCTTTGCCGCCGGTCTGGACGGTCGCCCAGCGATCGAGGCCTATTTCAAGGGCCGGGTGGATGCGATGGTGTCGCTGACCGGGTTCTCGCTGGTGGGTGGCCCGGCCTATAACGACAGCGACGCGGCGGTGGATACGCTGGCCACGCTGGATGTGCCCTATGTCGCGGCGCATCCCTTGGAATTCCAGACCCTCGGCCAATGGGCCACATCGGGCGGCGGGTTGGGTCCGGTCGAGACCACCATGCTGATCGCCCTGCCGGAGATCGACGGCGCGACCAATCCCACCGTCTTTGCCGGTCGGCATGATGCGGGCGGCTGTGACGGCTGCAAACATGCCTGCCGCGTGACGGATGCGGATGACGCAAACCGCCGCGCCATGGCCCCCTGCCCCGAGCGTATAGCGGCACTGGTGGACAAGACCGCCCGTCTGGCCCGCCTGCGCCAAAGCCGCGTGGCCGCGCGCAAGGTGGCCATCGTGCTGTACGGCTTTCCGCCGAATGCGGGGGCGGCAGGGACGGCGGCTTACCTTGCCGTGTTCGAAAGCCTTTACAACATGCTGCATGCGATGAAGGCCGAAGGCTATGACCTGACGCCGCCCGAGTCTGTGCAAGCCCTGCGCGACGCGGTGTTGAGCGATGGCAATGACGGCTTCGGCCAGCCCGCCCGCATCGCCGCCCGCGTGCCTGCCACCCGGATCGTCGCAAACTCTCGCTGGTTGGCCGAGATTGAGGCGGCATGGGGTCCTGCCCCCGGCAAGCACCAGACCGATGGGCGCGATGTCTTTGTGCTGGGCGCGCATTTCGGCAATGTCTTTGTCGGCTTGCAGCCGGTGTTCGGATATGAGGGCGACCCGATGCGCCTGCTGTTCGAGCGTGGCTTTGCCCCGACGCATGCCTTTGCCACCTTCTACGATTATATCCGCGACGACTTTGCCGCTGATGCCGTGCTGCATTTCGGCATGCATGGCGCGCTGGAGTTCATGCCGGGCAAGCAATCCGGACCGGGCCAGACCTGCTGGCCGGATCGCCTGATCGGCAACATGCCCAACATCTACCTCTATGCCGCCAACAACCCGTCCGAGGCGACACTGGCCAAGCGCCGCTCAAACGCGGTGACGGTGACGCATCTGACGCCGCCCTTGGCGAAGTCCGGCCTTTACAAAGGCTTGGCCGATGTGCGTGACAGCCTGTCGCGCCTGCGCGCCTTGGCCCTCGATGCGCCCGAACGCGAGGAATTGACCGAACTGGTCGCCGCGCAGGCGGTGCTGGTGGACATGGACCCCTCCGATCCCGACAAGCTGTGGACGCAGCTTCTGGAAACCGAAGGCGCGCTGATCACCGACGGGATGCATGTGCTGGGCCAGCCCATGACGCCCGAGGCGCGGGCGGCCCTGCTGTCGCTCTTGCCCGAAGGCGCGGACCTTGCCCGCACCGATGCCCTGTTGCAGCAAGAGACCGAGGTGGGGGCCCTGATGCGGGCGCTGTCGGGCCGCTTCATCCGCCCGGTTCCCGGCGGCGACCTGATCCGCAGCCCCGAGATTTTGCCCACGGGCCGCAACATCCACGCCTTCGACCCGTTCCGCATGCCCACCGCTTTCGCCATGATCGATGGCGCGGCGCAGGCCGACCGGCTGCTGGCCGCGCATCCGGTGCTGCCGCGCACGGTGGCCTTAGTGCTCTGGGGGTCGGACAATATCAAATCCGATGGCGGGCCGATCGCACAGGCGCTGGCCCTGATGGGCGCGCGGCCGCGTTTCGATCATTATGGCCGTCTTTGTGGCGCCGATCTGATCCCGCTGTCCGAACTGGGCCGCCCACGCATCGACGTGGTGATGACCCTGTCGGGCATCTTCCGCGACCTTCTGCCCCTGCAAACCCGGATGCTGGCCGAGGCCGCGCTGAAGGCCGCGCAGGCGGATGAGCCATTGGCACAGAACTTCATCCGCGCCCATGCGCTGGAACAGGCGCAAACGCTGGGCCTGCCCTTGGAAACGGCCGCGCTGCGGGTGTTTTCCAACGCCGAAGGCGCTTATGGCGCGAACGTCAACACGCTGGTGGGATCGTCGGCCTTTGGCGACGAGGATGATCTGGCCGACGCCTATGAGGCGCGGAAATCTTTTGCCTATGGTGTGAACGGCAAGCCCGTCGCACAGGCCAAACTGCTGCAACAAGCGCTGTCAACCGTCGATCTGGCTTACCAAAATCTGGAATCGGTGGAACTGGGCGTCACCTCGGTCGATCACTACTTCGACACGCTGGGCGGCATCGCCCGTGCTGCGCGCCGTGCGCAGGGGGGCCGGGAAACCGCCGTCTATATCGGTGACCAGACCCGTGGCGGCGGCACGGTGCGCACGCTGAAGGACCAGATCGCACTGGAGACCCGCTCGCGCAGTCTGAACCCGAAATTCTATGAGGGTCTGCTGAAACATGGCGCCGAAGGCGTGCGCCAGATCGAGTCGCATGTGACCAACACCCTGGGCTGGTCGGCCACCACCGGCCATGTCGATCCGTGGGTCTATCAGCGCCTGTCCGAAACCTTCGTGCTGGATGACGCAATGCGCGAACGTCTGGCGCGGCTGAACTCTGCGGCCTCCAGCCGGATGGCGCAGAAACTGCTGGAGGCATCGGACCGCAACTATTGGCAACCCGATCCCGAAACGCTGGCCGCCCTGCAACGCGCGGCGGATGAGCTTGAGGATCGGCTGGAAGGGATCGCGGCGGAATGACGGACCGGATCGCCCATGTCATCACCCGGAGCGGGGGCCAGTCCCCGCACCCCCGGGATATTTTCAGACAGAAAATGAAGGGGTTGATCCCCCTTCGGAAGGAGGCTGCATGAGCCCGCGCGACGAGATACCCCTTTTGCGGGGACAGGACGGCGAAGGGTCGGTGCAGGTGCATCAGGACGCCGCGCTGAAGATTGACGGGGCCAAGGTGTTCTCGGTCTATGGCAAGGGGGGGATCGGGAAATCGACCACCTCGTCGAACCTGTCGGCGGCGTTTTCCATGATGGGAAAGCGCGTGTTGCAGATCGGCTGTGACCCCAAGCATGACAGCACCTTCACCCTGACCGGGCGCTTGCAGCCGACGGTGATCGATATCCTGAAGGACGTGGATTTCCATTCCGAGGAATTGCGGGCGGAAGATTACGTCACCACCGGCTTCAACGGCGTGATGTGCGTCGAGGCGGGCGGACCGCCTGCGGGCACCGGCTGCGGCGGTTATGTCGTGGGACAGACGGTGAAGCTGTTGAAGCAGCATCACCTGTTGGAAGACACCGATGTGGTGATCTTTGACGTGCTGGGCGATGTGGTCTGCGGTGGCTTTGCCGCCCCCTTGCAGCACGCCGACCGCGCGGTGATCGTCACCGCCAATGACTTTGACAGCATCTATGCGATGAACCGCATCATCGCGGCGGTGCAGGCCAAGTCCGGCAATTACAAGGTGCGCCTTGCGGGCTGCATCGCTAACCGCAGCCATGCCACCGATGAGGTGGACCGCTATTGCGCGCGCGTGGGATTCAACCGGCTTGCGCATATGCCGGATATCGACGCCATCCGCCGCTCGCGCCTGAAGAAGAAGACGCTGTTCGAGATGGATGACAGCGAGGATGTGGTGATGGCGCGGGCAGAATACATGCGCCTGGCCGACCGGCTGTGGAAATCGGTGGAAGAGCCGGGATCAACCCCGCTGCCGCTGCCGGACCGCGAAATCTTTGAACTGCTGGGGTTTGATTGATGCAAGATTACGCCCTGACCCGCGACCGGGTGGAACATTACTTCGACCGCACCGCCACCAAGGCCTGGGAGCAACTCACCCAGACCGAGGCGAAGGTCAGCCGCATCCGCCAGACCGTGCGCGAAGGCCGCGACCGGATGCGCACGCTGATGCTGTCGCGCCTGCCCGAAGACATGACCGGTGTGCGCGTGCTGGATGCCGGTTGCGGCACCGGGGCGATGACGGCGGAACTGGCGCGGCGCGGGGCCGAGGTGACGGCGGTGGACATCTCGCCGCAGCTCGTCGGCATCGCCGAGGACCGCCTGCCCGCCGCCCTGCGCCCGCAGGTGCGGTTCCATGCCGGAGACATGACCGATCCCGCCTTGGGGCGGTTTGATTTCGTCATGGCGATGGACAGCCTGATCTATTACCGCGCCGCCGACATCGGGGCGATCCTGACCAATCTTGGCCAGCGGACCAAAGGCGGGGTGATCTTCACCGTCGCCCCGCGCACGCCGTTCCTGATGACCTTCTGGACTTTGGGCAAGGCGTTTCCGCGCAGTGACCGGTCCCCGGTCATGATCCCGCATGCGCTGGCCGATCTGCGCCGCCATGCACCGGGGGTGCTGCGCTCTGTCTCGCGCGTGTCGCGGGGCTTCTACATCAGCGAATGCATGGAGTATCGTCCGTGATCTTTCTGCGCCGCAAACATGTTCAGGCGATGGGGGCTGCGTGGATGCCCTTTGCCGATGCGGCGTCCGACGGGTTGCCGCTGGCGCAACTGATGCGTCTGTCTTTGTTCCAGATCTCGGTCGGGATGGCGCAGGTGCTGCTTCTGGGCACGCTGAACCGGGTGATGATCGTCGAATTGTCGGTCTCGGCCATGGTTGTCGCCGCGATGATGTCCCTGCCGGTGCTGGTGGCCCCCTTCCGCGCGCTCTTGGGCCATCGGTCGGACACACACCGCAGCGCCATCGGCTGGAAGCGCGTGCCCTATTTGTGGTTCGGCAGCCTGTGGCAGATGGGCGGCTTGGCCGTCATGCCCTTCGCGCTGATCGTCCTGTCGGGCGATCAGGTGCACGGCCCGGCCTGGGCGGGCGAAGTGCTGGCGGCGCTGGCTTTCCTGATGACGGGCCTTGGCATGCACATGACCCAGACGGCCGGGCTGGCGCTGGCCGCCGACCGTTCCACGGATGAGGCCCGCCCGCGCGTCGTGGCGCTCTTGTACATCATGTATCTGGTGGGCATGGGCGTTTCGGCGCTGATCGTGGGCTACCTGCTGCGCGACTTCGATCCCATCACGCTGGTGCGGGTGGTGCAGGGCTGCGGGGCCATGACGATGGTGCTGAACATCATCGCCCTGTGGAAGCAGGAAAAGGTCAAGCCGATGACCGCCGCCGAACGCGCCGAACCGCGCCCCGCCTTTGGCGCGGCCTGGGCGCAACTGGCGGCGGAACCGGGCGTGCTGCGCCTGCTGGCTGTGGTCGCGGTGGGCACCTTGGCCTTCAACATGCAGGATGTGCTGCTGGAACCCTATGGCGGGCAGGTCTTGGGCCTGTCGGTCGGGCAGACCACCCTGTTGACCGCGACATGGAGCGTGGGGGCCCTGCTGGGGTTCCTGTGGTCGGCGCGGGCCTTGGCGCGCGGGGCAGACCCTTACCGTCTGGCCGGGCGCGGGGCGCTGATCGGCGTGGCGGCCTTTTCGGCGGTGATCTTTGCCGGGCCGCTGGAGTCGGCGCTGGTGTTCCACCTTGGCGCGGCGGGGATCGGTCTGGGCGGCGGCACCTTCGGGATCGCCACCCTGACCGCCGCCATGACCCTGCCGTCGCGCGCGGCCTCGGGCCTTGCCCTTGGGGCCTGGGGCGCGGCGCAGGCGACGGCGGCAGGTATCGCCATCTTCTTTGGCGGCGCGCTGCGCGACGGGGTGTCAGAGGCGGCGCAGGCTGGCCTTCTGGGACCGCTCAGCGATGCCTCACTGGGCTATTCGTTCGTCTACCATACTGAAATCGGACTTCTTTTCCTGACTCTCGTCATCCTCGGGCCTCTGGTCCGGCTTGGCGTCGTGACCCAACGAGAACCGGAATCCGGCAAGCGCCATATCGGCCTTGCCGAGTTCCCGACCTGACAGCGGAGGACCAAATGGTCGGTGTCAATTTCTTCGGTAACTTCGATCTTGCCAGCCTGTCGATCTGGCTGTTCTGGGGCTTCTTCGCCCTCTTGATCGTGTACCTGCAAACGGAAAACATGCGCGAGGGTTACCCCCTTGAGACCGAAGATGGTCTTGCCGCGCCGAACCAGGGGCCCTTCCCGGTGCCCAAGCCCAAGACCTTCCGCCTGCCGCATGGCCAAGGCGATGTGACGGTGCCCTCGGCCGCGAATGAGGCGGCCCACCGTCGCGACGGTCTGGCCCTTGCCCGCACCGCCGTGTCCGAAGGCTTTCCGCATGCGCCGACCGGCAATGCGCTTGCCGATGGCGTGGGGCCCGCGTCATGGGTGCCGCGGCGCGATGAGCCGGAACTGGATGGCCATGGCCATGTGAAGATCCAGCCGATGGCGCAAACCGCCGAGATGAAGGTCGCCGCCGGGCGTGACCCGCGTGGTCTGCCGGTGCAGGCGGGCGATCTTGAGGTCGTGGGCCGCATCTCGGACATGTGGGTGGACGTGCCGGAACAGCTGGTGCGCTACCTTGAGGTCGAGCTGAACTCTGGCTCGCGCCGTCTGGTGCCGATGACCATGGTCAAGATCTGGGCGGACCGCGTGCGGATCAATGCCCTGACCTCGGACCTGTTCGAAGGCATTCCGGCCACCCGTGCCCTGACGCAAGTGACCAAGCTCGAGGAAGACAAGATCTCGGGCTATGTCGCGGGCGGCTGGATGTACGCCAAGGGCCGCAAGCACGGCTTCTGACAAAACGGAGGGCGGCGCGCGCCCGCGCCGCCCTGACGTATCCAACCGACGGAGGGTCTGCCATGTCAGACCAAGATTTCAACTTCGAACCGCAGCCGGGTCTTCCCGCCCCGCTGCCCGCTGGTGAAGACCTGCTTTGGCAGGGCAGCCCCGATGCCGCGGCACTGTCGCGCGAGGCGTTCAAGCTGCACTGGATCACCGGCTATCTGATCGTCATCGCCCTGTGGCGTGCCGGTGCGGCCTTTGCCGATGCCGGCGCCGTGGGGGCCATCGCGCGGCTTCTGCCCTATCTGGCGCTGGCCGCTGCGGGTTATGCCGTGGTCCGCTTCCTCGGCTGGATGCAGGCGCGGGCGACGGTCTATTCCATCACCTCGGCCCGCGTGATCCTGCGGATCGGGGCGGCGCTGCCCATCACCTATACCATCCCCTTCACCTGCATCGACAACGCCTCGGTCGCGGTCGATCCCAAGACCGGGCATGGCACCATCGCGCTGCAGGCAACCGGCAACATGCGCCTCTCCTATGGCGTGCTGTGGCCGCATGTGCGCCCGTGGTTCCTGCGCCAGCCGCAACCGGCCTTCCGCGCCATTCCCGACGCCGCCCGCGTGGCACGGCTGCTGGCGGATGCCGCGCAGGCCAAACTGAACGAACCCCGGATCGAGATGCAGGCCACGCCCGCGCTCGTCGCGGCGGAATGAGGGGGCACTGGACATGCCGCAACATCCCGTCCTGACACAGATTTCCGGCGCCAACCGCGAGCGTGAGATGATCCCGCGCACCCTTTTGTGGGGCATGTTCGCGCTGGCGATGTCGAGCCTTGCCCTCGCCACCTTTTCCGTCGTGACCAAGCGCCCGCATGTGGGCGTGCCCGTCGCCGGAACCGTGGTGGCCGAGCGTGACCTGATCCTTGAAGGCGTGGACGCGCAGGCCGTGGTCGTGCGCGACACCGATGGCACGGTCCTTCTGGACCTGCCCCATGGCGGTTTCATCACCGTCATCCAATCCGGCATGGAACGCGCCCGCAAAGTGGCGCAAGTGCCGGGCAACCCGCCGATGCGGGTGGTCAAGTACGACAACGGCCGCCTTGTGGCCGAAGACCCTGCCACGGGCTGGAGTGCTGAGCTCTACGCCTTTGGCCAAGACAACAAAGCCGCGTTCGAACGGCTGTTGACTGACAAAAAATAAGGGAACCGCAATCATGCCGCTTTTCACCAAACAGAAGGAAGAGGTGCCCTGCACCGTCGAGGTGTCGCACCGTTTCGAAAGCCTGCACGCCCACGTCCGTTTCGACAACGGCGCGGTCGTGCATCCGGGCGATGAGGTCCTTGTCCATGGCGCCCCCGTGATGGCCGCCTATGGCGAGGTCGTCACCGCCCAGCGCATCGCCACCATCACCCGCGCCTCGGCGCTGGAACGCTGGTGGACCCGCCTGACCGGCGATCTCGATTTCATGGAGCTTTGCGAATTCTCGTTCTCGGACGAGTTGGACAACCACAGCCCCGCGCGGGCCGGACGTCAGGGGGTGGCAGCATGAAAGACCTGTCTGATACCACACATGGCGAGCTTCACGCCGAACTCTCCGACCGGTTCGACACCACGGCGATGGCCACGGAAACCACGCTGCTGAACCCGCGCTTTTACACCACCGACTTTGACGAGATGGACCGCATCGACGTCACCCCGGTGCGCGAGGCCTGGGACACGCTGCTCGGTCAGATGAAATCGGACCCCAACAAGGGCCATTTCAAGAAGACCGCCGATTGGGACAAGGTCGATTGGGACGGCATGGACCCTGCCCTGCGGGTGGAGTTCATCGATTTCCTCGTGTCCTCCTGCACCGCCGAATTCTCGGGCTGCGTGCTCTACAAGGAAATGAAGCGCCGCGGCAGCAATGCCGACATCTGCGAGCTGTTCAACTACATGGCCCGCGACGAGGCGCGTCACGCCGGGTTCATCAACGACGCCCTGCGCGAGGCAGGGGTTGCGGTGAACTTGGGCTTTCTGACCAAGGCCAAGAAATACACCTATTTCCGGCCGAAGTTCATCTACTACGCCACCTACCTGTCGGAAAAGATCGGCTACGCGCGCTACATCACCATCTTCCGCCACCTCGAGGCGAACCCCGATCAGCGCTTCCATCCGATCTTCAAATGGTTCCGCGAATGGTGCAACGACGAGTTCAGCCATGGCGAGGCCTTTGCCCTGCTGATGCGCACCGATCCCAAGCTGACCACCAGCTTCGTCAACAAGCTGTGGATCCGCTTCTTCCTGACGGCGGTCTATTCCACCATGTGGGTGCGTGATCACGCGCGGGTGGAGTTCCACAAGGCGTTGGGCGTGGACATCGACTGGTATGACCAGGAGGTCTATCGCAAGACCTCCGCCATCGCGCGGCAGGTGTTCCCGGTGGAGTTGGACATCGACCATCCGCGCTGGATTCCGCTGCTGCGCCGCATGAATGACGCCATGCTGGACATGGAGCGCGGCAAGAAGGCGGGCGGTGTCGGCGGCTGGCTGAAGCACAAGACCGCCTCGGCCCGCGCGATGCTGGCCTTTGCTGGCCTCTATCTGATCCCGGTCAAGAAGACCGTTCCCCCCGCCAATGTGCGGATGGAGCCGTCGTATTGACCGATCACCCACATACCGTCGCCACGGCGACGGTCGGCACCGGGGCGATGGGCGCGTCCCCCGGACCGGCGCGGCACCCCTGTCACACGGGGTGCCGCGCATGACTAATCCTTGGCTGGCAGTGGGATCGGCGCTGTTCATCTGGTGGTTCGCCACCGGGGCGATCCTGTGGCGGGTGACGCGCGCCGACTTGCAGGGTCGCGACGCGCATCTGTGGTCGGTGCTGCTGGGCCTGCCCCTGTTGCTGGGCGGCTTTGCCGGGCTTTACGCCACGCGCGACGATTCCACGGTCGGGGCGGTCTATCTGGCCTTCCTGTCGGCGCTGGCCGTCTGGGGCTGGATCGAGCTTGCCTTCCTGTCGGGCATCATCACCGGCCCGAACCGCCAGCCCTGCCCCGCCGTGACCCCCACGCCGCGCCGCATGTGGCGCGCGGTGGGCACGATCCTGTGGCATGAGATGGCGCTGCTGGGGGCCTTGCTGGCCATCATGCAATACACGCTGGGCAGCGAGAACCAGTTCGGTTTCTGGACCTTTGCGCTGATGCTGGGTGCGCGGGTCTCGGCCAAGCTGAACCTCTTTTTCGGCGTGCCGCGCATCCATACCGAATTTCTGCCCCGCCCCCTGGCCCATTTGGCCAGCCATTTCCGGCACGCGCGGATGAACTGGGTGTTCCCGGTGTCCATCCTCGGTCTGACCGGGGTGGCGGCCTGCTGGCTCAATCAGGCGTTGGCCACCGATGCGGACGGGGCCTTTGTCGGCCATGTCCTGCTGACGACGCTGACGCTCCTTGCCCTGCTGGAGCATGGCTTCATGGTCCTGCCCCTGCCCGATCAGAAACTCTGGCGCTGGATGCTGCCTGAAGGCCGCGCCACCGCCGATCCCATCCGACCCGATCTCCAAGCCGACATGGGCCCCAAGACCGGCCTTGCGACAAGAAAGTGACGCCATGGACTTTGACAGCTTCTTTCACGACCGTCTGGACCGGCTGCGTGCCGATGGCAATTACCGCGTCTTCGCCGACTTGGAAAAGCGCTGCACCGGCGAGGCCAAGGCCGCCCATCACCGCGATGGCGCGGTGCAGGATGTGACGGTGTGGTGCAGCAATGACTACCTCGGCATGGGGCAGAACCCGGACGTCGTGCGCGCCATGGTCGATACGGTCACGGCCTGCGGCACTGGAGCGGGCGGCACGCGCAACATCGGCGGCAACACCGTGCATCACCGCATGCTTGAGGCGGAACTCGCCGACCTGCACGGCAAGGAGGCAGCGCTGCTGTTCACCTCGGGCTATGTGTCCAACTGGGCGTCCCTGTCCACGCTGGGCAGCCAGATCCCCAATGCGGTGATCCTGTCAGATGAAAAGAACCACGCCTCCATGATCGAAGGCATCCGCCATTCCCGCGCCGACAAGGTGCTGTGGAAGCACAACGACTGGCGCGATCTGGACCGCAAGCTGCATGCCGTGGGCGACCGACCCAAGATCGTGGCCTTCGAGTCCGTATATTCCATGGACGGCGACATCGCCCCCATCCGCGAGATCGTCGAGGTCTGCGAGGCGCATGGCGCGCTGTCCTATATCGACGAAGTCCATGCCGTGGGCATGTATGGCGACCACGGCGGCGGCGTGTCCGAAGCGCGGGGTCTGGCCCATCGCATCGACCTGATCGAGGGCACGCTGGGCAAGGCTTTTGGCGTGGTGGGCGGCTATGTTACCGGCAGCAAGGCACTGGTGGATTTCATCCGCTCCTTCTCCAGCGGGTTCATCTTCACCACCGCCCTGCCCCCGGCTGTCGCGGCCGCCGCCACCGCCTCGGTCCGGCACCTGAAATCCTCGCAGGCCGAACGCGCAGCGCAGGCCGCTGCCGTGGCGCAGGTGCGTGCCGCCCTGACCCGCGCGGGCATCCCGCATATCCCCAACGAAAGCCACATCATCCCGGTCATCATCGGCGATCCGGTGAAGTGCCGCCAGATTTGCGACATCCTGATGGAGGATTGGGGCATCTACCTGCAACCGATCAATTATCCCACTGTCCCCAAGGGCACCGAACGGCTGCGGATCACCCCCGGCCCCCTGCACGGACAGGCCGAGATCGACCGTCTGGTCACCGCGCTGACAGCACTTTGGTCGCGTTGCGCGCTGGCCCATGCCGTTGCATGACCCTTGGCGCGATCCTGTGATTTGACGGCGTTTGACTTTGCGGCAATGTGACACAGATGTGGTGAAATACACCCCATCCGAACGGGAGGAAGACGGAATGAAACTGACGAAAATGGTGCTTGCACTGGTTCCGGCGCTGGTCGCCGGTCCGGCCTTGGCGCAAGACGCCGAAGCCGGGGCCAAGGTCTTTGCCAAGTGCCAGACCTGCCACGTCATCGCCAACGAAGCCGGCGAAGTGCTGGCGGGCAAGAACGCCAAGACCGGCCCGAACCTCTATGGCATGCCGGGCCGCGCTGCGGGCACCTATCCCGACTTCAAATATGGCGAGTCGATCGTCGCGCTGGGTGCTACCGGCTTTGTCTGGAATGAAGCCGATTTCGTGACCTATGTCGCCGATCCGGCCAAGTTCCTGAAAACCAAACTGGACGACAAGGGCGCGAAGTCGAAGATGAGCTTCAAGCTGGGCAAGGAAGAAGACGCCAAGAACGTCTGGGCCTATATCGTGTCGCTCTCGCCCGCCGCGGCGAACTGAGACGACCCTTCCGGTCTTTGGGAACGGCGGCGGGGAAACCTGCCGCCGTTTCGCTTTTGGGCGGGACCGATGCGCGGATTGCCATGCCTTGGCCAAATCTCTGGACGCTTTGCCCAAGGCGGGGCAATCATGCAGGCCAAACGCCCAGAGCTGGACCCGACCATGGACCCCAACGATCCGATCAACCGCCGCATCCTGGCCGAACTCGTAGCCAATGCCCGCATCCCGGTCAGCGAACTCGCCGCCCGCGTCGGCCTGTCAAAGACCCCCGTCGCCGCCCGCATCCGCCAGATGGAGGAGGCCGGGCTGATCACCGGCTACCGCGCCATGCTGTCGCCGCTGAAGCTGGGCCTGACCCATGTCACCTATGTCGAGGTGAAGATGAACGACACCCGCCAAAGCGCCTTGGACCGCTTCAACGCCGGGGTCCGCCTGATCCCCGAGGTGGAGGAATGTTACATGATCGCGGGCGGCTTTGATTACCTGCTGAAGGTCCGCTCGCGCGACATGCGGCATTTCCGGGCGATCATGGCCGAAAAGATCTCGGCCCTGCCCTTCATCCACGCCACCTCCAGCTATGTGTCGATGGAGGCGGTGGTGGAACAGAATTGGGATATCCTCGACCCCGCGTGACCGGCGATCCCTGCTGATCACACCGGCAGCACCCAAAGCGCCAGAAACGGTCGCTCCGCGGTGGCGCGCATCGCATGGGTGATGCCGGAGGGATTGTGGATGAGCCCGTCCGCCCCCGGATCGGTCCAGTCCATCGCCGTGTTCCACCATTGACCGGGGGTCAGCGCCAGATAGGTTTCCTCGGGCGGGTGGCTGTGGTCGTGATAGGTCACGCCGGGGGCCATCACAGTGATCCCCAGCCAAAGGTCATCGCGTGCCTCCAGCCCGCCGGGGCCCGCCAGCATGGCATTGGCATGCCCGTCCCAGAAGGCGGCATCCTCGGGCCGGGCCGACCGGCGCCGCGTCCAGACCAGAGCCGGGGCCAGCGCTTGCAAGGCCGCCGCCACATCCCGCCGCGTGGCATGGGCCTGCGACAGCGCGGCGTCCAGATGGTCGCAGACGGGCAGCACCACCGGCGGCACCGCCGAGACGGCACCCTGTTGCGCGCGCAGCCGGTCAAACACCGTCACAGCCGCCGCCTTGGCCGCCGCACTGCCCCCGGCACTGTGACGGATGGCGCGTTCTGCCGCCTCAAACAGCGCCTGCAATTCAGAGGGTCGGGTCATGCGCCACCGGATCAGCCAAGGGGAACCCCGTCACCCTGCGCCACCGATCCGCCGCTGTCGAGAGGTCAGGTGGCCGGGCAGCCCGCCCTCGCCCTACACAACCGCCGGGACGTAGTGTTCCCCTGCGATCATCAGCATCAGGATCGCCACTAGGGATTTCAACGGCCGCTGCTTGAGCAGGATGCCCGAGGCGCCGGACTCCACCAGTCGCAGGAACAGCTCGGTGTCCTGTGCATCGGTCAGAACAGCAATCGGACTGTGCATGACCAGCGTTTTCGCCCGCTGCAGCGATGGAAAATGCGACGTGGGCATCGGGTCCAGATCCAGCACGACCACCCCGTAGCGCTGCGGGTCCACGATGGCATCCAGATCGGGCACCCACTCCGCGCGGATATCAGATCGGGTGACCAGATAGTCTGTCAGCATTTCGGCAATGAGACGATGCCGCGACACGATCAATGCTGATTTCGGCACCTGTTCCATGAACATGTTTCCGCCCATATTTTTTATATGGTTTAGAGTTTACCTTAGGTCATGACAAGGCGACCCATGTCTCTGGCCCAAGGGAGGTTACTTTTGGATAAGGTCAAAACGGACTGTCCGACGCATCCCATCAGAAGCGTCTGAATCACAGCGCGAAATTGCGAACATCCCGACTTTCGTCAGGATATCCCCAGAAAGGCTGCCTTCACCTAACAGTATGAACGGGATCACGAAACTGAAACCGCGCCCCGATGCCGCGCCCTTGGCGGCGCATGAAACCGCGCCTGAACTACAAGCGGCCCAATTCCCTTGCGCGCATTGCGGCATGGGTGCGGTTTCGGGCATCGACTTTCTTGCAGATCGACCGCATGTGCATTTTAACAAGCACCTCGGTCGTTTGCAGCATCACGGCGATTTCCTTGTTTGTCTTGCCATCCGCAGCCAGTTTCAGGACTTGCGCCTCTATGGCCGTGAATTGCGACCCGTCGCGCGGCGCGGACCGGGTCCCCACATTGAACGTATCCGTGAACATGGCCGACGGGACGAAGACCTCGCCGTCGCGCACCATCCGCAGGGCCGACCCGACCGAGCGCAAGGACATGGTCTTGGGCAGAAAGCCCCGCACGCCGACTTCGATCGCCTGCGCCACGAAGCTGTGGTTGGTGCTGCCCGAAAAGATCACCAGCCGGGCCGGACCGCAGTGGGCCAGGACCTTCTGGATGCTGCTCATCCCGTCCATCCCCGGCATCACCAGATCCAGCAACACCACATCCGGCAGGACATCCTGTGTCAGGGCATCCAGGGTCTCTTGCAGCGAATTGGCGTGGACGACGTCAAAACCTTCGCGCTCGATCAGGTAAGACCCGACAGCCTCACGGACCAGCACATGGTCATCCGCCAACAAAACGCGCATACACTCTCCCTCGGCGGCTTCCTCTGGACGCGCACAGAAGTGCGTGCCCGGGACCACTTTTCCCGCTGTTCTTCATACCATCGACGTTTGACAGAGGGTGCCCAACCGAACAACACATCCAAGGTGACTGTGCGGGCCTATCTTTTGACCGGGTGATGCCAATCGGCCTCTGGCGATTGTCCGGGCGCACGACCGCGCGGCGATCGATAATCCGGCTCCTCCAAAGGCTCACCCGCGTGGGCGTATGCCGGGACCGTATGTAACTTACGGTGTCCGATGGCGTGGTCTGCCGCTGCGGCGACTCCCGGGCATTCATTTTGAGATACAGGCTACCTTTCGAGGTTTTGGCGGACAATCAATCCAATCTGGTGGCGGCCCCCGCAGCCCGGCAGGATTACAAACCTTCCGGCCATGCCCCGGCAAAAGGTGCAGGCGGCACACGCTTTCGATAAAACTGTCGATGACGCACCCTTGCTGTGCATCAGACGAGAGAACGGAGGCGCGATCCGCCCTTGCGTCTTTGCCACCAAGTTGCGACATATATGCCGTTCTCGGGGCGGGGCGAAATTCCCCACCGGCGGTATAGCCCGCGAGCGCCCCTGCGAAAGCAGGGGGTCAGCAGATCCGGTGTAATTCCGGGGCCGACGGTCACAGTCCGGATGGAAGAGAATGGACAGAGTCGGCGCTCGCGCGTCGGCGCTGACCGTTATCGCCTTGGGACCGTTCTGGACACAGGAGGTTCCACATGACTGACACTTTGAAGATCGCCTTCATCAAGGCACGCTGGCACGCCGACATCGTCGATCAGACGCTCAAGGGGTTCACGGCAGACATGGCCGCCGCCGGGCGCGCGGTCGAGATCACCACCTATGACGTCCCCGGCGCCTTCGAGATGCCGCTTCTGGCCAAAAAGCTGGGCGCAACCGGCCGCTTTGACGCCATCGTCGCCGCGGCGCTGGTGGTGAATGGCGGCATTTACCGGCATGAATTCGTGGCGCAGGCCGTGGTTTCGGGCCTGATGGAGGCGCAGATGGCCACGGGCGTTCCGACCTTCTCGGTCAGCCTGACGCCCCATCACTTCCACGATTCCGAAATCCACCACGACTTCTTCTTCAACCACTTCGTGAAAAAAGGGGCCGAGGCCGCACAGGCCGTCCGCATGGTCGCAGACATCACACTCTGACCTGCGCCCGTTTTCTCTGCGCAAATATCCCACGGGGGTGCGGGGGTGTGAAACCCCCGCTCCTTCGGCCACAGCCCGCGCCACGGCCCCTTGCCTGCGCCGCAGGCCCGTCGCATCCTCGCGCCCGATCAATCGTCTGGATGTCGCCCCATGCCCGCCCCTGAAAATACCCTCAAACGCCGCCTGCTGGCGGGCGAGACCCTGCACGGCATCTGGCTGGGCATGGCAGACCCCTATGCGGCCGAAATGGCCGCGACAGCGGGGTTCGACTGGCTGCTGATCGACGGGGAGCATGCGCCCAATGATCTGCGCTCGCTTTCGGCGCAACTGGCGGTCATCGCGCCCTCTGCCTCGGCCCCGGTCGTGCGGTTGCCCGATGGTGATGCGGTCAAGATCAAGCAGGCGCTGGACATCGGCGCGCAGACCCTGCTGATCCCGATGGTGGAGAGCGCCGAACAGGCCGCGCGTCTGGTGCGCGCCACCCGCTATCCGCCGCAAGGCTTTCGCGGCGTGGGCTCCAGCCTCGCCCGCGCCTCGCGCTTTTCGGCGATCCCGGATTACCTGACCACCGCGAATGACCAGATCTGCCTGATGGTGCAGGTCGAAAGCCGGGCCGGTCTGGCGGCTTTGGAGGACATTCTGGCGGTGGACGGCGTGGACGGGGTGTTCATCGGTCCCTCGGACCTTGCCGCCGACATGGGCCATCTGGGCAACACCGCCCTGCCCGCCCTGCGCGCGGCGGTCTATGACGCCCTGACCCGCATCCGCGCGGCGGGCAAGATTGCGGGCGTTCTGGCGACAGAGCCGGAGTTCATCGACGGCTGCAAGGCCGCTGGCGCGAACTTCGTCGGCGTCGGCATCGACGTGCTGGCCTTTGCCGTCGCGCTGCGGGGGCTTGCGGCCCGCTGGCGCTAGGCAGGGGTCAGAAGCCGCCCGCCATGGCCAAGAGCGGCAACATAATCGCCGCCAGCCCCAGCGCCATGCCCGACCCGGCAAAGCCCGCCTCGTCCATCTGGGACAGATCATCCTCATCATCGTTCAGATCATCGTCGTCCATGGGCTGAAAATCCACGGCGGGCAGGTCGCCGTAAGCATCCATCAGCATCGGCCCGGCATGCACCCCGTCAAGGTCCACCGCAGGACCATCGGCAAAGCCCGCAATCTCTTGGGCGCCGGCATCGGTCTTGGCAAAGCTCAGGCGGATCACCTCATGCGGGTCGTCAAGTTGGACGGTCAACTGGCCATCCTGAATGGTCGGCACCACGGCCGCGCGGACCCCAAGGGCGAAACTGCGGCTTTCCGGGGTCTCATCCACATGCGGATTGTCCGGGATGCCAAAGCGGGCCATCCAATCCTCGGGCACGGCAGCGGTCAGGCTGTCGGCCCAGACCGTGTGATAGGTGCTGCCCAGCCCGGCGATATCCAAGGCCAGCTTGCCCGGTGCCTTGCCCGAGGCGGACAGGAACACCACCAGCTTGTCGTCATTCTCATAGCCATAGACCCAGGTGTCATCCTGCGCGTCATTGGTCAGGCTGGTCTTGAGCAGATGCGTGCCATCGACGCTTTCGGCCAGCATGTCCAGCATGTCCTGCCCGACGAACTTGACCGGCGCGCCGTTGGCATCGGTCGAGGTCAGCCGCGCGACATGCTGCATGTCGCTGCCATAAGTGCCCGCCGCGCCCATGCCTTCGGCCCCGTATTCGGCCATCATCTCCAAGAGGACGCGGGGATGTTCGGCCCCGTAATCATAGCGCTCCAGGCGGGTCTGATAGAACGCCTCGAAGGCGTCATCGGTGCGTCCGGCCAGATCGACCGGGGGGTCATAGGTGACAGGACCCTGTGCCTCCAGCGCCTTGAGGTAATCCCCCAAAGCCTCGCCGCGCGTGTAGGACGCGACGTTGTAGGTGCCCAGAAACAACTCGGGCCGCTCTCCCCCCGCCGCTTCGGAATCGTGTTCCCAGGCGTCGAGGATCGCGCCGATCTGGTCGGCCGACCTGTCCACCCCGGTCGCCATGACGGCAAAGCGGTGATGGATCACCATGTCCACGCTGCGGAAGGTCTCATCGCTGAGTTCGGCGCGCAGGAGGTCATCTTCCCGCATGCTGCGCCCGCCCTGGATCGCGATGTCAAGGTCAGTGCCCAGCACGTTGACCGCAGGGTTGTCCAGACAGGACTGGATCTCGCGGATCATGGTGTCGGCGATCTCGCCATAGGTCTGCGCGGGGTTCTGAAAGCCCTTGAAGGTGGAGTAAAACTCGCTGCCCACTTCAAGGATCATCTTCTCCGGCAAGGGACCGTAGGCTCCGCCCAAGAGATCGGCCATGAAATTGCGCACATCGGCGCGCATCACATCCGGCCGGCCCGCATAGCGCAGCGTCGGCAACACCACCGCCAGCGTCGCGTCGTTGTCGCGGGCAAAGGCCATCAGTTCCGGCAGGTTGCCCGCCGACTCCGGCCCATTCCACAGCCCATCATATTCCAGCCCGAATTTCCCGGTGGCGTTCTCGGCAAGCGATCCGCCCGGCCAGGTGATCATCCCGACCTTCGAACCCTCAAGCTGATTATCAAAGCGTGAAAATGCGCGAAATCCCGTGTAGTTGTAGCCAAAGTGGTCCGCATCAAAGAGGCCCGCTTTCGGGGCATAGGCAGTGGTACCGGTTTCGATCGAAATCATGTGGACACACCCCTTGTTTCAGGTTGCGTTGACAGGGGCGTCCGCGACGCGCCCGACCGACCCAGACCGACCGCTGCCCGCTTTGGGCCGCGGCTGGCCAAATCCCATACTTTTGGATATGCACCTACCTCGAACGAGACCGCAGGGCCGCAGCCAAGGTCAGGAAATCCAACATAAAACACTGATTTACAGACATTTTCTTGCAGAAATTGCAGTCCGACAGGGCTGCCGGCGTCCATCGCATTCGTGTTAAACTGGTAATCCATGACTTGCTATCCGGCACGCATCCGGCCCCAAAACGGCCGTTAACCATGCGTAACCCCGCGTTCCGGAAAACCCCATTCGGCGTCAGGATGGCACGGATGCACCCTTGGCCCATGCCATCCCGCTATGGGTCGGGTTGTCCCAGACCTTAGGCTGTGAGCACTGTCCAACCGGTATCGAAATCATTTGATCCAGCGCAAACTGAAGGGATTTCATTGTCACAATGAAATTAATGAATGAACCGCCACCAAGGCTTTCGGCATGAACTTTGGGATGGGGCACTCGTCTGCTGCGGGAATCGCCCCTCAAGTCCGCACGCGCCGCGACGGCGGCGCGCCAGACGTCCGAACACCTAGACCCCAGACGCAGCGGGGCCGAACCGACCAAGGGTTGGGAAAGACGCGGCAGCCGCCCGTCCGGGGGCACCGGACTGGCAGCGGCATGGCAGGGGGCGCGCATCCTGTGGACCGCGCAGCACCACAGCCGCCGTGGCAAGCCCCGTGCCACCCGAACCGCCGCGCCGCGCGATTGCACTCGCCCTCGTCCGCAGCGCCGCCCGGCCGAGGCATCCAAACCCTTCACCTAGCTGCACGGGGCCACGCCCGCTTGACCCAGGCACCGGGCATCGTCCATCACGGTCCTGCGGCACGCGTGACCTGCGCAGGCCCAAGGGGGCTGACATGCGGATGGTGAACCGGACCTACGACGAAATCACCGTGGGCGAGGTCGCGGAACTGCGCCGCCTGATCACGGCGGATGACCTGTTCGTCTTTGCCGCCTCATCGGGCAATTCCAACCCGATGCACCTGACCGACAGCGACCTGGACGGCGACGGACACAAGGAGCGCGTCGCACCGGGGATGTTCATCGCCTCGCTCATCTCGGCGGTTCTGGGCACGCAACTCCCCGGTCCGGGGACGCTCTACCGTCGCCAGACGCTGGAGTTCCGCAGTCGGGCGCATGCCGGGGAAGAGGTGGTCACCCGGGCCGAGGTGCTGTCAAAGGCCGATAGGTGCGTGCGGCTGCGCACCGAGGTGCGGCATGCCGATGGCCGCATCATCCTGACCGGCGAGGCCGAGGTCGTCGCCCCGGTCGAAAAGTTCGATGGCGCGGATGTGCATGTGCCGGGGCTGGTCGTGCAGCGCCATCGCCATTTCGAAGCACTGCTGGACCGGGCGCGCCCCTTGCCCGCCCTTGTCACCGCCGTGGTCTGCCCGGATGAGGAAAACGCCTTGGCAGGCGCGATGCTGGCCGCACAGAACGGCATCATCACGCCGATCCTGATCGGTGACGCCGCCGCGATCCACCGTCTGGCGCATGCCGGTGGTCATGATCTGACCGGCGTGGAGGTGATCGACATCCACGGTGCCCCCGCCGCCGCAACGCGGGCCTGCGCGCTGGTCCATGACGGGCGGGCCGCAGCGGTGATGAAGGGCCATCTGCACACCGATGATCTGCTGCGCCCGCTGCTCGACAAGGAGACCGGCCTGCGGATCGGCCGTCGGTTCACCCATGTCTTCGTGATGGATGTGCCCGGCCAGCCCGAACCGCTGCTGGTCACGGATGCCGCGATCAACATCGCGCCCGACCTCGCCACCAAGATGGACATCTGCCAGAACGCCATCGACCTCGCCCTGTCCTTGGGGATGGAGCCGCGCGTGGGCGTACTCTCGGCGGTGGAAACCGTCACACCGGCGATCCAATCCTCGCTGGATGCCGCGCTCTTGTCCAAAATGGCGGATCGCGGCCAGATCCGGGGCGGTCTGGTCGAGGGGCCGCTCGCCATGGACAATGCCATCGACCCCGCCGCCGCCCGTGCCAAGGGGTTGACCGGGGCGGTGGCGGGGCGGGCGAACATCCTTGTGGTGCCGGGACTGGACGCGGGCAACATGCTGGTCAAGCAACTGTCCTTCATCAGCCATGCCGAAAGCGCGGGGGTGGTGATGGGGGCCAAGGTGCCCGTGATCCTGAACAGCCGCAGCGACAGCCCGATGTCCCGCCTTGCCTCTTGCGCGGTGGCCGCGCTCTTTGCCGCGACGCCTCCGCGCGGCGCGGTCTGATTGCTCACGGCCTGAATCTGCCGGAGCGAGTTCCTGCCGCACCAGAGATCCGGACATCACCGGACCGACGTGACGGTCGGGACAGGACCCGGACCGCAACACCGAGTGGCGCAATTCACGAAAAAGATGGGGGGACAGATACGCATGGAGGCAAGGACGAAGCTTTCGCGCGCTGAACCGTCCCGGAGCGGGGTGATAGCAGTGCCCCCGCGCGGAGGCCCGTCGGGGGGCGTCCGGAAAGGTGTACATGGCCAGCTTGCTTTCTATCCGCTCGAAACTTCTTGTCCTTCTGATGATCAGCGGCCTTTCCGCCGCGCTTGCCATCAGCACGATCGGCTACATGCGCTCTGACACGGCCCTGCGGGCGGCGGTCTGGGATCAGCTCGTGTCGATCCGCGAAACCAAGAAGGCCGACATCGTCCGGTATCTCGACGCCCAGGAGCGTGCCTTCGCCGCCTTTGCCAAGCAAGATCAGGTGGCCGATGCCATCGTCGCCTTCCGTGCCGCCTATGCAGCAGAGGGCGCGCTGGACACAGGCACGGCCCCGCAGGATCTGGCCAAGTTCTACCAGACAGAGATCCTGCCCCGCCTGCCCGATGAGGAACGCCCCCTGTCGCCCGATGCGATGTTGCCGGGCAGCGTGGCCGCGTTGCGCCTGCAACAGCGTTACATCGCGCAGAACCCCGCCGCTTCGGGTGATCGTGACCTGCTCGATGCGCCCGCCGGCGGCATGCCCACCGCCTATGACGCCGTGCACAAGGCCCATCACAGCCATCTGCGCCAGATGATGCAATTGCTGAACCTCTATGACGTCTTCCTGATCGACGACCAGACGGGGCAAGTCCTTTACACGGCGGAAAAAGAGATCGATTTCGCCACCGACCTTGCCAACGGCCCCTATCGCAGTTCCAGTCTGGCGCGGGCCTATCAGATCGTGCGCGACCGGCCCGACGACCAGCACGGCATCGCCTTTGTCGATTTCGAGCATTACGCCCCGTCCTTCGGGGCGCCCGCCGCCTTTCTGGCCGCGCCGGTCTATCGCGACGGTGACCGTGTCGGCATCCTTGTGGGCCAGTTTTCCATCGACGCGCTGAACACCACGCTGACATCCTCCGGCCGCTGGAAGGACGAAGGGCTCGGCGCCTCGGGCGAGGTCTATCTCGTGGGGGCCGACGGATTTGCGCGGTCGGACAGCCGCTTTCTGATCGAAGACAAGCCGGGCTATCTGGCACAGTTGGCAGATCTTGGCGCCGACCCCGCCGAGATTGCCGCCATCGACCGGTCCGGCCATTCGGTGCTGAACCAGCATTTCGCCACATTGGCGGTGGAGCGCGCGCAAAGCGGCAATACCGGCGCCGACACGATCCGCGACTATCGCGGGGTGCAGGTGCTTTCGGCCTATGCGCCACTGGATTTCGGCGGCAACCGCTGGGCCATCATCGCCGAAAAGGATGTCGACGAGGCGCTTGGCCCGCTGCACGACCTGCGGCGCGTGATCCTGATCGCCACGGGCGGCATCTCCATCGTCATCACGCTCTTCGCGCTGATCTCTGCCCGTGCCTTTGTCGCGCCGCTGATGCGCTTGCAGTTGGGCGTGGAACGGCTGAAGGCGGGCGAAACGCAGTTTCAGGTGCAGGTGAAGGGCAATGACGAATTCGCCACCCTCGCCTCCGCCTTCAACGGCATGGTGTCGGAAATCGTGCGCCGCAATGGCATCATCGAGGCCAAGACGACCGAATATGAAAAGCTGTTGCGCAATGTCATGCCCGATGCGGCGGCCGACCGGTTTACCGGCGGAGATCTGGTCGTGGCCGACACCTTCGAGAACGTCAGCATCATCTATGCCGTGATCGGCGGGTTGGAGGACATGCAACGGCGGCTGTCGGCCACCGACATGATCCGCCTGCTGAACGAGTTGATCGACCTGATTGACGAGGCCGCAGAACGCCATGGCGTCGAAAAGGTGAAAACCATCGGCGATGCCTATCTGGCTGCCTGCGGCCTGTCCACGCCACGGCTTGATCACCGCCAAAGGGCCGCCGCCTTCGCGCGCGAGATCCAGAACATCCTGACGCGGTTCAATCAGGCCAAGGACTTGACCCTGTCTCTCTCGATTGGCCTGACCAATGGCGAGGTGGACGCAGGCATCATCGGGCGCAAGCGGTTCGTGTATGAAATCCTCGGGGAATGTGTCTCTGAAGCGCGCCGTCTGGCGCTGGCGCCCGAAGGCGGCGACATCCGCATGAGCGACGCGATGGGCGACGCGATGGGCGACGCGCTGCTGGGGCAAGGGATCAGCCATGGGTGACGCATTCTCGGGCGATCTGGCGTTCTGGACGGCGGCGGTCAGTCTTGGCTATCCCATCGGGGCCATCGTGCTGGTGGAAATCCACCGGCATCTGCGCGACCCGCAGCCGCAGATCGCGCGTCTGGTGCAACTGGTGCAGGTGACGGTGCTGCCGCTGGTCGCTGTGCATCTGTTGCTGTCGCGGGTCATGGGGCTGGACGGCGACAGCCCCTCGGCCAAGCTGGTGCTGACGGCCCTGTCCATCTCGACCATCAACGCGCTGTTGATGGGCCTGAACCTGATCGTGCGGGCAGGCCCCATGGCCAGCGAGGCGATGCAGCGCACGCCGGGGCTGATGCTCGACCTGATGCGACTGGTGCTGGTGCTGGTCGCCTCGGCCTTCGTGGCCTCGGAAATCTGGTCGGTCGATCTGGGATCGCTGCTGGCCGCACTCGGGGTCGGGTCGGTCGTGATCGGCCTTGCGCTGCAAGATACGCTGTCGGGGTTGTTCTCGGGCGTCTCGCTGATGTCGGGCCGGTTCTTCCGCGAGGGCGACTGGATCGAATTCGGCGAGGCGTCGGGCAAGATCGTGCGGATGGACTGGCGCAGCGTCACCATCGAAACGCTCGATGACGAACGGCTGATGGTCATCCCCAATTCGCAACTGGCACAGGGCGTGTTCACCGTCATGTCCTCGGCCACGCGGGTATTCGGGCAGAACCTCTATGTGAAATTCGGCTATGGCGTGCCACCCGCGCGGGCGATGCAGGCCATCGACGAAACCGTGCGGAGCGTGGGTCTGATCCTGAAAGACCCCGCGCATGACATCGACCTGATGGAAATGGCTCCTGATGGCATTGCCTATGAGGTGACGATCCACACCCAGACCCGCGAAGACGGCGAGGCCGCGACGACCGATTTCCTGCGCCGGTTGTGGTATCGCTGCCAACGCGACCAATTGGCCTTGGCGGGGTCGCTGAACACCCGCTACC
The DNA here is from genome assembly GCA_027486345.1 of Paracoccaceae bacterium. Classification (GTDB taxonomy): domain Bacteria; phylum Pseudomonadota; class Alphaproteobacteria; order Rhodobacterales; family Rhodobacteraceae; genus Paragemmobacter. The sequence goes on from JAIXPH010000052.1 coordinate 132,468, forward strand.
GGCTCGGCGAGCCCGCCGCGCTGACCCCGGCCGACATCTCGGCAGTTCTGGCGGCGACAGACATCTTCCTGCCCGATGCCGATGGCTTTGCCGATTTGCAGGCGACGGCGCGGGTCTGCCTGTTCGACGAAGGAGAGCGGTTGATCACGGCGGGTCTTCCCTCGCGCACGCTCTATCTGATCGTCGAAGGCCGCCTCGCCGTCACCCCGCGCGACCAGACGGAGCGCGCCCTGCAATCCTTTGGCACCGGTGAGGTCTTCGTAAGCCGGTTCCTGCTGACCGGCGCTCCCGCCACCGTGGAACTCGTGGCCACGACCGAGGCGACGACCCTTGCCCTGCCCGCAATCGCCGTGATCGACTTTCTCAACCGCAACCCCGTTCTGGCGCGGCGGCTGGAGCAGGCCATCGACACCATCGATCTTGGCCTGAAGATCAGCCGCGCCGCGTGAGTGCCGGGCAGCGCCAGACCCCGTTTCCAGCCCCGCGCAACCACCGCGGCACCCTTGGCGGGCCGCGGCCCTGCACAGCCAGACCATGATCTTGGCGCAGTCCCGCTGAGGCCAGCCCTCAAGGCAGACGTGGCGCAAGCCAGCGATGGCCCCGAAGGTGGGCGCGGGTTTCTGGCGGTCCGGGTCATCGCGTCCCGGTCTTTGGCCCATGCTAACCGAGCTACTCCCCAACTTTTGGACAGATTTCCGGCTGATTTAAGCTACTGCCTGCACCTGCTGATCGGTTTCAATGCTTTTGAAATAGACCACGGCGGGTGGTTGACCGCCATGGGCGGC
>JAIXPH010000045.1 GCA_027486345.1 Paracoccaceae bacterium
CGTAGTAACCGCGGAACTGGCGCTCCGAGATCGAACCGTAGTAGCCCTTGAGCTTTTGCTTGGCGCGCAGCTGCGTGCCGAAGTCGGACATCTTGCCCTTGCGGCGCTGGCCATGCTGGCCGGGGCCGTATTCACGCTTGTTCACCGGGGATTTCGGACGGCCCCAGATGTTTTCGCCCATGCGGCGGTCAATTTTGTACTTGGCAGAGGTGCGTTTGGTCACCGCTGATCTCCTTCGCTATGTCAGAAGGGCGTTGTCCTTTCCCCGTTGCCGGGGCGACAGGCTGTCCCCTTGCGGGGGCCACCAACACCAATGAAAAGCCCCGGTGGATCACACCGGGACTGTGGGCGCGCTTATACAGGCGCTTGGGGCAGAGTCAACACCACCCGGACGGCTTAGGCCGCCATGTCGTGCCGCAGGATCGCGGCTTCCGACGCGGACAGGTTGCGCCGCGCATAATCGCCATAGCTTTGCGGATTGGCGTCGATGCCGGGCATCAGCGCCAGCAAGGCCCTGCGTTGACGGTCTTCGACCATGTCGAGCGCGGTGTTGGAGGGGTGAAAGCTTTCGGTCTCCACGCCATTGGCAAAGACGATGTTATGACGCTCCAGCAGGATGTGGATATAGGTCACCTCGGTCAGGCTGAAGTCCACCGCCACCGACGCGTCATTGACCAGATCCTCGGCCCGCACCAGCACTTCGGGCGCGTTGAACAGCGCCTGCGCGGTGGGGCCGCCAATCAGCATGCGGTGCTGTGGCGAGACGATCAGATCCCCATCTGGGCGGCCCGACCCCAAAGCACCCGAGCGGAAGCGGATCGGGCGCAGATGCGGCATGGCATAAAGCCGTGCACCTGACATGCGCTTGCTGGCGGTCCAAAGAATGTCCTGCGGTCCGTTGTCCTTGGTCAGGATGCGGTCGCCGGGGCGCAGCATCTGGATCAGGCGCGGCCCGTCCGGGGTCAGGATATGCGTATCTGGCGTGAAACAGATCACCCCGCCCGCCGATTGCGCCCCGCCCGAGGTCTGGGTGCGGTCGATGCTGGAGCGCACCACCCACATGTCCCGGTCCGGCGGCGGCAAATCCCCCACGAACAACAGCAGGCGCGCGCCGGTGTCGGGCACGGGGATATAGGTCACCGCATAGCTTTGATGTCCATCGGTGACGATGAAGCCCCGCTCATCCTCTGGGTCGTCCATTTCGGTTAGGGGTGGCCTGCCGTCCGGGGACGGCGCGGCCCCCACAGCCGCACCGACCAGACGCCGCACCATGCGCGACGCTTTCTTGCGCATCTCTGCCGATCCCACGCCATCTTCCAGCAGCAGCATGTTCTGCGGCCCATCCACACGCACCGGCGCGCCAGTCCAGCGCCAAGATGCGCCAACCGCCAGAACATCCAGATGGGCGGCTGTCACGCCGTCCACTTCGGTTTGGGACCAAGAGATGACGTACGTGCCCCGAGAGCCCGTTTTCATGTCCTGTATAGCCTGCTCGTTTTCTTCTTTATTGCGCACAGGTTAACAGGCGCACCGACTTTCGGCTATAGCAAAAGGGCAACAGTCGGGCAGCTTTCGCCAGCGCCGGAAAACGCCATCCGTCAGAATCTGATGTGCAGACCGATGGACCCCAGCACCTGCCCTTCGCGCTGACCTTGGAATTCCGGGCCAAGCCATGTCAGACCGCCAAAGACATCCGCCTTTGCCCCCTGCCACTGCACCCCGATCCGCGCGCGGCTTCGAATGGGTTCCAGCGAGACGCCTGTGGTCGGAAGATAGACGCTGTCCCAGACCCGCGCCACGTCCCCGCCCGCGACCAGCGACAGGCCGGGCACGGTTTCGCCCCGCACGCCGCGATAGCGCTGGCCAGTGACCGGATCGCGCAGCATCAGGCCGCCATTCCCGAACCGGCCCAGCGTCACATCCGCCCCGATGCGCAGCAGCGTCTCGCCGCCCAGTTGCGCGGCCACAAAAGGGCGCAGGCTGGCCGTATCGGACAAGGGAACCTTGCGCGCCAACTCGCCGCTCAACATCAGATGGGAATCGTTGCCAATCTGGTTCGCCGTCACCGTGATCTTGGGCAGGTCCAAGGCAGAGTGGAGGCGTTCCTGCACATCGGAAATCCCGCTTTGCGGGCCGGTCACGATCACGTCCAGCCCCACCGCAGCCTCATATCCGCGCAGATTGAAATGGCTGTGCAGACCAAAGGACAGCGCACCCACGTAGCGCCGATCCGCCGGATTGGCCTTGGTCAGGCTTTCGGGGGCAATCGCCTCGGCCCGCAGGCGGTATTCCAGCAGTGCGCCGGGCTGGCTGGGCAAGGCGCCCGTCCAATCTGGCCCGCGCAACAGGCTGAGCGCGTAGGACCCTGTCCGCCAGCGATCCTGCCCGTCGCCCGTCGCGTCATTGCTGGCCAGACGGCCCCAGCCCAGCACCTGCCGCTCCTGTGCCACGGCCGGTGCCATCACGCCCAACACCATCAGCACCGCCGCAATCCATCGCAATCCGAACATGCCCCACCCCTGCCCTTTGACCATCAAAGCTAGCGGCGCACAGCGCAGGCCACCAGTCAGTGATTTCGGAACAATCGCCAGCGCTCAGCGCACCAGTTCGCGCCCCGCCTCTCTCACCGTCTGGCGCGAGGCGTGTTTGGACGGCACGCAGCCGAACTGCGATTTGAACACCTTGGAAAAATGCGAGACGGATTCAAAGCCGCAGGCGGTGGAAATCTCGGTCAGGCTCATGTCCGTCGTAGCCAGCAGGGCGCGGGCATGGTCCAGCCGCAGCTTGCGGTAATAGCTGGCCGGGGTCATGCCGAGCGACGCCTTGAACGTGCGTTCGATCTGCCGCCGCGAATAGCCCGCCGAGGCGGCGAGGTCTTCCATCGGCAAAGGCTGCTCCAGATTTTCCAGCATCAGGCCGACGATGGAGATCAGCCCCGGATTGCGCGACTGGATGATGGCACCGATGGCGCTGCGCTGGGACCGCTCGGTCCCGGTCATCACATGGCGCAGGCACATCTCGGACACGATGGCGGCGAAATGGGGGCCATGGTCGCGGGTGATGATCGACAGCATCATGTCCGTCGCCGCCGCCCCGCCGCCGCAGGTCATCACGCGGCCATCCATCTCGAACTGCTGTTCGGTCGGGGTCAGGTGGGGGAAAGTTTCCCGAAAACCGGGTTGATTCTCCCAATGCAGGGTAAAACGCATGTCGGCCAGAAGCCCCGCCTTGGCCAGCGACATCGCCCCGGTGCAAATCCCCCCCACCGTGCCGCCAAAGCGCGAATGGCGTTGCAAGGCGGCGATGCCCTTGGGTCCGGCGATGGCGGTCGCATGATTGCCCGAACAGACCAGCAGCGTGGTGTCGCGGTCCAGTTGCGTGATCTCACTGTCCACCACGATGGGAATGCCCGAGGAACTTGGCACCGGTGCGCCATCCTCGGAAAACGTCCGCCAATGATAGAGCGGCTTTTGCGCCAGTTGGTTGGCGATCCGCAGCGGGTCCACGGCAGAGGAAAACGCCAGCAGCGTAAACCCGGGCACCACGAGAAAGGCATATTTCCGCGCCGGTCCGGTATCGGTCACCGGATAGAAGGCCGCGCCGGATGGCACGACGGGGGTTTGATGGAAAACGCTCTCGGCCAACGGAACGGTCCCCTTCTTGACGCAGTGCCGCAGGACCCTGCCGCTGCGGATGATAAATCTGCGCGGCGCATAACAGGAAGCGAAAACCACCGCATCCCGAAATACGGTCAAGACCGATGCGACAGGATGTCAGGGAAAGCGGTGATCCCGCCCCGGCATCGGCGTGGCAAAGACGGTCGCGCCGGGGTGCAGCGCGGTATCCCCGGCGGCGCGGGCGGTCAGCAGACCGACAGCATCCGTCGCCAGATGCACCATCGCATCCGCGCCCAGCCGCTCCACATGGCGCACCGTGCCGCGCCACAGCCCGTCCGTCCCCGACAGCGTCAGATGTTCGGGCCGAATGCCATAGGTGGCGCAGCCAAAGGCGCGCGCGGCATCCCCCGTCAGCAGGTTCATGCGCGGGCTGCCGATGAACCCGGCGACAAAGGGGGTGGCGGGGTGGTCATACAGCTCCATCGGGCTGCCGACCTGTTCGATGGTGCCGCCATTCAGCACCACGATCTTGTCGGCCATCGTCATCGCCTCGACCTGATCATGGGTCACATAGATCATCGTGGCCCCCAGTTTGGCATGGAGTTCCGTCAACTCCATCCGCATCTGCGTCCGGAGTGAGGCATCGAGGTTCGACAGCGGCTCGTCCAGCAGGAACACTTTGGGATCGCGCACCATCGCCCGCCCGATGGCCACGCGCTGGCGTTGGCCGCCCGACAGGGCCTTGGGCTTGCGGTCCAGAAGATGGGTCAGTTGCAACGCCTCGGCCGCGGTGCCGACCTTGGCGGCAATCTCGGCTTTCGGCAGTTTCGCAAGGCTGAGGCCGAAGCCGATATTCTCGCGCACCGTCAGATGCGGATAAAGCGCATAGGATTGGAAGACCATCGCGATGCCGCGTTCCGACGGCTCCAGCCCGCTGACATCCTGCCCGGCAATCTCAAGCCGCCCATCTGTCTGCGCCTCCAGTCCCGAGATGATGCGCAACAGCGTGGACTTGCCGCAGCCGGACGGGCCGACGAAGACGCAAAACTCGCCCGACTGCACGGTCAGGTCGATGCCCTTGATCACATCCACCGCGCCAAAGCTTTTGCGGATGCCGGAGAGGACGACTTTCGACATGGGCTTACCCTTTGACGCCACCGGCCGTCATGCCGGCCACGATCTGACGGTTGAAGAAGATGAACACGATCAGCGGCGGGATCGTGACCAGAAGCACGTTCATGAACAGCAGATTGAACTGAGACAGGAACTGGCTTTGGAAGTTGTAGAGCGTCAGCTGAACGGTGACGTTTTCCTTGCCCGGCAGATAATACAGCGGGTTGGTGAAATCGTTGAAAATGCTGATCGACTGCACGACGATATTGGTCACCGTCACCGGCTTCAGCAGCGGCAAGACCACCTTGTAGAACACCTGCCACGGGCGCGCGCCGTCGATGATCGCGGCCTCATCGAGATCGCGGGGGATGCTGGCGATGAAACTGCGGTAAAGCAGGATCGAGAACGCCAGCCCATAGGCAATCTGGATCAGGATCATGCCATGCAGCGTCTTGAACAGGCCAAGCCCCTGCAACACCCAGATCGTCGGCACCACGGCGGGCGGGATCATCAACCCGGCCAGCACGAAGCTGTAGATCACCCTGTTCCACTTGGACTCGCGCCTTTGCAGCACATAGCCCACCATCGCGGCAAAGATCACCAGACCGGTGACGGCACCCACCGTGATGACGGTCGAGTTGAAATAGGCCAGAAGCAGCATGTAATTGCGGGCCTGGATCACATCGACAAGGTTCTGCCAAAGCTGCCAGTCGGCGGGCAGGCTGAAGGACAGCCGCGACGCCTCTTGCTTGGTCTTGGCGGCCATCAGCAGGATGAAGATGAACGGAATGATGAACACCACCGTCGCGGCGACCAGCGCCGCGATGCCGGTCCAGAACTGGCGTCGGGTCATGCGGCCCCGGGTCATTGCGTCACCTCGCGCCGGTTGAACCACAGGGTCAGCGGCAGGACCAGCGCGGCGATCAGCAGGAACAGGATCACGTTGCCCGCCGTGGACAGGCCATAGAACCCGGCCTGATACTGTTTGTAGATCACGCTGGCCAAGACGTCGGAGGAAAAGCCCGGCCCGCCCCGCGTCATCGCCCAGATCAGGTCAAAGGACCGCAGCCCCCCGATCAGCGACAGGGTGACGACCGTTACCGTGGCCGGGCGCACCAAGGGCACCGTCACGCGCCAGAACATCTGGGTGCGGGTCGCGCCGTCGATGCGGGCGGCCTCATAGAAATCCGGGCTGATCGAGGCGAGGCCCGCGATATAGATCAAGGTGGCAAGGCCGATGCCCTTCCACACATCCACCAGCGCCACGGAAAACAGCGCCAGTTGCGGATTGGTCAGCCATCCCGGGCCATCGACGCCCAACGCCTCGAGCGCGACATTGATCGCGCCCTTGGTCGGGTGCATCAATTCGCTGAAGGTCAGGCCGATGCCGATGGTGGACACAAGCACCGGAAAGAACACCACCGTCCGCAAGAACCCCTGCGCATAAATACCCGAGGTCAGCAGGACGGCCAGCAGAAGCCCCAGCACCGATTTCATGCCCGATGTGAGGACGGCATAGATCAGCGTATTGACCAACCCCTGCACCAAAAAGGGTTCGGAAAAGAACTGCCGGAAGTTTTCCAGCCCGATGAAGGTGGCGGAAAACAGATCCCAGCGCGTCAGGCTGAACCAGAACGACGCCAGCGTGGGCACCAGAAACAGCGCCGTGTAGATCACCGCCGCAGGCAGGACGAACCAATAGGGATAGGGCGAACGGCGTGTCATGCGGGGTCCATCTGTCGGGGTGTCCCGCGCCGCACAGGTCGGTGCGGCGCGGGATCAGTCTGCCAGAACCGGGTCAGGGAGGCATCACCAGTTGGGCAGGCCGAGCTGCTTTGCCTGCTTTTCGACGTCTTGGTCATACAACGCGGCAGCATCAGCGGCAGAACGGATGCCAGAGCCGACCTCGACCGTCAGTTGCTCCAGTGCCGGGCCCTTGACCGGCGACAGGAATTCCAGTGCCGGTGCGGTGGCGCCTTCGGTCTGGAAGTAGGGCAGCATGTCCTTGACCGCCTGCGGCACGTCATCGGGCAGCGCGCAATCCTTGATCAGGAACGGACCAGAGGCACCCGCCGCCGCGATATAGTCCTGGCACCCCTGGACCGAGGCGACGTAATCAAGGAACTTGATCGCCTCTTCCTGATTTTCACCGCCAGCGGGCAGGTAAAGCGCGGCAGGCATCCAGACGGTCAGACCGTTCTTGGCGGCATCCGGGCCGGGCTGGGCGAAAAAGCCCAGATCAGCCAGATTGTCGGGATAGTTCTGCTTCACGTTGCCGACACCGAAGGTCAGCATCGGGTAATGCGCGGCCTCACCCGTGGCGACCATCCGCATCCCGTCGTCAAAGGTGGCGGCACCATAGTCTTCGTTCAGCACACCGGCCTTGTTGACCGCCTCAAGGTATTCAAAGCCGCGCATCGCCGCCGGGGTGGTGGCATATTTGGCCTTGTTCGCGGTGTAGTCGGCGGCGAAGGTCGGCACCTCGGCCTGCACGTTGTAATAGTCGGCCAGCACGAACAACTGGCTGGTCCAGGTGTCCTTGTAGGTCTGGGCCACGGCGACCTTGCCCGCCGCCTTGATCTTTTCGTTGTTGGCCATGAATTCATCCCACGACTTCGGGACGCTCAGGCCAAGTTCGGCATAGATCGGGCGGTTGTAGAAGATGCCGCCGCCCATCGCCGGACCGAAGGGAATGCCGCGCACCGTGCCGTCGGGCGCGGTCACGACCTGCTTGAAGCTGTCAAGGATATTGGCCTGCCCCGCCAGACTGGTCAGGTCGGCCAAGGTCTGTTCCGGCTTCAGCGCCTGAAACAACGAGCCGGAGTTGTAGTTGAAGATGTCCGCCATCTCACCGGTGGCCAGACGGGTCTTGACGATGTTGTCGCCCTCGGCGCCACCGGTGCGCTGTTCGATGTCAAAGGTCACATCGGGATTGGCGGCGGTATAGGCGGCTGTCAGCGCCTCCATCGCGGCGATGGTTTCGGGGTTGTTGTCGATCAGGACGGACAGCGTCACTTCGGCCTGCGCCATGCCGCCAAGCAGGACAATGGCAGAGGCAAGCGCCGCGCTGTGCAAGTGTTTGGTCATGAGGTCTCCTCCCAGAAAGCCCGTTTGCGGGTCGATTGTCAGTCGGTCAGGTCAAAGGTGATCACATGCCGCCCCGGCGGCAGGTGCAGGCCCGCATCGGGAAGGGCGACCGTTTGCCCCCCGATGCGGTGGTTCGCGCGGCCCGGATCGGGCAGCAGCAGCCCGGCGCAGCCTTCGGGCAGCGTCAGGTCATAGGTGACGGCGCGGCCATCCAGCCGCCACGTGGCAGAGAGGCGGCCGTGGCGGCAGTCGTGCCACGCCTCGGCATGGCCCAGCGCGGGCAGCACCTTTGGCGCGATCAGCACGCGGTCAAAACCGGGGTGATCCGGGTCAGGGGCCACCCCCGCCACGGATTCGAACAGCCATTGGCAAACCGCGCCATAGGCGTAGTGGTTGTAGCTGTTCATGTCGGGATCATAGATCGACCCATCCGGGGCCATCGCATCCCAACGCTCCCAAATCGTGGTCGCGCCGCGCTCTACTTGATACAACCACCCCGGCACCTTGCGGTTCAGGAACACCTTTTCGGCCAGATCAAGCATGCCCAACTTGGTCAGCGCAGGCAGCAACGCAGGCGTGCCGATAAAGCCGGTACCGATCAGGTAATCCGCATCCTCCACTTCCTTGCGGAAGTAGCGCTTCGCCGCATCCATATGCTGCCGCGGGATCAGGTCATGCAGGAAGGCCAGCGCATAGGACGTCTGGTCGTTATGCGCGAGCCGACCCGACGGCGCGATGTATTCATGGGCAAAGGCCGCGCGGATATCCTCGGCCCGGCGGCGCAGGTCCGCCGCCGCCGCGTCCTGCCCGATGATCGTGGCAATCCGCGCCGAAAGATCGGTGGAGATGAAGTGATACAGCGTCGCCGCGCAATCATCGGCAATCGTCGGGCGCGGCTTGCGGTTGTCGCCGACGGGCTGCAACCAATCGCCGAAGGTGAACCCCCGCTCGCCCCACGTCGCATTGGTCCGCACGATGGGACCATTGCCCAAGGACCACAGGTGATCCACCCAGGCCTTCATCGCGGGGAAGCACTCTGTCAGCACCTCAACCCGCCCATAATGAAGGTACAACTGCCACGGGATGATCACGATGGCATCGCCCCAACCGGTCGAGCCTGCCCAATCGCCCCGATCCCCGATGGGATGCAGCCGTGTCGGATCGGGCGAGAAATGCGGCACCGCGCCGTCGGGGCGCTGATCGTGCATCACATCGCGCAAGAACTTGCGCAGGAAGGATTCACTGTCCGCCAGCCAGCAGGCCGTTCCCGCAAAGACCTGCGCATCGCCGGTCCAGCCCAGCCGTTCATCCCGCTGCGGGCAATCGGTGGGGATTTCGATGAAGTTCGACCGCTGCGACCAGACGGTGTTCAGCACCAGCCGATTGACCGCCGCTTCGCCGCATTCAAACCCGCCCGCCTGCACCGGGACCGAGGTGATCGGAACCATCTCGATCTTGGTCACCGTCGCCTTGCCCGTCACCGTCACGCGGGCATAGCGAAAGCCCATGAAGCTGAACATCGGCGCATAAGTCGCCTCGCCGCCCTTCAGGACATAGGTCAACTCCCCCCGCGCCGAGCGATAGTTGCGGTTGTCAAAGAACCGCTCTGGCCCCAACACCTCGGAATGTTCGATGCGGATGGTGGCCCCCGCCTCACCCGAGACGGTAAAGCGGATATAGGCCCCGCAATTCTGGCCAAAGTCATGGACCACGCGGCCAACGCGTTCCGCCCAGCTTTCCACGGGGGCGACGGCGGGCAATTCCTTGACCGCGCCGGTTTCATGCGGAACCAGCAGGGCGGTGTCAAAATCCAGCACCTCAACCCCGGCAGACTCTGCCACCGGGATACGGGCATCGAAATCCTCGCCCCAGTAAATCCCGGATTTGGTGATCGGCAACAGGCCCGACCGCCAATTCGCATCGGTGGACAGGATGACGGCATCGCCCGACACCACCTCGGCAATCGCGGCGATGCGGTCGCCCCATGTGTTGTAGATCGGGTTCAGCGCCCACAGCATCTGCGACCGATACCAGCCATCGCCCAACCAGATCTCGATCCGGTTCGCGCCCGGTTTCAGCAAAGCGGCGATGTCATAGGTCTGATAGGCGATCCGGTCGTCATAGCAGGTCCAACCCGGCGTCAGCAGGTCATCCCCCACCCGCTCCCCGTTGACGAAAGCGCGATAGAGCCCTTGGGCAGAGATGTGCAGCACCGCCGGGGAATCGCCTGCAAAGGTGAACTCCCGCGCGACGAAACTGGCCTGCGTGCCCACCCCGGCATCCGCCAAAGGCGCGATCATCTGCCCGGTCCAGTTGCGCCCGGCAAGCCGCCGCCGTTCCGCGGCAGCGCCGCGGTTGATGCCATCAAGGCCCATGACCCTCTCCTCCCATGCGGTGCGCTTCGACGAGTCGGCATCGTGTGCACCGTTCTACGTAGAACGATACACGGGCAGAATTGCATTGCAACGGTTTTTTGCTTAGCGTCTTGTCCACGCAGGAAAGGGGGTCGCGGATGGATGACGGCGGCGGCAGGGTGACACGCGGCAAGGTGACGATCCGCACCGTGGCGGAACATGCCGGCGTATCGGTCGCGGCGGTGTCCAAAGTCCTGCGCAACGCCTATGGCGTCTCCGATGCCCTGCGCCAGAACGTCATGGAGTCCATCGAAACCCTTGGCTACCGCCCCAGTGCCGCCGCACGCGGGATGCGCGGGCGCACCTTTACTGTCGGCATCCTGCTGGTCGAAATCGGCAACCCCTTCATTCCCGAGGTAGTGGAGGGCATCAACGACATCCTCTCGCCGTCCGAGTTCAAATCGCTGATGGGGATGGGCCGGTCGCATATGCCGGTGGAAACCAGCCTGATCGAACAGATGATCGACTTTCACATGGACGGCCTGATCCTTGTCGCCCCGCGCATGTCGGGCGCGGTGCTGGACCGCTACGCCCGCCAAATCCCGATTGCCGTGATTGGCCACCACGAAGCCACGGCCGCACATTTCGACACGATCAACAGCGATGACCAACGCGGCGCAATGCTGGCGACCGAGGCGCTGATCGCTGCAGGTCACCGCGATATCGTCATGCTGTCACAGGCCTATGCCCCCGACAGCAGCCATGCTGTGGCGGGTCAGCGTGAGATCGGCTATCGCACCGCCATGCAGCGCGCGGGATTGCCGGGGACTGTGGTCGCCCTGCCCTATGACGGCGACAGCGTCCCGCATCACCTGCGGCAGTTTCTGGAACAGAACCCCCGCCCCCGCGCGGTGTTCTGTTGGTCCGACCTCTTTGCCGTCGATCTGGTGAACATCGCCCGGTCGATGGGGCTGCGCGTGCCCGAAGACCTTGCCGTGATCGGCTATGACAACAACCCGCTGGCCGCGCTGCCCTTGGTGGACCTGTCCAGCATCGACCAAGCCGGACGCCGCCTTGGGGCTTTGGCCGCCGAAACCCTGCTCAGCCGCATGGATGGCCGCAACGCCCCGCATCACATCCTGTTGGAGCCCAGCCTCGTGCGGCGGACCAGCGGTTAGGTGGCAAAAAGCGGCCCTTTCGTTCTATGCGGTGACGCTTTTGCGCAAGTCTGGACGGGTGGCGCCCGACTAAGCTGATCTCGACAGCCCTGTACAGGTGATGCGATGGCCGACCTCAGCCCACTGGATGCCCCGACCGACCCCACCCCCGACAAGGCGCGCAAGCGCGGCGGGCGCGAGGCACGGCGCAGTGAACGCGCGGCGGGGGCGCAGAACCAACCGCATTGCGCCTATATCGTGCGCGGCATCCCGACCTATGACGTGATGGGCGAAGAAAGCCTGCAAAAGATCGAAGCCGCCGCCGACCGCATCCTTGCCGAAACCGGCATCGAATTCCGCGACGACCCCGAGGCGCTGGCGCTGTGGCGCGCGGCGGGGGCGGATGTGCAGGGCACGCTGGTCAAATTCCCCCCCGGCCTGCTGCGCGAGTTGGTGGCCACCGCGCCGCGCGAATTCACCCAGCACGCGCGCAATCCGGCGAATAATGTGCAGATCGGCGGAAAGAACGTCGTCTTTGCCCCGGCCTATGGCAGCCCCTTTGTCATGGATCTCGACAAGGGCCGCCGCTTTGGCACGCTGGAGGATTTCCAGAACTTCATCAAGCTGGCGCAATCCAGCCCGTGGTTCCACCACTCTGGCGGGACGATCTGCGAACCGACCGATGTGGCGGTGAACAAGCGGCATCTCGATATGATCTATGCCCATATCACGCTGTCGGATCGGGCGTTCCTTGGGTCTGTCACCGCCGCCGAACGCGCGGCGGACAGCGTCGAGATGGCGCGCATCCTGTTTGGCGCGGACTTTGCCAACCAGAATTGCGTCATCATGGGCAATTTCAACGTGAACTCGCCGCTTGTCTGGGACGGCACCATGACGCGCGGCATGCGCGAATATGCCCGCGCGGGGCAAGGGACGGTGCTGGTGCCCTTCATCCTTGGCGGCGCGATGGGGCCGGTCACGTCCGCAGGTGCCATCGCACAGTCCTTGGCCGAAACGCTGGCGGGTTGTGCGTTGACGCAACTGGAACGCAAAGGCGCGCCGGTGGTGTTTGGCAACTTCCTGTCGTCGATGTCGCTGCGGTCAGGCTCGCCCACCTTTGGCACGCCGGAACCGGCGATCGGGTCGATGGTGATCGGGCAACTCGCCCGCCGCCTGAACCTGCCGCTGCGCTGTTCGGGGAATTTCACCACCTCGAAACTGCCCGATGCACAGGCGATGATGGAAGGCACCATGTCCATGCTGGCCGCCGTGCATTGCGGGGCAAATTACATCCTGCATTCCGCAGGGTTCCTCGACGGGCTGCTGTCGATGTCCTATGAGAAATTCATGCTCGACACGGATCTGTGCGGCGCGTTGCATTCCTATCTGAAGGGCGTGCAGGTCGATGACGACCAACTCGCCGTCGATGCCTTTGCCGAGGTGGGGCCGGGCAACCATTTCTTCGGCTGCTCCCACACGATGAAGCATTATGAGACCGCCTTCTGGGACAGCGAACTCTCGGACAACGAACCCTTTGAGAAGTGGGAGGCGAACGGTTCCACCGATGCCGCCACCCGCGCCAACAAGCTGTGGAAACGCCGGTTGGCCGAGTTTGAGGCCCCGGCCTTGGATGCGGGCACGGATGAGGCGCTGCGCGACTTCATCGCCCGGCGCAAGGCGGCGGTGCAGGACATGTGGTACTGATCCTGGCCGTGGTAAATTTTGCTTAATATTCGCATGTGACCTGTGCGATAGTATAGGTGCGCCTCGTTGCGCTAAACGTGCAATGCCGCCGGAACAACCGGGGCAGGGAACCTGAAGGACAGTGGAATGCTTAACGAATTCAAGGCGTTTATCGCCAAGGGCAACGTCGTTGACCTTGCCGTCGGTATCATCATCGGTGCGGCCTTCACGGCGATTGTGAACTCGCTGGTCGCTGATCTGATTAACCCGATCATCGGGCTTATCACCGGCGGCATCGACTTTTCGAACCTCTTCGTCGATCTGTCGGGAACCAACCCCGCCAGCCTGAAAGCCGCCAAGGACGCCGGCGCGCCGGTCTTCGCCTATGGCTCGTTCATTACGGCGGTCATCAACTTCCTGATCATCGCCTGGGTGGTGTTCCTGCTGGTCAAGGCCGTGAACAAGCTGAAGGAAGCCACCGCCAAGAAAGAAGCCGCCGAGGCTGCGGCTGCCGCACCCGCTGGCCCGACCGAACTGGCCGTGCTGCTGGAAATCCGCGACGCGCTGAAGAAGTGATCCTGTCGCACCGGATAAAGGGGGCGGGACCGCAAGGCCCCGCCCTTTTTAGTCTCAGATTGCCAAAGCCGCTTCGGGCGTGATCACCGGCAGGCCAAGCGCCGTCCCAACGGCGGCATAGGTCAGCTTGCCCGCATGGGTGTTCAGCCCCGCCATCAGGTGACGATCCTCGGCGCAGGCGCGTTTCCAGCCCTTGTCCGCCAGCGCCAGCAGGAACGGCAGCGTCGCATTGCCCAGGGCGAGGGTCGATGTCCGCGCCACAGCCCCCGGCATATTGGCCACGCAGTAATGCAGGATGCCGTCCACCTCATAGATCGGGTCTTGATGGGTGGTGGCACGGCTGGTTTCAAAACAGCCGCCTTGGTCGATGGCGACATCGACAATCGCCGCCCCCGGCTTCATCGTGGCCAACTGCGCGCGTGTCACCAGTTTCGGCGCGGCGGCACCGGGGATCAGCACGGCCCCGATGACCATATCGGCTTCGGCCACCAACTCGGCGGTCATCCCCGCGCTGGCATAACCGGTTTTCACCGTTCCGTGGAAAATGTCGTCCAGATAGCGCAGACGCGGGACCGAGCGGTCAAGGATCGTCACATCCGCGCCCATCCCCGCCGCGACCCGCGCCGCCTGCGTGCCGACCACGCCGCCGCCGATCACCAACACCTTGGCAGGCAAGACCCCCGGCACACCGCCGAGCAAGACGCCGCGCCCGCCATTGGCCTTTTGCAGCGTCCACGCGCCCACCTGCGGGGCAAGACGGCCCGCAACCTCGGACATCGGGGCAAGCAAGGGCAAGCCGCCACGCTCATCGGTCACGGTTTCATAGGCGATGGCCGTCACGCCCGACGCCAGAAGGTCATGCGTTTGCGCCGGATCGGGGGCGAGGTGCAGATAGGTGAAGAGCACCTGCCCTTCGCGCAGACGCGCCCGTTCAACAGCCTGCGGTTCCTTGACCTTCACCACCATCTCGGCCCCGGCGAAGACCTCTTCCGCCGTGCCGACGATGCTTGCACCTGCCGCGATGTAATCGGCATCCGTAAAGCCCGCGCCAACACCTGCACCCGTTTCAATCATCACCTGATGGCCATGCGCCACCGCCTCACGCGCCGCGTTGGGCGTCATGCCCACGCGAAATTCCTGCGGTTTGATTTCCTTGGGGCAACCGATCTTCATGCTTTCTCTCCCTGTCGGGCCGTTTCGCCCGTGTAAGACCAGCTTTTGCCTATTCGGCCGCAATTGCTTTGAATTCTCAGTGACGCAGGCGGTCTTGATCGGTAGATTCTGCGGCAAGACATCCCCAAAGCGAGAGAATCTGCGAAGATCATGGATTTGGACGCAACCGACCGCCGTATCCTGACTGTCCTGCAAAAGGATGGCCGCATCACCAATGCCGAGCTTTCGGAACGCGTGAACCTGTCGCCCAGCGCCTGCCACCGCCGCACCCAACGGCTGGAAGAAGAGGGCTACATCGCCGGTTACGTCGCCCTTCTGGACGCGCGGCGACTGGGCAAACCCACGGTGGTCTTTGTCGAGATTACACTGCAGGGACAGGCTGACGACCTGCTGGACGCCTTTGAGCGTGAGGTGGCGAAGGTGCCAGACATCCTCGAATGCCACCTGATGGCCGGAACGGCGGATTACCTGCTGAAGATCGTGGCCGAGGATACCGAGGATTTCGCTCGCATCCACCGCCAACACCTGTCCCGCCTGCCCGGCGTGCGTCAGATGCAATCGTCCTTCGCGCTGCGGACCGTGTTCAAGACCACCGCGCTGTCGGTGTGAGTGCCTTTTCTGCGAAAAGGCGGTCACAATTCTGCTGCGAAAAATTGAATGCGATCTTTCGCAGAAAACCCGTCACGCCACCTCTCGCGCTTCGCTGACCAGCATGATCGGGATGCCGTCGCGGATCGGAAAGGCCAGATGCGCGGCCTTGGAGATCAGTTCCTGCCGTTCGGCGTCATAGGTCAGGGTTGCCTGCGTCACCGGGCAGACCAGCGATTCCAGCATGCGGCGGTCCACGACGGGGCCTTCGGTCATTGCATCACCTCATCCCCGGCACCACCGCGCAGGGCAAATTCGATCAGTGTCACCAGCGTCTCGCGCCGGGTGGTCAGGCTGGGCGCTTCCAGCAGGGCCTGCTTGTCCTCGGTCCCGAAGGGGCAGAGCATCGACAGCGAGTTGATCAGCAACTCCGTCTCGGCCTCTTTCAACCCGCTCCAATCGGTGGAAAGGTTCTGCGCGGCAAAATACCGGCCCAGCAGCGCCAGAAACCTGTCACGGTCAAAGCCTGCGTCTTCCTCGACCGGGCCAAGGTCACGGCCAAAGCCCGACCAATCGACGTTGCAGCGGCGATAGGGGGTGAACCCCTGCACCTCATCGCGCACCCGAAAGCGCGATGCGCCTGCCAGCGTGATCATGTAGCGCCCATCCTCGGTCTCCGAGAACCCGGTCAGACGCCCCGCACATCCGATGGCGTTCAGGCGCTTTTCGCCGGTGCCCGGCACGTCGCGCGGCTGGATCATCCCGATCAGGCGGTGCTTGGTTTTCAGGCAATCCTCAACCATCGCCAGATAGCGCGGTTCAAAGATATGCAGCGGCAACCGCCCGCGCGGCAGCAAAAGCGCGCCGGGCAGCGGAAAGATCGGAATCGTCTCTGGCAGGTCGATGGCTTTGATCATGGCAAGGCAGATAGGGCGATTGCCCCGTCAGGCAAAGATCATCAGGCAAAGATCATCGACGACAGGCGGCGACGCCCCTTCAGCACGACGGGATCGGTCGGCTTCAACGCGCCGAAGATTGTCACCAACTGCGCCTTGGCGGCCCCATCGTTCCAGTCGCGGTCGCGGCGGAACAGTTCCAGCAACTCATCCACCGCCTCTTCGGCCTTGCCCGCCGCATAGAGCGCCTGCGCCAGATCGAACCGCGCCTGCGCATTGCCCGGATCAGCGGCCACCGCCGCGCGCAAGTCCTGTTCCGGACCAGCCTTGGCGGCCTGACGGGCCAGTTCCAACTGTGCGCGCACCGCGTCGATTTCCTTGGCCTTGGCGACCGTGGCGGGCAGGTTGTCCAGCATCAGGCCCGCCTCGTCCAATTGGTCCAGCGCCAGACGGCAGCGCACCATCCCGGCATAGGCCGCGCCATTGGCCGGGTCTTCTTCATGGATCGCGGCAAAGGTTTCAAAGGCGTCGGTGACCGCGCCTTCGGCCAGCATCGCCTCGGCCGCCTCAAGTGCCTCGGCCAGACCGCCATCGCCGGTCAGGGCGGTGAGACGGTCAATGAATTTCTTCAACTCGGACGCGGGCTGCGCGCCCTGAAAGCCATCGACCGGCTGGCCCTGCCAAAAGGCATAGACCGTGGGGATCGACTGGATGCGCAACTGGCCCGCGATCATCTGGTTGTTGTCGACGTTGACCTTGACCATGCGGACCTTGCCACCGGCCTTTTTCACCTCGGCCTCCAAGGCCGGGCCAAGGGTCTTGCACGGGCCGCACCATGGCGCCCAGAAGTCCACGATCACAGGCACCTCACGGCTGGCCTCGATCACATCGGCCATGAAGGTGGCCTCGGTCGTGTCCTTGATCAGGTCCGCCGCCGCCGGGGCCGGAGCCGCCGCTTTGTCACCAAATCCGAACATCGCATGCCTCATGCTGAATGGGTTTGCCCCTATATGCGCGCGGGGGGCGGAAAGGCCAAGGGGTCAAAGCCGCTTTACCCTGCGGACGACACCGCCTAGCCTGCCGCGCAAGAGACCGGGGAGGATCGTGATGCCCATTCTTATGACCTATGGCGACAGCAACACCCATGGCACGCCGCCCATCGTGGACCGCGCCCGGTATGAGCGGTTTGGTCCCGGCGTCCGCTGGCCGACCGTGACGCAGGCGGCCTTGGGCCCGTCATGGCAACTGGCCGAAGAGGGGTTGCCCGGCCGCACCGCGCAATTCGACGATCCGGTGATGGGTGCGCATATGAACGGGCGCGTGGGCCTGCGGATCGCCTTGCAGACGCATGGCCCGATTGATGTGCTGACGCTGATGCTGGGCACCAATGACGCCAAGGCGCGGTTTTCCACCACGCCCGAACAGATCGCCTCCGGCATCGCGGGGCTGCTGGATGTGGCGACGCATGACGAATACCAGACGCGCCACGGCGGGTTCAAAATCCTGCTGATCTGCCCGCCCCCGGTGCTGGAGCAAGGCCCGATCAAGAACGAATTCTTCGGCGCCCGCGCGCGGTCCTTGGCCCTGCCGCCGCTGTATCGCGCTTTGGCCAGCAATTACGGCTGCGGCTATCTGGACGCGGGCGAGGTGATCGCCGTCAGCCCCATCGATGGCGTGCATTACGATGAGGCCGCGCATCACGCACTTGGCCAAGCCGTGGCCAAGGCCGTTGCCGCACTGGCGGCTTGATCCTGACGGGCCGGGGCGGCATGGTCGCCCCCGCCAACCCCTACGGCCAACCCCTCCTGCCAACCCTTGTGACGACCAGTGAAGGATGTCCCGCCATGAACGTTGAACAAACCCCGCTGTCCGGTGTGGTCATCCTCACCCCTGCCCGCTTTGGCGATGCGCGCGGCTGGTTTTCCGAAACATGGAACGCCAGCAAGATGCAGGCGGCGGGTCTGGCCATCGACTGGGTTCAGGACAATCACAGCTTCTCGGCGCAGGTCGGTACGTTGCGGGGCTTGCATTTCCAATCCCCGCCCCGCGCGCAAGACAAGCTGGTGCGCTGCACCCGTGGCGCGATCTTCGATGTGGCGGTGGATGTTCGCAAGGGCTCGCCCACCTATGGCCAGTGGTTCGGGGTGGAGCTGACGGCAGAGAACGGCAAGCAACTGCTGGTGCCCAAGGGGTTCCTGCACGGCTTTGTCACGCGCACCCCGGATGTCGAGGTGCAGTACAAATGCTCCGACGTCTATGCCCCGGACTGTGACGGGTCGGTGCTGTGGTCATCGTTGGGCATCGACTGGGGGCTGACGGGCGATCCGGTGCTGTCGGCCAAGGATCAGGCGGCCACGCCGTTTGACCGCTTCACATCGCCCTTCACCTACGCCTGACGGGCAAAGATACATTCCAGATACTTGATGCGTTGCGACGAATTGCCGCTATCCTTGCGGCAACGGGTCCGTGTGACCCGCCCTTTGGGAGGAGGGATCGTCATGCAGAAACTCAACGCCTTGGGCTGTGTCATCGGCTGGTCCGCGTTCTGGACCTTTGGCTATCTGGCCTTGTCGGCCAATCCGGCCGAGGGCGGTCAGGCTTCTTTGGCGGCCATGCTGGCGGGCACAGGCTTTCTGGTCGGCACCTTCACCTACATGCGCCTTGGCCGCGACCTGAACGCCTGAACGCGCCAAACCTTGCCGATGCCGGGGAAGTGACACGGCTACCCCTTTGGCGCAGAGAGGTTCCGTGCGACGCTGCATCCTCAACCAGAGGGTGCCATGAACCACCGTATCGCGCTGTTTTGCCTGTCGCTTCCGTTCCTTGCCACCGCCGCCGCCGCGCAGGACGCCGCCGCGCAGGACCGGGCACTGTTGGTGGGGAACGAGAACTATGCCGATGGCGCGGACATCGGCGGGGCGTCCGACCTGACCTCGGCAGAGCCGGCGCTGACGGCGGCGGGGTTCACCGTCATGGCTGGGGCCGATCTGGACGCGGCAGCCTTGCGGCAGGCGTTTTCCGATTTGCTGGCAGACAGCCCCGATGATCATCGCCTGATCATCGCGCTGTCGGGCCATTTCGCCCGCTCCGTCGCTGAGACGTGGTTTCTGGCCAGCGACGCCGCGACGCCCGATCTGGCCGGAGTGGGGGCCGTGGGGATGCCCCTGACCACTGTTCTGGAAATCGCGGGCAGCCAACCGGGCGGCGCGGTGGTCCTGTTGGGGACCGAAGCCAACCGCCTGCCACTGGGTCCGGGGCTGGAGCCGGGGATCGGCCGCTTGGCCATCCCGCAGGGCGTTACCCTGATCCGGGGCGATGCCACGCGAATCGCGGAATTCACCGCTGAATTCCTGCCCGTGCGGGGGCAAAGCCTTGCCGCCCTGCTGGACGCCGCCCCGGATCTGACGGCGGATGGCCTGATCGCCCCCTTGGTGCCTTTTCGCCCCGCTGCGGATGGGGCGACACCCGATCCCGTGCCGGGCGCGGACCCGGAGGCGATTTTCTGGGAATCGACCTCGCTTCAGGCCACCCAGACCGCCTATCAGGCCTATCTGCAACGCTACCCCAATGGCCGCCACGCGCCCGAGGCACGGGCCGAGATTGCCCGCATCCTCGCCGAACCGGCGCAGGCCGCGCGCGTGGCCGAGGCCGAGTTGAACCTGACCCAGGACGACCGCCGCGCCATCCAGCGCGCGCTGTCGCTGCTGGGCTTTGATCCCAAGGGAATTGACGGCGTCTTCGGTGCAGGCTCGCGCCGCGCGATTGCGGGCTGGCAGGGGCGCAACGGGTATGACGACACCGCCTATCTGACACGCGACCAGATCGTGAAGCTGACCGAACAGGCCGATGCCCGCGCCGCCGAATTGGAACGCGAAGGCGCGGCACGCAAGGCAGAACAGGAACGCGCCGACCGCGCCTATTGGCAGGAGACCGGGGCCAAGGGGGATGAGGCGGGGCTCCGCGCCTATTTGCGCCGCTTCCCGGACGGGCTCTATGCCGACACCGCCACAGCGCGGCTTGGGGCGTTGGAGGTTGAGGCGCGCGATCAGGCCGGGGCGGCGGATGCCGCGGCCTGGGATCTGGCCACCCGCGACAACACGGTGACTTCGTATCAGGATTACCTGCTGGCCTTTCCCGACGGGGTTTTCGCCACCGAGGCCGCCGCCCGACTGGCCGATCTGCAATCACAGGCCGAACAGGGCGACGATCTGGCCCGTTGGCAGGCCGCCGAAGAGGCTTTGGGCCTGAACGCCGCCGCGCGCCGGTTGGTGGAACAGCGGCTGGACCAGTTGGACATGCGCCCCGGCGATCTGGACGGCACCTTTGACGCAAAAACCCGCCGCGCCATCCGGCGTTTTCAGGAAAGCCGGGGTCTGGTGCCCTCGGGCTATCTGGACCAGACCACCACCGTCGCCCTGCTGGCGGGCGGCATCCTGCGGCCATAAGGTCAGGGGCCGCTTGCCTTCAGGCGGCCAGCCCCTTGGACCCCATATCCAGGAATTTCTGACGCCGGTCGCGGATCAGCGCCTCGGGCTTCTTGCCCGAAAGCTCCTTGAGCATGGTTTCAATCGCCTTGCCCACGGCCTCGACGGTTTCCTTGCGGCCGCGTTGGGCACCGCCGACCGGCTCCTTGATGATGCGGTCGATCACGCCCAGCTTTTGCAGGTCTTGCGCGGTCAGGCGCAGCGCCTCGGCGGCTTCGCGCATCTTTTCGGCGTCTTTCCACAGGATCGACGCGCAGCCTTCAGGGCTGATCACAGAATAGACCGAGTGTTCCAGCATCGCCACGCGGTTCGCCGTGGCAAAGGCCACCGCCCCGCCCGACCCGCCTTCGCCGATCACGACGGAAATCAGCGGGACGCCAATCTCAAGGCATTTCTGGGTGGAGCGCGCGATGGCTTCGGCCTGACCACGCTCTTCGGCGCCCTTGCCGGGATAGGCACCGGGGGTATCCACCAGCGTCACCACCGGCAGGCGGAAGCGATGCGCCATATCCATCAGACGGATCGCCTTGCGATAGCCTTCCGGCCGGGCCATGCCGAAGTTCCGTTCGATCCGGCTCTTGGTGTCATTGCCCTTTTCATGGCCGATCACAACGACCGGCTGATCGTTGAACCGCGCCAGACCGCCCATCACCGCATGGTCATCGGCAAAGTTCCGATCCCCGGCGAGCGGCGTGTATTCCGTGAACAGCTCGTCAATGTAGTCCTTGCAATGCGGACGCTCAGGATGACGCGCCACTTGGCATTTCTGCCACGGCGTCAGGCCACGATAGAGGTCCTTCAACAGCGTCTCGGCCTTGCGGTCCAGCGCCTCGGCTTCCTTGCTGACGTCCATGCCCCCATCGCTCCGCGCCATCGCGCGCAGTTCTTCCGCCTTGCCTTCAATCTCGGCCAGCGGCTTTTCGAACTCCAGATAGTGCATGGTCCACTCCGGTTCAGGACGGTCTAATGTCGGCCCCCTATATGGCCGGATGGGGGTCAAGATGCAACGCCGGACACATGCGGAAGGCGGGGGGTGGCAGGGACGTGATGCGGATACGCAAATTCCATGCCCCGGAAACAGCAGCGCCCCGTGGGGTTGCCACGGGGCGTGCATCCTCCCCTTTTGCTGCGAGGGGCCTCCTCTCCCCTTGGGCCGCAGCAGCGGGTAACCTTTTGTCCGTGACGTTGCGTCATTTTGGACAGATTCTTACGCTGCACGATTATGCGGCAGGCTGTCAACGCCACTGTTGCCTGTGTGATCAATTACCCAAGCATCAGCTCGGACTGGCGGACGATCACCTCGGCCTGTTTGATGCTGGCGATATCGACCAAACGGCCCTTGTAGACCGTTGCCCCTTCGCCACGTGCCTTTGCCGCCTCCATCGCGGCAAGGATTTCGCGCGCTTCGGTCACGGCGGCGTCTGACGGCGTGAACACCTCATTGGCCAGCGCCACCTGCTTGGGATGGATCGCCCATTTGCCGACCATGCCCAGCGTCGCCGACCGCCGCGCCTGCGCGCGGAAGCCTTCGTCATCGCTGAAATCGCCAAACGGTCCGTCCACCGGCAGGATGCCATGCGTGCGGCACGCGGCGACGATGGCGGCCTGCGCCCAATGCCACGGGTCGGACCAGTGCTTCACGCCGTCGCGGATCATGTAATAGTTTTCCTGCGTCCCGCCGATGCCGGTGGTCTGCATCCCCATGCTGGCCGCGAAATCCGCAGCCCCAAGGCTCATGGCCTGCAAGCGGGGGCTGGAGGCGGCAATCGCCTCGACATGCGCGATGCCTGCGGCGGATTCGATGATGACCTCAAAGCTGATCGGTTTGGTGCGGCCCTTGGCGCGTTCGATCGCCGTCACCAGCGCGTCCACGGCATAGACGTCCTCGGCGCAGCCGACCTTGGGGATCATGATCTGGTCGAGCCGGTCCCCCGCCTGTTCCAGAAGGTCCACGACATCGCGATACCACCACGGCGTATCCAGACCGTTGATCCGCACCGACAGGGTCTTGCGGCCCCAATCCACCTCGGAAATCGCGGCGATGGTATTGGCGCGGGCGGCCTCCTTGTCCGAAGGCGCCACCGAATCCTCAAGGTCGATGTTGACCACATCCGCAGCCGACGCCGCCATCTTGGCAAAGATCGCCGGACGAGAGCCGGGGCCGAACAACTGGCAGCGGTTCGGGCGGGCGGGTGCGGGGGGTTGCAGGCGGAAGCTCATCGGTCATCTCGCAATGAAATTTCGGTCGGCGGTGCGCTTTGGTTATAATCTTGCGCGCCCGTGCGCAAGGATCATTTCGCGGACGCAGCATTGCGCGGGCAGCATGGGGCCACGCCTGCTACGGCGCACCGATGGCAGCCAGGGCGCCTCCCTCTCCCCTGCGGGGGAGAGGGTCAGGGTGAGGGGGGCCTCAGATCAAAAGGTCATCCAGCACCAGCGCCATCACCTTCGCGCTGTCGAGCATGTCCTGCACGCCCACCCATTCATCCGGTTGATGCGCCAGATGCAGCAGACCGGGACCATAGGCGATGCAGTTCTTCAGACGGCCGATGCGGTCGATGTGTTTCTGGTCATAGGTGCCCGGACTGACGACATAATCCGCCACCCGGCCCAAGACCCGCTCAATCGCGGCAGCGGTGGAGCGGACCACGGGCGCGTCGCGGTCGGCCATGGTGGGCTGCACCTCGAACAGATCGCGGATGGTGTAGCTGAAAGTGGGGCGGCGAGATTTTACCCGTTCCAGCACGGCGGTCAGTTCGGCCTTCACCTCGGGCAGGGCCTCTTCGATCAGGAAACGCCGGTCCAGCACGATGCGGCAGCGGTCGGCGACACAGGGCGCAGGCAGGCTGGTGTCACCGGGCAGCGGTTCAGGTTCGCCGCCGTGGATGGAGTTGATGTTCAGCGTCGATTGCCGCGCCTGCGGGGGAACCACCGGCATGGCGGTCGTCTTGGTGGCGAGCAGGGGGTAAAGCCGATCCTCGATCTCCTCCAGCACCGCGCCCATGTGGCGGATGGCCGAGTCGCCAAGGAAGGGCATCGACCCATGCGCGATGCGGCCATGGGTTTCCACCTCGGCCCACCAGACGCCGCGATGGCCAAGGCAGATGCGGTCCTTGTGCAGGGGTTCGGGGATGAGGACATGCTGCACACGGTCGGGGCTGAAAAAGCCGCGCTCGGCCAGATAGGCGACACCGCCATAGCCGCCCGACTCCTCATCCGCCGTGGCGCTGATCTCGATCGCGCCGCGCCAATCGGGGCGGGTGACGACGAAGGCCTCGGCCGCGATGAGGCTGGCCGCCAAACCGCCCTTCATGTCGCAGGCCCCGCGTCCATAGATGCGGTCACCGTCCAGCTCGCCGCCGAAAGGGTCACGAGTCCAGCCGTGGCCGACCTCGACCACGTCATGATGGCTGTTGAAATGCACGCAATCCCCTGCCCGGCCCGAGTCCAGCCGCGCGACCATGTTCCAGCGCGGGAAGGCATCGCTGTCACCGAGGGCACCGTGCGCACGGATCAATTCCACGCTCCACCCCTGCGCCAACAGACGGGCGGAAAGATAGTCGCAGATCGCGCGGTAGTTCCGCCCCGGCGGGTTCAGCGTGGGGATGCGGATCAGGTCCTGCGCCAGACCGATCAGGTCGGCGCGGGATTGGTCGATCCGGATCAGGAGGGCATCGTCGCTCATGCCGCCAGCCTGCCCGGCTTTCGCCGCGACGCAAGGGAAAATCGGCACGCCCCCTTGCAGTGCGGCCCTGCCAAGGCGCAGATTGCACAGGAAGACAGGGTGGGATGGTCATGATCGGTTTCGTCAAGCTTGCCGTGTTTGGTCTGCTCGGGCTGTCGGTGCTTTACGTGCTCTTGTCGATTTACCTGCGCTCGCTGGAACGGGAGCGGCTGGAAAAGGAATGGGATGGCGGCGGTATCCCGGGGGACCGGGACGCGCATGTCCACCAGGGCCTGTCGGCCCACCGTCACAGCCTGCGCAAAAAGCTGCTGTGGCTGGTTTATATCATCCCCATCGCCGTGGTGACGGCGCTGGTCTGGATCCTGAACTTCGAATGAGGGCGCGATGCGGTATGTGAAATGGACGTTCTTCGGGATCGTGGCGCTGCTTGGCTTTGCCTTTCTGCACTACACCCTGCCGCAGCATGATATCGTGCGCATCGTCGGCACCGAAAACCGCCGGATCGACATTGGCGAGAACAGTTGGTTCTGGGCCGGTCCCGATGTCGGCACGGCGGCCAGCCCGTCACGCGATGTCTATTTCATCAACGCGGTCTATCCTGATGGCGGCACCATGGAGTACCGCAATGAGGATACGGGCTGGGGTTGGCCGCCCTATTTCAAGATGGACAGCTCCTCCACCCAGACACAGGCGAAAGACCTGATCTCAACCTCGGCCGCGCCGATCTGGGTGTCGATCACCCATTACGGCTGGCGCAACCAGTTGTTCACGATCTTTCCCAATGCCATCGCGATGCGTCAGGTTGACGGGCCGGATGTGACGATCATCCCTGGGGTGAACATCATCCTGCTGGTGGTGCTGTTGGGGCTGGTGCTGCTGATCCGCGCGATGTGGCGGCAGTTCCATGAGCGGATGATTGAACCCGCTGTCATCGAGATGGAGGAGACTGCCGATTCCGCACGCGGTTGGTGGCGGCGGATGTTTGGACGCCGCAAGTCCTGATCCGTTAGAAGCGGGGGTTTCACACCCCGTCGTCCATCAGTTCTCGGACCGATGGCGAATCCGATGGACGACCCCCGTGGGATATTTGAACAGAGAAAACGAGCACTTTAGAAAGGGCCTTTTCAGGCCGCGACGGGGCGTTTGATTAGCGGGGCGGCTTCCAGCACCAAGGGGCGCAGCCCCGCGCCACCGGCGTCAACCACCTCAAAGAGTTGGCGGCGCATCCGGGGTTCCCAGAAATCGTTCACATGACTGGCGAGCAGGCTGACGCCTTCGTCATGCGGCTTGGATTCCATGAACTTGGCGATCTGGTTGGCCATGTAGACCAGTTTGTCAGCGGACATCGGCGCTCTCCGTCAGGCGGTCGGAATGGGTGAACACCTCGAACCGGTCAGACCGGGCGAGGGCAATGAGGGTGATCCCCGCCTCATCCGCCAATTCGACGGCATGGGCGGTGGGGGCGGAAACGGCGATCAGCACCGGCGCACCAAGGGCGGCGACCTTTTGCACCATGTCGATGCTGACACGGCTGGTCAGGATGAGCGCACCCTGTTGCATCGGTTGGCGGATCAGGTGGCCTGCGAGTTTATCCAGCGCGTTGTGCCGCCCCACATCCTCACGCGCGGCGATGATCCCGCCCGCCCAAAAGGCCGCGCAATGCGCCGCGCGGGTCAGGTCATGCAGCGGCTGGCGGCTGGTCAGACTGGCCACGGCGTCTCGCACTTGCGCGGGGGTCATGCGAAACGCCGAAGGCGCGACATGCGCCACGGGCTTCATCGCCTGTTCGATGCTGTCGATGCCACAGAGGCCGCAGCCCACCGGCCCCGCCATCGTCCGGCGGCGCGCGGCTAGGCGCTGCTCTGCCGCATCGGTCAGCCAAACCTGAACGTCCAGCCCACGACAGGCTTCCACCACCTCGACCGAGTCAATCTGATCGGGGGTGGCGATGCCTTCGGTCAGGGCAAAGCCGTAGGCGAAATCCACCAGATCGGCGGGCGTCGCCATCATCACCGCCTGGGTCGAACCGTTGAAGGACAGCGCGACCGCCACCTCTTCGGGCAGGGTGCGTTCCCCGGCCGCGATGCCGCCTGAGGCAAAGCTCAGGCGGGGGGTGGGGCGGGCGGTCTCCATCACTCGGCCGCCAGAATGCGGCGCGAGGAGGCCGCCTGCGCGGCATAGTCCTCTTGCCATTCGGTCGGCCCGTTCGACGGGCTGACCTGAACCGCCGTCACCTTGTATTCCGGGCAGTTGGTCGCCCAGTCCGAGAAATCGGTGGTGATGACATTGGCCTGCGTCGTCGGGTGGTGGAAGGTCGTGTAGACCACACCCGGCGACACGCGGTCGGTGATCTTGACGCGCAGGCTGGTTTCGCCCGAGCGCGAGGCCAGTTTCACGAACTGCCCGTCGCGAACACCCCGCACCTCGGCATCATGGGGGTGCATCTCAAGCAGGTCCTCGGGGTGCCACGCCACGTTGTCGGTCCGCCGCGTCTGCGCGCCGACGTTGTACTGCGACAGGATGCGCCCCGTGGTGAGCAAGAGCGGGAAGCGCGCCCCGGTCTTTTCATCCGTCGCCACATATTCGGTACGGATGAACTTGCCCTTGCCGCGTACGAAACCATCGACGTGCATCAAGGGCGTGCCTTCCGGCGACTTTTCGTTGCAGGGCCATTGAACCGAACCCATGGTCTCCAGCTTTTCATACGACACGCCCGCGAAGGAGGGCGTCAGCATGGCGATCTCATCCATGATCTGGCTGGGGTGGGTGTAGTTCCAATTCGCGCCCATCGCTTGGGCGAACATCTGGGTCACTTCCCAATCGGCATAGCCTTGCTTCGGGGCCATCACCTTGCGCACGCGGTTGATGCGGCGTTCGGCGTTGGTGAAGGTGCCGTCTTTCTCAAGGAAGGACGAACCGGGGAAGAACACATGCGCGTAATTGGCGGTTTCGTTCAGGAAGAGGTCATGAACGATCACGCAATCCATCGCCGCCAGACCTGCCGCGACATGTTTGGTGTCGGGGTCGGATTGCAGGATGTCTTCGCCCTGGCAGTACAGGCCCTTGAACGTGCCCTCCACCGCCGCATCCAGCATATTCGGGATGCGCAGGCCGGGCTCATTGTCGATGGTGACACCCCAGAGCGATTCAAACACATCGCGCACGGCATCATTCTTCACATGGCGATAGCCCGGCAGTTCATGCGGGAAAGAGCCCATGTCGCAGGAGCCCTGCACGTTATTCTGCCCCCGCAGCGGGTTCACGCCCACGCCGGGCCGACCGATGTTGCCGGTCAGCATGGCAAGGTTGGCGATGCCGATCACTGTGGTGGAGCCTTGGGAGTGTTCCGTCACGCCCAGCCCGTAATAGATCGCGCCATTGCCACCACGGGCATAAAGCCGGGCCGCTGCACGCAACTCGTCCGCCTTGACGCCGGTCAGGAACTGGGTGGCTTCGGGAGAATGGCGAGGGTCCGAGACGAACTCGGCATAATCCTGGAACTCATCCCAATCGCAGCGTTCACGGATAAACTCTTCGTTGAACAACCCTTCGGTCACGATCACATGCGCCAAGGCGGACACAACGGCGACGTTGGTGCCCGGCATCAGTTGCAGGTGATGTGCGGCCTTGATGTGGGCGCTGTCCACCAGATCGATCCGGCGCGGGTCCACGACGATCAGCTTGGCCCCGGCGCGCAGGCGCTTTTTCAGGCGCGAGGCAAAGACCGGGTGGCCATCGGTCGGGTTCGCGCCGATCAGGATCACCACATCGGTATGTTCGACCGAGTCAAAATCCTGCGTCCCGGCGCTGGTGCCGAAGGTCTGGCCCAGACCATAGCCGGTGGGCGAATGGCAGACACGGGCGCAGGTGTCGGTGTTGTTGTTCTGGAACACCGCGCGGGTCAGCTTCTGCACGAGGAAGGCTTCCTCATTCGTGCAGCGGCTGGAGGTGATGACCCCCACCGATTGCCGCCCATGCTTTTCGATGATGCCCTTCATCCGCTTGGCGGTGAACTCCATCGCCTCGGCCCAGGACACTTCCTGCCACGGGTCGGTGATCTTGTCGCGGATCATGGGAGACAGGATGCGGTCCTTGTGGCTGGCGTAGCCATAGGCGAAGCGGCCCTTGACGCAGGAATGGCCCCGGTTGGCCTTGCCATGCTTGTAGGGGACCATGCGAACGAGTTCATCGCCGCGCATTTCCGCCTTGAACGAACAGCCCACGCCGCAATACGCGCAGGTGGTGATGACCGATTTGTCGGGCGTGCCGATGTCGATCACCGATTTTTCCTGCAACGTGCCGGTCGGGCAGGCCTGCACGCAGGCCCCGCAGGACACGCAATCCGACGACAGCGCGGTGTCGGTCTTGGCCCCAAAGGACACGCGGGAATCGAAGCCCCGGCCTTCGATGGTCAGGGCAAAGGTGCCTTGGGTTTCTTCGCAGGCACGAACGCAGCGCGAACAAACGATGCACTTTGCCGGATCGTAGGCGAAATAGGGGTTGCTGTCGTCTTTCGGCAGCCAGTTCGGGTTCGCCTCACCGCTGGTATTGCGAACCTCAAAATGGTTCTCGCCCTTTTCATAGCGCACATCGCGCAGACCAACCGCGCCCGCCATATCCTGCAATTCGCAATCGCCATTGGCGGCGCAGGTCAGGCAGTCCAGCGGGTGGTCCGAGATATACAACTCCATCACGCCGCGACGCAGTTGTTTCAGCTTGGAATTCTGGGTGTGGACCTTGATCCCCGGTGCGACGGGGGTGGTGCAAGAGGCCGGGGTTCCGTTGCGGCCCTCGATCTCCACCAGACACAGGCGGCAGGACCCGAACGCCTCAAGACTGTCGGTCGCGCAGAGTTTGGGGACGGTGATCCCCAATTCCGCCGCCGCGCGCATGATGCTGGTGCCTTCGGGCACGGTCACATCAAAGCCGTCGATGGTCAGGGTGACCATCTGTTTGGATTTGGCCGCCGGGGTGCCGAAATCACGGTCGGGAATGATGAAGTCTTTCATCTCAAGCACCCTTATTCTTGGCGAGTTGGTGGGCAACGCTGGCATTGGCATGGCCGTGGCCCATCGCGTGGGTGTCCTTCAGAAAGGACACGATTTGCATATGCGGTTGGTCCAGCAGGGGCGCGATCTGGTCAAACCAGTGCTGCATCGGCTGGCCGTATTTCTTTTCGATCGACGGGAAGTAGGACGCCGGTCCTTTGACGGGTTCGGTCATTCCGCCGCCTCACGCATCGGCTGGAAGTCTTGCGGGAAGTGGTTGAGCGCCGAAAGCACCGGATAGGGGGTGAAGCCCCCCAGCGCGCAAAGCGAGCCGGATTTCATCGTGCTGCACAGGTCCGTCAGCAGCGGGATGGCCGAGGTATCGCCCTTGGCGATGCGGTCCACGGTTTCCACGCCGCGCACCGCGCCGATGCGGCAGGGGGTGCATTTGCCACAGGATTCGATGGCGCAGAATTCCATCGCAAAGCGGGCCTGTTTCAGCATGTCGGCTGAGTCGTCAAAGATCACCAGACCGGCATGGCCGATCAGCCCTTCTTTCGCGCCGAATTCCTCATAGCCGAAGGGGGTGTCGAACAACGACGGCGGGAAGTAGGCACCCAAGGGACCACCGACCTGCACCGCCTTGACCGGGCGGCCCGTGGCGCTGCCGCCGCCGATGGTGTTGACGATCTCGCCCAGCGTCAGGCCGAAGGCGGTTTCATAAAGTCCGCCAAAGCGCACGTTCCCGGCGATTTGCAGCGGGATCGTGCCGCGCGACCGGCCAAGGCCGAAGTCCTTGTAGAAGGCCGCACCCCGTTCAAAGATCACCGGCACGGTCGCCAGCGAAATCACGTTGTTCACAACGGTGGGGCGGCCCATGAAGCCTTGCAGCGCAGGCAGCGGCGGCTTGGCGCGAACGATGCCGCGCTTACCTTCAAGGCTGTTGAGTAGTGAGGTTTCTTCGCCGCAGACATAAGCCCCGGCCCCAACGCGAATTTCCATGTCAAACGCATGGGCTGACCCAAGGACCGAAGCCCCAAGCACGCCGGTCTGACGCGCGATGTCCACCGCTGCCGACATCACCTCGATCGCGTCGGGGTATTCGGAACGGATATAGACAAACCCCTTGGTCGCCCCGGTCGCCAGACCAGCGATCACCATGCCTTCGATCAGGGTGAAGGGGTCGCCCTCCATCAACATGCGGTCGGCAAAGGTGCCCGAGTCGCCCTCATCCGCGTTGCAGACGATGTATTTGCGGTCGGCTTTCGCCTCGGCCACGGTCTTCCACTTGATGCCGGTCGGGAAGCCCGCACCGCCCCGGCCGCGCAGGCCACTGTCGGTGACTTCCTGCACGACGGCCGCACCCGGCATTTCCAAAGCGCGGCGCAGGCCCGACAGACCACCATGCGCCTGATAATCGGTCAGCGACAGCGGGTCGATCACACCAACGCGGGCAAAGGTCAGACGGGTCTGCCCCGCCATCCACGGCAGCGCCTCGGTCAGACCCAAGGCAAGCGGCCCACCGTCGAACACCTGCGCCACATTGGCCGGGGTCATCGGCCCAAAGGCAACGCGGCCCTGATCCGTTTCCACCTCGACCAGCGGTTCCAGCCAGACCATGCCGCGCGATCCGTTGCGGACCAACTCAACGGTCAGACCTCGCTTGGCGGCTTCGGACAGCACTGCGGCGGCGACGGCATCGGCACCCAATGCGCGGGCAGCGGCGTCACGGGGGACATAGATTTTCATGCCCGCACCTCAGCCAGAATGGCATCCACCGCCGCTTCATCCACGCGGCCCACCAGACGGCCATCAACCATCGCGGCAGGGGCACAAGCACAAAGACCAAGGCAGAAGATCGGCTCCAGCGTCACTTTCCCATCCCGGGTGGTTTCGTGAAAGTCGATCCCCAGCGCCTTTTGCGCATGGGCGGCAACGCGGTCCGCGCCCATGGCCTGACAGGCCTCAGCCCGGCAGAGTTTCAGCACATGCTGACCGGCAGGCTGTTCGCGGAAGTCGTGGTAGAAGGACATCACACCATGGATCTCGGCGCGGGTCTGGTTCAAACGCTTGGCGATGATCGGCAAAGCGTCCTGCGGGACATGACCAAAAGCGGCCTGAATGGCGTGCAGGATCGGCAGAAGCGACCCCTCCATGCCGTCATGCGCATCAAGGATATCCTCAATACGCTGGGAGGTTTCGGTCACATCAAGCATCAGCAGCAGTCCCTTTGGTGGCTGTCCCCGTCTTTATCGGGCTTGATAGGGAATTCAATAGTGATATCCCGTGGATCGATAGACCGCGTCTATCAATCCCGCCGTCCGACCCACCAGCCGCTTGGGACCCTTGATCCGGGTCCGAATTGCTGATTGTCAGGATCGCGCCAAACCCGGACAGCCACCATGATCACCCGCACCCATCTGAAAGGCGATGCCCAGTCCGAGGCGGTCTATTCGCCCTGCGAAAGCTATCGCTATCTGCTGACCCGTGTCTGGGACGCGCAGGGACCACGGGCGATGTTCGTGATGCTCAACCCCTCGACCGCGACCGAATTCCAGAACGACCCGACGGTGGAGCGGTGCGAGAGGCGGGCGCGCGCCTTGGGCTTTGGGGCGTTTCGGGTGACCAACATCTTCGCCTATCGCGCCACCGATCCCAAGGTCATGCGCGCGCAGGCTGATCCGGTGGGACCAGGCAATGATGCCGCGATCCGCGACTCGGCGCTGGACTGGGCCGACCGGATTATCTGTGCCTGGGGCACCCATGGCGCCCATCTGACGCGCGGGCCGCAGGTGGCGGCCCTGTTGCGCGCAACCGGAAAGCCGCTGTTCACGCTTGGGCTGACTCAGGATGGCCACCCCAAGCATCCGCTTTACATCGGCTATGATCGCCAGCCCGAGTATTGGGTCTGACCGTCACAGCCCGCGCAGGCCCACCAGTCCGGACTGCAAGCCTGCCGCCCCGTTGATGCGCGCCAATTCCTGACCGTCCAGATAGACCAGTGCATCCGCGCCATCGTCCTGAACGGTGACCTGCGGGTCAGGGTGCAACGACGGGTCATAGACCACGACCAAGCGGTCCTGCGCCGGGTCATAATCCGCAATCGTGCCGCCGCTGCCCTGAATGTCAAAGCGGTCCGCCCCCGCGCCACCCGTCGCCCTGTCCGCCCCCATCAGGTGAAGCAGGTCATCGCCCTCTCCGCCGTTGAGGAAATCCGTCTCATCGCCCTGGCCGAACAGGCTGTCATTGCCGGCGCCGCCGTCCAGCTCATCCGTCCCGGTGCCGCCGGTCAGGCTGTCTGCGCCGTCGCCCCCGGCAAGCCAGCCCCCGCCATCGCCGCCCAACAGCGTGTCCTGCCCGTCGCCGCCTTCGATCCGGTCATCGCCCCCCTGCCCCGACAGGTAATCTGCCCCCGTGTCGCCGGTGACGAGGTCATTCCCCGCCCCCCCGGTGGCCCGATCATCACCCGATCCCCCCGTCAGGGTGTCATCCCCCTCTCCACCATCCAGAGAATCGTTGCCCGCCCCGGCCAGCAGGACATCCGCGCCACCGCCGCCGGACAGCCAATCATCGCCCTCCGCCCCGTCGATGATATCCGCCGCCCCGCCGCCGTTCAGCACATCCGCGCCCGAGCTTCCCGCCAGCAGTCGCCCCGCATCAGGAATGTCGGGGATATCGTCCGATGTCGGCATGCCCGCCGGATCAGACACGGGGGAGTCAAACGTGACAAACCCCTGATCCGCGCCGTCATCGGCGGACTCTTCGTCATCGTCAGGCGTTTCATCGAACGGCATCACCGCCGTTGCCAGTGCCCCTGCCATCAGGGCCATCAGAAAACCGATCAACATAAGCCCACCTGCGGACGCGCTGCCGCATCCGTCCCAGAAACCCCCACCGGCAAATTACCACGCCTGGCGCGGCGGCATTCGGGATTCTCCAACAATGGTAAACGGCTCTGTGGAGCCTCTGCCCGCCTTGGGGCTTTCCTTTTCCACCGATTCCCGCTATGGCGCACCGTCCCGGAAGTGCTGGGGCATCCATCGGCCCTGCTGGACGACATCCCGGCTTGTGCCTTCACCCTCTTTACAGGAGATCCCGATGTCGATCACCGTCGAAGAAAAAGCCCGCCTGATCAAGGAATACGCGACCAAAGAGAACGACACCGGCTCGCCGGAAGTTCAGGTGGCGATCCTGTCGTCGCGCATCGCGACCCTGACCGAGCATTTCAAGGGCCACAAGAAGGACAACCACAGCCGTCGTGGCCTTCTGATGATGGTCGCCCAGCGCCGCAAGCTGCTGGACTACCTCAAGGCCAAGGACGAAGGCCGCTACGCCTCGCTGATCGCCCGTCTGGGCCTGCGTCGCTGATCCAGCGCCTGCGCCGATCCGAACGCCCGTACCGAAAGGTGCGGGCGTTTCGCTTTGCGGCGGGCGGTGGCGCGGTGTTAGGCTGACGTCATGGGACAGCATATTCTTCTTCTGGGTGCCTCGGGCACCATTGGCCGCGCCACGGCGCGGGCGCTATTGGCGGCGGGTCATAGCGTGACGGTGCTGTTGCGACCGTCGGCAGCCGCGCCAGAGGGCGTCACCGTGATCCGGGGCGCGGTGACTGATCCCGAAGCGCTGGCGCAGGCGTTCCGGACCCGGCCCGATGCGGTGGTATCCTGCATCGCCAGCCGTTCAGGCTCTCCTTCCGATGCGCGTGCAGTGGACCAGGATGTCAATTCCGCCGCCTTGCGCGCTGCCTTGGCGGCGGGGGTCGGGCGCTTTGTCCTGCTGTCAGCAATATGTGTGCAAAAGCCGCTCTTGCCCTTCCAGCGCGCCAAGCTGGAGTTTGAGGCCGAATTACAGGCCGCCCCCCTGCGCTGGACAATCATCCGCCCCACCGCGTTTTTCAAATCCCTGTCAGGTCAGGTGGCGCGGGTGGCTGCGGGGCGGGCCTTTCTGGTGTTCGGCGATGGCACCTTGACGGCCTGCAAGCCGATTTCCGATGCCGATCTGGGCCGGTTCATCGCGCAAAGCCTGACCGATCCGGCGACGGAAAACCGCATCCTGCCCATCGGCGGGCCGGGGCCAGCGATCACGCCCTTGGATCAGGCCAAGATGCTGGAGCGGCTGACGGGCGTGCCTGTGCGGATCAAGCGGGTTCCTGTGGCGCTGATGGATACGATCATCGCCGTGTTGTCCACCCTTGGCCGCCTTTCGCCCCGCCTTGCCGACAAGGCCGAATTCGCCCGTATCGGGCGCTATTACGCAACCGAGTCGATGCTGGTCTGGACCGGCAGCCGCTATGACGCCGAGGCCACGCCGGAATTCGGGTCGGACAGGCTGGAAGACCACTACGCCGCCCTCCTGCGCGGCGAGGTCACCGACGACCGCGGCACCCATGCGGTATTTTAGGGCGCAGCGTTTTCCTGTTTGGCCAGAAATGCCTGCATGTCAAAAGGTTGCGCCGGACCGGATGCAAGCCCTTCGTCGATCAACGCCTGAAGCTCGTCGATAGCGTGTTGGCGGTCGCTCTGAACCAAATCCGGGTCACTTGGCATAGGGTTAGCCGGTTCTGTCATGATCTGCGCTCATCCAACCTGTCTTGGGTCATCGAAAAAGAATGAGCACCCTGCTGCACCCTGTCAACGCAAAGCCCCATTCCCCCGTCCCCCTTCCCAAACACCCCTTTTTCCTGTAAGGCGCGGCCATCTGCGACGTGAGGCCCACACCCCCGGGCACATGCGAAGGATAGGGGGTGGCGGCAATGGGGCCGCCAGATGCGAGGGGCCGGAGGGCCGGGCACCCCTCAGAGGAACCGATCTATGTTCAATGTCGTCAAGAAATCCATCCAGTGGGGCGATGAAACGCTGACGCTGGAAACCGGGAAAGTTGCGCGTCAGGCCGATGGCACCGTCATCGCCACGCTGGGCGAAACCTCGGTCATGGCCAACGTCACCTTTGCCCGTCAGGCAAAGCCGGGTCAGGACTTTTTCCCCCTGACCGTCCACTACCAGGAAAAATACTATGCCGCGGGCAAGATCCCCGGCGGCTTCTTCAAGCGTGAGGCGCGTCCTTCGGAGAAGGAAACGCTGGTCTCGCGTCTGATCGACCGTCCCTGCCGTCCGCTGTTCGTCGAAGGCTTCAAGAACGAAGTCCTCGTGATGGCAACCGTGCTGAGCCATGACCTGCACAACGATTCCGACATCGTCGCCATGATCGCCGCCTCGGCTGCGCTGACGATTTCGGGCGTGCCCTTCCGTGGCCCCATCGGTGCAGCGCGGGTTGGGTTTGTGAACGGCAACTACACGCTGAACCCGTCGGTGGACGACATGCAGAACCTGCGTGCCAACCCCGAACAGCGTCTGGATCTGGTCATCGCCGGCACCAAGGACGCCGTGATGATGGTCGAATCCGAAGCCTATGAACTGACCGAAGACGAAATGCTCGGCGCGGTGAAGTTTGGCCATGCCGCCATGCAGCCCGTCATCGACCTGATCATCGATCTGGCCGAAGATGCCGCGAAAGAGCCCTTCGACTTCTTGCCGCCCGACATCTCGGCGCTCTATGCCAAGGTCAAGGCGGCAGGCGAAACCGAGATGCGCGCCGCTTTCGCGATCAAGGACAAGCAAGAGCGCACCAACGCGATCTCCGCTGCCGTGGCCACGATCAAGACGCAACTGTCGGACGAAGACAAGGCCGACATCAACCTTGGTTCGGCGATCAAGAAGCTGGAATCCTCGATCCTGCGCGGTGACATCATCACCGGCGGCGCGCGCATCGACGGGCGTGACAACAAGACCGTGCGTCAGATCGTGTCGGAAACCGGCATCCTGCCGCGCACCCATGGCT
Organism: Paracoccaceae bacterium; assembly: GCA_027486345.1. GTDB lineage: Bacteria > Pseudomonadota > Alphaproteobacteria > Rhodobacterales > Rhodobacteraceae > Paragemmobacter. Next base: position 36,239 of record JAIXPH010000045.1, read on the forward strand.
CGGCCCTGTTCACCCGTGGCGAAACCCAGGCGCTGGTCGTGACCACGCTGGGCACCGGCGAGGATGAGCAGATCATCGATGCCCTGCATGGCAACTCGCGCTCCAACTTCCTGCTGCACTACAACTTCCCGCCCTATTCGGTGGGCGAAGTGGGTCGTGTCGGTTCGCCCGGTCGTCGTGAAATCGGTCATGGCAAGCTGGCATGGCGTGCGCTTCAGGCCGTGCTGCCTGCCCCGACCGACTTCCCCTACACCGTCCGCGTCGTGTCCGAGATCACGGAATCGAACGGCTCGTCCTCGATGGCGTCGGTCTGCGGCGGATCGCTGTCGATGATGGATGCGGGCGTGCCGCTGAAAGCCCCGGTCGCCGGTGTGGCGATGGGTCTGATCCTTGAAGAAGATGGCCGCTGGGCCGTGCTGACCGACATCCTTGGCGACGAGGATCACCTCGGCGACATGGACTTCAAGGTGGCTGGCACCGAAAACGGCATCACCACGATGCAGATGGACATCAAGGTTGCCGGGATCACCCCGGAAATCATGGCGCAGGCTTTGGCTCAGGCCAAGGATGGCCGTCTGCACATCCTGGCTGAGATGAACAAGGCGCTGTCCGCCCCGCAAGGCTTCAGCGAATACGCGCCGAAGATCGAGACCCTGCAAATCCCGACCGACAAGATCCGTGAAGTCATCGGTTCGGGCGGCAAGGTCATCCGTGAGATCGTCGAAGTGTCGGGTGCCAAGGTCGATATCAACGATGACGGCATCATCAAGATCGCCTCGTCCTCCGCCGATGCGATCAAGAAAGCCTATGACATGATCTGGTCGATCGTGGCCGAGCCGGAAGAAGGCAAGGTCTATATCGGCAAGGTCGTGAAGCTGGTCGACTTCGGCGCTTTCGTGAACTTCTTCGGCAAGCGTGACGGTCTGGTCCACGTGTCGCAGATCGCCTCCAAGCGCCTGACGCACCCCAATGAGGTGCTGAAGGAAGGTCAGGAAGTGAAGGTGAAACTCCTTGGCTTCGATGATCGCGGCAAGGTCCGTCTGGGCATGAAGATGGTCGATCAGGAAACCGGCGAAGAAATCGTCGAGAAGAAAAAGGAAGACGCCGAAGAGGCGTGATCCGACTCGCATTCAGCGGGTAGCGATGGCGGGCGGTCCTTCGGGGCCGCCCGTTTTTTGTTCTGGGGCCGCGCACGCAACTTGTGGCGGGTTGGGGGGTTGGGGGCCGCTTTGACCCAAAGGATGCCGCCCCCCATGTCCAGCCTGCCGCACCTGACCATCGTTGTCGTCACCCTGACGCGCGGGCGGCCACAGATGTTGCGGGCGCTGATCGAGAGCTGGGGCGCGATGGATGTGCCGCCCGCCTGTGATCTGTCCTGTCTGGTGGTGGAAAACGCCCTGCGCCCGCTGTCCCTGCCCGTGGTGCAGGCGGCCCGACCGCTGCCCAATGGCCTGCGGGTGGATCACCTGCTGGAACCGGAACCCGGCATCCCCTTTGCCCGCAACCGCGCCGCACGCGAGGGGATCGCCCGTGGCGCGGACCTTTTGGCCTTTGTCGATGACGATGAGGTGGTGGCGCAGGATTGGCTGGTGAGGTTTGTTGAGGGATATCGCGCCTCGGGCGCGATGCTCTTGGGTGCGCCCTTGCGGATTGCGCCGCTGATGGGGCCGGTGGGTTGGTCACAGCGGCTGATGTATCGCAATGTCGCCGAACGCTATCGCCGCAAGGAAACCCGCGCCGCCCAACGGGCCGGATTGCGGGGCACACCGGGGGTCACCATCGTCACGAACAACTGGCTGGCCGAGACGCGCCTGTTCCGGGATCACGGCATCTGGTTTGACGAAACCATGCGCCACACCGGCGGCACCGATGCCAAGTTCCACGCCGAGGTGCGCAGACGCGGCCTGCCCACTGCATGGGTCGCCGATGCCGTGGTGCATGAGATCGTGCCCGCGGACCGCTTGAGCTTTCGCTACCAGTTCCGGCGCGGGCGGGACCAGTCCAACACGGCCTTTCACCGGAAGCTGGCGGATCGGCCCTTGGCGTGGCTGGGTCTGTTGGGCAGCCTGCCGCTGCGACTGGCGCTGGTGCTTGCGCTGGCTGTGGCCCTGCCCTTCACGCAGGGGCGGACACTCTTGTCACTGGCGCGCGGGCTGGGCTGGATTGCCGGTCGGATTGGCGCGGTCCTGGGCACAAGGTCGCGCCTGTACCAGAATGTGACCGGGGTATGAAAAAGCCCCGGCGCGGTGACCGGGGCTTTCTGGGTCGGCGGCTGGCCTTACTTCTGCGGCGCCTTGGCAAAGCGCAGATAGGGCAGCTTGATGTCCAAGGGTCCGAAACGCTCGGTCGCCTGTTCGTTGTTCAGGGCCAGCGCCACGATCACATCCTGACCGGGGGTCCAGTTCGCGGGCGTTGCCAGCGGCACGCCATCGGTGGCCTGCACCGCATCCAGCGCGCGCAGGATTTCCGCGAAGTTGCGGCCCACGCTCATCGGATAGGTCATGGTCAGACGCACCTTCTTGTCCGGCCCGATGATATAGACGGTGCGGACGGTGGCCGAATGCGCCGGGGTGCGGCCTTCGGTCGGCAGGTAATAGTCGGCGGGCAGCATGTCATAGGCCTTGGCCACGGTCAGCGACGAGTCGTCGATGATCGGGAATTCCGCCACCGCGCCGCCAAACGCCTCGATGTCGCGCTTCCACTTTTCATGGTCGGTGACCGAATCCACCGACACGCCGATGACCTTGGTGTTGCGCTTTTTCCATTCCGGGGCCAGTTGCGCCACCGCGCCGAATTCCGTGGTGCAGACCGGGGTAAAGTCGCGCGGATGGCTGAAGATGATGGCATAGCTGCCGCCAAGCCAGTCATGGAAATGGATGGTGCCGGCGGTCGACTCGGCGGTGAAATCGGGGGCGATGTCGTTGATGCGGACGGACATGATGACTCCTGTCGGATTGCTGTGGAACAAATACGCCAAAGGGAACGAAGTTTCATCCCCCCGCCGTGCCGCCGCGACAAAAGAGAACGCCGTTGCGGCAGAGAGCGGCATCTTGGCATGTCATTCCGTTTCAGGACTGCCGCACAGCAGCCTTTGTGCCAGCGCCCTCCCGCCGATTGCGACGCTGTCCTGTCGGTTGCAGGATTGTGCCAAGCCATGGCACCTGTCAGAATATGATCAAATTTCACGAAGGGGTGAGCCATGATCACGAGACGAGAGTTCTACATCAACGGCCAATGGGTCGCCCCCGCCGTGGCGCGCGATCATGCGGTGATCGACCCCTCGACCGAGGATGCCTGTGCGACCATCTCGCTCGGCTCCAAGGCGGACACGGATGCAGCGGTGGCGGCAGCCAAGGCGGCCTTTCCGGCATGGGCAGCAACGCCCCCGGCGCGGCGCAAGGAATTGGTCGCAGGCATCCTGACGCAATACGAAAAGCGGGCCGAGGAAATGGCCCAAGCCATCGCGCTGGAAATGGGCGCGCCGATTGATTTCGCGCGCTCGGATCAGGCCCCCTGCCTGCCGTGGCATCTGAAGAACTTCCTCAAGGCATTCGACCAGATCGAATGGATCCGCCCGCTTGGCCCGCATGCCCCCGGCGCAGCCGTGGCGCTGGAACCCATCGGCGTGGTCGGTCTGATCACCCCGTGGAACTGGCCGATGAACCAGATCGCACTGAAGGCGATTCCGGCGATGCTGGCAGGCTGCACCTGCGTGCTGAAACCGAGCGAGGAATCGCCGCTGAACGCGATGCTGTTCGCAGAATTCTGCCATGATGCGGGCATCCCGCCGGGTGTGTTCAATCTGGTCAACGGCGACGGGCCGGGGGTCGGCGCGCAGCTGTCCACCCACCCGGATGTGGAAATGATCAGCTTCACCGGATCGACCCGCGCCGGTAAGGCGATTTCCGTCGCGGCGGCGGAAACGCTGAAGCGCGTCACGCTGGAACTGGGCGGCAAGGGTGCGAACCTGCTGTTCGCTGATGCCGATGACCGTGCGGTGCTGCGCTCGGTCAAGCGGATGATGGAAAACTCCGGTCAGTCCTGCAACGCGCCCTCGCGCCTGCTGGTGGAGCGGTCGGTCTATGATGCCACCGTCGCCAAGGCCGCCGAGATTGCCGCCAGCATCAAGGTCGGCCCCGCCAGCCAGTCGGGTGACCATATCGGCCCGGTGGTGAACAAGCGCCAGTGGGACCAGATCCAAGGCTATATCCAGAAGGGCATCGACGAAGGCGCGCGTCTGGTGGCAGGCGGTCCGGGTCTGCCCGAAGGCTTCAACCGCGGCTTCTATGTCAAGCCGACGGTGTTCGCCGATGTCACCCCCGGCATGACCATTGAACGCGAGGAAATCTTCGGCCCCGTGCTGTCGATCATTCCCTTCGACACCGAAGAAGAGGCGATCCGCATCGCCAATGACACGCCTTACGGTCTGGCCAACTATGTGCAGACGCAGGACAGCGCCCGCGCCAACCGTTTGGGATTGGCGCTGAAATCCGGCATGGTCGAAATGAACGGCAAATCGCGCGGGGCGGGGTCGTTCTTCGGCGGGGTCAAGCAATCGGGCCGCGCGCGCGAAGGCGGGGTCTGGGGCCTGGAAGAATTCCTTGAACCCAAGGGCATCTCTGGCTGGACCTTTGCGGCGGAGTGATCGCTTCGGGGCGGGCCTGTCGCCCGCCCCGAAAAAGCCAAAGGAATGCCATGCCCCCGCACCGGCTTTGCGCTAGCCTGCCGGAAAGGAGTGACGCATGACCCGACTGGCCGTCCTGTCCGACATTCATGGCAACGCCGATGCCTTGACGGCGGTGCTGGCTGATATGCTGGCCTTCTCGCCCGATCTCATGATCAATCTGGGCGATGTGCTGTCTGGTCCCCTGGACCCGATGGGAACGGCTGCGCTGCTGGAAGGCGTGCCGAACCTGACGGTGATGGGAAATCATGACCGCTGGCTCTTGGACCCCGCCCGCCGCAACAAGGGGTGGGAGGCATGGACCTATCCCAAGCTGGACCGCATGACGCTGGGCTGGGTCGCCGGATTGCCCACAGGTCTGGTGATCGAGGATGTCATGGCCTGCCACGGCACGCCGCGCAGCGACACCACCTATTGGCTGGAAACCGTGGGGACGGATGGCGAGGTGCACCGCGCCGATCCCGCCGCCATCGCGGCTGAAATTGAGGGACGGCCGCAACGGCTTTATCTCTGCGGCCATACCCACCGCGCCCGCGTGGTGCGGTTGGACGACGGGCGGATGGTGATCAATCCCGGCTCTGTCGGTCTGCCCGCCTTTGACGACGACACCCCCCGCCCGCATCGGGTTTGTGCCGGGTCCCCCCATGCGAGCTACATGATCCTTGATCGGCAGGGGGACGATTGGGCGGTGACGCACCGTTTGGTGCCCTATGACACGGCGCGCATGATCGGGCTGGCTCAGGCTGCCGGGGCCAAGGATTGGGCGCAGGCGTTGGAAACGGGGTGGGTGGACAAGCCTGCGGTTGGTTGACCGCACAGGAGCGGGGGGCCAGCCCCCCGCAGCCCCCCGGGATATTTGAAGACAGAAAATGAAGTAGAGAGGCTTAGGCGCCGAATAGCCGATAATAGAGGCCGTCAGGCAGGAACTGCGACAGCCGGAACACCCATTGGAAGGGTGTGGGGAAACTGCGGCTGAAACCGCCCCGGTCCATATGGGCGAACATGATCTCCGCCGCTGCCTCAGGTTCCATGATCTGGGGCATCTTGAAATCGTTCTTGTCGGTCAGGCGGGTGCGGATGAAGCCGGGGTTGGCCAGTTGGACCCGAACCCCCGTGCCGCGCAGATCGCAATGCATCGATTCCGCCAGCGACATGCAGCCCGCCTTGGACGCGCCATAACCGATGGCCCCCGGCAAGCCACGAAAGCCCGAAAGCGAGCCGGTAATGACCACATGTCCCCGGTTGCGGGCCACCATGCCCGGAACCACCGCCGCCATCACCCGCGCGCAGCCGGTCAGGTTGACGTCGATCATCGTCTCGACGGCTTTGGCGTCCCACTCTTGCGACTTGGTTGGCCAATAGACGCCAGCCAAAAAGACGACACCATCCAGATCACCCAGCGACCCCGCCGCCGCCTGCACGCTTGCGCTGTCCGCCACATCGCAGGGCAAGGCGGTCGCCTTTGGTCCAACCTCTGCCACTGCCTCAGCCAGCCGGTCCGCGCTGCGGGCGGAGAGGATCACCTGCGCCCCGGCACGCGCCAAGCGCTTGGCCAGCGCCAGACCCAACCCCTCACTCGCGCCGACCAGCCAGTAGCGCTTGCTCTGAAAATCGGTCATGCCGCGGCCCGCCGTTCGACCGGGCGCATGGTGGCCACCAGCTCCGCGACGGTGATCCCGAATTTGGAAAACTGGCTGCGGTTCATGATGGTGCCGTTGTCCATCAGATACATCCAATCCACCACGTCCAGCACATGCCCCCCCGCCTCGTCGTCCAGCTTGATGCGGTAGCGCAGGCAGACGCCCGGCCCTTCGACGACGCCTTGGCCTGTGCCCACCACATCGGGCGCTTCGGCACGGATGGTGCCGTCATTGCCCAGCGTCAGCTTCCAATAGCGGTCCTGCACGCGGCCGCTGTCATAGTGGAAAACCTCTTGCAGGGTGCCGGTGTTGCCCTCCCAACTGCCCTCCATATCCGCGACGAAGCGCGAGGCGACCTTGCCCGTGGGGCCATAGATCACCCCTTCGCAAAGGATCGGGCCAGAGAGGTGGCGGCGCAGATCGAACGCCGGGCCACGCCCGGCCAGATCGGCGGGCTTCTGGCTGCGGAAACTGGTCACGCGCATCACCACCACGATCAGGATGATGGCAACGACCGCTCCGGCAAGGAATGGGACGAGGGGGGACATGGTTCAGACCTCCGGCACGTCGGTGAAGAACAAAAGGCCCAGTGCGAAGACCTTCAGGATGCAGGGGATAATGGCGTAAAGCAGCGACAGCATGGCCAAGGCGGCAGCGCTGTTGGTCGCGCCGGGGTTGAACCCGACCGCGCCCAGCAGCGGCAGCAGAACCGCCGCCGCAAGGGCGAGCGAGAGTTTCGACACAAAGGCCCAAAGGCCAAAGGCCGCGGCCTCGGTCCCGGCCAGATGCGACAGACGGCGGGCAAAGATGGCGGGCAGCAGCGTGTTATCCGCCCCCAGCGCCGCGCCAGAGGCGATGCAGATCAGCGCGAAGGGGAGCAGCGCCCCCGCGCCCAAGGTGGCGGCCCAAAGAAAGGTGGCAATCGCCAGCCCCATCGCCGCCAGCAGGACGTTGCGCGCGCCATATTTTGCGGCAGCGCTTGACCAGAACGGGGTGGAAATTGCGGCCGACAAGAAGAACAGCAGCAAAAGCCAGCCCTCATCCCCCGGCGCTTGCAGGCGGCTTTCGACAAAGAACAGGAAAAGGGTCGAGGTGACGGCGACAGGCGCAGAATTCAGCAGCGCGATCCACAACAACCGACGCGCCAATGGGTCCGCCAGCACCGGGCGGAAGGCCGCCCAGCCAGCAGGCGGGGTTGCCCCCGCCGCGCGCCATTCCGGGGCCATCAGCGCCACGGTGACCAGCGTCAGACCGGCAAAGATCAGGGCGAACAGCGCCAACGGGCTTGCGCTGACCCCTGCCAGCGCCACCGGCGCGACGGCGGCAAGGCAGACACCCACCAACGCCCCGCCCTCGCGCCAACCGGCAAGGCGGATGTGGCCTTGTGGACCCATCGCCCCGGCCCGGGTGACGCCTTGGGCGTAGAAACAGATGCTCAGGAAGGACCACGCGCTGAACACGGCCAGCATGGTCAGGGCGAACCACGCCAAGGGGCCGATCGGCGCGGGCAGGGCAAACAGCCCGACCATCCCCAAGGCCATCGCCCCCGCCGCGACTGCGACCCAAAGCCCCCGTCGCGCGCGGGTGATCCCGGCCAGCCAACCCAGCACCGGGTCCTGCACCACATCCACCAGCCGCAGCGCCGCCAGCACCAGACCGAGTGCCGCCAGACTGACACCGTATTGGTCCACAAAGAACTTCGGCGCATGGATATAGATCGGCAAGCCTGCCATCGCGATCAGCCCGCCGAACATCCCCCACACCCAAAGCCGTCTGTCCGCCGCCCCTGTCATCGGCTGACATCCTGTGCAGGCGGTTCGGGGCGGTTGCGGAAGGTGACCCCCTTCAACGCGAGTTTCAGCGCCTGCCAATGGATCAGCGCCAAGACCCGGCGCGAGCCAAAGGGGCGGCGCAGGCAGGCGCGCAGGATGCCAAAGTTGGTCAAGGGCACGCGCGGCCCGATCAGGTTGGTGAACAACCCGCCGTTTGCCGTGGAATAGTCGATCCAGATTCCGATCCGATCCGCACGCAGGTCAAAGCGGAAGGCATAGCTGCCCTCAACCGGTTGAAACGGCGAGACGTAGAACAGCTTTGTCGCGGTGATGGTGTCGGTGCGGGTGATCGGGGCCAGATCGTCGCGGTGGCAAAGATAGCTGTGACGGTCGCCATAGGTGTTCGACACCTCGGCAATCACCACACGCAAATCGCCCGCCGCGTCGTGGCACAGCCAAAAGGACACCGGGTTGAACACATGGCCCAAGACGCGGGGCTGACCCATCAGCAAAATACGCTCCGCCCCCGGCAAGCCATGCTCGGCCAACACCTGCCGCACCCAGGCCGTGCCGCGCCCTTGGCCCTTTGGCCCGCCGAAATCCACATCATGGATGGCGGTCAGATTGGCGCGGTTGCGGGAAAACAGGCGAGGGCCGACCGACTGATCCGGGTCCAGCAGCAGGTAATCCACGGTGTAGCGAAAGGCATTCGCCACCGCGCCCTTGCGGCCGTGGAAGGTTTCGCCCCGGATCAGATCGACCGTTTTCATGCGGCCAATTGCCCCTCAGCCGTGCGGGCGCGCATCGCCTGCACCACGTCATAGGCGCTTGCAAAGCCGTCCTCATGGAAACCGTTGCGCATCCACGCCCCGGCAAACCACGTGTTCTGCGTCCCGTTCATCGCGCGGATGGTCTTTTGCGCGGCCAATGCCGCCACATCATAGACCGGGTGATGGAAGGTGGTCACATCGTCGATCAACTCATCCCGGATGCCACCGTTGGAGTTCAGCGTCACAAAGATCGGGTCATCCATCGGGATCGGCTGCAACGAGTTCATCCAGTAGCTCAGATCAATCCGCCCGCCCGCGCCGCCCGCAGGCTCGACATAGGCCCAGCTTGACCAGCATTTGCGGCTCTTGGGCATGACGACCGGATCGCGGTGCAGGATCGCCTCATTCGGTTGATAGCGGATCGCCGACAGGGCGGCGCGCTCTTCGGGCGTGGCGTCGGACAAAAGCGCAAGCGTCTGGTCGGAATGGCTGGCGAAGATCACATCATCGAACAGTTCCCATTCCGCGCCCGTGGCCCGGACCAGCACACCCGCCGCCGAGCGCTGGACGGCCGCCACCGGGGTGCCAAGCCGCAGGTCCACGCCGCGCGATGTCAGGCTGGATTGCAGGCGGCGGACATATTCGATGGACCCACCCCGCACCGTGTACCACTGGTGCTGGCCGTTCACCTGCATCAGGTGGTGGTTTTCAAAGAAGCGCACCAAGGCCTGCGCCGGAAATTCAAGGATTCCCGTTGTCGGCGTGGACCAGATCGCCCCGGAAAACGGCGTGATGTAGTAGTCGCGGAACCAGTCGCCGGTTCCCAAACGCTCCAGCAAACCACGGATCGTCAGCGCGGGATCGGTGGCATGGGCGGCAGCGTGCTTGTTGAAATGCGCGATGTCGCGCAGCATCCGCAGGAAGCGCGGGTTGATAAGGTTCTTGCGCTGGGCAAACAGCGCGTCCAGCGACGCAAGACCATATTCCACCCGCCCGCCATCCAGAGACGCGCCAAAGGTCATGGTGCTTTCGGTGTAGGGCACCTCAAGCGTGTCGAACAGGCGCAGCAGATGCGGATAGTTGACCTTGTTGAACACGATGAAGCCGGTATCCACCGGCTGATCGCCGCGCTTGCCGCCCAGTTTGGTGCGGGCATGGCCGCCAAGACGGTTCTCGGCCTCGAACAGGACGACAGAGTCATGGTCTGCCAGCAGATGCGCGGCGGCCATGCCGGCGATTCCGCCCCCGATGACGGCGATACGGCGTGGGGCGGAACCAAGGGATTCGAACGGCATGCAACAACTCTCCTGCGGGCTACAGTCCTTTTACGCCCGTTTCGCTGCCTTGGATCAACAGCCCTGCTCCCGCATGTCGTGAAAACTTTCCCGACGTGGTGATCCAGCCGATGCGGCCTGTCGTAGAACCGTCATGATGTTCGATGCAGGCCAGACCGAAAAACTGGATGCGGAGCCGCCCGCGTGGCCATATGCTACGCCGGGACAAGAGGTTACGCGCCGGAAGGAAGGCCCTGCCGTGCAGGCATCGGACGACATGACGGATTGGGCCGGGTTGATGGCGCGCGTCCGGGATCATCAGGACCGTGCGGCCTTTGCCGCGCTGTTCCGGCACTTTGCCCCACGGGTGAAGAGCTTCCTGATGAAATCGGGGGCTGACGCGACCTTGGCCGAAGAATGCGCCCAGGATGTCATGGCGACGCTGTGGCACAAGGCGCATCTCTTTGACCCGTCTCGGGCATCGGTGGCGACGTGGATTTTCACCATCGCCCGCAACCGCCGGATCGACGCCCTGCGCAAGGCGCGCAGGCCCGAGCCTGAGGAACTGGATTGGGGACCAGAGGCGGAACCGGATGGGGCCGACCTGTTCGAATCCCGGCAAGAGACAACGCGATTGGGCGCAGCGCTTGCCCAATTGCCGGACAAACAGCGCGCGCTGATCGAACGCGCCTATTTCGGTGACCTGTCGCATGGCGAACTGGCTGCCGAAACGGGCCTGCCCCTTGGCACGATCAAATCGCGCATCAGATTGGCGCTTGAAAAGCTGCGTCAGCAGATGAGTTGAAGGCGAGACGACGGAATGACAATTCGGCACCACCTGAGCGACCAATTGCTGATGTCCTATGCGGCAGGCGACCTGCCCGAGGCGTTCAATCTTGTCGTGGCCACCCATGTCTCGCTGTGTGACGACTGTCGCGCGCAACTCGCCGCGTTTGAGGTTGTAGGCGGCGCGGTGCTGGACCGCTGCGATATGGCCGCGATGGGTGACGAAAGCCTGACGGCCTGTTTCGCGCGGATCGACTCCCTGCCGAATACGCCCGTCAGAGCACGCAAGCCCGCGCGCCGGAATGGGTTGTTTCCCGCACCGCTGGCTGACTACGTGGGCGGTGATCTGGATCGCGTGAAATGGCGCAGCGTCGGGGCGGGCGTGCGGCAGGCCATCCTGCCGACGGGCAAGGGTGCCTCGGCGCGGCTCTTGCATATCCCCGCAGGTCAGGCCGTGCCGGATCACGGCCATCGTGGGATGGAACTGACGCTGGTGCTGCAAGGCGCCTTCCGCGACGATTCGGACCGGTTCGGTCCGGGTGACGTGGAAATTGCCGATCAGGCGACGGAACACACCCCAGTGGCAGAGGCCGGCATGGATTGCATCTGTCTGGCAGCCACCGACGCGCCCCTGCGCTTCAACGGCTTGATCCCGCGTCTGGCGCAGCCGTTCTTCCGTATCTGACCGTCAGCGCAGGAACAGCCGCACGATCAGCACCGGGTCTAGCGGGGCGATATGGCAGGCCCCCTCGGCCAATATCATGTCATGCCGCGTGATGGTTTGACCGTTCACCACAGCCTCCCCCAGCGCGAACACGGCCACCAGATCGGCGGCAGGCAGGTTCTGCGCCACCGTCACCACATCCACCTGCGGCAAGGGCAACGCTCGCGCTGTCATCACGTTGAAATCGGTGGACACCCGCCCCCCTGTTTCCACCGCCCCAACCGCCACATCACCGGGAAACGCCACGGGGGAGAGCGGCAGACAGGGCAGATCGATCCCGTCCCCCACCAACCGGAACCCCGGACCATCCAGCACGGTCAGGTTCCGTTCGATGCCGGGAAAGATCGAAAACGGACCATCCTCAGTGACCGTCGCCATCGACAGCCGCCACAGCATCGCGCCATCCCGATCCGCGCGGGCCAGTTCAACCGTCTCGCCTTTGCCGTTCTTCCAGGGCTGGCGGATGTAATCGGCGGGGGTCAGTCGTCTCATTCTGCGGCCTGTGGTCCGATCAGCGGCGCAACGCCGGGGGCTGCGATCTCCTCAAAGTCGAAGTTGTCCAGACGGCGGGCGCGGCGCGTGGCCTTTTCGGTGCTGATCTTGATCTCTTCGATGTCTTTGGATGCCTGCCCGAAGTGGCGGTCCAGATTTTCCACCCGCGCGCCAAGCCGTTCCACATCGCCATAAAGCAGCGCCAACTCCCGCCGGATCGCCCCCGCCTGTTCGCGCATCCGGGCATCCTTCAGCACCGCGCGCATCGTGTTCAGCGTGGCCATGCAGGTGGTGGGCGACACGATCCAGACCTTGGCCGCGAAGCCTTCGCGCACCACATCAGGGAAATTGGCGTGCAATTCGGCATAAACCGCCTCTGACGGCAGAAACATCAGCGCGCCATCGGCGGTTTCGCCCTCAAGGATATACTTTTCCGAAATCGCCTTGATATGCGCCCGCACCGATCCGCGCAGCAAACGCTGCGCCTCGGCGGCCTGTTGCGGCGTCTCGGCGCGGCGCAGCGCCTCATAGGCCTCCAGCGGGAATTTGGCATCGACCACGATGGGGCCGGGCGGCTTGGGCAGGTGGATCAGGCAATCCGCCCGCCGCCCGTTGGAAAGCGTGGCCTGCATCGTATAGGCATCTGATGGCAGCGCCTTTTGCACGATGTCATTCAGCTGGATCTCGCCAAAGGCCCCGCGCGTCTGCTTGTTCGACAGAATATCCTGCAAGGACAGCACATTGCCCGACAGCTTTTCGATATTGGCCTGCGCTTTGTCGATGGTCTCCAGCCGTTGATGCAATTCCCCCAAGGATCGCGCCGTGCGGGTGGAGGTGCCGTGCAGCGCCTCGGTCATCTGGCGCTGCACATCGGCCAGACGTTGTTCCATCAGCTTCAGCATCGACGATTGGCTCAGTGCGGTGGTTTCCGACACATGGTGCAAGCCGCCCGCCAGCCGTTCCTGCCCATCCGACAGCGATTGTACGCGGTCGGCCATCCACGACACCTCACGCAGCAGCGGTTCGGCCATGCGCCCCGCCCGCGCCGCCGCCCGCAGCGTCAGCAGCAGCACCACCGTCAGCAGCAGGACCGCCCCGGCGATGGCCAGAACCACGGGATCATTCAGGTCCAGTTGCAGCCCGCCCAGCGTCAGCATCAGCGCCGCCCGAACAGCTTTTCGATGTCGGACAGTTTCAATTCCACATAAGTGGGCCGCCCGTGGTTGCACTGACCCGACAGCGGCGTCGCCTCCATCTCGCGCAGAAGGGCGTTCATCTCTTCGGCCCGCATCTGGCGGCCCGACCGGACCGATCCGTGGCAGGCCATGCGCGACAGCACCGCCTCGATCTTGGTCTGCACCAACTGGCTGTCGCCGAGGTCTGACAATTCGTCCAGCACATCGCGGATCAAGGCGGTCGCGTCGACCTGACCAAGGATCGCGGGCACTTCCCGCACCGCGATGGCCGATCCGCCAAACGCCTCAATCCCCAGCCCCAGCCGATACAAGTCCACCGACAGATCAAGGATGCGCGCCGCATCGGTCGGGGAAAGCTCCACGATATCCGGGATCAAGAGCGCCTGTGCCGCGATGCCGCTTTCCGCCATCTGGCGTTTCAGCCGCTCATAGACCAACCGCTCATGCGCGGCGTGCTGATCGACGATCACCATCCCCGTCGCGGTCTGGGCGATGATGTAATTCTCATGCACCTGCGCGCGGGCAGCGCCGAGCGGACGTTCCGTCAGATCAGACGCGGGCGGGGCCACAGCCTCCACCCGTGCCGAAGGCGCTTCGGCAAAGCCGGGCTGCGGCGGTGGCGCCTGATAGGCCAATGCCCGCGACAGCGCCCCCTGCGAGGGGCGCTCCATCTGATACACCCGCGGGGCGAAGGCAGGGGGTTCCTGTGCAAAGGCCGCCAGCGTCGCCGTGCCCACGGTTGACGATGCCCGATGCCCCGCCCCCGAAAGCGCCGTCCGCAGGCTGGTGATGATCAGCGACCGCACGGCCTCAGGCTCCCGGAACCGCACTTCGGCCTTGGCGGGGTGGACGTTCACATCCACCCGTTGCGGATCGCAGATCAGGTTCAACACCGCCGCCGGATGCCGGTCCCGCGACAGCACGTCGAAATAGGCCGCCCGCAAAGCGCCAAACAGCGCGCGGTCCAGCACGGGGCGGCCATTGACGAACAGATATTGTTGCACCGACGATCCGCGCGAATAGGTGGGCAGGGCGGCATATCCACTGAGCCGCAGCCCCTCACGCTCCACATCGATCTTCAGCGCGTTGTCGATGAATTCGGTCCCCAGCACCGCCGCCAGCCTGCGATGCAGCGCATCGAAGAAATCGCCCGGCTCCGGGTCCGCGCGAAAGACCACCCGCCCATCGCCGCCCCCCGTCACATCGCGCAGCGTAAACCCCACGGTCGGCTCCGCCATCGCCAGCCGCCGCACCACATCGGCGATGGCTTGGGATTCCGCCCGGTCCGAGCGCAGGAATTTCAACCGCGCCGGAACGGCAAAGAACAGATCGCGCAGCTCCACCACCGTGCCACGGCTCAGCGCGGCGGGCTTCACCGGCGCGACGCGCCCGCCCGTCACGGCAATCTGCGCCGCCTCCTCACCTTGCACGCGCGAGGTGATGGTCAACCGCCCGACCGACCCGAGCGAGGGCAGCGCCTCCCCCCGAAAGCCGAAACTGCGGATGTCCAGCAGGTCTGACCCGTCAATCTTGGACGTCGCATGCCGCGACAGGGCCAGCGGCAAATCCGCCCCCGTCATGCCGCAGCCATCATCCGTCACCCGGATCAGCGTCTTGCCGCCATCGGCATAATCGACCGTGATCCGCGTCGCCCCTGCATCCAGCGCATTCTCAACCAGTTCCTTCACGGCCGAGGCTGGACGCTCCACCACCTCCCCCGCCGCGATGCGGTTGACGGCAGCCTCATCCAACTGCCGGATGACAGGACGGCCAGAGGCATCGGATATCTTGGGGGCATGCTGGTTCATGTCCCCATATGTAGCAGGGAATCGGGGCTTGGGGGAAGGGATTCGGGGGGGCTATCCCCCCTACTTCAGCTTGATGCAGAAGTGCTTCCGGACCGGGGCCTCGATCTTCCACGTCCCCGAGAACCCCGCATCCACCACAAAGCCATCGCCGGGGCGCAGGGTAACGGGGGTGCCGCCGTCCGGTGTGATGGTGATCTGGCCGTCGATCAGGTGGACGAATTCGTAGAACTTGTAGGTCGCGTGCCAGGTGCCCACCGTCGCCTCCCACGTGCCGCTGATCACCGACCCGTCGAGGGAGGTGTGCTGCACCCATGTTTTCATCGTCGGATGGCCATCAACCTTGGTCCAGCCGTCCAGATCGGTGGTCAAGGGTTCAGGTCCGGGCGCGGGAAAGCGGAACACCGTGTCGGTCATGTCAAAGCCCCTCTGTGCGGTTTGCCTTGGTGGTAAGGGGCGCTTGGCGCTGTGGCAAGGGTGTCGCCGTGGAATTGAACGAGGCCGCGTTGTCGCCTATGCATCGGCGGACAGAACAGGGGGCAGGGCGATGATCCGGCAGGCAATAGCGGCGGATGCCGCGCATCTGGTGCGCTTCATCAACATGGCGGCGGATGACCTGCCGCTGCATTTCTGGCGCAAATCGGTGGGGCCAGACGGTGACGCGCTGGCCTATGGCCATGAGCGGGCGGCACGTGAGACAGGCAGTTTCTCCTATCGCAACGCCTGGCTCTATGAGGTGGATGGCGCGGTCGCCGCCTGCCTGCTGGGCTATCCCGCCGAGGCGGACCCCGCCCCCATCGCCCCCGACACCCCCGCCATCTTTGTCCCCCTGCTGGAGCTAGAGGCGCTGGCACCGGGATCATGGTATCTGAACGTCCTTGCCACCTATGACAGCTTTCGGGGCCGTGGGATCGGCTCGGCGCTGCTGGCTGAGGCGGAACGGATCGCCCGCGCCGCAGGGCACACCAGCATCAGCCTGATCGCCGAGGATACACACCTAGACGCCCTGCGCCTGTATCGCGCGAAGGGGTATCAAGAAATCGCCCGCCGTGCGGTGGTGAAGGGCGATTGGGCGGTAGAGGCGGTGGAGTGGATTTTGTTTGTGAAGGAGGTGTGGGGAAGGTCTCGCACTCCCCAACTCAAACAACGCCAGAAATCTTAGTCGATGAGACGTTGTCGGCAAATGTCTTGACCCTGGCAATCCTAGGCCTTATCTTCTGTCCATCGTGATCCCTCGCGGATTGAGCCGACAACGGTGACCATGAAGCGAGTATTGAGACCCCGGGGCGCTTCGTGCGCCCCGTATTTTTTGAGTGAAATGGTATCGTGTACACACAAGTCGCAATCCCTGCTAACCTTTTGCGTGTTCGCGTCTTTGTGGATTTCTGGAATTTTACGCTGTCGCTAAATGCGGTTCAGGCAAAGTTCCACCCCGACTGGAGCAGGTTGGGCCGTCTGTTTGCGGAGCATGCGGCGACTCAAGTCAATCCTGCGGCATCGCATGCTTTTGAAGCCATGCACGTTTATGGCTCGTTTGATCCGGCCTCTACCGGCGATGTGAAACTGCGCGCTTGGCTGGAAGGGTGGTTGGACAAGCAGCCGGGTGTTCATGTCTCTTCCGTTCCCCGGCAGAAAAAGAAATCTGCGCCGAAATGCCCAACTTGCCATCATGAAGTGTCAGTCTGCCCGTCGTGCGCCGCGGACATGCGCGGCACGGAAGAGAAGGGCGTAGATACCCGCATTGTCACCGATATGATGAGTCTTGCTTGGGCCGATGGCTATAACGTCGCTCTGCTCATCTCGGCAGACCGTGATTTTGTGCCGGTTGCCGAGGAACTGCAGAAACGTGGGATCAAGGTGATCCATGGCCGGTTTGGTGTGAAGGGAATGGAGTTGTCGAAGAAGTGCTGGGCAAGTATCGATATCGCTTCGCTCATGCCAAAGTTTGAACGGCAGACGACCTGACCCACCCCTCACTCCACCTTCAGCACGATCTTCCCCACATGCCCGCTGCTCTCCATCCGGGCATGGGCCTTTGCGGCATCCTCCAGCGCGAATTCGCTGTCCATCACGGGGCGCAGCTTGCCTGCCGCGATCATCGGCCAGACATTCGCCTCGACCTCTGCCGCGATGCGGGCCTTTGACAGGTCGCTTTGCGGGCGCAGGGTGGAGCCTGTGATCGTCAACCGCCGCATCATGACCTCTGAAAAGTTCAACTCCACCTTCGCGCCTTGCAGGAAGGCGATCTGGACCAACCGCCCTTCGGTCGCCAAAGCCTTGATGTTGCGCGGCAGGTAGGGGCCGCCGACCATGTCGAGGATCAGTTGCGCGCCGCCTTCGTCCAGCATCATCGCCACGTAATCGCCGGTGCGGTAGTTCAGCGCCTTGTCCGCGCCGAGTTCCTCACAGGCGCGGCATTTGTCGTCGGACCCGGCGGTGGTGAACACTCGCGCCCCAAGCGCCTTGGCAATCTGGATGGCCGTGGTGCCGATGCCGGATGATCCGCCGTGGACCAAGAAGCGTTCCCCGGCTTTCAACCCGCCACGCATCACCACATTGGACCAGACGGTGAAGCAGGTTTCGGGCAGGCAGGCAGCCTCGCGCAGGCTCATGCCTTCGGGCACCGGCAGGGCGTGGTGTTCTTGCGTGGCCACATATTCGGCATAGCCCCCACCGGGCAACAGGGCGGTCACGCGGTCCCCGATGGACCAGCGCGTGACGCCGGGACCGATTTCCACAATGGTTCCCGAAGCCTCCAGCCCCGGCAAGGGCGAGGCGCTGGCGGGGGGCGCATAGAGACCCGCGCGTTGCAGGGCGTCTGGGCGGTTCACCCCGGCATAGGCGACGCGGATAATGATCTGGCCATGTCCCGGCACCGGCACAGGTTTGGTCACCGGGCGCAACACCTCCGGTCCGCCGGGTTCCGAGATTTCGACGGCGCGCATGGTGTGGGACAGGGTCATCTTGGGTCCTTCAGAAACGGGTGTTGCCCGGCAGGTCATCCGGCGCGGTCGGTGCGCGCCATTTGTCCATCAGCTTTCCCGGACCTGCAAGCAGCGCCTTGCCCAGCGGGTTGTCGCGGAACGAGGCTTTCAGCTTTTCGATCTGCATGACATCGCCGATGCGGCGGTCCAGAAAATCCCACGCGTCCTGATGGTCCAGACTGTCATCGCCGAGCCAATAGAGCACCACCGACCCATAGACCGCCGACAGGGTGGCGCGTTTGGAATACCAGCTGAAATCGCGCGAGGTATCGCCCAGCGCGGTCCAGATCGCATCCGCCGTGCCCCAGATCAGCTTGGCCCCTTCGCCCGCATGTTGCGGCAGGGCAAAGAGCGTGGTTCCCCGCCGCACCAGCTCCCGGTCTTCGACCAGTTCCAGCCGCGTGCGGATCGCCGTCGCCACCCGGTCGCGGTAACGCAGCGCGGTCAGGTCCATCGCGGCCAGACGGTCCAGCATCAATGCATCGCCCGCCTTGTGATAGGCCACGGCCAGATCAATCCCCCCGCGCGGGAACAGCGCATGGCCCAGACCGGGGGCCACACCCGAATCGGCAATCGCCGCGCGCAGGGTGGTCTGGGACCAGCCATCAAAGGGCACATGCATCAGCGCAGCCTCAAGAACCCGCGCTTTCGCGGCATCTGGCGTGGTTTCGGGGTCCATGGTGGCCTCCATCTGTGACTGTCGGTGGACAGGGCGTGTTTCCCTTGTTATAGGGCGCGCGCCTGCACACTGTAGTGCAACTCTAACTTAGGAAGGTGGTGACAACCACATGCAGGTCAGCGTCCGCGACAATAACGTCGAACAGGCACTCCGTGCCCTGAAGAAAAAGCTCCAGCGCGAAGGCGTTTTCCGTGAAATGAAGCTCAAGCAACATTTCGAGAAACCGTCCGTCAAGAAAGCGCGAGAGCAAGCCGAAGCGGTCCGCCGTGCGCGCAAACTCGCGCGCAAAAAGGCGCAGCGTGAAGGCGCTATCTAAGGCGTTTTGCGACACTGGGGCACGGTTCGTAAGAATTGGGCCCACCCGATCAACCCCCGTCCGCAAGGCCGGGGGTTTTTCTTTGTGCGCAGGGTGTATTCACTTCGCCGCAACCTCAGCCAAGGGGCGCGCACGCACCGCGGGGTGAGGGGCGCAAAAGCGTCATGCGGCCTCAGGGATTTGCCAAAAGTGCAACGACAGGGTTTGCCCCGATGCCCAAAGCATCGGGGCGCGCCCGCACCGCCCCCACGGGGCGGGCGCGCCCCGACTGATACGGTGGGATTAAATCGCCTGCCCGGCCAGCAGCCTCGGCATCTCGCCCGTCAGACCCGCCGCCTGCCGGATGAACCCGCGCCGCAGGCCCGGCAAGCGGTTGACCAGCCCCAGCCCAAGGTCACGCCCCAGCCGCAGCACAGGGTTGTCGTTTGAGAACAACCGGTTCACCGCATCCATCCCCAAGGCCAGTAGCGTGGAGTCAAATCGCCGCCAGACCTGATAGCGCTCCAGCACATCAATCGCGCCGATATCCTCGCCGCGCCGCGTCGCCTCGACCAGAACCTGCGCCAAGGCCCCGACATCGCGCAGCCCAAGGTTCAGCCCCTGACCCGCAATCGGATGCACCCCATGCGCGGCATCGCCCACCAGCGCCAGACGCGGCGCAACGAACCGCTCGGCCAAGGACAGCGACAGCGGATAGGTGAAGCGCGTCCCCGCCAACC
Source organism: Paracoccaceae bacterium (assembly GCA_027486345.1). Lineage (GTDB taxonomy): Bacteria > Pseudomonadota > Alphaproteobacteria > Rhodobacterales > Rhodobacteraceae > Paragemmobacter. Next base: position 56,080 of record JAIXPH010000045.1, read on the forward strand.
CGATCTCACCCAGAAAATCCCCAAACCGGGGGCGCAGTGCCGCCAGATAGGCGGCATCGTCCAAGCCTTGGATCGCCGCGGCATGGGCCTCGGTTTCCGACCAGACGATCTGGGAATGATACCCCCCCGCCAGCGGCAGGATGGCCAAGGGGCCTTCGGGCATGAAGAACTGATGCGCGATGCCGTGATGGTCGCGTTCATGCCGGATCGCGGTCACCAGCGCGGTCTGGCCATAGCCCCAACCCTGCCGCCGGATACCCGCCCGCGTGGCCGTGCCCGATCCGCGCCCATCGCACCCCGCCAAGACTTTGCCCGTCAGCACCCGGCCAGAGGCCAGCGTGACCGACACCCCGGTGGCCGTCACCTCTTGCGCCACGACCGTCTCACCCGACAACAGGGTGATCCCCGGCGTGGTGGCCATCGCTTCCAGAAAGGCGCGATAAAGGTGCCGGTCTTCCAGCATGAAGCCCATCGGGCCTTCTTCGATCTCGGCCGAGTCAAAGGTCAGGAACAGCGGCGATGGTCCTTGGCCCACACGCCCATCCGTGGTCTTGATCTGCACCATCGGCTGGACCTTATCGGCGACCAAGGGCCAGACCCCGATCCCTTCCAGCAGGCGCTTTGACGCGATGGCCAGCGCATAGGCCCGCCCGTCAAAGCCCACCTCACCGCGCGCGGGCGCGGGGCGGGCGTCGATGACGGTGACGCTGAGGCCGTTTCGCGCCAAAGCCAAAGCCAAGGCGGGGCCGTTCAGCCCGCCGCCCGCAATCAGAATGTCGCTGTCGTATGTCATGGGCAGGAATATGGACGACCGCGCGGGATTGTCCATGCGCCGCTTGGCCGCTACCGTCACCACAACAGACGGAGGCACGGCAGAATGGCAGGCCATTGGGCGCTCAAATCGGCGGCGGAACTGGGGCGAGAGATCAACGCGGGCCGTATCAGCCCCGTCGATCTGGCCGAGGCGCATTTGGACGCCATCGGCGGTCACCCACAGGCGGATCGCATCTTCGCCCGCACCACCCCGGCGCGCGCAAGGGCCGAGGCGATGGCCGCCCATGGCCGCGCCCGCACAGGCCAGCGCCGCAGCCTGATTGATGGGGTGCCGATCAGTTGGAAAGACAATTTCGACACGGCGGGTGTGGCGACAGAGGCGGGGTCGGCCCTGCTGAAAAACCGGGTGCCGGGGAAGGATGCCGAGGTGCTGACGACCGCCACGCTGATGGGTCTGGTCTGTCTGGGCAAGACGCATATGAGCGAGTTGGCCTTTTCCGGCCTTGGCCTGAACCCCATCACCGCCACGCCCCCCTGCATCAATGACGAACGCGCGGTTCCGGGGGGGTCCTCTTCGGGGGCGGCTGCATCCGTGGCCTTCGGTCTGGCCCCGGCGGCGATCGGGTCGGATACCGGCGGGTCGGTGCGGATACCGGCGGCGTGGAATGATCTTGTGGGGCTGAAAACCACCGCCGGGCGGCTGTCCATCGCTGGCGTGGTGCCGCTGTGCGAGACGCTGGATACCGTTGGCCCCATCGCGCGGAATGTCGAAGATTGCGCCCATCTCTTCGCCGCATTGGAGGGCGTGCGCCCGATTGACCTGTCCGGTGGCAGTCTGGCGGGGATGCGGTTCCTCGTGCTGGACACCGTCGCGCTGGATGATCTGCGCGAGGCACCGGGCAAGGGGTTTCAGGACTCGCTGACCCGCCTGTCCTCTGCCGGGGCGCGGCTGGAGCATGGCGCGGTTCCGGCGGTGGCCGAGGCGATGGGTCTGGCCCCAATCCTGTTCACATCCGAGGCTTATGCCATCTGGCGCGAGGTGATCGAGGCCGCACCGGGCAAGATGTTCCCCCGTATCCTTGAGCGTTTCCGTGCCGGGGGCAATTTCGCCGCCGCCGATTACGTCGCAGCGCTGCGCCGGTTGCGCGATCTGCGCGCGGCTTGGGGGGCGGCGGTGGCGGGGTATGATGCCGTGCTGGTGCCCACCGCGCCGATCCTGCCGCCCGATGCGGCGCGGTTGATGACGGATGATGGCTATTACGTCACCGAAAACCTGCTCGCGCTGCGCAACACCCGCATCGCCAACCTGATGGGGGGCTGTGCGCTGACGTTGCCGACCTCGCAGCCATCTTGCGGGATCAGCTTCATGTGCGCTGCGGGGCGTGAGGAAAAGCTGTTGCGGATCGGGGCAGCGGCGGAGTTGGCGCTGCGCTGAGGGAAGTTGACGGCTGTCAACTTACTTAACAAAGGGTTAGCGGCAAATGGACACCGCCCGTGCTCACCTCTGCCGCACGAACCCCGCCTCGGCCATCAGCCGATCCGAGTTGCTTTCGACCACGCGCTCCAGCGTGGCTGTGAATTCGGCCACGCCCAGACCGGGGGCGATCACCGGCAGGAATTCGACCACGGCCAGCCCCGGCTTGCGCAGGATGCCATGGCGGGGCCAGAAGATGCCCACATTTGTCGCGGCGGGCACGCAGGGCTGACCCAATTGCTGATACAAAAGCCCCGCGCCGACCTTGTAGGGCATCACCACCTCGGGCGCGACGCGGGTGCCTTGCGGGTAGATGATCAACTGCCCCGGCCCGGCGGGGTTGTTGGCCACCGCCTGTTTCATCTCGACAATGGCGCGCCCTTTCTTGCCGCGATCCACCGGCACGCAGCCGATCCGCAGCGCATACCATCCCAGCATCGGCGCCCATTTCAGCTCTTTCTTCATGATGAAGCGCGGGCGCGGGCTGACGGAGCAGATCAGGATGATGTCAAAGAAACTCTGGTGCTTGGCGGCGATCAGCACCTCGCCTTCCGGCAGTTTTCCCCGGATTTCGGACTTCAGACCACACAGCACGCGGGCCGAAAACCGCACCCAGCGGCAATAGGCGTGGATGCCCGCCAAGGCCCCGTTGCGACTGATCATTGCCGGGATGACATAGACCACCGCCAGAACCACCATCATCAGATACATCTGGATGATGAAGATCAGCGACATCAGGTAGCGAAAAAGGATCATGTCAACTCGCGCAGTTTGCGGAAAGCGGCGGCGCGTGTGGCCAAAAGGGCAACAGCGGCGGCGATGGGCGGCAGGGCCAGCGGCAGCAGCCAGCCTGCGCCGGTGAAGCCAAGTCCGGTCAGGAACCCCCCGGCCTCATCCACCGGGGGAAGGAGGGCGATGCCGATGGTGCCGGCGACGGCCCCGATGGCAGAGCCGGCCAGAGCGCGCAGGGTGAAGCGGCGGACAAAGGCGGCGGCGATGTAGTCATCCTGCGCGCCGACCAGCCGCAACACCTTGATCACCTGCGCATTGGCGGCAAGCGAGGCATTGGCCGCCAGCGTGATCATGGCGGCCATGGTCGCGGCGATCAGCGCCATCGACAGCGTGCCAAGCAGGTTCAGCCGCGACGCCGCCACCGCAAGCGGGCGTTGCCAGCGGGTGTGGTCGTCCAGCACCGCCCCCGGCGCTTCGGCCAGCAGGCGCTGGCGCAGGCCTTCGGCGTCAAGGCCATCAGTGGCTTCGGTCAGTTCCACCAAGCGGGGGATCGGCAGCGCCTCGATCGGCAGGTCGGGGCCGAACCATGGGGCCAGCAGCGCGCGCTGTTCGTCATCGGTCATGGCACGGGCGCTGGCGATGCCCGGCGTGGTTTTCAGGATGTCCAGCACGGCGGCGGTTTGCACCGCCATCTGATCGGCGGGGGCCGCGATGCGGATCGTGGCGGTTCCGGCCAGCGCCCCGGCCCAGCGGTCGGCCAAGCGGCCCGAGGCCAGCGACAGCGCCAGCGCGAACACCGCCAGAAAGGTCATCGCCCCGGCGGTGAACGTCGTCAGCCATGCGGTCGGCCCCGAGGGCGGCACCACACGGTCGGCCTGACGGTCCGGCAGGATCATGGCGGCAAGGCTGCGGCGCAGGCTCACAGATCGGCCCCCGCAAGCTGGATGCGGCGGTTGCGGATGCGCAGCACCCGTGCGGCGACCAAGGATTTCGCCTGACGGATCAGGTTCAGGTCATGGGTGGCGATCAGGATGGTCTTGCCCATCTTGTTCAACTCGACCAGCAGGGTCAGCAGGCGCAGCGACATTTCCCAATCGAGGTTCCCGGTGGGTTCATCGGCCAAGATCACATCCGGCCCCATGATAATGGCCCGCGCCAAAGCGCCGCGCTGGCGTTCTCCACCCGACAAGGACGCAGGCAGCGCATCGGCCAGTTTGCCCAAGCCGACCCAGCCCAGAAGATCGGTCAGATCCTGCGCATGCCCATCGCGCCCCGCCACGGTCAGAGGCAGCGCCACATTGGCGGCCAAGGGCAGGTGATCCAGAAACTGCACATCCTGATGCACCACCCCCACCCGCCGCCGCACCATGGCCACGTCGTCGCGGGTCAGGCTGCGCACATCGCGGTCAAAGACGGTGACATGACCGGCGGTCGGCAAAAGCTCGGCATAGGCCAGCTTCAGGAATGTCGTCTTGCCCGCGCCCGAGGGCCCGGTCAGGAAATGAAACGACCCCGGCGCAAGCCGGATCGACACTTCGGACAATAGTTCGCCGCCGCCATAATTGTAGGCGACGTTCTCGAAGGCGATCACCGGATGTTGTCTCCCCTTGCCTGTGGGCGCAGCATTGCCCAAGGTGGCAGAGGTTGCAATCGGTTGGCATCCTGTGCAACCACCTTGGGGAAGGGAATTGTTGTGGGGGCGGTCAGTGACGCGACCGTTTCAGTGTTTTTGGTCAGAGTGGGGATGACGACCAGATGCGGCTGATCTGTCCGAATTGCGATGCTGAATATCTGGTGGACGATTCCGCGATCCCGGATACCGGGCGCGATGTGCAATGTTCCAACTGCGGTCATGCGTGGTTCCAGCTTCGCCCCGAGGTCGAGGCGATGCTGGCACAGGAAGAGGCGCTGTTTGGGGCGGTGACTGCCGAACCTGCGCCCGTTGCCGCGCCACCCGTCGCCCCGCCGCCCGTTGCCCAGTCGCCGGTTGCCCCGCCACCGGTCGCTCCGCCGCAAGCTGCCCCGCAGCCGGTTGCCCAACCTGCCCCGGTGTCAAAAGTGGACGCGGTGTCGGAACCCGTGCGTCGCAATCTGGATCAAAGCATCCTCGCCGTCCTGCGCGAAGAGGCCGAGCGTGAGGCCGCCGCCCGCCGCGCCGAATCCCCGCCGATGGAGGCGCAGGTGGACATGGGCCTGCCGGAACCCGAACCCGCGCCCGCCGCCGGATTGCTGGACGCCACGGCGCGGCGCTTGGCCCGGCTGAAAGGCCTCGACCCCGATGCCCGCCCGGTGCCGCCACCGAAACCCGGATCGCGGCGCGAGCTTTTGCCGGATATCGAGGAAATCAATTCCTCTCTCAAACCCGCGCAGCGCCCCGCCCCGGACGCGGAGTCGGATGAGGATCTGCCCGTCAGCGGCGGCAGTGGCTTTCGCAGCGGGTTTCTGGTGATGCTGATCCTCGCCGCGGCTGTGGTGGCGACCTATGTCATGGCGCCGAAGATTGCCGAGCAATTCCCCGGTGCAGAGGGTGCGATGACCGCCTATGTCGCGCAGGTGGATGCGGCGCGGCTTTGGCTGGATGGCGTTCTGCGCGGGTTGACCGAACAGTTGCAAAGCGTGACCGGGCAATCGCCCGCACCCTGAGCCGCCTAGAACAGGTCCAGCAGCCGCCGCAGATAATCGCGTTCGCCTTGCGGGCGCATCTGCTCGCCCGAGCGTTTGCGGATTTCGTCCAGCAAATCCTGCGCGCGGCGATAGACGTCATCCCCTTGGAGCATGTTGCGGTCGGACCCGATGCGCGCGCTTTCGCCCGGTTCGCGGCCCAAGGGGTCGCGCTGGCCGCGCGGGTCGGCCTGACCGAATTCCTGCCCCGGTTGGGCATCGCCGGGTTGACGCTGCTGTTCGGCCAGAGCCTCGCCCAGATCGCGCATGCCTTCGCGCATGGCTTCCATCGCCTCGGCCTGACGGTCGAGGGCCTGCGGCAGGTCGCCATCCCGCAGCGCCTCTTCGGCCTGTTCCATCGCGCGCCCGGCGCGGTCCAGCTCTTGCCGTCCGGATTCGCCCTGTTCGCTGCCGTCGCCCGGCAGGGGGCCGTCCTGCAACTGGCCCAGACGGTCGCGCAATTCCTGCTGACGTTCGGCCAGGGATCGGCCGTCCTGCCCTTCCTGATCGCCGCCTTGTCCCTGTTGGCCCTGCTGCTGCCCGTTCTGACCCTGCTGGCCGTCTTGCTGGCCTTCGTTCCCCTCTTGCCCATCCTGCAAGTCGCGGAAGGCGTCGTCGGACAGCCCCTGCTGGTCGCGCAGCGTGTCTTGCAGATCGCGCATGGCCTGTTGGCCGGGGCTGCCCTGGCCTTGGCCCTGACCGCCTTCGCCCTGCACCACCTGCATGTTTTCCATAAGCTGGCGCAGCATCTCCATCAATTCCTGCGCTTCGGCGGTGCGGCCCTCTTCCATCAGCTTTTTCAGCTCATCCAGCATCTGCTGAAGCTGGTCGCCCGACATCTGCATCCCGTCCATGTTCTGGGACATCTGGCTGTCGGGGCTGCGTTCGGCCTCTTCGGCGAGTTCCTGCATGTAATCGTTCAAGGCCTGCTGCATTTCCTGCATCAGCTTGTCGATTTCCTCGGGCGAGGCACCGTTCTTGATCGCCTCATCCAGCCGATCCTGCGCGCGGCGCAGCGCTTCGAGTTTGGAGGCGAGATCCCCCTCTTCGACCAGTAGCGCGATCTGCCACAATTCTTCGGCCATCGCGTCGCGTTTTTCAGTCGTCAGGCTGGCGGCGCTGTCTTCCAGATCGCGCATCACCACCCGCAGGCGCAGATAGGCGCGTTCGTTGCGGATGAAGCCTTCGGGTTTCCACGTCACGGCCTTCAGGATCTGTGACACCATCGGCGCATTGGCGCGGTTCCAGAGCAGGGATTGGCGTTGTTCGATCAGAGCAGCGGCGAGGGGGTCAAAGAACCCGCGCCCCGGCAAGACCACGCGCAGCGGTTCGGCGGTGCCGGTCTGGCCCGCCGCATCGCTGACCTGAAAGGTCATGGTGACGGGCAGATTGGCAAAGGGATGCTGCGACAGGTCATCCACCAGCGTCTCGGTGAATGCGCTGCGGTTGCCCTTGTTCGGCATCGGCAGGTCCAGCACGACGGGATCGCGCGCCTCAGGCTCCATCGTGCGGCCAAAAATGCGTTCCACCTGCGGCAGGTCCAGCGCGATGGTCACCTGCCCCGCCACCACGCCGAAATCGTCGCTGGCGGTGAAATCCTGCTTCAACTTGCCATCCGATTCGCGGGCCAGCTTGTCCGATGGGGTCACGGTCGGCGGCAGGTCGGCGATCAACCCAATCTCCCACGTCCGGCCACCGGGACCGTCGATGGTCACCTGACCCGCCTGTTCCACGATGAAATCATGCGCGGGGTCGGAGGCGGGCGGCACTTCGGTCCGGTTTGACACGGTTTCGGCCAGTGTCATCTCCCCCACCTCACCGTACAGACGGAATTGCAGGCGGGTGCCTCGCGGCAGGTCCAGCCGCGTGTCGGCGAGTTCGTTGAGGTAGAGCGTCGGCTTGCCGGTATAGGCGGGCGGCTGCGCCCAGCCTTCCCACGTCGGCCCCGTGGCGACGGGCACGCCCGCACCGGGGGCCAGCGTCTGGACCGAGGTGATCCGCCAGAGCGAACCGAAGATCAGTGCCATCACCAGCGCGGTTGCGGCGACATAGCGCAGGGCAAAGGGATCCCGGCTGGACAGGTTCAGGTCCGGCTCCACCGCCCGCGCCTTGGCCGCGCGTGCCGCCATGCGTGCGCGATGCGCCTGCCAGATGGCAAGGCTGGCCGGATCATCGGTGCCCAGCGCCTGCGTGTCGGTCATCGCGGCGATGGGTTGGCCGGGCAGGCGGGCATCGATGCGCGTCATCGCCTCGGCCCGCGTGGGGCGGCGGAAGGCCCGCACACCCGCAAAGCCCGTGCCGATCACCGCCAGACCGGCAAGGATCAACCCGGACCACGCCACCTCAAGCGGCAGGACATCCTGCAAGCCAAAGGCCAAGGCTGACAGGGTTGCTGCCAGCACCGACCACAGCGGCCAGAAGGCACGCCACAGCCTTTCCGCCCACAGGCCCAGCAGCGTCAGGCGCAGCGGGCGTGTCAGGAAGCCAAGGGGGGCCGTGCTGTCGTCGGGTCTGTCCATGCGCCTCCACCGGGGGTGGCGGCAGGGTGCCGCATCACATCCACGCGGGGATGGTATCGCGGTTCAGGATTTCGTCAAAGGATGGTCTTGCCCGAATGACGGCGAATTGATCCCCTTTGACAAGGACTTCGGGGATCAAGGGCCGGGTGTTGTATTCCGACGCCATCACCGCGCCATAAGCCCCCGCGGATCGGAAGGCGACCAAGTCCCCTTCGCCCAGCGGTGTCAGCGGGCGATGGCGGGCAAAGGTATCGCCGGTTTCGCAGACCGGACCGACCACGTCGAACTCCTGCGCTGCCGTGGCGGGCGCAGGTTCCACCACGGGGACGATGTCATGATGCGCGCCATACATCGACGGACGCGCCAGATCATTCATCGCGGCATCGACGATCAGGAAATCGCGACCTTCGCCCTGTTTGAGGTAGATCACCGATGACACCAAGAGCCCGGCATTGCCGGAAATCAGGCGGCCGGGTTCAATCTCGATCTCACAGCCCAGATGGCCGACCGTGCGCTTGATCATCGCGCCGTAATCCAGCGGCAGGGGGGGGGCCTCGTTCGAGCGGGTGTAGGGAATCCCCAATCCGCCGCCCAGATCGAGACGGCGGATGGTGTGGCCATCGCCACGCAGGGTTTCGGTCAGTTCCGCCACCTTGGCGAAGGCTTGTTCAAAGGGTTCAAGTTCGGTCAACTGGCTGCCGATGTGGACGTCGATGCCCACCACATCGATCCCCGGCAGGCGGGCGGCTTCGGCATAGACGGCGCGGGCGCGGTCGATGGGGATGCCGAACTTGTTCTCTTTCTTGCCGGTGGCGATTTTCTCGTGGGTCTTGGCGTCCACGTCCGGGTTGATGCGCAGGGCGATGGGCGCAGTGACGGCCAGGCTGGTGGCCACTTCGGACAGGGCGCGCAGTTCGGGTTCGGATTCGACGTTGAATTGCCGCACGCCACCTTCCAACGCCAACCGCATTTCGTCGCGCGTTTTGCCGACGCCGGAGAACACGATGCGGCTGCCGGGCACGCCCGCCGCCTTGGCGCGGCGGTATTCGCCGCCCGAGACGACATCCATTCCCGCGCCCAGATCGCCCAGCACTTTCAGCACGGCGATGTTGGACAGGGATTTGATGGCAAAGCACACAAGATGCGGCAGGGGGGAAAGCGCCTCGGTGAACAGCTTGTAATGGCGTTCAAGGGTGGCGGTGGAATAGACATAAAACGGCGTGCCGACCTGGGCGGCGATGTCGGACAGGGCGACATCCTCGGCATGCAGGGAGCCGTTCTTGTACAGGAAGTGATCCATTGGTGCCGTCCCCGCAAGGTGATTACGCGCGGTGCTATAGCGGGTTGGGCGGGGGCTGTCACGTTGGGTTGCGTGCGGCGCGCCGTCCTGAAGGCACAGGGTCGCGGGGGCCGGTCCAGCAGGCCGGGTCATGCCGGATGGGGCAGGCTCACCCAGATGCCGCCTCTTGCGCTGGACTCGACGCAAGCCGCGATGAACCGCATGCCCAGCACCCCGTCGCCGACATCGGGCAGACATCCCGGTCCACGACTTGAGGGCCGCTGCGACAGGGCCGCCGCCGCATCGGCGTAGAGCGTGGCGAAAGCCTCAAGATAGCCTTCAGGGTGGCCCGCGGGAATGCGGGCGGGGGTCAGGGTCTCTTCGCCGCCCCGGCGCAGCGTCCGTGTGGCCCTGCCGGTCGGGGTGAAATCCAAAAGCTCGGGCGTTTCCTGATCCCAGGACAGGCCGCCCTGATCGCCTGCGATGCGAAAGCGCAGCTCGTTCTTCGTCCCCGGAACAATCTGGCTGGCCCAGATCATCCCCTTGGCCCCGGTGTCAAAGCGCAGAAGGACCGAGGCATTGTCATCCAGCCTGCGCCCCTGGCCAAAGGCCGTCAGGTCGGCCAGAACACGGTCCAGCCGCAACCCCGTGACAAAGCTGGCCAGATTGACCGCATGGGTGCCGATATCGGCGATGCAGCCGCCCGCACCCGACAGGGTTGGATCGGTGCGCCACAGCGCCTGTTTCTGGCCGCCCTGTTCCACAGGGGTGGTCAGCCAGTCTTGCAGATATTCCACCTGCACATGGCGCAGTTGCCCGATGGCCCCCTGCTGCACCAAGGCCCGCGCCTCGCGCACCATGGGATAGCCGGTATAGGTCTGGGTCAGGATGAAGGGCACCCCGGTTTGCGCCACCAGCGCGGCCAGCGCCTCGGCCTCAGCCAGCGTCGCCGTCATCGGTTTGTCGCAGATCACGGCGATCCCGGCGCGCAAGAAAGCCGTTGCCACCTTGGCGTGCAGGTGGTTGGGCGTCACGATGGCGACAGCATCGATGCCGTCAGGACGCTGCGCCTCTGCCGCCGCCATCTGGGCGTAATCGGCATAGCTGCGATCCGGCGCAATCCCGAGGTCCGCCGCCGATTGCGCACCGCGCGCGCGGTCGGACGACAGTGCCCCGGCCACCAGCTCCCATTTGCCATCCAGCCGCGCGGCGATCCGATGCACCGCGCCGATGAAGGCCCCCTGCCCGCCGCCGACCATGCCCAGCCTCAGCCGTCGCGTCTGCCCGGCCATCATCGGGTCAGGGCCGACAGCATGGTCAAGGGGCGGATCTCCACCGGGCAGGCCAACAACCGGTCCAACTGCGAAAACAGCGGTTGCAAATGCGGCATCGCCAGATGGGCATCGAGTGCAGCACGGTCGGTCCAGTTTTCATAGAACACGAAAACGCAAGGATCAGCTGCATCAACATGGAAGTCATAGTTGATGCAGCCCGCCTCGGCCCGCGTGGGCGCGACTTGCGCGTGCAGCAGGGCGAGCAATTCGTCGCGGGTTTCCGGGCGGGCGGTGACGGTGCCAAGGATGGTATACATGATCAGCGCTTCTTCTGGCTCAGGGCGACGGCAAGGATGATGATCCCGCCACGGGCAATCAGTTGCTGGCTGAACTCCAGCCCCATCAGGATCAGGCCGTTGTTGATCAGCCCGATCATCAGCGCGCCGACGATGGTGCCGATCACGGTGCCCTTGCCGCCGAACAGGCTGGTGCCCCCCAAGACGGCGGCGGCGATGACGGACAGCTCATCCCCCTCGCCCAGTTGGAAGCGGCCCGATTGCAGGCGACCGGCATAAAGCATCCCGGCGAGCGCGGCGGCACACGAGGACAAGACCAAGACGCGGAACTTGATTGAGGCTGTGTCGATGCCGGAATAGCGCGCCGCCGTTTCCCCGCCGCCGGTCGCCAAGACGCGGCGACCAAAGCCAGAGCGGCGCAGGGCGACATGGCCCACGCCCGCGATCAGCGCCATCCAGAACATCAAGACCGGGATTGGGCCGACAGAGCCACCGCCGAACACCCACGAATAAGAGGGCGACAGGATCGGCACGGCGGCGGTATCGGAAATCCACATCGCCACACCCTTGGCGATGCCCATCATGGCGAGTGTGGTCAGGAAGGACGGGATGCCGACTTTCGTGGTCAGCCAGCCGTTGAACATGCCCACGGCCAAGCCAGTGGCCAATCCGGCCAGCACACCGCCCACGGGCCCGGCAACGGCAATCGCCATAGCGACCGTCACCGTGGCCAGCCCCGCGACCGCGCCGACGGACAGGTCAATTTCCCCTGCCGACAGCACAAAGGTCATGGCCACCGCCATCACCGCGATCATCGCGGTCTGGCGGACGATGTTCAGCAGGTTGTTGGGGTTGAGGAACCCCTTGTCGCTGAGCGTCAGCGCAAAGACAACGAAGATCACCACAAAGCCGATGTAGATGATGTTCTGCCGCCAGTTAGCGAAGAATGCCCCGGTGAGGGTGGTTGCAGCCTTAGCCATAGCTGGCCTCCTTGATACTCAGGGCGTTCTGGATTTCGATCTGCAACCGCCGCTCGGCGGCTTGCAGGGCGTGTTCGGGGTTGGTCTCTGCCGGGTCGTCCAGATCGGCGCGGTCCAGCATCTGATGCGCGCGGCCATCGGCCATCACGAGGATGCGATCACAGGCCGTCAGCAATTCCGACAGCTCCGATGAGATGACGATCACCGCTTTGCCCGACTGGGCGAGGTCGCGCACCAGACGGATGATCTCGGCCTTGGAGCCGATGTCGATGCCTGCGGTCGGTTCATCGAGGATCAGGATTTCGGGGTCCGTCGCCAGCCATTTGCCGATGACCACCTTTTGCTGATTGCCCCCAGACAGGGTGGACACGGCGTGGTCGCGGCTGCCGGTCTTGATCGACAGGCGCTGGATCATCTGATCCGCCACTGCCCGCACTTGTGCGCGGTCCACGATGCCGCGCGGGGTGATGCGGCCAATCACCGACATCACCATATTGTCGGCGACGGAATGCGCCGGGATGATGCCTTGGGTCGCCCGCGCCTCTGGCACCAAGGCGATGCGATGGGCGATGGCGTCAGCGGGGCGGCGGATCGTGACGGTCTGGCCCTTGATGCGGATCTCCCCCGCCACCGCCGGTTCGATCCCGGCCATCACCCGCGCCAAGGCAGAGCGGCCAGAACCGAGCAGACCCGCCAGACCCAGCACCTCGCCCCTGTGCAGTTTCAAACTGACATTTTCGGGCTTGTGTGGGCCGGTGACGCCGGACAGTTCCAACAGCACCTCACCCCGCACGGCATCACCGCGCGTGACATCGGCCAAACCCTTTGAGCGTTTGCCGACGATATGTTCGATCATCACATCAATCGGCAATTCGGCCATCGGGGCGGTGATCACATGCTTGCCGTCGCGCAGGATGGTGGCACGGTCAGCGATGCGGGCGATTTCGTCCATGCGGTGGCTGACATAGATGATCGCCACGCCTTCGGATTTCAGTTGGCGCAGGAATGTGAACAGCCGGTCCACATCCGACACCGACAGCGCGGTGGACGGCTCATCCAAGATCAGAACCCGCGCCTTTTGGCTGATGGCCTTGGCAATCTCGGTCAGTTGTTTTTGGCCTGCGCCCAAGTCGCCGACCAGTGCGGTGGGATTGACCTGCACCTGCAACATGTCAAAGATCGCCTGCGCGCGGCGGACGCCATCGGCGTCGTCAATCATGCCGTGCTTGTCCCGCGCTTCCCGCGTCAGGAAGATATTCTGCGCCACGGTCAGCGTCGGGATCAGCGACATTTCCTGAAAATTCATGGCGATGCCAGCGGCGCGGGAGGCTTCGGGGGAATGGGTGGTCAGCGGTTGACCCCCCACCTCGATCTTGCCCTCTTCCAGCACATGCACGCCGTTCAGGACCTTGAGGATGGTGGACTTCCCCGCCCCATTGCCGCCCAAAAGGGCATGGACTTCGCCAGCGCGGACCTCAAAATCCACGTTGTCCAAGGCCCGGATGCCGCCAAAGGATTTGGAAATCCCGGTCATCCGCACGGCGATGGGGGCGGGGGCGGTCATTCCACGCGCTCCCATTTGCCGGTTTCGCCCGAGCGCAGCAGGGCATCGGCCACAAGTTCGGTCAGCAGACCATCCTCGAAATTCGGGCTGGGTTGCTTGCCGGTGGCGATGGCGGTGAACAGATCAAAACATTCCACGATCTTGGTTTCCGAATAGCCGATCCCAAGGCCCGGAATGGGCCACAGACCCTGACCATAGGGATGCGCGGGGCCGGTATAGACGGTGCGGAACCCGCGTGCGTCGGCTGGATCATCGGCGAACATCACCTGCAATTCATCGCGCCGTTCATAGTTGAACGCGATGGAGCCCTTGGTGCCGTGAATTTCCAAAGTGATAAAGTTGTTGCGCCCCCAAGCGTTGCGCGTCGCCTCAAGACTGCCGATCGCGCCGTTGCCAAAGCGCAGCATCGACACCACCTCATCATCCACATCGACGGGAGCGCGTTCGGCACCGGCCGACTTTTCCGACGCGCCCAGTTTATCGACGCCGCCCTGCTGAATCGGGCGGGTGGTGACATAGGTTTTGGTCATCGCGATCACCTCGGCGATCGGACCCACCAGATAATGCGCCAAGTCCACCACATGGGTGGCGATATCGCCCACCGTGCCGGACCCGGCGATCTTCTTTTGGAACCGCCAGGACAGCGGGCCGTTTTCATCCGCCGACCAGTCTTGCAGATAGGTGCCCCGGAAGTTCAGGATGCGGCCAATGCGGCCTTCGTCGATGTATTTCTTGGCCAGCGCCACCGCAGGCGTGCGGCGGTAGTTGAAGGCCACCATGTGGATGATCCCGGCGGCCTTGGCGGCCTCGGTCATCGCGCGGGCCTCCTCCACGGTGCGAGCAAGCGGCTTTTCGCAAATGATGTGCTTGCCGGCCTTGGCGGCGGCGATGGCGATTTCGGCATGCACGTTGTTGGGGGTGCAGATGTCGACCACGTCGATATCGGGCCGCGCCACAACGGACCGCCAGTCGCTGGAGGCTTCGTCAAAGCCAAAACGGCGGCGGGCCTCTTCGGCGGCACCGTCGGTGATGTCCACCACCACCTTGCGGTGCGGGATGGCCGGGGCGGGCCAAAAGAACATCGGCATCGAGGCATAGGCCATCGCATGTGCCTTGCCCATGAAACCGCCACCGATCATGGCGACGTTCATCACTTTGGTCATTGTCGGTCTCCGGAAATGGGGGGATGGGCCTTGGGGGGCGGGGAGCAATCGCCCCCCGAAGGCCCGATGTGCGCGCGGGACCTTGGGATATCCCGCGCGGCTTTGGGTTACTGCATCGACGACTTCACGTTGTCGGTGGCCTCGGTCGAATAGACCTGCATCCACGCCTCCAAGAGGTTGTCCTGGCTGACGGGCAGCGCGGGTAGGGCCACGAAGTCCGGCGCGTCCTTGTCCAGCAGGGCGTAACCGGCCAGCTTTGCCTCAACCACACCGGCGTCATAGGGGCGTTGCGCGCCCAGACCCTTGATGAAGCCGCCTTGCGCCATGCTGATGGCGACGTTTTCGCCAAGGTCCACGGTGGTGATGATCAGGTCATCGCGGCCATTGGCGCGGGCGGCGGCCATCACACCTTCGGCCGGAACGTCCCAGACCGCCCAGATGCCCTTGATGCCGGGGTGCGAGGTCAGCATGGCACCCGCCGCCTTTTCGGCATCACCCGAAAAGTCCGGCCCGCCGATCCCCTGCTCATCCACGATGGTGATGTTGGGGTAATCGCTGGCGATGGTGGCCTTGAAGGCATCGTACCGCTGCTTGGTCACAAAAAAATCAGCGGCGTGGAACACCAGACCGATCTCGCCGCCATCGGGGCCAAGCGCCTTGGCCATCAGATGCGCCGCTGCGACACCGTTGCCGTAGTTATCGGCTGAGACGACCGAGACATAGTCGGTTCCGGCAACAAACCCGGCGGGAACGTTGTCCATGAACACCAGCTTTGCGCCCGCCTCATGCGCGGCGCGGTAGGCAGCGGCGGTGGCGGTCGGGTCGGTCGGGATCGACACGATGATGTCGGGCGACTGGGCCATGATGGTTTCCAGATCGCTGACCTGCTTTTCAGGTTTGAAGCCCGCGTCGGTGACGGCAATCACTTCGATCCCCATCGCGGCGAATTGCGTCTGCAACCCGTTGATCTGCGCCCTGCTCCAGTCATTGCCGCCGTAATGCATGACGATGGCGGCGGTGGCGCCCATTTCCTTGATGGTCGCCAGTTCAGCGTCGCTCAGCACCACATCAGATGCGGGCGACGGGTCTTCGCCGCTGGGTCCTTTGGACAGCACGGTTTCTTGCAGTTTGGCAAGCGCCGCGTCCGGATCAGCAAAGGCCGGGGCGGCGACCCCCATCAAAAGCGCAAGCGCGGTCGCCGAGCCCATAAGGCTGCGTCTGGTCAACATAGCTTCTTCCTCCCAGAGAAGTGTCGGGGTTGCCCCCGTGTGGTGGGCAGGGCGGTCAGCCCGCGAGTGCCCGGTTCAGGTAATCCATGCTCAGCCGCGCCCCTTCGGCGGGGTCGGGCCATGCGTCGAGTTCGGTGCAGACCCAGCCCGCAAAGCCCACATCCCGCATCGCCTGAAGGATCGGCCCCGTGGGGACATCGCCCCGGTCCAGCGGGGTGAAGGCAAAGGGGTCGCGCTGGAAGCCCTTCAGATGCACATAAGAAATCCGTGCTGCGTGATCGCGGATCAGTTGCGCCGGATCGCCGCCCGCTGCCGCCAGATGCGCGGTGTCGGGGCAGAAATCTATCGCCGTCAGATCAAAGATCTTGGCCACTTCGGCAGGGCCTTCCACGATGGTGGACAGGTGCGGGTGGTAATGCGCGCGCAGTCCCCGCGCCTCGGCCAGCGCCTTCACACGGTCAAGGGCGGCACCCAGCTTGTGGAAATCCGGCTCTCGCGTGCCATCGAACCGTTTGGCCCCACCGCCCACAACCAGATGCGGCGCACCCAGTTCCGCAGCACGGTCGGCGGCGCGGGTCACGCGGGCCAATTCTTCGGGCAGGATGTCGTCAAAGATGAAGTTGCCGCCCGCATAGGTGGCGACCAGTTCCAAGCCATTGTCGGCCAACAGCTTTCGCATCGCTGCGGCGCTGGTATCCAGCAGGTTGCCGTCAAAGAGTTCCACCCCGGCATAGCCCGCCGCCGCGATATCGGCCAAGGCGCGGTCCATGTCGCCAAAGGTGCGGTAGCGCAGTTGGGTGATCGAGGTGACACCCACCGCATCCCCCCCAAGACCGCCCCAGCAATTGGCGTGATAGGCCAGTTTCCAAGCCGTCATCGGTATCCCTCCCTCTGGACGCGGCCCGTTCGGTTGCCCCGACGGCCCGTTTTTCAGCGGCCCCCTCCGGCCGCGTTTCTGTGGCTTAGGTGGCATTTCGGGTTGGGTCAACATTATTTCTGCATATCATTGCTAACTTCTGCATTTTTTCAGCATAAGTTTTTCCTTGAACAACATAAGGGGCCAACTTATCCCTGTGAGGCCGACACTCAGGACACCGTTTTGCCGCCGCTCGCCTCTGTCCCAGCCGAATCACAGCGCCCGCGTGGCAAGGGCCGTCCCCGGACGGTCGAAACCGCTGCGCCCTCGCTGGTGGAGCTTTTGAACCTCGTGCGCACTGAAGCCGCGACGACCCGGCAAGAGTTGGAACGTCACAGCGATCTGGGCCGCGCCGTGGTGGCGGATCGGCTGACCCTGTTGGGTGAGTTGGGTCTGGTTGATGAAAGTGAGCTTGGCACCGCCACCGGGGGCCGCGCGCCGCGTCTGGTGCGCTTTGCCGCGCGCAGGGCCACGATCCTTGTCGCCACGCTGGATCAGACCGCCATCGGAGTGGGGGTGGCGGACCTGTCGGGCAATCTCTTGACCGAACACCACGAAGCGGCCGATCTGACCACCCCGCCTGCTGCCTTGACCGACCGGCTGGCCGCGCTGTTTCGCTGGTCGCTGGAACGCCACGCAGCGCCGCAGGGGGTCTGGGGCCTGTCACTTTCGGTGCCCGGCGCGGTGCAGACCGGGGCCGAGGGGGCGTTTCTGACCACCACCCCGCCGATCATGCCCGCATGGGACGGCTTTCCCTTGGTCGAAACCCTGTCCCGCCGGTTTGGCGTGCCGGTCTGGCTCCGCTCCAGCGTCGAAACCATGACGATGGGCGAATTGCATGCGGGCGCGGGGCTGGGGCAGCGCACGATGCTGTTCATGAAGGTCGGACGCCGCATCGGGGCGGGGATTGTCTGTGACGGCCAGTTGTTCCGGGGCGCGCAGGGGGCGGCGGGGCTGATCGGGTCCCTGCCTGTCACCTCGGGCGGGCAAAGCGGCACGCTGGATGCGCTGGCCGGATCGGACATGATCCAGCGCGAGGGCCTTGCCGCCGCGCATGACGGGCGCAGCGCCATCCTCGCCGACATCCAGCGCCGGGGCGGCGAGATCACCGCGATCGAGGTGGCGCAGGCGGCACAGATGGGCGATGCGGCCTCGGTCGCGATCCTTGCCACCTCGGGGCATCTGATCGGGCAGGTGGTGGCGACGCTGGCCAATGCGCTGAACCCGGACCTGATCGTGCTGTCCGGGTCGCTGGTGCAGACAAATGACATCCTTCTGGCCGCCGTGCGTGAGGCGGTCTATGGCGCGTCACATCCGCTTGTGACCCGTGATCTGCGGATCATCCGGTCGCAGATGGGCAGTTCCGCCGGTCTGGTCGGTGCGGCGCGGGTGGCGTCCGAGGCGTTGTTCGCCCCGGCCTTCCTGAAGGAATGGGTGATGCAGGGGCGTCCGCTGGCCCATCCGGCCTTTGTGGATTACCTTGGGCAACTTGCCCGGACGGCACCGCCGGACCCTGCCCCGCCCCTGCCGCCCGCCCTTGGGCCCGGACCCTCGCTTCGGCCCGGAAAGGAGCCTTTGTCATGACAATCTCTGGTCTTGGCCCGCATGGCGAACGCGCTGCGCCTCCGGAACGGGTCAGCCTTCTGCCCGACGACCGCGCCGCCGCGCAAGAGGCCGCATGGCGGGTTGCCGTGGTCCTGCACACGGTGGACAGCGACTGGGCCAAACAACAACTGGCTGGCATGGTCGGCATCTTCGGCGATTGCGGCGCGGCTGTCATCGACGTGGTCGATTGCGGCTTTTCCCCCGAACGTCAGGTTGCGGCGTTGGACCGGCTGATCGCCCAGCGCCCGGATGCCATCCTGTCCTTGCCGGTGGCCAATGAAGAGGTGGCCGCAGCCCATGCGCGCGTTGCGGCGGCAGGCATCACGCTGGTGCTGCTGGACAATGCGCCGACGGGGCTTTTGCCGGGCAAGCATTACACGGCGCTGGTCTCGGCGGACAATTTCGGGCTGGGCAAGATCGCGGCGGCAGGGCTGTCGGCACATCTGGCGCAGGGGGCGGCGGTCGGCGTGCTGGGCTTTGCCGCCGATTTCTTTGCCACCAATGAACGCGAGATCGCCTTTACCAAATGGCTGCAAACCAACCGGGCCGACCTTGACCTGCATGTCGCGCGCTTTGACCGGATGGACGAGGCGGCGGAGGTGTCCAAGCGGATGGTGGCCGAACATCCGGCCTTGGCCGGGCTTTTCGTGGTCTGGGACACCCCGGCGATGGCCGTGTCTGACTGGCTGCGCCACGCGGGACGGAGCCTGCCCATCGCCACGGTGGATCTGGGCGAGGCGGCGGCCATCGACATGGCGCGGGGCGGATCGACCTGCTGCATCGCCGCACAACAGCCCTATCAGCAGGGCATCGCCGCGGCGCAGACGGTGATCCTCAGCCTGCTTGCCCGCCCTGTTCCGGCATGGATCGCCCTGCCCGGAATCAGCGTCACCCGGGATACCGTGGTCGAGAGCTTTCAAAAGGTCTGGCGCCAACCCGCCCCCAAAGAGGTGCTGCGCCTGCTTGGCCTTTCGGGCTGACCCTCGTTTGGCGCTGGCCCATGGCGCGCGGACCGGCATTGTCGTGGCAGGATCAAGGGTTGCGGCAATAGCGGATCGACAGGGCGTAACCGCTTTTCAGCCCCCCGGCCTCGAACACGGTCGAGGGCGCGGTTTGGCTGGCCGGGCTGTTGAAGGCGGTATAGGTCAGGTTCCCCTGCCCGCCCAGCAGATGGTAATTGCCGCTGACAAGCAGGTATTGATACTGCAACGAGGTCGAGGACGGCTCGTATCGCCCGCCGAGTTGCGCCGCAAACTGCCCCGGACCTGTGCCCGACAGCACCTGCCACGCCGTGGCAGCCCCGCCCGCCGCCGCGATCAACGCGTTCCAGTCATCGGCCGAGGGCACATGCCAGCCTGCCGGAGGAGCCACGACCGAAGGTGAATTGGCGGTGTAGAGACGCCCGTAGGTTGCGGCATTTTTCGGATCGTCGTTATAGGCCAGCGACCCTTGCTCGTTGTAGTTCAGGTTCTTCGTCATCCAGTACCGCCCGCCCAACAGCGTGATCGGATAGCTTTGGTTGTCGCGCGGATCGACAAAGACCATCATCTGCAAATAGCAGGTGTATTGCAGCGCATTCAGATAGCCGCCCTGCGCGTCCAGCGCCTGCATCGTCATCGTCACGGGCCCGCTTTGCGTGGTCGACGGGATCGTCACGGTCGTCGTGTCATAGCCCAAGGCCGCAGGCGTCGCGGGCGGTTGGGCATAGACGCGCTGGTAAGGCGTCATCCCCGGCCAACTGGTGATGAGCTGGATGGAGTTCACCTCGGCCATCGACCACCGCAGCGGGATCTTGACGGGCGTATCCGCAGCGGCGACCGGGATCACCGGGTTGTCGGTCGAGAACAGCGACAACAGCCCGCGCACGGGCGGTGCGGTCAGTTTGGCAATGTCCAGCACCACCACCAAGGGGTCATAGAGGCGGCTGTCGCTTTGCTGAAAGCCGCTGAAGGTCACTGTCATCTGCGTGTGGCCGATGGCGGTCAGGGACACGATGTCGGTAAAATCAAAGGTGACATTCGCCGCGCTTCCGGTGCCGATCAGGCTGGTGTTCCCCGATTGCGGCACCATGCGGAACTTCGGCTGGCTGTCGGCGGGATCGCTGGGACGCACGCTCCAGCCTTGGGTCTGATCGACATAGACGCCCGCCACGATGTTCCATGCCGACCCCAGCGGCGGGGTGGTGGGCCGGGTCGACTCGGCCGGGGCCAGCGCGCCAGAGGTGTTGCCATAGACGAAAGAGACCGAAATCATCGCACCACTCGGCGTGCCCGGCCCGGTAAACAGCGGCGTGTCGCCGATGTTCTTGATGTTGAGAAACAGCCGGTTCGCCAGCGGATCAACCGCGGTTGAGACATAGACCGACCCGCGGCTGTCCAGTGACACCTGCAGCACATCGGCCAGCGACAGGTTGCCCGGTTGCGGCGGCGCGACCAGTTGCAGCCCCGTCGTCAGCATGGCGGGCGCGCCCGGCAGGCGGCGGAAATTGACCTGAAAAGTGCCATCCTCGGCAGTGCCGCTGCCCAAGGATGGATCGGTCACGAGGACATTGGTGATGTCGAACTGCAGGTTGCCCGCCCATTCGCCGCCTGCGGGGCCGGAATAGTCCAGACGCAGCAGCATGTTGGTGGTGTCGCAGGAAAAGGTCCAGTTTTCCAGGGTGATGGCCATGGCCTGCAAGGCGGCGGCATCGACGTCATAAGGGGTCTGGGGAAAGTAAAGCTCCAGCGCGGAGCCGCTTTGCAGGGCGATGGCCGACCCGGTGTTGGACAGTTGCACCGACAGTGTGGCCGCCACGCCGTTTTCAAGGGTGGACTGTCCTGTCGCCGGATTGACCAGCGTGATGCTGATCTGGGGCGTGCCCTCGGCGGCGGCGGCCGATGCCACGGGATCGGTGGAATACATCGCTAAACTCCTGTGTCAGGGGCGGACCTTTGGGGCGGGGGCGGACCCCTGCGGCGGCGGCGGTGGCTTTTGCAGCACGGTCCAGCCTTCCTGCAGGGTTTGCGGAGAGAAGCCGAAGGTCGGCACCTCGGTCCCGGCATTGGCGGGAAGCGGCTGCACCGCCTGACCACGACCGGGGGGCACCCAACCCCACGCATAGCCCTGCTCTTGCGGCAGCGGCAGGACCAGACCACCGGCCCCCGCAAGAACAGGATGGGTGTCAAAGCTGATTTGCAGCCGCTCGGTCGCGGCGCCGTACTGGTCCGGCGGCACGGCGATCGACTCGACCGGCAGCAGACCGGTGGTGGCATGAACGGCGGCGCGCGGGTCCATCAGGAAGGTGATGGCCACCGGCGTGGCGTTCAGCGTCACTTCCAGCGTTTGCGCATCGGGACGCTGCACGCCATGGCCACCAGCCTGCGGCGCGGCGGGGGCGAAGAAGGTGCCATAGGGCGTAGCGGGTGTCTGCGGCTGATCCAGAAAGAAGCCGATCATCCCGTCATCAATGTCGGCCAGATTGCCCAGTTGCACCGGGATGCGGACGGATTGCAGCGCCGCAGCGCCGTTGGCCTGTCGGTCCGGGTAGCGATAGCGTCCCGCCGTGACGTCCTGGTGAAAGGCCGGTTGCGAGGTCGTATCCGCCTGGCTGACCGGCAAGGTATAGCCCAGCGTCTCGATCCCCAGCACCGCGCGGGTCAGCACGAGGGGCTGACCGAAAAGCACTGCCAGATTGGTGTTCTGCGCGTAATTCTGTGGGTTCAGGAAGCCTTCGGAATTGCGGATCGCGGTCATCATGTCGGTCAGGAACCCCGCCCCACCGTCATTAATGCGCCACATCACATCATAGAGATGCGGGTTGACCAGCGGCGTCGCCCCCTTGGCCCCGATGTCGGCGGCCAGAGAGTCCGACGGGTTGGCGGTATTGCCCGCCCGCGTCCGATAGACGAGCGTGCCATGCTCAACCCCAAAGGAGCCGATTGCCTGCCCTTCGGGCTGATAGACGGCCAGCGTGTCATCCAGATGGTTCGGCACCACGATGCCGCACACCGGCGAGGTGGCGGGATGGCTGTTGGCCTCGACGAAATCGCCGGTGATGGCGGCAACCTTGTCGTCATGCCGCGCGGAGAGCCAGCGGAACCAAAGCCGAGACGGGGCAAGCAGACGCGGCGGCAGATAGATGCTGCCCTGATGCGCCGTATCCCCCGGCGCGGGCGTGACCGGAAAGGCGGTGATGGTGTCCTGCGTGTGGTCAGGGTGCAGGGTCGGGGTCTGCAAGGTCATGCGCTGACCGAAGGCATCCACGATCTCAAGCGCGCCGATCCGCGCGAAACCTGCGCGCAGCGGGCCGAAATTGTTGTCGGCCATCAGACCCTTCGCGATGGGTGTCACGGAATTGAAGGCGTAATGATACCAGTTGTCCGGCCCCGCCGCCGCGGCCGTGGCGATGTCACCGGTCACCACGTCGCGGCTGCCCCTCACCAGATCCTGCACCGGGACGCGGGCGATGCGGCCTTGCAGCACCTGTTCCTGACCGAAACCGCCGATCCCTTGCGACATAATCTGCGCCCCGGCATAGGCGGCGCGGGCCTCATCCAACTCTGCGTCCACGGCATCTTGCGGATAGAGCTTTTCGTATTGATCAATCTGCGCCGTCAGGGTCCGGGTGGGTTGCCGCGACAATACGACAGAGCCGCGATAGGTCACCGGCGTCCCGGTCGTGATATCGGTGGTCGGCGCATAGGTGAAATCGACGCGATCCGCGTCCAGTTCAAAGAGTTGCGTCAGGCAATCGGGGGCGTAGGTCGAGTCCTGCCCGCGCGTCATCGGGTCAAGCACGGTTTCCCACAGCAGGAACACCGGCAGATAGGGGTCCATCCGATCCGGCGCGAAGCTGGGCAGAGTCTCTTGCGCCAGGATCGCCGATCCATAGGGGGTCCACCCCGTGGCCGTGGCATTGGTGAAGCCAAAGACGATGTCCACCGGCGCTGTCACCGCCTGCGTCGGGTTGCGCAACGGCAGGGCGCCGACGGCATGCAGCCGGTCATAAAGCGTTTCGTTGACAACGGGCAGCGGCGGGTCCAGCGGGCTTTGCCCCCCTTGTGCCACGTTCAGGGCCATCGTCAGCGCAGCGGAATCGACGGGCACGCCCGCCGCCGCCAACAGGGGCACGGCCGCAGCCGCCACATTCCCCGCGAGCATGGGAACATACAGCGCTGCCTCGGCCACAAGTGCCTGCACCACAGCCGCCAGCGGCACGGCAGAGCCGACCACCGGCAAGCCCGCGATGTCCGAGACCGGCAGCGTCACCGTCTTGCCGCCCAGCGTCAGCGTCAGTTGCGTCAACAGCTCCGCCGTCAGGCGCGCGGGCGCCACGGCCTGCGCCCCATTGCGGCGCACAGGCTCCAGACGGTCGCCCTGCATCACCAGAACGGGGTCCGTCGGCTCCCAGAAGGCGGGGCCGGGGGTGGCTTGCACTTGCCAGTTCGCGGGGTCCGGAACGCTGGTCACCACATCCTGCCACGCGGCATAGGCAGCGGCGGCCAGGGACCCGGCCACGCCCGAGGGCGGGTTCAACGCGGTGATCACGCCGCTCTCCGCGTCCTGCGCGTAAGACGCAAGCCCGACCGCCAGCCCGCGAGACACGACATAGCCCAGCGCGCAGTTGTCATCCTGAGAGTCAAGAAAGGCTGCGACCTGACTGGTGAAGGCATCATTCGGCTGGCCGATGTAGAGGTTGATGAACCGCAGCCAATCCATGAACAATTGTTTGCGGATCGTGTCCAACTCTGCCCGGCCCTGATCATAGGCCTTCTGCGCCGTGTTCAGAACCGACAGCCGTTCCGCAAGCTCAAGCGGCAGGGAAGCCTCATCCTCGCCGGTCTTGGCCGAGGTCCGGGACACGGTCCAGACATACCCCCCGAACTGCTTGGCAAAGCCGCGGGAATGCAGGGTTTCGTCCATCTGGATCAGGCTGTTGCCTGCACTGCCCAGATTGTGCAGCACGCCCAGTTGCAGCGCATCAAGCAACATCTCAACCGTTGCTTTCTGCCCGGCATCGGCCCCCGAGGGCGCGATCTCGCCCGCGATCAGCGCGGACAAGGCCTCGATCGTGGTGTTGCCGACGGCGAGGGCGATTTGGTTGTCTGTCCAGACGGGGTTCGGCTGCGCGCCATCGGGATTGGCCAGAAAGTAGCGCGATCCGGGATTGTCCAGCATGTCCCAGACCAGATTCTGGATCACCCCGGCGCAAAGGCCGGTCTCTGGCGCGTCCAGCGTGGCCACGGTCTTGTCCGGGTTCAAGGTGAAGCCGATGTCGGCCGTGTTGAAAGCCAGCTTGAAATCCTGCTGGGCCAGACGGTCCATCTCATCCGCGGGGGTCAGGGTGACCGCGGCGTTCTGGCGGGCCGCCTCTGCGACATAGGCATTGTAGGCGGTCGTGACCTTGGCCGGGAAGCCGGCGAAAAGATCGTCATTCGCCTCTCGGACCCAACCAACCACCTGATAGGACAGGCGGAACTGGATGGCGGTATTGCCGGTGATGGCCGTGGCGATGTCGGGCAGGTCTTGGAAGTGGTCCCAGAACCCGAAGACCGAATTGCATTCGGGGTAGTAGGACGCAAAGGAGGGACCGACAAAGCCGATGGAGGTCAGGTAATTCGGCGCATAGGCGGGCAGGTAATTGGAGGCCGCCGCAGGGCCGGTCCAGGTTTCCAGATCCCGCACCCGGCCCATGTAGCTGTAGGGCTGCGTGGGTTGGGCGGGCGGTGCCAGCGGCACGCTGACCGAAGGTCGCACCACGCCGGTGCTGTCGGTCTGCAGGGTGGCGCTGACATAGTCACTTTCGACGACAAAGCCCTTGGTCAGGACCGGACCATAGCTTTGTGCCACCGGGTCGTAGCGTTGCAGGTAGCGCAGAACCAGCCAGAGGTTGGGCGCATGCGGAAAGACCGGGTCGCCGCCTTCGGGCCCCTGCACGCCGCGCTTGTAGGCATCGGGCAATTCCCAATGCAGATGCAGTCCTGCCTTGAGCGACACGATCGGCGTCGCCGTGCTTTCCAGAGGCTGCACGATGGCCGCCCCGGTGCTGGCCTGCGTTGCCGCGCTGCCATGCGGCATCATCTCGAACTGGGCGACGCGGCCCTTGAAATGGCTTGTCAGCACCTGCGCGTCATTGCTGTTCACCCGCAGGGCGCGGAGATTCATGGGAAGAATGGCCTGTGTCATTTGTCATCTCCCCGCATGAAAGAGACCATGCCCACGCCTTGCGTCATCGCAAAGCCCATCTCTGCGGCATCCAGCGCCGCCATGGCATTGGCCCGCGCCAGGATGCCGGAGAGTGCGGACAATGAGGCGACCCGCTGGCCGTTGCTGCGAAAGGCGATGCTTATGTCAACCGGGGTGACATCGGGTGACAGCGTCACCTGATCGCCGCTTTGGGTGAAGCCATGCAGATTCTTGACCGCCGAGACCGCGCCCCCCTCCGCCTGCGTGAAAGCGTCGATGCCGTAATGCAGCTGTTCGGGCGGCTCATGGATATCGACCCGCCACGCCTCGCCCGAGACAAGGCAAATCATCACGTCCGAGGCCGCACCGAGCGCTTCAAAGCGCAGGATGTCCAGAAGCTGGATGTCCACCGAGGAATCGTGGTCATGGTCGGCGGGGGTGTGGCCCTTCGGATAGACGTTCACCCCGATGCCGGGCGTGTCCGACACCTGTTTCGACCGCAGCAGGAAGCCGGTGATCGGTCCGGCAGGCGGCATGGCGGGGGGCAGACCCAGACCCCGCCCGCGCATCCGCGTCACCGCCTCTGCGGCGAGTGGCTGGGCATGGTCCGCCGCCCCGGACTCCAGTCCGGACATCGCCAGATCGGGCTTGCGCCCCAAGGTCCGCCCGATGGACAGCGCCCCGTCAACCAAGGTGTCGACCCAAGCCCGGTCCAGCGTGAAAAAGCGGATCGACTCCGGCGGCAGCATCGCCTCATCGGGCACGAGGTAGCCAAAGGGAACCCCTTTCAGCAGACGCAACCGTGCCAACCAGTCTTGCAGCGCGGCCGGCAGCGGGACCACGGTCAGGCTGGCCGAAAGATGGACCTTGGCCCGGACCCCCCGCAGCGCCGTCGTGGCGGGAAGCGGGCGCAGGGCCGTTGCCGCCGCGTCCATGAATCCTTGTCGATCCTGAATCCGTCGGGTCATGTCAAATCCCTTTCTTCAGGGCGTTTAGGACGAGGTGATGCGCCGCCTTGAAGCTGCCCAGCGCGCCGGGGTTGGCGGCAGCCTCCAGCCGCGATTGCAGGCGCTGCGGCAGCACGACGTCACCCAAGGCTGCAAGCCGATCCGACAGCATCGCGCCCGACACGCTGGCCATGAGAACGTGGTGCAGGTCGCGCTTCCAGACATAGAGCGGCACGGAAAAGCTCTGATCCTGCAAGGCTATGAGACGCCCGATGGTCCATGCGGCAGAATAGGACATGTCCAGCATCCCGCTGGTCGGGTCAAAGGACAGCGCGGCGTCGGCCGAACTCAGCGGGATCGGTGGCGCGCTGGTCGTGACCGCATAGGGGGCCAAGGGCCCGCGATACCAGGACACCGTGTTTTCCCCGGTGCGAAGGACCGTGTTCAGCGGCGCATAGCCCATCTCCAACGCCCCGGCCACCAAGGGGTCCGTCCCGGCATAGTCCAGACGCAGCGCGGTCTGGCGATGCCCCAACCCGTCACTGGTGCCGTCATTGAGGGCCAGCAAGGCATTGACGAAAGTGGCCGGTTGCCCGGTGGAGCGGAACCGCCAAGTGCGCAGCATGGCAAGCCGGATGGACTTGCCGCTATCCATCCCCGGTTGCGGCGGCAGGCCCTGTTCGGTCGGAAGGATGTCTTCGAGCGCCTCGAGCGAGACAAGGAAACAGGCGCTGTTCACCCCGTCCAGCGGCAATCGGTTGCCAAAGGTGATGGCGAACTTGCCCGTGGGCACACCCTGATCGGTGATCCCCGGCAGGGTCGGCTTCTGGGTGAACCCCACCTCCCGCACATGCGCCATCAGCCGAAGATCGGCCAAGGTCGGGGCGATCTGCCAAAACAGCGCGAGCGGCAGGTCGATGTACTGGATCGGACTGTCCAGCGCCTGCCCCGGCTCCAGCGCCGAGGCGTCCTTGGCCTGCGAAAAGGTGGACACCTCGGTGCCAAGCGTGCTTGGGCCATAGACGGCCGTGGGAAACAGATCGCCCACCACGCCGATGGTCGGGGTCAGCGACAGGCCCGTGTGTGCCGCCTGATCGGCTTCGTCCAACAGCATGACCCAAAGCCAACTGGGCAGGTCGTTTTCCGCATCAGGCTCGGGATGGTCGATGGTCGGACTGCGCAGCCATGGCAGGTTCGACTGCGGCAGGACGACATGCGGAAAGACCGCGTCATAGCCGCCACTCGCATTGTCCGGCGGAAAGACCGCGAGAACGGATTGATCGGGCTTGGCAAAGGCAAAGCGGTCACCACTGACACCGAAATCATAGGTCAGGCTGATCGGCGCGTCATTGATCGCCGCGCCGGTGGCATCGGTCAGGCTTTGGGTGACGGTCAGCCGATACATCCCCGCGCCAAAGCCGGGAATGTCATTCTGGATAAAGGTGACCACCTCGTTCAGAAGCGGGTTTTGCGTGGCGGATCCGGTCATCTTGCCTCCTCCCTCAGGCGCCCAACTGGCGCACGGCGGGCCAGTCGGTCAGGGCCTTCTTGGTGGCCATGTCGGTCAGGTCGATCTCATCCGCCGCGAAGGTGGCGAAGCCTGCGGCACGCAGGGCCGTCGCGGCGGCGCTGCGCTGGCCGGTCACCCAGGGGTCGATCAGCGCATTCAGCCGGTAATCCTGATTGGGCAGGCTGGCCGCATGCGCCCCGCTGAGGGTGATCGTCAGGGTCCGGTGATCGGTGGACAGCGCCGACGCCACGCCATAGCCCGGCACCACCTGTGCCGCGCCGGGATAGAAACCGGTCGTGTTGCCTTGCGCGAACAAAAGCTCGATCAACGGAACGTCGCTGACGGTATCGGGATCATGCGGCACGGGCGACAAGGTCACGCCGATCAAGGTTTGCGGCAGCAAGGCGGGCAGGTTCGGATCGGCCGAAACGTCCTGCACCTTCCAGAGCGCGGTGTTCGATGGCAGCAGCGTCGGCGCGACCGTGATGTCGTTGATGGGATCGGAATAGACGCCCTGACTGTCCTGATCGCTGTGGCGAAGCACGGAAACATCCAGCGTCGAGGTGATCCCGACCTTCTTCATCGGCGCCATGTCCAGCGCGGGGTTCCAGACCTCGGTCGTGCTGAAGGTCTCAAGCCCCGCCGGCAGCGTCAGGAAGGGCTTTCCCGGCCCAGGAGCCGCCGTTTTCCACAAGGAAACGCTGTTGTCCTGCCCGGTCAGCGTGCCGGTGATGTCCCACTTCAGGACATTGGCCGGGATGCTGGACTGGATGTCGATGTCAAATCCGTTGGGAGAGATGATCGCCGCACTTCCCGGCACGGCGGTCGTCATCAATCCGGTCTTCACCGTGACCTTCAGGATATTGGTCTGCTCCGCTCCGGTCGGCGCAGGTGCCGCCACGGTCGTGGCCATGGCGCGGGCGGTGGCCGTCGGAGAGACCGGCGCCACGCTGCGCAGCATCGGCGTTACCGGCGCAGGTGTTATGGGCGCGGGCGTGGCCACCGGGCTATCCGCGGGCAGGAAACTGGTTTGCACCGTGCTCCAGCCTACGGGTTGGGGCGTGGTGGCAGGCGCACCGAAGCTGAAGGAAAACGAGGCGACATCCAGATCGACATCCGCCTTGCCGCCAAACTCCGGCCCCCAGACCGCGAGATCGGCCCCGACCTGCACCTTCAGGGTAAAGAGACCCAGATCGACCGACACCCCGATGGTGACATAGGACCCGGCCTGATAATGGAACGGCGCCCAAGCGATCAACAGATCGATCGCCGCGTCGAACCACGCCTTGATCGGCCCTGCGTTGAAGGTGGCATTCATCGACAGGCCCGCCATCAGCATGGCCGGGGTCAGGGCGAAATACCCCCCGCCCGACACGCTGACCGGCCCCACCGCGAAGCCGAGCTTGATCCTCGGGACGGCGGGGTAATGCGCGGGCTTGTCAAAGGACGGGTAATAGCCCCCCACCGTCACCACGAAATCGCCCGCATGCTCTTTGTCGAACCACAGGCAGAAGGCGAAACCGCCCTGCACCTTGACGAAGCCGCCAAAGACATAGGACTGCGGCGAAATCACCCCCTCAAAGGCCAAAAGCCCGCTGGACGGCGCAAAGCTGGCCAGAAGGTCCGCCTCGACAAAGGCGATGGGGGTCACGCCATCGGTCGGAATCGACATCGACACAGAGCCGAGGATGCCCAGTTCGAAATCCACCCCGAAGGACACGGTCACAAGGGCGAAAGCCTCGATCATCTCAAAGGACGAAAAGGCGATCCCCGCCGCCATCCAGTATTGGCCGGGTTCGTCGATGAAGTACTTCTCAAGCTGCGGCAGAACGGCGGTGACCGTGGCCTGAGGCGTCTTTTCGGCGGGCGGGGCGTTCTTGGGCAGCAGGATATAGCCCGGCAATTCGTCGATGCTGGGCAGGATCAGGCTGCGATTGATGCCGATGCCGCCGGAAATCGCCTTGAGTTGCAGATAGGGCGGCCCGCCCAAGGGAATGTCCACATTGGCATAGACAAAGAAAGAAGACGGGCTGGTCGCGGTCGCCGGGGTCCATCCGCCAAGCGCGGAAAAGCCGATCTTGGACACCTGAACCACCACCTGCCCGTAGTAGGAGGTGCTGGTCTTGTCCTCGACCTTCATGAATCCGCCCCCGATCTTGATCGGCGGCTTGTTGAACATCAGCCCCAGCCCGTTCAGGCCGAACACCGGGGCAAAGGCATCCATCGGCGATCCGACCGACAGGCCGATGAGCGAGAAATCCAGCGGGCCCAGCGTGATCCCGGCGTCCAGCGCAAGGCTCAGCCGGTTGTCGACATAGCCCGCGCCAATCCGGTCGAATTGGAAAATCCCGATCTGCTTGTTGACGTTGATCCACTTGTAGGCCGCATCCCCCGCGTTGGCAGGCGGCGCGGTCTTGGTCGGCGTTGATCCGGATAACCCGCCGGATGACCCGCCAGAGGCACCCGCAGCGGGGCCGCTGACAGGCGTCGCGCCGCCGCCCGCCGGTGGTTGGGCGGGTTGACCCGTGCCGGGTGGCGTGCCCGCAAGCTGGAAATGTTCCGTCCAGGTGCCCAGCCTCAGGTCTGCGGTCAGGTTCACGCCCTGCCCCAGACCCGCGCTTGGAAAGCGCTGCACCCCCGAAGGAAGCAGCGCATTCACCGCCTGCGTGTCGCCTTGCGTGAAGGGGGCGGTGGCATAGACGCCTTGCAGGTTGGTCACCGCCAGGGTCAGTTCCGGCGGCAGGTGGCTGCCAATGCCGGGAATGGCCGTCAGATCAATCGGGATGCAGACATCCAGACCAAAGGCCATCTGGCTGGGCGCGCCGGGCTTGCGCGTGAAGACAAACTTCACATCCTGCAAGTCGATGCGGATCATGTCCGGCACATCCGCCGCCAGACTGGGCGATATGCCCGCCAGCAACTCACGCAGCGACACGGACTGCCGCGCCCCGCCGGCGGGTTGATAGGTGGCGATCAGCGTATCGCCCTTCTGGGTCTTGGTGTCGAAAACGATGTCAAACCGGTATTGCGAGATCTGGATCGTGCCGGTGAAGGTCGTCTCATATCCGGTGCTGCCCGCCCCCAAGGGGTCCACATCCAGCGCGACCGTCAGATCGAGCACGATCTCATCGCTGAAGGGCATCGAAATCTCGGTGCCGAAGTGAAAGGCCTTCGTCTCGGTCGCGAAAGACAGTTGCAGGTTTTCGACCATCAGGCCCGACAGGAAGGCGGGCAAGGCGGCGGTAGCGTTGAAGCTGTGGACGATGCCGTCGATCAACTCGCCCACCGGGATGGGTTCGTCCGGCGCGGTATTGCCCGACAAAAGCCAACCCTGCGTGCCGGGGTCCTTGACCGCCGACAGGGTGATGGCCACCGCGTCATCCGTGCTGTCCCCGGTTTTCAGAGTGAACGTGCCGATGATCGCGCCTGACGTGGCGGGCGTCAGCGTGGTGGAATAGCGCGCCGAAATCTCGACCGAGTCGAGCACGACCGAGGGGACGGGGATCGCCTCCCACGGATCCGTCTCGGCAATGAGGGCATCAAAGCTGTAATCCCCTGATGCCGGATCAAGCGTCAGGCAGAAGCTTTCCACCGTCAGGTCCGGAAAGCCGGTCAATCCGGGCAGGAAGGTCTGCAAGACGGCGGTCAAGGACAGCTTCGTCTCATCCGCCTGCGCGACCTGGATGATGTAACTGCCTCCGGTCTGGGTCTGGAAGCTGAGGTTCACATCATAGCTGCCGCCGATGCGGATCAGCGCCGTCGCGCCGAAGGTCACGACGCTGGTCGATTGCGCCATGTTGACCGCGAAGGTCAGACCCAGTTGCCGCACCGACAAAGCCGGAATCGGCGTGAAAATGGCATAGCCGGACAGATCGACCACCATCTTCAACCCGACCGCCACAAAGGCGGGCTTGGCCAGATTGACGCTCAGGTCCAGCCCGACAAGGGCAAAGCTGTTCCCGATCTTGGTGATTTCCTGCTGGATGGGGGCAGGCAGGAAAGCGAAGGGATCAACAGGGCCGATGAACACCGCCAGATCGGCAAAGCTGGTCAGGGTCAGGTTCTGGAAAGTGGTGTTCAGCGTCAGGCTCTCTCCGCCCATCGGCAGGACGGCGCGCACCCTCCCGGTCACACCGCCCACCGTCATCCCGGCCAGAAGGGCCACTTCGGCGATGGTCGCGATGCCCGTGGCGGTGCTGTTCGACCCCGGAACCGGCGTGCCCGCCAGCGCATTGCGGCCCGCAAATTCAAAGGCCATGTCCGGCAGCGCCACCCCAAGCAGCGTCCCCGCCGTGGTCACACTGGTCACGTCAAACAACTGGTTTGCAAAGTCCGTGACCGGCCCGGCCAGCGCCAGCACGGGCTTCGTGGGCAGGATGACGGCCAGATAGGGGAACTGCGCCACCACATCGACACCGCCGGTCAGGTTCAGTCCGGGGTCCAGATTGCGCCCCGTCCCGGCATCCGCCGTGGGCACCGAGGACAAGACAAAGCCAGCCCCCGACAGCTTCAGCCCGCCCAAGGCCGGGTCCATCACCCCAAACAGGTCAGTCAAGGCGCAATCGCCAAGCGCCAAACGCGCGGTCATCTGCAACGTCCCGCCGCCGTCGTCGGCAAAACCGATGGTCGCGGCCACCGCGCTCAGGCTGCCCACCGCCACGGTTCCGGTCACGGTGACGGTCGCCTGGTCCTGCGACAGCGTCACGGCGGCGGCGCCGACGGTCATCGTGCCATCGGGGTAAAGCTCTGTGATCAGGCTGCCCAGCGGTGGCGATTGCAGCAGAGTGCCGGTCAGGGCCAGGGACCCGTTCTGAATTGCGCCGGTCAGGGTCTGATAAAGCGGTTGCAACGACATGGCAGACCCCGTGTTCAAGGTTGATAGCGAAAGAAACTCTGGCCGGACTGATAGATTTCGCCTCTGTTCACCTGACCGTCATTGATGATCCGGGATTTGTATTCGGCGTCGTCGATGAACCAAAGTTTGATGGTGCTGTTGAAACACAAGGCCAAGAGGTCCAGTTCCTCGACCATGATCGGGCGGCCCCCAAGGATGCCTTGAATGTAGGCTGCAACCATTTCGGTCCAGCGGTCCGTTCCAAACGGGTTGAAGGTCGGGTTCGTCACCAAGAACTTGGCCGAGGCCAAATAATCTGGCGTTGTTGCGAAATAACGGATCATCGCGGCAACCACGGGGGTGCGGATTGTGGCAAAGCCCATGGGGGTGATGGTATTCACCAGATAGGTGGCGAATTGCTGGCGGTGCAATGCGGCTTGCCCATCGTAATAGACCGGGCCGTTAAAACCCGGAAAGGCCACACCGAAAAGGGCGTGAAACACCCCATTGTCGCCGTCCGAGCTTGTGGCCTTGATATGACTGTTGCCAAGGCTGCTTTGCGTGACCGTGATCTCTGCCCAGACAGGCAAGTGATCACTGACCCCCGGCTTTGAGTATTGCAGCTTGTAGCGCTCGCCATAGCACACATACCATGCCTCTTTCATTTCAGCATAGGTCCAGGGCTGGACCACGTTATAGGCACGGGCCGCGGCGGCGATGAAATCAAAACTCCCGCCATTGCCGGTAAAGGACAGCCCGGGACGAAAATTCCGATGCGGCTTGAGCACGAAGATATTGTCGTAGCTGCTGGAACCTTGAAACGGCTTGTTGGGATCCGGGCTATATGTGGTCAGAACGGTATTGCGATACGTGCTGACGCAGGGTTGGAAATTATCCGTCAAGTTTCGATACACGAAATCCGAATAATTGATATCCATGCGGTAGTTGAAATCACCCAGAATGATCGTGTCAATCTGGGGCAACGGGCCTTGGCGTTCAAAGATGTAATCTCTGACGCCATCCACGGTGCGATAGACCTGCATCGATCCGCCGATATCGTCCAGCGTCGCCAAGGCATTGATCGCGCGCCCTGAACTTGTCGGGTGCTTGGTCTTGCCGAAGGTGTTGCACGGTGTCGGCGCATGCCATGAGATGATGTTGAAGGGAACCGGTGGTTCGCCGCTGGTCGGCGTGACATCCAGCGTGATCAGACCCGGACGCCGACCGGGAAACTTGTCACCGCCATATCTGTTTTGCCGCAGAATGCGCGGGGCTTGCAAAAAGGTGATCGCATAGGGTGCATCGGCGTGCGACTGGGCCGAGGGTGTTCCCTTGCAGAAGAACGCATAGGCATCCGTCATCGACTTGGCGCGGTCCGAGTTGTTGGTCCCCGACACGGTGTAGAACCAATTGGCAAGCGGTTGGCGGGTCATCAACCGATTCAGCAGATCGTCCAGTTGCGAGGTAATGCCGACCGAGATGTCGCTGCCGATGGTTCCACCCACATAGGAGCCGATCTGGATTTCCTGCAGGCAGACGATGTCCGGGTCGAGGTCACCGACAATGATGTCGGCGATGTAGTCCAGGGCTGCGGCGGGCACTTTCGGAATGCCGAAGGTGCGCAGGTTCCAGCTAACGACCTTCAGTGTGATGGGCATGACCACGCCTCCTGCACCGGTATCACGGGGTCGGCCCCACCCGTGGCGGGTGGGACCGGTCACTGGTCTGGGTCAGGCCGAGATCGGCTGGATCATGATGTCGGCGGGCTGGCCCGAAATGCTCCCCGGCACCCCGGCTGTGCCGGGGTTGCCGACGCCACCCGATCCCGCGCCGCTGCCGCCGCTGTTGTGTTTGCCGCCGGACCCGGCAGAGCCGCCATCGCCGCCCGGACCACCTGCGCCCGGATCGCCTCCGGCGCCCGGGGCAGCCACCCGCTTGATCGCGACGAACATCCCGGTGGATGCGGGCGGGGCCTGCACCACGATGTTGCCCTGCGCGTCAACCGCGTTGCTGCCGGGGCCGCCCTGCCCGCCCGGACCACCCTGCCCGCCCTGCGCCGCCGAACCGCCGGCGCTGCCGGTGCAGCCACAGGTCGCACCATTGCCACCGTTGCCGCCTTGCCCACCCTTTGACCCGGTGCCGCCGGTGCCACCTTTGCCACCGGCCCCGGATTGGGTCACGATCGACAGCGGCACATTGGTTTGCAGGCTTGTGGTGATGCGGATCGTGGCAGGCAAGGACGGTGACGCCGCGCCACCCGGACCACCGGGCAGGCCCATGGACCCGGTCGCGCCGGGCGTGCCATTGCCCCCTGCGGCACCGGCAATCCCGGCAGAGCTGCAGTTGCCCGGATTGCCGCTTGCGGCCTGACCCGGCGCCGGGGGTGTCGTGCCGGTCATGCCGGTGGTGCCATCCAGACCAAAGACGTTGAACACCCCATAAGGGGCCGGTGGCGGGGCGACCCCGTCACGCACCAGATTGTCCACCGTCATGTCCAGCGTGCGGTTCGACACGGTGATGTAGCCACCATCCTGAATCGTCAGGGTCCCGAGCGACACGAGGATGGGACCGCTCGGCGCGATGGAATTCAGGTTCCATTCGCTGTTGATGGTCTTGTCCGCGATAGAGACCACATTCAACTGCATCGGGAAAACCGCAGCCGCCAGCAGTCTGTCGGCATCGGTGGCATCCGGGCTGCCCAGAACATGGCGCAGCACGGCATGACCGGGATCGTTCGGGTCATGCGGGACACCGCCCATCAGATCGGCGTGGCTGGGGGCCTGACCAGAGAGGCTCAGGATCTCCTCAAGCTGTTCAAGGCTGGTGATGGTCATCTGGCCGATGAAGTTGGATGTCGCAGACAACCCAAGCAGGTTGGCGCGGGTCTCGAAGGTGTTCATTCGTTACTCCCTGTCACCTGAGCCGCCACCGCGGCGGTCCCAGCAATCGTTCAGGCGGACGCTGCCTCACCCCTTGGGTGCAGCGTTTGGCGTCACGCGTTCATTCAGGAACATCCATGGGGCGGGGCGTCCCCGACCGCGCGGTCCCGGCGCGCCATCCGCACCAGAGAATCCCGCACTGGCCACAGTCGAACTGTCGCTTGCCGGTCTGCCGGGTGCGCCGCCGCGGCCCCCTGCGCCGCCACGGCCCGGACTCCCCGGTTCAGAGGGCAGAGCATGGCAGCTCACCTGCGACACCGCCGTTTCCGGCACGGAGATGTATATATTGGACGCAAGGCCGCCATTGCCGGCCGATCCACCATCCCCCCCCGCGCCGCCGCGTCCGCCGTCGCCGGGGCGCCCCGGCGGGATCTCACCCTCGAACAGCCGGCCTCCGGGCATGGCCGCGCCCCCGTCGCCGCCAAGGCCACCGTTGCCGCCATCACCGCCATCGCCGCCCTGCCCGGCCTGCGCGAAGACCGTCAGATGTCCGGTCACGTGCCGCAGGGTGAGTTCGGCCAGCTTGCTCATCCCGCCATTGCGGCCATGCCCGCCCCGGCCGCCCGCCGCGCCATCCCCCCCGGGCTGTCCATCCAACTGCCCCGGTTGCAACGGCGCGCGCAATCGCGGGCCGACAAAGGTTTCAACGGTCTGAAGGGGTGTTCCGTCCCGTCCGGTGCCGCCATCGGCACCATGGCCACCATCCGCGCCGCGCATCGGGCCAGAGCCGTAATCCACCGAATAGGGTGTGGGCAGGATGCCGATCTGGTAGGCGGCCCGTGGCTCCTGCACGATCAGGTGCTGGCAGAGCATCACGAAGACATTGCCACGCACCACTAGCGACGCGCCCGGTTCCAGAACGAGGGTGCCGATGTTGAGCGTGCTGTAAAGCTCCTCCATCTCATCCAGACCCCAGATCTCATCCCCGCGCACGGACACATCCCAGCATTGCCCGGCAGGGACGGAGACATGGGCGATGGACTGCGTCCGCATGTGCAAGGGCAGATGGATCGCAAGGGCGGCACGATCATCTTCGGACAGGTCATGGACCGCGAAAACCGCCGCTTCGCCCCGGTCATGCAGACCTTGCCCCAGACGCGACCGCATGCGGATGGGCGGATTGAAGAACTCCGCCACCCGCGCCGCGCGCTGTTCGGCAGAGGAGCCCAGAAAACTGCGGTAGGTGTCGATGTCCGGGACCAAACTGTAACGCAGATCGCCGTCGGCCGATTGCGCCTTGGCACGGTCATGCCCAAGACGATCACAATGCTGTAGGAATTCTGTCGTGATATCATGACTTTGCAGTTTCATCACGCACAGCGCCCCCACGTCACACACACGAATGAATACAATTTATGGTTTATTTTATACAACCATAAAGGGAATGTTGGGGCCTTCGCGCGATTCCGTCAATCAGTGAAATCAAGCCGCCAAGAGATTCCTGACCGCTTCGGTGTCCGGCGCGGCGCGGGCCATTTCGGGCGGTCCCGTGTCCCCGGAACGGCTGTGACAGCGGCGTGCAGCGGCCCGTCTCACGCGCGCTCTTGCCAAGACCAATCCCGCCGCCGGATCGGTCCGGCGGCGGGATAATTGATGGGGGTTGCATCGGTCAGGGGCGGCTTAGAACTCCGCCTGGAAGCTCAAGGAGACCCCGATCCGGTCGATCTTGTTGTCAAAATCGCGCTGGCCGGTCAGATCGAGATTGAGGTTCGCATCTGGGCCAAAGTCCTGTGCGATGCCCAGGTTGTAGCTCAGACCTTGACCCGCCCCGTTCATCGCATCCTCGCTGCCGAACCAGCCAAGACCGCCACTCAGCGTCAGGGGACCATTGGCGTTCGACGTGGCATATTCCACGCCCAGTCCCATGGTCTGCTCACGATAGGTGGTTTCCACCGCAGCGATGGGCGTCCCACCGGCTGCGAGATAGGCCGCGTTCGCCTGCTTGACCGCAGCGATGGACATCGACGGGGTGAGCGTCAACTGCGGGTTCAGCGCATAGGCCCCGCTCAGCTTGGCCATCAGCAGGCTGCGTTCACCGGTCACGGTCGCGGCGGTTTGGCCCTGCTGCGCCACACGGTCCTGCGTCTGCCCGCCAAGCGCCCGCATCTCGAACACCAACTGGGAGTCACCAAGCCGTGTCACAAGATAGGGCCCGATCAGCCACCCCTCACCCTCGGTGCGGCCCAGCGGGTCGCTCAGGCGCATGGTGTCCAGCGTGCCCATCAGGCCCAGAATGGTCTGCGGACCCAGATAGGCATGCGTGCCGAAACTGAACTGGGCGTAATGGTCGCGCATCCCGCCCGTCTGTTCGGTCAGGCTGCCGGACAGGCGCAGCCAAACCGGCCCGCCCACGCGGATCAGATCGACAGTCGCCCCCTTGGAGGACACCGTCAGCGCCGTGGAGTCCGGGGCACCGCCCTCCAGCAGGCTGGTGAGGTCGGGCTGGTTCAGCACCAAGGCCCGGGCCCGCGCCGTCTGCATCTTCGTCACTAGATCAACCTCGACCGCAGGATCGACACCGCCCACCTGGATGGTCTTGGTCACACGGGCCGCCGCCTGAATGGCCGCCGTTCCCGCCTGATCTGCGGCCACGCTGCACGGCCCCGGCTTGACGAAGCGCAGCACCCCTTCGGCCGACACGGCGCAGGTTTCGGGGGTCAGCCCGGTAAAGGCAACCGGCAGGCCGGAGGAGGCCGTGGCCGACAAGGTCACCTGATCCCCCGCCACGAACGCGGCCTTGCCCGGCTCCGGAACGGGATCAAGGAACGTGATGGTCTGGCCCATCTGATCGACCGCAAAGCGTTGGGTCACCGGGAGCGCCGGACCGAAAGTAGCGTTGCCGGGTTGGTCGGCCTGAACCTCACAGGTGCCCGCCGCGACCAGCGTCAGCGCGCCCGCCGGGGTGATGGTGCAGATCGCCGGGCTGAGGCTCGTGAAGCTGACCGCCAGCCCCGAGTCCGCCGTCGCCACCAGCGTCGGGCTGGTCCCCAGCACCTGCGGGCCCGGATTGGCGAAGGTGATCGCTTGCGCCGTCTTGTCCACGGCAAAGCTGCGCGAGACCCGTGTGGCGGCGGCGAAGGTGGCGTTGCCCGCCTGATCCGCCGCGA